>NZ_QUFG01000006.1:0-261002 GCF_003478405.1 Faecalibacterium sp. AF28-13AC | reverse complement strand
CAAGATAGTTAGCTGGAAACGGCTTGTGAAAATAGGTAGTCGCCGACTTGAACGAAACGTTCTAAGAGAAATCTTAGGGCGTTTTTTGTTGCAATTTTGGGAAAAAATAGTATCATAAAGGCAGAACCTTATAGTTTCTACAGATTTTCCTGTTACACTGAATGTACAAAGAAAGGAGAATCTGTATGGATAAACTGACGAAAAAAGGCCTGGATGGTACCCAGCTCAAGACCATTGCCCTGGTGCTGATGGTGCTGGATCACATCCATTATTTCTTTGAATTTACGGGCTGGGTGCCCACCTGGTTCAGTATGCTGGGGCGGCTCAGTGCGCCGCTGTTTCTGTTCTGCACGGTGGAGGGCTTTGCGCACACCCATGACCGGAAGCGCTACGTTCTCCGCATCTGGGCAATCGGAACGGCAATGGCGGCACTGGAATTTTTCATGATCTATGCCGGTGCCTTCCGGCGTGGAGACGGCTTTTATCCGCAGAATGCCATCTTTCAGGATCTTGTGCTGCTGTGCGTGATCTGGCAGGGCATCGACTGGCTGCGCGAAAAGAAAATTGCAAAGGGCGCAGCAGCCATTGCAGCTGTGCTTTGCTGGCCCTATATGGTCATGGCTTTTCTGCTGCTTTTCCCCCAAGTGCAGGATATGCCCATTGCCTCTGCAGTGGTGGCGTTCCTGATGACGAGTCCGTTGCCCATGTGGACGGCTGTCACAGACGGTAGCTGGGGCTTTTTGCTGGGCGGGGTGCTGCTGTATGCGCTGCGGGGGCATCGCCCGGTGCAGCTGGGCGTGTGGGCGCTGAATGCGCTTCTGTGGGATTTGGTGCTGCCCTTTGCGATGGTTCACGCTCAGGCAGATTTCGTCTGGACCCAGATGTTTACGGATTATTACGAGTGGTTCGGCGTAGGCGCTGTGGTGCTGATGCTACTGTACAACGGCCAGCGGGGCAGCGGGCACAAGCAGCTGTTTTACTGGTTCTATCCGGCCCATATCTATCTTTTGTATGGGGCATCCTGCCTGCTTTACAATGTGATGAGGTGATCGTGTGGCAAACATTCTGGCGGTGGACGATAACCCGGACCTGTGCATCCTGCTCAAGACGGCCTTGGAGCGGGATGGCCACCGGGTGGTGACATGCAGCTCCGGGGCAGACCTGACCGAAGCACTCTGCCGCTGGTCGGACTGCATCCTGCTGGATGTGATGATGCCAAACGAAAGCGGCTTTGCTGTCTGCCGCCGGATCCGGGAGCAGACGGATGCACCCATTTTGTTCCTGACGGCCCGGACCGATGAGGCATCCGTGCTGGAGGGGCTGGGCATTGGAGGAGATGACTACCTGACCAAGCCCTTCCGGGTGAGCGAACTGCGGGCGCGGGTCGCGGCCCATCTGCGGCGGCAGAATCGTGTTCCGGTGTACCGGATGGTGCGTAGCGGGGTGAGCTTTGATATGACGGGCAAATCGGCGTCCTACGCAGAAAAAGAACTGCCGCTGACCCGCTCGGAGTACGCGATCTGTGAGTATCTGGCGCTTCATGCCGGGCAGACCTTCACCAAGGAACAGATCTACGAAGCCGTGTTTGGCGTGGATGGAACAGCGGACGACACCGCTATCACCCAGCATATCAAAAACATCCGGGTCAAGCTGCGGGCCGCAGGGGCACCGGAGACGCTGTTGAAGACGGTGTGGGGAGTGGGCTATCAATGGAAAAGCGAAAACTGATCTCGCTGCGGGCCGTGCTGCTGGGGTATCTTGTGCAGACAGCGGTGAGCTGCATTGTGGCAGCGGTGCTTTGGTTCCTGCTGTTTTTTTTGTGCATCGACAGCGGATGGCTTCTTCCGGCCAACCGGGCGGCGCGGGTCTCGAACGAGGCGGCACAGAACATCCTGCCGTACCGGACGGCAAAAACATTTGACCCGGCTGAGCTGGACCCGCTGTGCCGGTATGTGCTGATTGATGCAGAGAGGAATACGGTGCTTGCCACCAACATGGACAGTTCCCATCTGCAAAAGGCAATGCGGGAGTGGACGGGGGATCTTCGCTGGGAGATTGGATACGAACAGTATTATCTGCGCGCGAGATTGCAGGACGGGACGGTTTGTTTGCTGCAATTTGACTACGCAGTGCCCTATGCAGACCCAACTCTGCGCGATACTCTGCCGGATGTGCAGACGATGCACTTGATCTTGGGCATTTTCCTGCTGGTGGGGGTGGTCGCGTGGAGCACCCACCGTTCCGGCGCGTTTCTGAGACGGGAGACGGCTCGGCTGACGGAGGTGTCCCGGCAGGTGGCCGAAAAAAAGGGCATCGAGGACATCGACTTTACCGGGGCAAAGGTGCGGGAGTACGATGAGGCTCTGCGTGCGTTGCAGCTGATGGGCGAGGAACTGACCGACAGCCTGCAGGCCCAGTGGGAAATGGAGCACCGGCAGCGGGAGAGCATCATCCAGCTGTCTCACAAGCTGAAGACGCCGTTGACTGTCATTCAGGGCAATGCCGAGCTTCTGGCCGAGGATGAGGGCATGACCGGGGAACAGAAGGCCCAGCTCGACGCCATCCTTCGCAGCACCGGAGAGACGCGGAATTATCTGACCCGCATCCGCGCTGAGGTGCAGACGCCCCTGAAATACAAGCAAAGACCATAACAACAGCCGCCCCGCCGCGTTGTATTCTCAACGCGGCGGGGCGGCTGTTTGGTATCGGAAAATGTTACTGCATGTTGGCCTTCTGAATCAGGCTGCGGATGTGGTGGGCCAGCATCTCGATGGCGGGGCCGTTCTCGCCGCCGTTGGGGATGATGATGTCGGCGTTGCGCTTGCTGGGCTCCACAAAGGCTTCGTGCATGGGCTTGACCGTGGTGCGGTACTGGGTGATGACGCTGTCCAGCGAGCGGCCGCGCTCCTTGACGTCCCGCAGGATGCGGCGGAGGATGCGCTCATCGGCGTCGGTGTCCACATAGATCTTGTAGTCGAACAGCTTGCAAAGCTCCGGCTCGGCCAGGGGCAGGATGCCTTCCACGATGAGGACGGGGGCCGGCTCGATGTGCTGCACCTCGCTGCTGCGGTTGTGGTCGGCGTAATCGTAGACCGGGCAGTCGATGGCGTGGCCCGCCTTCAGCTCCCGCAGGTGCTCGATGAGCAGATCGTTATCAAACGCATCCGGATGGTCATAGTTCAGCTTGCAGCGCTCCGCAAAGGGCAGCTCGTCGTGTCGCTTGTAGTAGCTGTCGTGGGAGATGAGACGCACCTCGTCCTCCCCGAACCGTTCCTTGAGCCGGATGGCCAGTGTGGTCTTGCCGCTGCCCGAACCACCCGCGATGCCGATGATGAGATTGTTCATGCTCCAAAATCCTCCCGCCTGCCGATTTCGGTAGAAAAACCGGTCAAAATAAGTTATAATAGAAACACGGTATCTTACTGCCTATCATAACACAAAAACGCGTTTTTTGACAGAGTAAACCATGCTCTGGGAGGAAATTTGATGAAAAAAATCGTTTTGGCCCCCTACATTGACCAGACAGACCGCTGGGTGAACGGCTGCGAGAGCATCAGCGCGGTGATGCTGCTGCAGGCGATGGGCATCCGGATCGACCCGGATACCTTCATCGAGCGGGACCTGCCCCATGCGCCCTACTGGGAGCAGGATGGGAAACTCTACGGCCCGGACCCGTGGCAGGTCTACCCCGGCGACCCGCACGACCACACCGGCTACGGCTGCTATGCGCCCTGCATCGTCCGGGCGCTGAACAGTGCGCTGGAACACGAGGGCGCGGCCGGGCAGTTCGAGGTGGTGGACGAGAGCGGCAAGACGGCGGAGGAGCTCTGCCGGTACATCGACGCCGGGATGCCGGTGGTGTTCTGGGCGACGCTGGACTTTCAGCCCGTGCCCGAACAGCGGGACCACTGGCTGCTGGCCGACGGCACCGACTTTGCCTGGAAGTGCAACGAGCACTGCCTGCTGCTGGTGGGCTACGATGCAGAGCATTACTGGTTCAATGACCCATGGCACAACCACGGCCTCTGCTGCCAGCCCAAGGCGCTGGTGGAGGCCTGCCATGCCGCGCAGGGAATGTTCGCTGTGACCCTGCGCAGGAGGTGAGCCGCCATGCAGAAGGACGCACTGAAACAAAATGTCAAAAGCTACGCCCAGAAGTTTGAGGACGGCGGCCTCCGGCTGCTGAAAAAGGGCCAGAAGGGGGTCATTCACGCCATCTTCAGCCGGTTCGGGCTGGTGCTGCTGCTCCTGCTGCTTCAGGTGGGGCTGCTGGTCAGCATCTTCCGCTGGTTCGGCAATCTGTGGCCCCACTACTTCGGCGGCAGCGTGGCCGTCACGGCGGTCATGGTCCTCTATCTGCTGAACAGCAAGATGGACAACAGTGCAAAGATCACCTGGATGGTGGTCATTGCGCTCTTTCCGGTGGTGGGTGTGCCGCTGTTTTTCTATGTGAAGAGCAACGTTGGCCACAACATCCTGCGCAAACGGCTGCTGGAACTGGAAGATGTGCTGCGCACCCAGCTGCCGCAAAACCGATCGGTCGTCCGGAAGCTGGAAGCGTCCGAACCCGGCGCGGCGTCGCTGGCGACCTATCTGTACGGACGGGGCGGCGGCTTCCCGGTGTATGAGAACACCGCCATGACCTATTTCCCCAGCGGCGAGGCCAAGTTCGAGGAATTGCTGCGCCAGCTGGAAACGGCAGAAAAATACATCTTTGTCGAATACTTCATCATCGACGAGGGGCTGTTCTGGGGCCGGGTGCTGGAAGTGCTGGCCCGCAAGGCCGCAGCGGGGGTGGACGTCCGGGTGATGTACGACGGCACCTGCGAGTTTTCGACCCTGCCGCGCGATTACCCCCGGCGGCTGGAAGCGCTGGGCATCCAGTGCAAGGTGTTCAGCCCGGTGCAGCCGTTCGTCTCTACCCATTACAATTACCGCGACCACCGGAAGATCCTGGTCATCGACGGGCGGGTGGGCTTTACCGGCGGCGTGAACCTGGCCGATGAGTACATCAACCAGGTAGAAAAGTATGGCCGCTGGAAGGATGCCGCTATCATGCTGGAGGGCGAGGCGGTCCGCTCGCTGACCGCGCTGTTTTTGCAGATGTGGTGCATCCTGAAGGAGCCGGAGTTCGACGCCTTTCTGGCCGAGCCCATCCCGGTGCCGGAAAATGCCAGAGGCACGGCGGCTCCCTATGGGGACTGCCCGCTGGATGGTGAGCGGGTGGGCGAGATGGTCTACATCGACCTGCTCAACCGGGCGCGGCGGTACATCCACATCATGACGCCCTATCTGATTTTAGACGGCGAGCTGGAAACGGCCCTGAAGTTTGCCGCCGAGCGCGGTGTGGATGTCCACCTCATCCTGCCGGGCATCGCGGACAAAAAGTTTGCGAACTCGCTGGCCAAGACCCATTATTCGTCCCTGCTGGATTCGGGGGTGAAGATCAGCGAGTGGACGCCGGGCTTTGTTCATGCAAAGGTCTTCGTCGTGGACGACCGGGAGGCCGTGGTGGGCACCATCAACCTCGATTACCGCAGCCTGTACCACCACTTTGAAGATGCGGTCTGGCTGACGGATGCCCCCTGCATCCGGGACATCGAGGCGGATTTTCAGGCGACGCTGGAACAGTGCCGCACCGTGGAAAACGACCCCAGAAGCATCTGGCAGGGGCGCTGGCTGTTCCATGCACTGGGCATGCTGCTCAAAGTGCTGGCACCGCTGCTGTAAAAAAGAAACAAAAAAACGAGGCTGTCCGCGGGATGCGGGCAGCCTCGTTTTTGCTTAGTTGAGTGCAGTCAGTGCCTTGACACAGGCGTCAAAGCGCTCCTGCGGGAGGGTCTGGGTGAAGAGCTGGAACTTCTTCAGCGTCAGGGCGCGGCAGTCAGGATAGGTCTGGACAAGTTCGACCAGCTCCGGCAGATGCTCTGCCAGCAGCGGGGCGCTGGCGGGGTCATCCAGCAGCTTGCCGATCCGCATGTCCGGGCCGTACTCCGTGGCCTCTGCGGGCTGGGGCACAAGCTCGTCATGCCGGAAGATGTGTTCCAGAAAGCGCAGGGCCATCGGGAACCAGTGGGCGAGATCCGGGTTCGCATGGCTGCGGGGCGCGGTGACGTTGAGGGTGCCCAGCGAAGCACCGTGGTCGCCGTAGGAGAAGATGTGGATCTCATAGGGGGTGTGCAGCGCCGCCAGGCGGGAGGCAAAGTCCAGCGAGTTCGAGGCGGGCACGAGCCGATCGCCCTGGGTCGCGAACAGGAAGGAAGGCGGCGTCTGGGCGTCGATATGGTTCAGCACATTGGGCATCTGGACGCCCATGGCGACACCGTCCGCGGCGTAGACGCCGTAGCCCAGCAGCAGGGCGGCGGGGCGGATGCGGCCCATGGTGCCCAATGCACCGGTCAGGTGGGCACCGGCGGAAAAGCCCAGCACGGCGATCTTGTCCGGGTCGATGTGGAGTTCTTCCGCGTGGTCATGCAGGTAGGTGAGCGACTCCTCCGCCTCGGCCAGCGCATTGTCGAACACCTCGGCACCGGGGCAGCTGGTGCTGACGGTATACCGCAGCACGAAGGCGTTGTAACCGGCATTCAGAAAGGCCAGCGCCACTGGCTCGGCCTCGCGGTCGGTGCAATAGGCATAGCCGCCGCCGGGGCAGATGAGGACGGCGGGGCAGACATTCAGATTGGGCAGGGCGCTGCTGGTCTGCTGGACATAGCCAGTCAGGGTGGCGCTGCGCCGTCCGACGGGATGGGTGAACTGGTTCATAGTGGGTACCTCCGTTTGATTTTATTGATACTGCTTTTCCAGCGAGAAACCGCGCCCGCTGACTTCGGTGACGCGGCTGACGATGAGAAAGCATTCCGGGTCAATGGAATGGACGAGCTTTTCGAGCTTGGGCAGCTCCCGGTTGGAAACGACGCTGAGCAGCACCTCAGTAGGCTCGTGGGTGTAGCCGCCCTCGCCGTGCAGGATGGTCACGCCCCGGTCGATCTGTTCCAGAATGGCATCCCGGATCTCGTCCGACCGGGTGCTGACGATCTTGACCTGGGTGCGGCTGTCGCCCAGAAGGAGCATCTTGTCCATGACGATGGTGTGCAGGATGACCATCACGATGCCGTAGAGCACCTGTTCCGGCGGGCTGAAGAGTGCCTGCACCAGCAGGATGGCGATGTCGAAGACCATCATCGTGAGAGACACCGGCAGGCGGAACCATTTCTGGAGCACCAGCGGCGGGATGTCCATGCCGCCGGTGGAGGCACCGGCCCGGATGACCAGCCCCAGTGCCACGCCGATGCCCAGCCCCGCGAAGACCGTGCACAGGAAGATGTCCTCAGTGAGGACGCGGTCGGCCAGAAGCCGCTCCCACAGCGCCAGAAAAACGGGGCTGAGGATGCTGCTGGCCAGCGTGTTCAGCGCAAAGGCGCGGCCCAGAACGGCCCAGCCCCAGACCAGCATGGCCAGGTTGAACACCAGCAGAAAGCCGGAGACGGACAGGCCCGTCAGCCGCCCGAAGGCCAGCGCGATGCCGGTGGCACCGCCGGTCACGAGCCCGGCAGGCTCCAGAAATAAGGCGACCGCCAGCGCGTAGAGCGCGTTGCCAAAGACGATGACAAGGCTGTTCCAGAAGATCTGGCGGCGATGCGTGTAGTTCATAGAAGATCCCTCCTTTCTCCTATGATACAGGATAAATATGAAAAAATCCACGCCTGCGATGCAATCACAAGAAGAATGGCACCCACCGGGTGCCATTCTTCTTGTTAGGATTATGATTCTTCATCCAGAAGCCGCAGACCCGCCGTATCGGTGACGGGCAGGGAGAAGACGATGGCCCCGGCTTTGGGGTCGGCCTTGCGCATGATGGCTTTCATGATCGCGTTCTTCTGGGCGGTGTGGGAGACGATGAGGACCAGCTCCTTTTCGTTGACCAGCTCCACCCCCATGAAGTGGGCGGCCCCCTCCATGCCGGTGCCCTTGGCGTGGATGACGGTGCCGCCGCCGGCTCCCTCGGCGCGGGCCGCATCCATGATGGAACCGGTGTGGCCCTGGTTGGCGATGACGAGCAGCAGCTCATAGCGGGTATCTTTCAAGGTGCTCTCCTCCTCTACGGTGAAGGTCTGGTGTTCGGTCAGGAATTGCAGGGCGCGCTTGCCGCCGATGCTGCTGACCGGCACGATGAAGGCGATGCCGGTGCCGGGCACGTCAATCTGCAGCTTGCGGCGCAGGCCCTTCTGGAGCCTGGGCCAGGTGTCGGCGGTGATCATGGCAAAGAGGACGGCTTTCTCGGTCTTTTCCAGGCCGAGGGTGGAAAGCGTCTCCTGCACGGCGGTGCCGGAGCCGACGGTGCGCAGGCTGACCGTGACACCGAACTCGGCATACAGAGCCAGAAAGGCGTCGGTGGAGCGGCGGTCGGTGATGGTGACCAGCCAGTAAAGTGAATTCACGCAAAGACCTCCTTACAGCTCGATGATGGCGTCATCCGGCAGGTCGGCAAAGGCCAGCGCGGGGGTGGTGTGCACCGGCTGGGCGCTGCGGGCGCGGCGCTGCTTGAGCTGCGCCATCAGGCCCATGAGCTGCACGGTGATGAGAGGGGTCATGGCGACCATGGCCACCACGCCGAACGCATCGGTGACGATGTTGCCGCCCACCGCCGCACAGGCACCCTGCGCCAGCGGCAGCAGGAAGGTGGCCGTCATGGGGCCGGAGGCAACGCCGCCCGCATCGAACGCGATGGCGGTGTAGAGCTTGGGCACCACGAACGAGATGCCGATGGCGAACGCATAGCCGGGGATGAGGAACCACAGGATGGAGATCCCGGTGAGCACCCGCACCATGGCGAGGCCGACCGAGAGGGAGACACCGGCCGAGAGGGCCGCGCCCATCGTCCCGGCGGAGATGGCACCGTCGGTGACTTCCTCGACCTGCTTGTTCAGGACGTAGACAGCCGGCTCGGCCTTGACGATGAAGTAGCCGATGAGCATCCCGATGGGAACGAGGAGCCAGCGGAAGGTCTGCCCGGCCAGCACCTGGCCCAGATAATTACCCGCTGGCATAAAACCAACGTTTGCTCCGGTGAGGAAAAACACAAGACCGATGTACGTATAGGCCAGGCCCACGCCGATGCGGCCCAGCGTCCGGCGGTCGAGTTTGAGGGCCACCAGCTGGAAGACGCCGAACATCAGCACGATGGGCAGCAGCGAGGTGGCGATCTCTTTGAAGTAAGTGGGCAGGCTGACATGGAACAGCTGCCACAGCTCCACCGAGTCGCCCACATCGGGCAGGATGGGCGGGACGTAGGCGCTGTCGCTGGCCCGGAACAGGATGCCCAGCAGCAGAACGGCCAGGATGGGGCCGACCGAACAGAGGGCCACGAGGCCGAAGCTGTCGTCTGCCGCGTGGCGGTCGCTTCGGATGGCGGCCACACCGACGCCCAGCGCCATGATGAAGGGCACCGTGATGGGGCCGGTGGTCACGCCGCCGGAGTCAAAGGCGACGGCCAGGAACTCTTTGGGCACGAAAGCCGCCAGCACGAAGATCAGCCCGTAGAACACGACGAGGAGCTTGGGCAGCGCGATGCCAAGCAGCATGCGCAGGAAGGCCACGACGAGGAAGAAGCCCACGCCCGCCGCGACCGAGAGGATGAGCGTCATGTTGGGGATGGAGGGGACCTGGTTGGCCAGGACCTGCAAGTCCGGCTCAGAGATGGTGATGAGGAAGCCCAGCGCAAAGCCCACCCCGATGATGAGGGGGACGCTGCGGCTCCGGGTCAGCACAGAGCCCACCCGCTCGCCCATGGGGCTCATGCTCATCTCGGCACCCAGGGTAAAGAACATGATGCCCACGATGATCATGGCCGCACCCAGCAGAAAGCAGAGCAGGATGCTGGGGGAGACCGGCGCGATGGAAAAGCAGAGCACCAGCACAATCGCCACGATGGGCAGCACGGCCTGCAGTGCTTCAAGCAGTTTTTCCCGCAGTTTGGGAAGCGAACCTTTGCGTATAGTGTCCACCGACCTTTCTGGACCTGTTTTGCGTCGGAATGACAAAAACAGGTATCCTCTTTGGAATAATCACGCTGTGATTTATCTCTAGTATACAAGAAATGACGATGCAGGGCAACTAAGAATTGGCTAAGAATGTAAAAAGCTCCGAATATTTACAGATCCGACATAAAAAGCCAGCCCGGCGGCGAGGCCGGGCTGGCTGGGTTCATTCGACGTTCTGTTTGCCGAGCACATCCGAGGTGGGCGTCTCGAAGGTGGGGATGCCGGCATAAGGATCGGGGGTGGTATCAGCGGGCAGACTCTTCATATACTCGTCCATGGACTGCGCCACCTGTTTGGCGATGGCAACAGCCTCGACGACGGTGCGGGCACCCATGACCGCATCGCCGCCTGCAAAGACGCCGGGGCGGGTGGTGCTGCCGTCCTCACTGACGGCGAGCAGGCCGCGCTGGTTGGTTTCGATGCCGGTGGTGGTCTTGACGAGGTTGCTCTCGGAACCCTGGCTCACCGAGACGATGACGCCGGTGTGGGGGTAGAAGGTCTCGCTGCCCTCCACCTGGGTGAACTTGCCGTCCTCACCCTTGACGGTGTCGCGGCAGATGAGGCCGTTCTCGCGGATCTCGACGGGAGCCTTGCAGAAGCGGAAGCCCACGCCTTCGAGCTTGGCGTAGCGCACTTCGTACTCGGAGGCGCTGATGCAGGTTTCATCGCGGCGGGCGTAGCAGGTCACATGGCGGGCACCGTTCCGGATGGCGGTGCGGGCGCAGTCCATGGCGGAGTTGCCCACACCGATGACGGCGATGTCGCTGCCCAGGTGGAACGCCTTGGAGTTGGCCAGGTAGTCGATGCCAAACGCCACGTTGCCCAGGGTCTCGCCCTTGATGTGCATGGCGTTGGCCTTCCACAGACCGGAACCGATGAAGACGCTCCTGTAACCGTCGCGGAAGAGATCGTCGATGGTGATGGTCTTGCCGATGGCGGTGTTGGGGCGGAAGCGGATCCCCTTCAGGTCCAGGTGGTGATACTGGAAGTCGTCCAGCACGCTGTCGGGCAGACGGTAGTTGGGGATGCCGTACCGCATGACGCCGCCGATCTTGTCGCGGGCGTCAAAAATGGTGATGTCGTAGCCCCAGCGTGCCAGCAGCACCGCGATGGTCAGGCCAGCAGGGCCGGCGCCGACCACAGCGGCTTTCATGCCGTTTTTGGGGGAGGGACCGGCCACCATCTTGTTGGCATAGGTGGTGGAGATGTAGTCCTCGATGATGGAGAAGTGGACCGGGTCGTGGCTGGGCATCCGGTTGCGGATGCAGTGGCCCTCGCACTGGTTCTCGTGGTTGCAGACCAGAGAGCAGACCGTGGTCAGGGGGTTGTTTTCGAACAGCATCCGGCCTGCGGCATCCAGCTCGTTTGCCTTGAGCAGACGGATGACCTCCGGGATGTTGGTGTGGATGGGGCAGCCCTGCTGACACATCGGCTTTTTGCAGCCGAGGCAGCGGTTGGCTTCGTCCAGAACATGAAGTGCCATGCAGTTCCTCCTCTTGCGCCCATTCTGGGGACGCTTCGTTGTATCCAATGTTCTCTATTATTCTACACCGGATGCCCCTCGTGATACAAGAGCGTATCTGCCAATTTTTTTGGGAAAAATTTTGTCACTTCGTCAAAAAGATAATTTTTTGACGAAGTGCGCTGCCCATAGGCTCCGGTGTTTTCCGGCAGAGCGCAGAAAAATCGCTGGCCGTGAGCTGGGCGGAGACCATCCGGGCGCAGGCGTCGTTTTCGTCTTTCAGGCGCATCAGCGCATGCGAGACGGGAAGGTTCACATCTTTTAATAAAGAAAGTGCTTCCCGGCGGGCCCCCAGCAGGTGGAGATAAGGCGGCAGGGCGGGCAGGGCGTCGTCATAGCCCAGCGCGGCGTCCATGGCAAGGCGGCGCATCCGGGCGCGGGGATAGCGCACGGTGGTCAGGGCGTCCAGCAGCTCTTCGTGGGTGGTGCTGGCCCGCACGGCCCGTTCCAGCCGGTGTTCCAGCCCCTCCGAAACGCCCCGCACGGCAGTAAACGGCGTCTGCCCCACGCAGCGGGAGCGGAGCAGGGCCAGCTCGCAGCGGCCTGCCGCGTCAAAATCGGTGTACTGCCCGGCGGCGAAGGCTTCCCGGTAGAAGGGAAGGACAGCTTCGGGCACATAAGGGGCCACGGCATCCGCCCCGCCGGTCTGCCAGAGCTTCCGCAGGGCGCTGGCGCTGGCAAACCGGACAGCGTCCGGGGCCAGTTCCTGCCCGTGGTCTGCGCCCTGGCGGGGCAGCGGGACCGGCGTCATGGCGGGGGCCAGTTCGAGGATGGCCTTGCAGTATTCCACGGCCAGGTTGTTGTTGGGCTTGTCCAGCAGGGCGGCCAGCGGAGTGCCGGGGCAAAGCGCTTCCACCGCAGCCTGCCGCGCGGCAGCAAAGTTTCTGGCTCCATCGGACAGCTGGGCCTTGAGGGCGGCGCGGTAGTCCGCGCACAGCAGGACGCGGGCTGCCTGCATCAGGAGAGCGGCGTCCGGCGTCTCGGCCCCGAAGACCAGCGCGTCGCACCCGGCGGCGGAAAGGAGCCGCACCCCCGCGCGGGCAAAGGCTTCGGCCCCGGCCCCGGCGCAGGGGGCGGGCAGGGCGAAGACGAAGTCAGCCCCGCAGGTGAGCGCCGCGCGGACGCGGACGGCCTCCGGCAGCAGGGGCAGCGCGCCTCGCTGGGTCAGCCCGCAGCTCATGGCCACGGCGACCCGTTCGGCCCCCAGTGCTCTGGCCTGCGCCAGCTGCCAGGCGTGGCCGTTGTGGAAGGGATCGTATTCGGCAATGATACCGGCCAGTTTCATAGAAGTTCACCTCAATTCCTCGGTCGGACTCCCCTAATCAGAGGAGCTGGCCGCGCCAGAGCGCGGACGGAGGGGTTCGATTCAAATCAAAACGCATCGACAGACACATTGTGAAATATATGTCAGACTAACAACAAAAAATGGCAATATACTGCGGATTCTGGGCAGGATGTACAAAAAAGATGGGATACTTTGTAGAACCCTTTGCCTCGTTTACGGCTTGAAAAGGGGGCAGACCTATTATATAATATTTTTAGGAATCTGTAAAATTCTGCCCGTTCCGGCGGGCGGAAAAACAATATGGAGGCACAAGAAGATGAAAGTTCTGGTTATTAACTGCGGTTCTTCTTCCCTGAAATATCAGCTGATCGATATGGACGGCGAGAAGGTGCTGTGCAAGGGCCTGTGCGAGCGCATCGGCATGGAGAGCAGCATGATCACCCACGAGGCAAACGGCCACAAGGCCACCACCCCGGCGATCTTCCCCACCCACACCGAGGCGTTTGCTGAGGTCGTCAAGAAGATGACCACCGGCGAGGGCAAGTGCATCAACGATGTCAGCGAGATCGACGCCATCGGCCACCGCGTCGTCCACGGCGGCGAGAAGTTCAAGGCCAGCTGCCTGATCACCGATGATGTCATCAACACCATCCGCGAGCTGAGCCCCCTGGCTCCCCTGCACAACCCCGCAGGCATCCTGGGCATCGAGGCTGCCCGCAAGGTGTTCGGCAACATCCCGATGGTCGCCGTCTTCGACACTGCGTTCCACAGCACCATGCCCCCGAAGGCTTATATGTACGCCATCCCCTATGAGTACTACGAGAAGTACGGCGTCCGCCGCTACGGCTTCCACGGCACCAGCCACAAGTACGTTGCACACAAGGCTGCAGAGTACCTGGAAGAGCCCATTGAGCGCCTGAAGCTCATCACCTGCCACCTGGGCAATGGTTCCTCCATCGCTGCTGTGGACCAGGGCAAGGTCGTCGATACCTCCATGGGCATGACCCCGCTGGCCGGCCTGATGATGGGCACCCGCTGCGGTGACCTGGACCCCTCTGTGGTCAACTACCTGAAGTACACCCTGAACATCACCGGCCACCAGCTGGACGAGATCCTGAACAAGAAGTCCGGCCTGCTGGGCATCTCCGGTGTTTCCAGCGACAAGCGCGACGTTGAAGAGGCAGCTGCTGCCGGCAACAAGCGCGCACAGCTGGCTTCCGATATGCTGAACTACCAGATCAAGAAGACCATCGGCAGCTACATTGCAGCCATGGGCGGTGTGGACGCCATCGTCTTCACCGGCGGCATCGGCGAGCATGACGCCATCGCCCGTGCAAAGATCTGCCACCACATGGATTGGCTGGGCATCCGCATCGACACCGACAAGAACAAGCACCCGCAGGGCGATGTCTGCGAGATCACTGCCTGGGGCGCCAAGGTCCGCACGCTGGTCATCGCTACCGACGAGGAGCTGATGATCGCCCGCGACACCAAGGAAGTCATCGAGAAGTAATCGAACCTCCAAAGCCGCATTGCAAGAGCCGCGTTTCCGCAGGGGAGCGCGGCTCTTTTGCTGTTTTGAACGATGCAAAGTCTGTCTTATTGGGCGGAATCCACAAAAAGGAAGGCGAAGGGTTGTTTTTTGGTTGACAAATCCAAAAAAGAACGGTACAATAAGGGAGTCCTCAGCTAGAGGATGTTTTATCATTCAAGCCCCTGGTAGCTTACGATCAGCGCGATGGTCCCTAAAAACCAAAGGTATGGTTACAATCCTTCCGTGGGCAAGAACTAAACAAAGAGGAGATACTACTATGTTCGAAGACAAGACTTTAGTTTGCAAAGACTGCGGCAAGGAGTTTGTTTGGACTGCTGGTGAGCAGGAGTTCTACGCATCTCGCGGCTTTGAGAACCAGCCCCAGCGCTGCAAGCCCTGCCGTGACGCCCGCAAGAACGGCGTCCGCGGCGGCAACAACGGCGGTGACCGTCAGATGTTCGATGCTGTCTGCGCAGCTTGCGGCAAGGCTTGCAAGGTTCCCTTCCAGCCCCGTGAGGACCGTCCGGTCTACTGCTCTGACTGCTTCGCTCGCATGAAGCAGAACTAAGCGCTGATTTTACAAGTTTGAATCGCGTGGCCCCCTCTGCCGTAAGGCAGAGGGGGCTTTTTGCGCCAAAGGCGAGACGGAGAGGTTGTACTACATGCTGCGTTTCCGTTCTGCTTCACGGCTGCCGGGAAGGCTTGTCCTTCGTACAACCTCTCCGTCACCTTCGGTGACACCTCTCCTGGTAGGAGAGGCCTTGGCATTGCGCAAACTTCATCTCTTCGCCGCAAGCCCAACGGAGCGGTCATACAGAGCCAAAACGTTAAAATTTACAAGAATACTTGAAAATAAACCTAGTAATAGGGTATAGTATATATGGTCGGCCGTCTGGCCGGCGAAATGACCGAAACAGAAAGGAAACACCATCATGTTTGATATTTTTGATATGCTCAAGAAGGACAAGGACGAAAAGAAGGCTGCCGTGAAGCAGGTCACCCGCGAGACCATCATCGGTGATATTCTGGATATGGACCAGACCACCGCACCCTACTTCATGGAGATCGGGATGCACTGCCTGGGCTGCCCGACTTCCCGCGGCGAGACCATCGAGGAGGCCTGCGAGGTGCACGGCGTGGACTGCGATGAGCTCATTGGGAAGCTGAACGAGCACCTGGCTGCAAAGAAGGCCTGATGCTGCCCACACTGGATGCGCGTCTGACGGCGGCGGCAGAACTGGTGCTGCCGGGCAGGCCCGTGGCCGACATCGGCTGCGACCACGGCAAGCTGACGGCGGTGCTGGCGGCTTCGGGAAATTACCCGAAAGTCATCGGCGCCGACCTGCGCCCCGGCCCGCTGGCCAAAGCAAAACAGACGCTGGAACATGCAGGCTGCGAAGACCGCGCTGAGCTTCGGCTCGGCGACGGTCTTTCTGTGTTGTCGGCGGGGGAAGTGGGCACCATCGTGCTGGCGGGCGTCTCCGCACAGACGACGTGGGAGATCATCGAACAGGCACCGTGGGTGATGCAGCCCGGCGGGCCGCGGCTGGTCCTGGTGCCTGCCACCCGCCACAGCGAACTTCGGCGCTGGCTGTGGGCACACGGCTTTGCCCTTGCAGCCGACCGCCCTGTGCAGGCGGCGGGCCGCTGGTATGCGGTGATGGCCGCAGAGTACACCGGCGAGCGGAAGGAAGCCTCCTTCACCGAATGCCTGTTCGGCAGGACCGACGAGTGGCCGGAGGGCGCGGGCTATGCGGCCTGGCAGAAAGCCAAGCTCCCCCGGTTCCGGCTGGGTGTGCCGGATGGGACCGCACTGGCCGAAGAGATCGACGCGTTGTTAGAATCCTCACCCTCTCAGGCTGCTTCGCGTCCAGCTCTCTCGAAGGGAGAGCCCTTGGCATAAAGAGATGCGCTGTGTGGACTGCCAAACCCTCCCACTTTGGGGGAGAGCGGCATCGCGCAGCGATGACGGAGAGGGGAAAGCGGGTGAAACTATGAGAACAGTCAACGAACTTTATGAAGCGATGCAGCGCATCGCGCCGCTGGAACTGGCCGAAAGCTGGGACAACCCCGGCCTTCTGGTGAACTGCTGTAGACCGGTGGACCGGGTGCTGGTCACGCTGGACATCACCCCGGACGTGGTGGAGGAAGCCGCCGCCAAGGGCTGTGGGCTCATCGTGGCCCACCATCCGGTCATCTTCAGCCCGCTCAAGCGGCTGGCACCGAAAGATGTGCCCTTCCAATTGGTGCAGAACGGCATCTCGGCCATCTGCATGCACACCAACCTGGACGCAGCCGAGGGCGGTGTCAACGAGGTGCTGGCGGGCATGTTCGGGATGCGGAACTGGGAGCCTTTCGCGGGCGGCTGCGGCCGCGTGGGCGAAGTGGACCTCATCACGGTGCCGGAGCTGGCCCAAAAGGCGCAGGACGCGCTGGGCAAGCGGTGCAATCGGCCTGAAACCGGCCCTGCGGTCCAGGTGAAGTACACCGACAGCGGGAGGCCCGTGCGGCGGCTGGCTGTTATCAGCGGGGCAGGCGGGAGCCTGTTCGAAGAGGCCATTGCCGTGGGGGCAGACTGCCTGCTGACCGGCGAGGCCAACCACCACCATGCCTGCGACGCGGCCCGGCTGGGCCTGTCGCTCATCGCGGCGGGGCACTACGCCACCGAGTTCCCGGTGACGGCAGCCGTGGCCGAAAGGCTGCGGGCGGCGTTCCCGGAACTGGAGGTGCTGGTGAGCACCGCGAACCGAGACCCCTATACTTATATATAGAGAAGGAGAGTGAGGGAAGAATATGGCTTTGGATGCTGCAACGCTGGCGTTGACGGCGGCAGAACTGAAAACGACCCTGACCGATGCGAAGATCGCAAAACTGTTTGAGCCGACCCGCGATGAACTGGTGCTGACCCTGCGCACCCGCACCGAGACGTACAGCCTGCTGCTGTCGGCCCGCAGCGGTTCCGCGCGGGTCTGCCTGACCGAGGAGAGCTTCGAGAACCCGGAGACCCCGCCGTCCTTCTGTATGCTGATGCGCAAGCACCTCACCGGCGGCAAGCTGCTGGATGTCCGGATGGAGCCGGGCGACCGCATCGTCTACTTCGAGTTCCAGTGCACCAACGAGATGGGCGACCTGGTCCGGAACGTCCTCTGCGCGGAGCTGATGGGGCGCTACTCCAATCTGGTGCTGGTGCAGAACGGCAGGATCATCGACGCCCTCAAGCGGGTCGATTTTGAGGACAGCGACATCCGGCAGCTGCTGCCCGGCCTGCCCTACACCGTGCCGCCCAAACCGGCCCGCCCGGATTTTCTGACCGTGAGTTCGGCTTCCATCGTGGCAGCGGCCTGCGAGCGGGACCTGCCCGTGGCGGATGCCCTGAACAAGACGGTGGCCGGAGTCGGCCCGGTGGTCTGCCGCGAAGCCGCCTGGCGCGCATTCGACGGCGAACACCTGCTGGCCAATGAGCTGACCGGGGAGCAGAAGCGCGCCCTGATGGCAGCCATCGACGAGTTGAAGGAGATCCACGCCAACGGCGGCTGTCCGTGCAGCGTGACGGCTCCGGACGGCAAACCGGTGGAGTTTACCTTCTTCCGGCCCCGGCAGTACGGCGAGACCTATGCGGTCAGGGAGTGGGCGTCCTTCAACGCGATGCTGGAGGGCTACTATGCCGAAAAGGACCGTGCTGAGCGCCTGCGTACCAAGAGCAAGGAACTCCACAAGGCGGTCCACAACATGTACGAACGCGCCGTCCGCAAGCAGGCCGCCCGGCAGGAAGAGCTGGCCGCCAGCGGCAAGAGCGAAAAGCTCCGCCTGTACGGTGAGCTGCTCTCGGCGAACCTCTATCTGGCCCAGAAGGGCATGAAGAGCATCACCGTGCCCAACTGGTACGATGAGGGCAGGGAAGTCACCATCCCGCTCGACCTGCGGTTTACGCCCAGCCAGAACGCGCAGAACTTCTTCAAGAACTACAAGAAGAAGCAGACGGCGGCGCGGATGCTGGTGGACCTGCTGGCCGAGGGCGAAAAAGAGATCGCCTACCTCGAAACGGTCTTATATGAGGTGGAAACGGCCTCCGGCGAGGCGGCGCTGAATGAGATCCGCGCGGAGCTGAAGAGCCAGGGCTACCTGAAGTATTACAAGCAGCGGGACAAGCGCCAGAAACCGGCGGATTTCCTGCGGTTTACCTCCAGCGACGGCTTTGAGATCCTGGTGGGGCGGAACAACGCCCAGAACGACCGGCTCACCCTTCACACCGCCCGCGGCAAAGACCTGTGGTTCCATGTGCAGAAGGCCCCCGGCAGCCACGTGGTGGTCATGAGCCGGGGAGAGGATATCCCCGACACCACCCGACAGGAAGCCGCTGAGCTTGCCGTGCTGTATTCCAGCACCTTCAAGGCCGGCACCGGTGCCAAGGTCGCGGTGGACACCACCGAGGTGAAGAACATCTGGAAAGCCAGCGGTGCCAAGCCCGGCATGGTGCTGTACGAGGTGTACACGACCGTCTACATCACACCGAGGGAGGATCTGGCGGAGCGGCTGAAGGCGAAGAAGTAACGTTTGCGGATTGCCAAGGCCTCTCCTACCAGGGGAGGCGGCACCGAAGGTGACGGAGAGGTTGTACGAAGGGCTGCCTTCCGGGAACCGCAGAGCAAAATGGAAACGTGGCATATAGTACAACCTCTCAGGCGGGCTTGCGATAACAGCCTGTTCTTGGAGGACAGCGTTCCTTGGTACAACCTCTCAGTCATCGCTTCGCGATGCCAGCTCCCCTGGTAGGGGAGCCACTGGCGAGTCGGTAATGGTCGTGCTGGACGAGCGAAGTTTTCTGCATTCGTAAACAGCCGGGCTCCGCTGTCTCGATTCACGACTGCTTGCCCAGCACTCTTTGGTAGAGCGTAGTCTCGCAGTCGCTGCCAATGAGAGCAAGGCCCGCTGCCTTGCGCCCAATTGAGCCCAAGCGGACAGCAGGGCTTGCCCGGCCTGCCAAGGGCTCCCCTGTTAGGGGAGCTGTCTGCGAAGCAGACTGAGAGGTTCGCTTCCCAAACCTCGACCTTCGGGAGAGGGGCATCGCGCAGCGATGACGGAGAGGGTTTTTGTATAACAGGAGCTTTTTGGGGGCATCCTGAAAGGGCGGCTCCGGTTTTCCACCGGAAGGGGCTTCCGGAAATTGTGCGTTCTGCACAAAATTTGAGCCGGGAGGCCGAAAGAAGAAAATAAAAAAGAAAAATCAGATTTTTTCTGAAAAATCGCGAAAAAACACTTGCCAAATGCACGAAGATGTGATAAAATATCTCTCGGCTGCAAAAGGCTTGTGCGATACAAGTCGTGCAGGCCAGCGATATGCGTAGATGCGGGAGGTTGTCATCCGGCGATAGCTGTGATGGGTTATTTCCGCGGAGTATGTCCGATCTTAGAACCGGGCGAAAAAATTACTGACAGCGATGGAATACGTTCCCTCGGCAGGGCGACCTGCGAAACGGGCGGAACCAATGTTCGGATTTGATTTGCTAATATTTTTCCGGGAGAACTGCCAGGCGGTTCACCGGTTTTTCTAGTGCCAAATCGAGGAACACCCGGAACTGTGTAGAGCAATTTATCGGCTCGCCTAGGGCAAAATCAATTTTTTCAGGAGGCGTAAGCAATGGCAGTCAAAGAGAAAATCAGAATCCGTCTGCAGAGCTATGATGCTCAGCTGATCGATGCCGCAGCAGAGAAGATCGTGGAGACCGCAAAGCACACCGGTGCACGCGTGTCCGGCCCCATCCCCCTGCCCACCGACCGCGAGATCGTGACCGTTCTGCGTGCTACCCACAAGTACAAGGATAGCCGCGAGCAGTTCGAGAGCCGCACTCACAAGCGTCTGATCGACATTCTGAAGCCGTCTAACAAGACGGTCGAGGCTCTGATGAGCCTCCAGCTCCCCGCTGGCGTGGACATCGAGATCAAGCTGTAAAAGCTGATCCGGAGATGCTCCTCGTTTCCCGAGGGGTCATGTTGGCGGTGACGTGCGCCGCCAACCAATAACCTTTACAGGAGGAAAAGAAAATGGTTAAAGGCATTATCGGCAAGAAAGTCGGTATGACTCAGCTGTTCGATGAGAACGGCAAGGTCGTTCCCGTGACCGTCATCGAGGCAGGTCCCTGCACCGTCGTGCAGAAGAAGACCGTCGAGAGCGATGGTTATCAGGCTGTTCAGCTGGGCTTCGGCGAGGTTTCCGCCAAGAAGGTCAACAAGGCAGCTGCAGGCCACTTCAAGAAGGCAAACGTTGCCCCCAAGAAGACCCTGCGCGAGTTCCGTCTGGAAGATGTTTCCGCAATGAACGTTGGCGACGTGCTGAAGGCTGATGTCTTCGCAGCTGGCGACAAGGTCGACGTTGTGGGCGTTTCCAAGGGCAAGGGCTACCAGGGCGTTATCAAGCGCTACGGTCAGCACCGTCTGCGTGAGAGCCACGGCACTGGTCCTGTTGCTCGTCATGCAGGTTCCAACGGTTCCACTTCTACCCCCTCTCGCGTGTTCCCCGGCAAGCGCCTGCCCGGCCACATGGGCTTTGTGCGCGTCACCGTGCAGAACCTGACCGTTGTCAAGGTTGACACCGAGAACAATCTGATCGCTGTCAAGGGTGCAGTTCCCGGTACCAAGGGCACCATCGTCACCCTGGCCAACAGCGTGAAGGCGTAAGGAGGAAAGCTACAATGGCAAAGTTTAACGTAGTCGATATGAACGGTCAGCATGTTAGCGAGATCGAGCTTTCCGACGCCGTGTTCGGTATCACCCCGAACGAGAAGGCTGTCCACATTGCTGTGGTGAACTTCCTGGCCAACCAGCGTCAGGGCACCCAGAACACCAAGATCCGCATGGAGGTTTCCGGCGGCGGCAAGAAGCCTTGGCGTCAGAAGGGCACCGGCCACGCTCGTCAGGGCTCCATCCGTGCTCCCCAGTGGACCCACGGTGGTGTTGCTCTGGGCCCCAAGCCCCGCAGCTACAACTACCACATCAACAACAAGGTCAAGCGCCTGGCTCTGCTGAGCGTTCTGTCCGACAAGGCTGCCAATGGCAACATGGTCGTTGTTGACAAGTTCGCTTGCGATGAGTACAAGACCAAGACCGTGGTTGCAATGCTGAACGCCGTTGGCGCCGGCAAGAAGAACCTGCTGGTCAATGAGACTGTCGATGCAAAGTTCGTCAAGAGCGCTGGCAACATTGCCGGTGTCAAGACCACCTTCGCTGGCAGCGTGAATACCTATGACGTGCTGAACGCCGACAAGCTGATCATCAGCGTCGACGCAGCAAAGAAGCTTGAGGAGGTGCTTGGCTAATGAAAACCGCACATGATATCATCCTGAAGCCGGTCATTACCGAGAACTCCATGGCTGGCATCGCCGACAAGAAGTACACCTTCAAGGTCGCTACCGACGCTACCAAGGTCGAGATCGCTCAGGCAGTCGAGACCCTGTTCCCCGGCGCTAAGGTCGCAAAGGTCAACACCATTTCTGTGCGTGGCCGCTTCCGCCGCCAGGGCATGCACGCAGGCTACACTGCTGCATCCAAGAAGGCCATCGTCACCCTGACCAAGGACTCCAAGGAGATCGAGTTCTTCAACAGCATGGTCTGATCGAACCCACCGAGGGTTCCTCTATGGGGATATGACCCCGATAATAATTCATAAGATAAACAAAGGAGAATAGCATTATGGCTATCAAGAAGTATGGCCCCACTACTCCGGGCCGCCGCGGCATGACCGTCACGGATTACAGCGTCCTGAGCAAGGTCGCTCCTGAGCGCAGCCTGCTGGAGCCCATGAAGAAGCACAGCGGCCGCAACAACACCGGCCGCATCACCGTCCGCCACCAGGGCGGCGGCAACCGCACCAAGTATCGTGTCATCGACTTCAAGCGTCAGAAGACCGATATCCCCGCTACCGTCAAGACCCTGGAGTACGATCCGAACCGCAGCGCATTCATCGCTCTGGTCGAGTACACCGATGGCGTCAAGAGCTACATCATCGCTCCTGACGGCCTGAAGGTCGGCGATGTGATCCTGAGCGGCAAGGGTGCCGACATCAAGCCCGGCAACTGCCTGCCCTTCGAGAACATCCCCGTCGGTACCATCATCCACAACATCGAGCTGTATCCCGGCCGCGGTGCTCAGCTGGTTCGTTCCGCTGGCAACATGGCTCAGCTGATGGCAAAGGAGAACGGCTACGCACTGGTTCGTCTGCCCTCCGGTGAGATGCGCAACGTGCCCCTCAACTGCACCGCAGTCGTCGGCCAGGTTTCCAACATCGACCACGAGAACGTCAACCTGGGCAAGGCTGGCCGCAAGCGCCACATGGGCGTCCGTCCCGGCAGCCGTGGTACCGTCATGAACCCCTGCGACCACCCCCACGGCGGTGGCGAGGGCCGCGCACCTGTTGGTCACTCCGGTCCTATGACTCCCTGGGGCAAGCCCGCTCTGGGTCTCAAGACTCGCAAGCATCATAAGCGCTCCGATAAGCTGATCGTGAAGCGTGCAGGTAAGTAAGAGAGGAGTTTAAGACAATGGGTAGAAGCATTAAAAAAGGACCTTTCGTCCAGGCTGCTCTTCTGAAGCACGTTGAAGCGATGAACGCTTCCGGCAAGAAGCAGGTCATCAAGACCTGGAGCCGCGCCTCCACGATCTTCCCCGAATTCGTTGGTCACACCTTTGCCGTCCACGACGGCCGCAAGCATGTGCCTGTGTACGTGACCGAGGATATGGTTGGCCACAAGCTGGGTGAGTTCGTTCCCACCCGCACCTTTAAGGGCCACACCGGTAATTCGAAGTAAGAGAAGGAGGAACACAACATGGAAGCTCGGGCAATTCTTCGTTATGCCCGCATTAGTCCTCGTAAGGTGTCCATCGTTATGGATCTGATCCGTAACAAGCCCCTGGACGAAGCGCTGGCAATCCTGCAGTACACCCCGAAGGCCGCTTGTGAGCCCCTTCTGAAGCTGGTGAAGTCTGCAGCCGCAAATGCGGAAAACAACTTCAATATGGACAAGAACAACCTCTACGTCGCCGAGTGCTACGTCTGCCCCGGCCCGACGCTGAAGCGCATGATGCCTCGTGCACAGGGCCGCGGCTACCGCATCCTGAAGCGCACCAGCCACATGACCGTTGTTCTGAAAGAGAAAGAGTAAGGAGGGAAAACAATGGGCCAGAAAGTAAATCCGCACGGCATTCGTGTCGGCGTTATTAAAGACTGGGACAGCCGCTGGTTTGCCTCCAAGAAGGATTTCAGCGATAACCTCGTCGAGGATCACAAGATCCGCACTGAGCTGAAGGCTCAGCTGAAGGACGCTGGCGTCCCCAAGATCGAGATCGAGCGCACTGTGGATCCTTCCACTTCCGCTCCCCGCGTCACCGTCAACATCTACTGCGCAAAGCCCGGCATGGTCATCGGCAAGGGCGGCGAAGAGCGCGTTGCACTCCAGAACAAGCTGACCAAAGAGTATGGCAAGACCGTGATCGTCAATGTCATCGAGGTCAAGAGCGCTTCCACCAACGCTCAGCTGGTTGCTGAGGACATCGCTCGTCAGCTGGAGAACCGTGTGACCTTCCGCCGTGCCATGAAGCAGTGCATGCGCAATGCCATGAGCCCCCGCGATCGTTCTACCGTTCCCGCAAAGGGCATCAAGGCAATGTGCTCCGGCCGTCTGGGCGGCGCTGATATCGCTCGTACCGAGAGCTATCATGAGGGCACCATCCCCCTGCAGACCCTGCGTGCCGACATCGACTACGGCTTTGCAGAGGCTGCTACCACCTACGGCCGCATCGGCGTCAAGGTGTGGGTCTACAAGGGCGAGGTCCTGAAGAGCGCTAAGACCGCTCAGAAGAAGGAAGGAGGCAACAAGTAATGTTACTGCCTAAGCGTGTTAAGTACCGCCGCGTTCAGCGCGGCCGCATGACCGGCAAGGCTACCCGCGGCAACGTGGTGTGCCAGGGCCAGTACGGCCTTGTTGCTCTGGAGCCGGCATGGATCTCTTCCACTCAGATCGAGGCTGCCCGTGTTGCGATGACTCGTTACATCAAGCGCGGCGGCAAGGTCTGGATCAAGATCTTCCCCGATAAGCCCGTTACCGAGAAGCCCGCTGAGACCCGAATGGGTTCTGGTAAAGGCTCTCCCGAATACTGGGTCGCTGTGGTCAAGCCCGGCCGCGTTCTGTTCGAGCTGGCAGATGTCGATGAGGCAACTGCTCGTGAGGCTCTGCGCCTGGCTATGCACAAGCTGCCCATCAAGTGCAAATTTGTGGTCCGTGAGGACTCCGTGAAGGAGGATGGCACCAATGAAGGCTAATGAACTCCGCGAGATGCAGACCGCAGAGCTGACCAGCAAGCTGGCAGATCTGAAGGCTGAGCTGTTTAACCTGCGCTTCCAGCATGCCATCAACCAGCTGGAGAACCCCGGCCGCATCGAAGCAGTCAAGAAGGACATCGCCCGCGTGATGACCGTTCTGGCTGAGAAGCAGTAAGGAGGTTAAACGATGGAAGAACGTAATCTGAGAAAGACCCGCGTCGGCGTCGTCGTGTCCGACAAGATGGATAAGACCATCGTGGTTGCCGTTAAGGATAGCGTGCAGCACCCCCTGTACAAGAAGATCCTGAAGCGTACCGCCAAGTTCAAGGCTCGTGATGAGAAGAACGAGTGCGGCATCGGTGACCGTGTTGAGATCATGGAGTGCCGCCCCCTGAGCAAGGATGTGCGCTGGCGCCTGGTCCGTATCGTTGAGAAGGCAAAGTAATCTTTGCCCGCTGCTTTGAACAGTTTGAAAGGAGATATCTGAAATGGTTCAGATGCAAACTTATCTCAAAGTTGCCGACAACACCGGTGCCAAGGAGCTGATGTGCTTCCGCGTGCTGGGCGGCACCCGCAAGAGATACGCAAACATTGGTGACGTCGTGGTCTGCTCTGTCAAGAAGGCAGCCCCCGGCGGCTCCGTTAAGAAGGGCGACGTCGTCAAGGCTGTCATCGTGCGCAGCAAGCATGGCGTCCGCCGCGACGACGGCTCCTACATCCGTTTCGATGAGAACGCCGCCGTTATCGTCATGGCCGACAAGAGCCCCAAGGGTACTCGTATCTTTGGACCCGTCGCTCGCGAGCTGCGTGATGCCGGCTACACCAAGATCCTGAGCCTGGCTCCGGAATCGCTGTAAGGAGGTTTTAGTAATGAATAATCTTCATGTTAAAACCGGCGACAACGTTATGATCATCAGCGGCAAGGACAAGGGCCACACTGGTAAGGTCCTGCAGGTCAGCCCCTCTGAGAACAAGGTCATCGTTGAGGGCCAGAACATGGTTACCAAGCACGTCAAGCCCCGCCGTCAGGGCGAGCAGGGCGGCATCGTCAAGGCTGAGGGTGCAATGTACGCATCCAAGGTCATGCCCATCTGCCCCAAGTGCGGCAAGGCTGTGCGCGTGGGCCACGTCGAGAAGGACGGTAAGATGGTCCGCGTCTGCAAGAAGTGCGGCGCTGAGCTGTAAGAAAGGAGTATGGAACAATGGCTCGTTTGAAAGAACAGTATGTCAATGAAATTGCTCCTGCTCTGAACTCCAAGTTCGGTTACAAGAGCGTTATGCAGATCCCCAAGCTGGACAAGGTCGTCATCAACGTTGCCTGCGGCGAAGCCAAGGACAACGAGAAGATCCTGGAAGCTGTCATGAAGGATCTGGGCCAGATCACTGGCCAGAAGGCAGTCGTCTGCCGTGCCAAGAAGAGCGTTGCAAACTTTAAGCTGCGCCAGGGCACTCCCATCGGCTGCAAGGTCACCCTGCGTGGTGAGCGCATGTACGAGTTCGTCGATCGTTTCTTCAACGTCGCTCTGCCCCGTGTCCGCGACTTCCGCGGCATCAACGGCAACGGCTTTGACGGCCGCGGCAACTTCGCATGCGGCATCAAGGAGCAGATCATCTTCCCGGAGATCGACTTCGATAAGGTCGATGCAGTCCGCGGCATGGACGTCTGCTTCGTTACCACCGCTAAGACCGACGAAGAGGGCAAGGAGCTGCTGAAGGCTCTGGGCGCTCCGTTCGCTACCGAGAATAACTAAGGAGGAGATTGGTACAATGGCTAAACTGTCTATGAAGCTGAAGCAGTCTCGTCCTGCTAAGTTCTCTACCCGTGCATACACCCGCTGCCGCATCTGCGGCCGCCCCCACTCCGTGCTGCGCAAGTACGGCGTGTGCCGTGTGTGCTTCCGTGAGCTGGCCTACAAGGGCGAGATTCCCGGTGTCAAGAAGGCTTCCTGGTAATTTACCGGACGCCGGATAAATGGTCGGATATCCGCTCCGGGGCAAACGATTGTTTCGGAGCGGTATCATTATAAAACAAATGAGAGCTAATCTAAGGAGGTTAGTGGCAAATGCAGATTACTGATCCTATCGCGGACCTGCTGACTCGCATCCGCAACGCTAGCACTGCCAAACACCCTTCTGTGGAGATCCCCGCATCGAACATGAAGAAGGCGATCTGCCAGATTCTGGTTGACGAGGGCTACATCAAGGGTATGCAGGTCAAGAACGATACCGTCCAGGGCACCATCGTTGTCACCCTGAAGTATCAGGCAAATGGCGAGCCCGTCATCGCCGGCCTGCGCCGTGTTTCCAAGCCCGGCCTGCGCATCTACACCAACTGCGAGGATATGCCGAAGGTCATGAAGGGCCTGGGCACCGCAATCATTTCCACCTCTAAGGGCATCATGACCGATAAGGCTGCTCGTGCTGCGCACGTTGGCGGCGAGGTCCTGGCCTTTGTGTGGTAAGAAAGGGGTAAAAGACAATGTCGAGAATTGGAAGAAAACCCATCGTCATTCCTGCCGGTGTCACGGTCACTGTTGATGAGGCAGCACATACCGTCGCCGTCAAGGGCCCCAAGGGCAGCCTGAATTCCAACTATCATCACCTGATGACCGTCAAGGTCGAGGGCAATGAGGTTTTGGTTACCCGCCCCAATGACGAGCCCGAAGCACGCAGCCTGCATGGCCTGACCCGCACCAACATCGCCAACATGGTGAACGGTGTCGTCAACGGCTATGAGAAGAAGCTGGAGATCGTCGGTGTTGGTCTGCGCTGCCAGAAGCAGGGCTCCAACCTGGTCATGAACCTGGGCTTCTCTCACCAGGTGAACATCCCCGATACTGAGGATTGCACCATTGTGTGGCAGGACCCCAACCACTTCTCTGTTACCGGTATTGACAAGCAGAAGGTCGGCCAGTATGCCGCCGAGATCCGCGCCAAGAAGCCGCCTGAGCCTTACAAGGGCAAGGGCATCCGCTACGAGGGCGAGGTCGTCAAGCACAAAGAAGGCAAAGCCGGCAAGGGCAAGAAATAAGGTAAGGAGTGAAAGACAATGGTTAAGCAGATCGACAAGAACGAAGCTCGTCTTCGTCGTCATCGCCGTGTTCGCAACAAGATCAGCGGCACCGCAGCACGTCCTCGCCTGGATGTTTTCCGCTCCGCCAAGCACATTTACGCTCAGATCATCGATGATGAGCAGGGCGTGACTCTGGTGTCGGCTTCCACCATGGACAAGGACTTCAATGGTTTCGGCGGCAACGTCGAGGCCGCTGCTGAGATCGGCAAGAAGATCGCAGCAAAGGCTCTGGAAAAGGGCATCACCGAGGTCGTTTTCGACCGTGGCGGTTACGTTTATCATGGCCGTGTTAAGGCCCTGGCTGATGGCGCCCGTGAGGGCGGCCTGAAGCTGTAATGAGAGGAGGAAACACATTATGGCTATGAGAAACCGTGAAGACGACGGCATGATCACCAAGGTTGTCTCCATCAACCGCGTTTCCAAGACGGTCAAGGGCGGCCGCATCATGAAGTTTGCTGCTCTGGTCGTTGTGGGCGACGGCAAGGGCACCATCGGTTACGGCATCGGTAAGTCCGGCGAAGTGCCTGAGGCAATCCGCAAGGGCGAAGCTGCTGCAAAGAAGAACATGCACAAGGTTGCCCTGAAGGGCACCACCATCCCCCACGAGATCGTCGGCAAGTACGGCGCAGGCGCCGTTCTGCTCAAGCCGGCTGCACCTGGTACCGGTATGATCGCCGGCGGCCCTGTGCGTGCCGTCATTGAGGCTGCTGGCATCAAGGACATCCGTGCGAAGTCTATGCGTTCCAACAACCCCATCAACGTTGTTTCTGCTACCTTCGCAGGTCTGTGCGGCCTGGTCAGCGCGGAGTCCGTCGCTGAGAAGCGCGGCAAGACCGTGAAAGAGATTCTGGGTTAAGGAGGTAACAAACCATGGCAGATAAGATGCTCAAAATCGAGCTGAAGAAGAGCCTGATCGGCCGCGGCGCAAAGCAGATCGCTACCGCCGAGGCTCTGGGCCTGAAGAAGCCGGGCGACGTTACCGTTCAGCCTGACAATGCCGCTACGCAGGGCAAGATCGCAAAGATCGGTTTCCTGCTCAGCGTCACCGAAGCCTAATAGCAGGGGGTATACGCATAATGAAACTTCATGAACTGCACGCGATTCCCGGCGCAAACAAGGCTGTGACCCGCAAGGGCCGCGGCATTGGCTCCGGCAATGGCAAGACTGCCGGTTTCGGCAGCAAGGGCCAGAAGGCCCGTTCCGGCGTGAAGCACGCTGGTTTCGAGGGCGGCCAGATGCCTCTGGCACGCCGCCTGCCGAAGGTTGGCTTTAACAACATCTTTGCTACCCAGTATGCCATCGTCAACGTGGCAGACCTGGAAGCAGCTTTTGAGGCCGGTGCCGTTGTTGACACCGAGGCTCTGAAGGCAAAGGGTCTGGTCAAGAAGACTCTGGACGGTGTTAAGGTCCTGGGCAACGGCGAGCTGACCAAGGCTCTGACCGTCAAGGCCGCAGCCTATTCCGCTTCTGCCAAAGAAAAAATCGAAAAGGCAGGCGGAAAGGCTGAGGTGATGTAAGGTGTTTCAGACATTCCGTAACGCATGGAAGATTCCCGAGCTGAAAAATCGTCTCCTGTTCACGCTGGCGATCCTCGTGGTGTATCGTCTGGGCTGCGCCATCCCCGTTCCGTTCATCACCGGCTCTGCACTGAGCCAGATGTTCTCGAACGGCAACATGCTCTCGTACCTTGATATGATGAGCGGCGGTGCGTTGTCCCGGTGCACACTCTTCGCGTTAGGTGTGACACCTTATATCAACGCTTCCATCATTGTGCAGCTGCTCACCGTTGCGATCCCTTCGCTGGAAAACATCGCGAAGGAGCCGGACGGCCAGAACAAGCTGCAGCAGATCACCCGGTATGCCGGCGGCGTCATTGCTTTGGTGATGAGCCTTGGCTACTATTTCGTGGTCCGCAATATGGGCGCACTGAAGTATACGACCGGCGCGGCTGGTATCTTTACCGCCGTGGTCATCATCGCCACCTTCACCGCAGGTGCTCAGCTGATCACCTGGTGCGGCGAGCAGATCGATGACAAGGGCATCGGCAACGGCCTGTCCCTTCTGATCTTCTCTTCGATCGTTTCCAACTGGTCCGGCGTCTACACCACGGTCACGGGTCTGCTGACCCGCGCCGCCGCAGGCGAGACCAAGTTCTATATCCTGCTGCCCCTGCTGGTCGTGCTGGCACTGGTCGTGATCGTGTTCATCGTCATCATGACGAATGCAGAACGCCGCATCACCATCCAGTATGCAAAGCGCGTGGTGGGCCGCAAGCAGATGGGCGGGCAGAACAGCTATCTGCCGCTGAAGCTGAACATGAGCGGCGTCATGCCCATCATCTTCGCTTCCGCTCTGGTTTCGATCCCCGGCACGATCGGCAGCTTTTTGCAGATCGACCAGGCAGCACATCCGTTCTGGTATGCGTTTTTCCATACCTTCAACTACACGTCTGCGCTGTATGTGGTCATCTACCTGCTGCTGATCCTGGCCTTCAACTACTTCTATGTGGCCATCCAGTACAACCCTGTGGAGATCGCCAACAATCTGCGCCGTAACAACGGCTCGATCCCCGGCTTCCGTCCCGGCAAGCCGACCAGCGATTTCCTGACCCGCACCCTGAACAAGATCACCCTCATCGGCGCGATCTTCCTGGCTGCGGTGGCTGTACTGCCGATCATCCTCGGCAACCTGACCGGTATGAGCATCCAGCTGGGCGGTACCAGCCTGCTGATCGTTGTGGGTGTTGCACTCGACACGACCCGCAGCCTGGACAGCTTCATGACGATGCGCAACCACAAAGGCTTCCTCGGCTGATCCAATAAAGCACGGATGTGAGAAAGCACTGGAAAGGAGAGTACGACTCGAACTTTTCAGTGCTTTTTTGCTTTGGTGAGTCGTTAGCCGACTCAAACAAAAATACGAACGTCCTTTTATAAGAGGAAAGGAGCCATCCTATGAATCTGATTCTGTTGGGCGCACCTGGCGCCGGCAAGGGCACGCAGGCAGAGATCATCTGCGCAAAGCTGAACATTCCTTCCATCAGCACCGGCAACATCCTGCGTGCGGCTGTGAAGGAAGGCACCGAGATGGGCCTGAAAGCCAAGAGCTTCATGGACGCCGGTGCACTGGTGCCCGATGAGGTCATCATCGGCATTCTGAAGGATCGTCTGTCCGAGGCAGACTGTGCCAATGGTTTCATCCTGGACGGTGTGCCCCGCACCATCGCGCAGGCCGAGGCCATTGAGACCATGGGCATCCGCATCGACAAGGTGCTGGAGCTGCAGGTCGAGGACAATGTGATCGTGGACCGCATGGGCGGCCGCCGCGTCTGCGAGAAGTGCGGCGCAAGCTACCACATCGTCAACAAGAAGAGCAAGGTGGAAGGCGTCTGCGACTGCTGCGGCGGCAAGCTCGTCATCCGCAAGGACGATCAGCCCGCAACGGTGCTCGACCGCCTGAATGCTTACCATGAGCAGACCGAGCCGCTGGTGGAGTTCTACCGCACCCGCGGCAAGCTGGCTGCCATCCCGTTCTGCCCCTCCATCGAGGAGACCACGGCTGAGATCATGAAGGCTTTGGAGGCATAAACGTGATTCAGATCAAGAATGCGAAAGAACTGGACGGGATGCGCCGGGCAAATGCCCTGAGCGCAGCCGCCCTGAAGTACGGTGGCGAGCACATCGAGGCCGGCATGACCACCTGGGAGCTGGATAAGCTGATCTATGAGTTCATCGTGAAGCACGGCGGCATCCCCAACTTCAAGGGACTGTACGGTTTTCCGGGAACCGCCTGCATCAGCCTGAATGATACCATCATCCACGGCATCCCGTCGCATGATATCGTCATCCGCCCCGGCGACATCGTCAGCATCGACACCGGTGCCAAGGTGGACGGCTTCAATGGCGACAACGCCTGCACTTATGCGGTGGGCAAGATCGACCTGGAAGCCCAGCGCCTGCTGGACGTGACCAAGGCTGCGCTGTACAAGGGCATCGAGCAGGCCAAGGCAGGCAACCGCATCGGCGACATCGGCTGTGCGGTGCAGAGCTACTGCGAGGACGCAGGCTTTTCCGTCGTCCGCGAGTTCGTTGGCCATGGCACCGGCCATGAGCTGCACGAGGACCCCGAAGTGCCCAACTACGGCCACGCAGGCCGCGGCCCGCGTCTGGTGCCCGGCATGACCATCGCCATTGAGCCGATGATCTGCCAGTACGACTGCAAGATCACCCAGTCCAAGGACGGATGGACCGTCAAAACCAAGGACGGCGGCCTGGCAGCGCACTTTGAGCACTCCATCGCCATCCTCAAGGATCACACCGAGATCATGACCCGCAGCTGGGATGACCCCGATTTTGACCCGGATACCTTCCGCTTCCAGTAAGCACAAGCGCGCTGAGACCTCCCTTCGGGGAGGTCTTTTTTGGTCGTCAGACCTGTGATTTGTGCAATTCCGACAAGTTTTTGTGAAAAAGTTTCATCCTACAGGGTGAGACGCCCGAAACACGGCACGGAAAAGGACCGGTTTTGTATCAGAGGAAATTTTTATCGGAAATACGGAAAAAAGCACTTGCAAAATGGATGCAAAAGGTGTATAATCTATAAATGGCCGTGACAGCCAGATGCTTTCTCGGTGGACAGGGATTTTCTGCCCACTTTGCGGATTTTGTGCCGCAGGAGAAGAAGTATGTGGCGGTTATCGCCGCCTGTCCGTCAATTCATGGCAAACTGAGCAGATCCAATGAGGAGGCAAATAGCTTGTCTAAAGAAGACGTTATCGAAATCGAAGGCATTGTGCGTGAAGCCATGCCCAACGCCATCTTTAAGGTGGAAATGTTGAGCGAGGATAAGAACACCGGGAAGCTCACTCCCAGCGGGCACATCCTCTTAGCGCACATCTCCGGCAAGCTCCGGACCAATTTCATCCGTATCCTGCCCGGGGACAAGGTCACCGTAGAAATGTCGCCCTACGATCTTTCGAAGGGCCGCATCACCTGGCGCTCCAAATAAGCGTCAGGGTATCAACCAAAAGGAGGTTCAACATCATGAAGGTCAAGCCTTCCGTGAAACCCATCTGCGAAAAGTGCAAGGTCATCCGCCGCAAAGGCCGCGTGATGGTCATCTGCCAGAACCCCAAGCATAAGCAGCGCCAGGGCTAATTCGGGCGCCTGGGGGTCAAGTGCGTAGAGTCCCGGCGCAGACCCCGACACTGACATGGGATGATTTTGGAGGAAACTACTATGGCACGTATTGCCGGCGTTGACCTGCCCCGCGAGAAGCGCGTTCAGGTGGGTCTCACCTACGTTTACGGTATCGGTCAGACCACTGCTAACAAGATCCTGGAAGCAACTGGCATCAACCCCGATACCCGCGTCAAGGACCTGACTCTGGAAGAAGAGGCTAAGATCCGTGACTACATCGATCAGGCAAACATCATCGTTGAGGGCGACCTGCGCCGCAACGTTGCTCTGGACATCAAGCGCCTGGTCGAGATCCAGTCCTTCCGTGGCACCCGCCATCGCAAGAATCTGCCCTGCCGTGGCCAGCGCACCAAGACCAATGCACGTACCTGCAAGGGCCCGAAGCGCACGGTCGCTAACAAGAAGAAGTAAGGAGGATTTGAGAAATGGCAAGTGCAAATAATGCCAAGAAGGGCGCAAATGTCCGCATGAAGCGGAAAGAGCGCAAGAATATTGCTGCTGGTCAGGCTCATATCCAGTCTACCTTCAACAATACCGTTGTTACCATCACCGACCTGCAGGGTAATGCAGTGTCCTGGTGCTCCTCTGGCTCCCTGAACTTCCGTGGCAGCCGCAAGAGCACTCCGTTTGCAGCCCAGTCTGCTGCTGAGACTGCAGCAAAGGTCGCAATCGAGCATGGCATGAAGACCGTTGAGGTCTACGTCAAGGGCCCCGGCGCTGGCCGTGAGTCCGCTATCCGTGCACTTCAGGCTACCGGCCTGGAAGTCACCCTGATCAAGGACGTGACTCCCATCCCCCACAACGGCTGCCGTCCCCCGAAGCGCCGTCGTGTCTGATCGAAGGAGGAAATTGAATTATGGCAAAGAATACGCAGCCTATCGCAAAGCGTTGCAAGGCCCTGGGCATTTCTCCTGCGGTCATGGGCTATGCAAAGAAGAATACCACCCGCAACTCCAATGGCAACATGCGCAAGAAGCAGTCTGAGTACGCTTCTCAGCTGAAGGAAAAGCAGAAGGTCAAGTTCATCTACGGCGTTCTGGAAAAGCAGTTCCACAATGCTTACCTGCGTGCTGAGGCAATGCCCGGCAAGACCGGTGAGAACCTGCTCCAGCTCATGGAGCGCCGCCTGGACAACGTCGTGTTCCGCCTGGGCTTTGCTCAGACCCGCCGCGACGCCCGCCAGCTGGTGAGCCACGCTCACTTCACCGTCAATGGCAAGAAGGTCAACATCCCCTCTTACCAGATCAAGGCTGGTGACGTGATCGAGGTCCGTGAGTCCAGCCGTTCTTCTGCAAAGTTCGCAAAGCTGACTGGCCCTGAGGCTCCCGTCGTGGCTCTGCCTTCCTGGCTGGACCGCGAGGCCGGCACCCTGAAGGGCGTCGTCACCAAGCTCCCTGAGCGCAGCGACATCGACTACGAAGTTGCAGAGCACCTCATCGTCGAGCTGTACTCCAAGTAATCCATTAAGAAGGACATGCCTTCCGGATGGATGGCAGTCTTTCGCATTCTTTTCTTTGAAAGAATTTAATAATGGGCCGACGGCAACGTCGGTTTGACAAGGAGGGCATAGATATGATGGAGATTGAACGTCCCAAAATCGAAACGGCAAGCCTGTCCCCGGACGGCCGCTACGGCAGATTCGTCGCGGAACCCCTGGAACGTGGCTTTGGCATCACACTGGGCAACAGCCTGCGTCGTGTGCTTCTTTCCTCTCTGCCCGGTGTCGCCGTGACCAGCGTCAAGATCGACGGCGTGGTCCACGAGTTCTCCACCATTGAGGGCGTCAAGGAAGACGTTACCGAAATTGTCCTGAACCTGAAGGGTATTGCTGCAAAGCTGTACACCGATGGTCCGAAGACAGTGCGTGTTGAGGCAGTGGGCCCCTGTGAGGTCACCGCTGACAACATCAAGCAGGGCGACGATATTGAGATCCTGAACCCTGAATGGCACATTGCGACCCTGGGCGAGGGCGGCAAGCTCGTCATGGAGCTCACCTTCGATAAGGGCCGCGGCTATGTGCCCGCAGAGCGCAATAAGCAGGCCATCGTCGAGAAGAACGACATCAACACTCTTCCCGTCGATAGCATTTACACCCCTGTTCTCAAGGTGAATTACAATGTTGAGAACACCCGTGTTGGCCAGGCGATCGATTACGACAAGCTGACCATTGAGGTTTGGACCGATGGCACGATCAATGCGCAGGAGGCCGTTTCTCTGGCTGCCCGCGTGCTGACCGAGCACCTGAACCTGTTCGTCAACCTGTCCGATGAGGCCGCTGGCACCGAGATCATGGTGGAGAAGACCAACGACGACAAGGAGAAGGCTCTGGAGATGACCATCGAAGAGCTGGATCTGAGCGTCCGTTCCTTCAACTGCCTGAAGCGTGCCGGTATCAACACGGTCGAGGATCTGGTCAGTAAGAGCGAGGACGAAATGATGAAAGTTCGCAACCTCGGCCGCAAGAGCCTGGAGGAAGTCATGGCGAAGCTGGACTCCCTCGGCTTCAAGCTGAACACAGACGATGAATAACTAAAATAATTAAGGAGTGAAACGGGATGCCCGGTACCAGAAAGCTCGGTAGAACCAGCGACAGCCGCAACGCTATGATGCGCGCTATGGTTACCTACCTGTTGGAGAATGGCAAGATTGAGACCACTGTCACTCGCGCTAAGGACGTTCGTTCCATGGCCGAGAAGATGATCAGCCTTGGCAAGGCAAGCGACCTGCACACCAAGCGTCAGGTGTATGCCTACATCACCAAGGAAGATGTTGCAAAGAAGCTGTTTGATGAGATCAGCCCCAAGTACGCTGACCGCAACGGCGGCTACACCCGCATCATCAAGATCGGCGCTCGCCGCGGCGACGCTGCTGAGATGGCAGTTCTGGAGCTCGTCTGATCGACTCTGACTGTAGAAACAGTGTAACGAAACGCTCTTTCCCTTCGGGGAGAGGGCGTTTTTTGTTGCCCGGAGGCGCGATTCGTGCTATACTGAATACTGTATACGCAGCCGGGAGTTTTCCACAGAGAGGAGGAACTGCGGTTGAAACGACGACACTTCCTGTCGCTTGCGGCCTGCTGCCTGCTGGGGCTGCTGCCGGGGTGCAGCTTCCCCATGACGGACAACATGCAGGTCGAGGATCTGCTGCGCGCTCCGCGCCTTTCGGGCGATTACGGTGCGCTGCAAAGTGCCCTGAACGACTGGCTGGGCGAGAGTGCGCAGCTCAAATACCCCATGCAGGGGGAGCTGCTTTCGCCCTTCCTGCTGCAGGATCTGGACGGCGACGGCGAACAGGACGCCGCCGTGCTCTACACGACGGCCCAGTCCTCCAACGTCTGCATCGCCTTTTTGCAGAGGGATGCCGCAGGCGCGTGGAAGGTGCAGCAGACCATCGAGGGTCTGGCTGACACGGTGGACAATGTCCGGCTGGCACAATTGCAGGACGGAAACGCCGTGCAGCTGGTGGTGGGCTATCTGGCCGCGCAGGGTGACAGCTATCTGGCCGTCTATTCCTACGAACACGGCGAGGTGAACGCCATTCTGGAGCAGTCCTACGAGCAGTACCTCGTGGAGGACATCACCGGCGGCGGCAACGAGGACCTGATCCTGATGTCCACGCTGGAGGACGGCGGAGTGCAGATCGAGCTGCTGACCGTGAACCGGGACGGCAGCTTCCAGCAGGTGGCCGTCATGGGCCTGTCGGCAGACAAGTTCTCCGGCTGCGCCTCGGTGGCGTCGGGCCTGGGAGCGGATGGCCGGCATTATCTGGTGCTGGACGGCTGGACCGGCATTTCCGGCAACAATCTGGCCACGGTGCTCCTGCGCTTCGATGAAGAGAGCCAGCAGATGATCCCGGCCGAGCAGATCAGCGCCAGCGCGCTTTACAGCGCCTCGCTGCGCAACGTGCCGAACCTCGTCAGCCGCGACCTGGACGGCGACGGCACGGTGGAGATCCCCACCCAGCCGGACGAGGCCGGTCTGCTGAACATGAGCCAGAGCCGACGGATGGACTTCATCGTCTGGATGGACTACACCCGGCCCGACCCGGAAAAGAGCTTCGGCCTGCTGGACGAAGAGACGAACTGTTACATCGAGCTGCCCGCCGAGTGGGAGGGCAACCTGCTGCTCACCGACAGCGCCGACATCGACGATGCGGTGGAGCTGCGCACCGTGGACGAAAACAAGCTGGTGCTCACCCTGCGGCTGGTGCCGTCCAGCGCCAGCGCGGCGGGCTGGACCCGGCTGGGCGTGGTGGCATCCCGCCAGATGCAGGCAAAGTTGGGCGGGGATGCCGTCATCCAGGACCAGACCTATCGGCTGTCCCGCTCGTTGTATCGGCTGAACTGAGCCTGTCCGACCGGCTGGATGCAATCCAAAAGAAATCAGTTGAAAAAAGACCGGCCCCGCAGTCACACCGGGGCGGAATAGAACGGAGGCATGTTGTAGATGGTCAAGGTACTTGTTGTGGAGGACGAAGCCAGCATCCGCGAGATGATCGCGCTGAACCTGCGGCGGGCCGGGATGGAGGCCGTGGAGGCCGACAGCGCCGAGGCTGCGCTCCCGCTGCTGGAGCAGAGACCAGGCTGCGATGCGGCCATTCTGGATGTGATGCTGCCCGGCATGAACGGCTTCTCGCTCTGCGAGACCATCCGCCGCACCGACCAGAAGATCGGCATCATCATTCTCAGCGCCAAAGGGCAGGAGCAGGATAAGATCCGCGGCCTGTCCATCGGTGCCGACGACTATATGACCAAGCCGTTCAGCGTCAGCGAGCTGCTGGCCCGCGTGGAGGCGCTCTGCCGCCGTGTGAACCGCTCGACGGGCGGGGAGAACGGAAAGGAAGCAGCTCCCGCCGCCCTCGTCAGCGGCGATTTCGTGCTGGACGAGAACCGCCGTGTCCTGCTCAAGGCGGGCCGCCCCATCGAGCTGACGCAGGTGGAGTTCCAGATCATGGAGCTGTTCTTCCACAACCCCGGCATCGCGCTGGTGCGGGAAAAGATCCTCAAGGGCGTCTGGGGCGAGAACTACTTCGGCGACGTGAAGATCGTAGATGTGAACATCCGCCGCCTGCGGATGAAGGTGGAGGATGAGCCGAGCCACCCGACCCACATCATGACGGTGTGGGGCTACGGCTACCGGTGGGAAGAATGACCCGCTCCGGCTCACAAAAGGCAGACTGAGGAAGGGAGGTGCGCAGTGTGAGAAGCGGAATCACGAGGCGATGGCTGCGGGGCAGCCTGATGCTGACGGTGCTGCTGTTGATACTGGTCGAAGGCATGTTCCTGTACAGCTGCTCACGCAACTACTACAACAGCGTCCAGCAGACGATGTACCGCCGCTTTTCCTCGGTGAACGGCCAGCTGAAGATGTACACCGGCGACACAGCCCAGAAAGCCGCCGCCAACCGCAGCGTGGCCCTGCGCCGGATGGTGGAGCAGTTCTCCGATAAGGACAAATACGAATTTATGCTGCTGGACAGCTACGGCGGCGTCATCGCATCATCCAGCGGCACCGATGCCGAGGGCATCCTGAGCAGTGTTGACTTTGAGCGGGCACAGGAGAACGCCGACGGCATGGGAATGGCCATCTATCGCACCGCCAGCAATGAGATGGTCATGGCCGTCTGCTGTCTGGTACCTTATGCAGCCGAAGATGTGGCGGCCATGCGGCTCGTCACGAGCCTGACCCTCATCCAGAATCAGCTGAAGAGCGTCTTCCTCATCAGCATCGTGGTGGTGGTGGTCATTCTGGGCTTTACGGTGGCGTCCGGTCTGTATTTCGTGCGCAGCATCGTGGTCCCGCTGGGGCAGGTGGAGCGCACCGCCGCCAGCATCGCGCGGGGAGAACTGGACGTCCGCCTGCCCGTGACCGGCGACAGCCGCGACGAGGTGGACCGCCTGCGCGGCACCATCAACCAGATGGCCGAGGGGCTGGAAGAGACCGAGAAGATGAAGAATGAGTTCATCAGCTCGGTGTCCCATGAGCTGCGCACACCGCTGACCTCCATCCGGGGCTGGGTGGAAACGCTGCGCACCCTCGACGACCCGGAGGACGAGAATTACCGCAAGGGCTTGGAGATCATCAACAACGAGACGGCCCGCCTGTACAACATGGTGGAGGAGCTGCTGGATTTCAGCCGCCTGCAGAACGGCCGCCTGAAGATGGACTGCCGCCTGCTGGACCTTGTGGCCGAGCTGACGGACGCCGTCCTCTTCTGCGAGGCCCGCATCCAGCGGGAGGGGCTGCTGCTCTCCTACAACGAGCCGGAGGAGATGATCCCCGTCTATGCCGACCCGGACCGCCTGCGGCAGGTGTTCATCAACATCCTGGACAATGCCATCAAGTATTCGGCCCCCGGCGGGCGCATCACCGTGAAGATCTGGCAGGGTGAGTATAAGGCCTTCATCGAGATCATCGACCAGGGCCGGGGCATCCCGCCGGAAGACCTGGAAAACGTGAAGACCAAGTTCTACAAGGGCAGCAACTCGGTGCGCGGCAGCGGAATCGGTCTGGCGCTGGTGGATTCCATCATGACGGCGCTGGACGGCACACTCGACCTCAAGAGCACCCTGGGCCGGGGCACCGTGGTCACGCTGGGCCTGCCCCTTTATAAGCGCTGAGAAGATTTAGACACAATTTTGCGGTACAATGAGAACTGCAAAAAAATCACCCGCCCGACTCAGCCGTGCGCGGGGACAGGAGACATGGATGAATCAACCAAAACAGGAACGTTTCAAAACGAGCGTGGGCGGGCAGGCCCTGATGGAAGGCATCATGATGCGCGGCCCGAAGAACATCTGCTGCGCGGTGCGCAAGCCGGACGGCACCATTGAGACAAAGATCGAGCCGACCCCCACCCACGGCATCTGGACGAAGATCCCCCTCGTGCGGGGGGCCATCTCGATGGTGGAGAGCCTCATCATGGGCTACCGGTACATGATGTATTCCGCACAGGTGAGTATGGGCGACGACTACGACCCCGAAGAGGAGGAGACCGCCTTTGAAAAATGGGTGGGCGACCACCTGGGCAAAAAAGCCGAGGATGTCCTGCTGGGTGTTGCCGCTGTGCTGGGCGGGCTGTTTGCCATCCTGCTGTTCACGGTGCTGCCGACCGTTCTGGTGGGCGGCGTCAACCGGTTGCTCCCGCTGGGCCGGTGGAGCAAGGTCGTCCTCGAAGCGGTCCTGAAGGTGGCCATCTTCCTGAGCTATATGGTCGCCATCTCCAAAATGAAGGAGATCCACCGCGTGTTCGAGTACCACGGGGCCGAGCACAAGACCATCGCCTGTTATGAGGCCGGGGATGCGCTCACCGTGGAGAACGTCCGCAAATACACCCGCTTCCACCCCCGCTGCGGCACCAGCTTTCTGATCCTGGTCGTTATCGTCAGCGTCTTCCTGTACAGTGTGCTGCCCTGGTCCAGCACCGGGCTGCGGGTGGTGTTCAAACTGCTGCTCCTGCCGGTGGTCATGGGCATCAGCTACGAGCTGCTGAAGTGGTGCGGCCGGTCTGACAACCTTGCCACCCGCATCATCCGACAGCCCGGCATCTGGGTGCAGCATCTGACCGTGTTCGAGCCGGACGACAGCATGATCGAAGTGGCCATTGCGGCGGTGACGCCCGTCCTGCCCGAAGACCCGGAGGATGGCAGATGGTGAACGAAGGCATCCTGCCCCGCGCGGCGCTGCGGCAGGTGGAGGCCCGGCTCACCGAGGCGGGCTGCCCCGATGCCGATTTTGATGCCGCCGAACTCTTCCGGCTGGCGGTGGGCGCAGACGCCCGGCTGGCCACGGCTCCGCTGACCGCCGCACAGGCGGCGCAGCTGGAAGCCCTGACCGCCCGCCGTGCCGACCGTGAGCCGCTGCAATACCTCTGCGGCAGCTGGCCGTTCCTCGACTTTGAGCTGGCGGTTGGGCCCGGTGTGCTCTGCCCCCGTGCCGATACCGAAGTGGTGGCCGAGGCCGCCGCTGAACTGCTGCGGGGCGTCCAGCACCCGAAGGTGCTGGATCTCTGCGCCGGGACCGGCTGTCTGGGCCTGGGCGTCCAGCGGTTCTGCCCGGCGGCAGAGGTGACGAGCCTGGAAAAAAGCCCGGCGGCGTTTGCGTATCTGACCCGGAATGCCCGCCTGCCCAATGGGCTGCATCTGACCCCGGTGCAGGGAGATCTGTTCACCTATTGGGAGACTCTGCCGGAAGGGGAGCTGGACCTCATCGTGTCCAACCCGCCCTACCTGACCGCGGCCGAGATGGGGCAGCTGCAGCCCGAAGTGGCGCAGGAACCGGCCATGGCGCTGGCAGCGGGGGAGGATGGCCTTGTATTTTACCGCGCCCTCGCGGAACACTACCAGAGAGCGCTCCGCCCCGGCGGTGCACTGGCGCTGGAGATCGGCTGGCAGCAGCGGGAAGCCGTCACGGCCCTGCTGGAAGCAAACGGCTGGGTCGGGATCGCCTGCCGGAAGGACTACGGCGGCAACGACCGGGCCATAACGGCGCGAAGAAGCGGTAAGTGAAGCTGCCTGCCGCAAGATGCGAGGTTTTGCGCCGACTTGCGGGTCAGCTTGAGCGGAAAAATAATCGGAAAAAGCAAACAACTTCCTGTTGTAATATTCTGGATTTGTGATATACTATTAGAGAAAGAATCGGAATGCCCCGCGCAGGCGGCGGAACGAGCCGCGCCGGGAGAGGACAGCAAAGGAGAACACTATGGCAGCAAAGAATCAGAACACGGTCGTCACCGCGACCCAGAAGACCGAGCCGGGTGCCAAGAAGGACGCGCTGGCGACCGCGCTGGCCCAGATCGAAAAGCAGTTCGGCAAGGGTGCCGTCATGAAGCTGGGCGACAATGCCGCCATGCAGGTGGAAGCCATCTCCACCGGCAGCCTGGGTCTGGATATGGCATTGGGCGTGGGCGGTGTGCCGCGCGGCCGCATCGTCGAGGTGTATGGCCCGGAATCCAGTGGTAAGACCACGCTGGCCCTGCACATTCTGGCCGAGGCCCAGAAGCAGGGCGGCGAGGTCGCCTTCATTGACGTCGAGCACGCGCTGGACCCCGTGTATGCCGAGGCACTGGGCGTGGACATCAACAACCTGCTGGTCAGCCAGCCGGACACCGGTGAGCAGGCCATGGAGATCTGCGAGGCGCTGGTCCGTTCCGGTGCCATCGACGCCATCGTCGTGGACTCGGTCGCCGCCATGGTCCCCCGCGCCGAGATCGAGGGCGAGATGGGAGACAGCCACGTCGGCCTGCAGGCCCGCCTGATGAGCCAGGCCATGCGCAAACTGACCAGTGTCATTGGCAAGACCAACACGGTCTGCGTCTTCATCAACCAGCTGCGTGAGAAGGTCGGCGTCGTCTACGGCAACCCCGAAGTCACCACCGGCGGCCGTGCGCTGAAGTATTATTCCTCGGTGCGCATCGACATCCGCCGTGTGGAGGGCCTGAAGGACTCCTCCGGCCAGTTCATCGGCAACCACACCCGTGCCAAGATCGTGAAGAACAAGGTGGCACCTCCGTTCCGTGAGGCCGAGTTCGATATCATGTTCGGCGAGGGTATTTCCAAGATGAGCGAGCTGATCGATCTGGGCGTCAAGCTGGGCATCGTCCAGAAGAGCGGTGCATGGTTCAACTATGGCGATATCCGCCTGGGTCAGGGCCGCGACAACGCCAAGCAGTTCCTGCGGGACAACCCGGAGCTGGCCAACGACATCGAGGGCCAGATCCGCGCCAATGCCGACAAGCTCTATGCCACCCGCCGCACCGCAAAGGCGGCCGCCGCTGCACCGGAGACCGGCAGCAAGGCCGAGTCCGCCCCGGCCAAGGAGCCGGTGGTCAAGGCACCCGCCCGCAGCAGCGAGAGCGAACTGGACATCATGGTGGAAGAGTAAATGGCATTTTACCGTGGAGCCCGCCGCCCGCTGGACGAGGCGGAAAAATCCACCGATGCGGCCAAGGCCCGTGCCCGCGCGATGGAGCTGCTGGCTGGGCAGGAGCTGTCCTCCGGCGGCCTCTACGAGCGGCTGAACCGCCGCTTTGCCGGGCAGACGGCTGCCGCCGTGGTGGCTGAGATGGTGGAGCGGGAGTATGTCAACGATGCGCGCTATGCCGAGACCCGCGCCCATGGCCTGCTGGCGGCGAAAAAAAGCCGCCGCGCTGCCGCACAGAACCTGCGGCAGAAGGGCCTGAGCGCCCCGCAGATCGAACGGGCGCTGGACACGGTCTATGCCGCCGACGAGACCGGGGAAGACCCGGAGCTGGAAGCCGCCGCCGCACTGGTGGCCAGCCGCTACCGCAAAAAACTGGAAGCCGGACGCCGCGACCTCGTGGTGGCCGCTCTGATGCGCCGGGGCTTTGCCTACCCGGTCATCAGGGACGCGATCCAGCGCGTGGAACAGGAATAACGGCTTGTTTGCACGGCCGCTTCGTCTCGCACACAGTGCCGGAACGGCCATTCGGAAGAACACCGGAACCGTAAAAAAGAAAGAGAGTAGCATCCCCTTATGAAAATTGCATGTATTTCCCTTGGCTGCCCGAAGAACCAGGTCGATCTGGACGGCATGGTCCACATCCTGCTGTCTGCCGGGCACGAGACCGTGGCCGAGCTGGGTGAGGCCGACGTCATTCTGGTCAACACCTGCGGCTTCATCGAGAGCGCCAAGACCGAGGCCATCGAAAACATCCTGGAAGCCTGCTCCTACAAGCAGCAGAACCCCGATCTGAAGGTCATCGTCACCGGCTGCCTGGCCGAGCGCTACCGCAGCCAGATCGAGGAGGAGATCCCCGAAGTGGACGCCGTGGTCGGCTGCGCCTCCAACAAGGCCATTGACTCCATCGTGGCCCGCTTGTTCAACGGCGAGGACCACCTCGAAAGCTACGGCCTGAAGAAGGACTTCCCGCTGGGCGGCAAGCGTGTCATCGGCACCCCCGCCCACTATGCGTACTTAAAGATCGCCGAAGGCTGCAACAACCGCTGCCACTACTGCGCCATCCCCGGCATCCGCGGCCCGCTGCGCAGCCGTGACATGGCCGACTGCGTGGCCGAGGCCCGCTGGCTGGCCGGTGAGGGCGTCAAGGAGCTTATCATCGTGGCGCAGGATCCCACCGCCTATGGCGAGGACTGGGGCAAGCCCGGCAGCATCTGCGAGCTGCTGGATCAGCTGAACAAGGTCCAGGGCATCGAGTGGATCCGCATCATGTACGCCTACCCGGAGCGGATCACCGATGCGTTCATTGCCGCCATGAAGCGGAACGAGAAGGTCCTGCCTTACCTCGACCTGCCCATCCAGCACTGCAACGATGTCATCCTCAAGAACATGAACCGCCGCTCCAACCGTGCGGAGCTGCTGGACGTCATCGGCAGGCTGCGCCGCGAGATCCCCGGCATCACCCTGCGCACCACCCTGATCGCAGGCTTCCCCGGCGAGACCGAGGAGCAGTTCGAAGACCTGTGCAACTTCGTCAAGGAGGTGCAGTTCGACCGCCTGGGCTGCTTTGCCTACTCGGCTGAGGAGAACACCGTGGCCGCCCGCATGGACGGCCAGATCGAGCAGGAGGTCAAGGAGAAGCGCGCCGAGCTGGTGATGCAGATCCAGACCGGCATCATGGCCCAGAAGCAGGCGGCCAAGGTCGGCCAGACCGTCCGCGTCATCTGCGACGGCATCGACGACGAGAGCGGCCTGTACCTTTGCCGCACCGCAGCCGACGCCCCCGAAGTGGACGGCAACGTCTGCGTTTCCAGCGAAGAGCCGCTGTATCCCGGCGCGTTCTATGACATCCTGGTAGACGACAGCGACCTTTACGATTTGTATGGTACTGTCGAAAAATAACAAATTGGAGGGTAAAACGTATGAATCTGCCCAATAAACTGACCCTGTGCCGCATCATTCTGGTGCCCGTCTTCATGATCTTCGTCTCGCTGACCGAGTTTGGCACCGAGACCTTCAACGCCACATGGTATCTGGTGGCAGGCATCGTCTTTGCCGCTGCCAGCTTCACCGATTATCTGGACGGCCATCTGGCCCGCAAGTGGCACATGGTCACCGACTTCGGCAAGTTTGCCGACCCGCTGGCCGACAAGCTGCTGACCACGGTGGCCCTCATCTACATGATGCGGGACGGCGTGTGCAGCCCCGTGGTGCTCTGCATCATCCTGGCCCGCGAGTTCGCGGTGTCCGGCCTGCGGATGGTCGCCGCCGGTGCGAAGGACGGCAAGGTCATCGCGGCCAATATGTGGGGCAAGGTGAAGACGGTGCTGCAGATGCTGACCATCATCTTCTACTTCTTCGGCATCTCGCTGACCTATGGCAATACCGTCCTCGGCAATCTGAACGTCTGGCTCATCTCCTACTGGCTGTGCTGGCTGGTGGCAGCGGCCACCGCCATCTCCGGCATCAAGTATCTGTGGGACAACCGCAGCTTCATCAACACGGCAAAATGATCCATTCTGGAATAAAATGAAACAAAATTCGCTTTTGGATCAGCTTCGGCGGGTGTTGTCCATCCTGCTGAACCTGGCCGTGGTGCGGATGGAGCCCATCGCCATCCGGATGAGCTGGGAAGCGGTGGGCGAGCAGTCCCTGACCTTCTACACCGAAAACTCCAACCTCTTCTCGGCGGCGGTCTGCCTGCTGGTGGCAGTCTGCCAGCTGTGGGCGCTGCTGTCCGGCCGTGCGCTGCCCCGCTGGGTCAAGCGGCTGAAGTTCATTGCGGCCTGCTGCCTGACCCTGACCTTCCTGACGGTGGTCTTTGTGCTGGCACCCTGCTACCCCGATGAGGGCGGTGTGGTGTTCCTGCTGACGGAAAGCTCCATGCTGTACCACCACCTGCTGAACCCGGTCCTCGTTTTTGTCTCCTTCGTCTTTCTGGAACGGGAGCCGCGGCTCCCGGCCCGGAACATCCCGCTGGCGCTGGTGCCGACGGCGATCTACGGAAGCATCGCTCTGTGGGCCAACTACCAGCGTCTGTGGACGGGGCCTTACCCCTTTTTGCTGGTGTATGAACAGACGCCCCGGCAAACGGTGCTGTGGTGCGCGGGCATCCTGGCCGGGAACCTGATCTGCGCAGCGCTGGTCTGGTGGCTGGGGGGCAACAGCCGGAAACGCCGATAAACTGCAACCAAAAGAGCCTGTTTTCTGACGGCAGCTGCCGCCGGAAAACAGGCTCTTTTTGCGTGAAGCAGGGGGGAACGGATCAGTCCGCTTTCTTATATTCTGCCTTCATGGCAGAATAGCCGATGAGGACGGTCCACACATAGGCGCAGGTCTTGGGAATCATCAGCAGGCCGATGACCGGGATCACATCGCCCCACAGCACCACCGGGATATAGAAGCCGAAGCTCAGCACGATGGTGAGCCACATCCAGCGGAACGCAGTGTCGTGGTGCTCCTTGGCGCTGCGGTAGAACAGCACGATGACCAGCAGGCCCAGCAGCGCGAAGGGGAGGTTGCGGTAGATGCCCCAGGACAGGGGAGAATGGTTGGTGAGCCACTGGTTCTGGGGCATCATGCAGAGGATCACACGGGCGGCCGACAGAGCGTAGACGGCCCAGGTCACGGCCTTCTGGCCCTGGATGTGGTAGCGCTGACGCCAGACGTAGTACAGCAGCACATAGAATACCGTCATGGTGACCGAGGTGATCCACTTGCCCAGACCCAGCTGGAACGCGTAGCTGTCAAGGCCGGTGGTGCACAGAGCCAGTGCGCGGGGCACCAGATGAAAGGAATCACCGGCACCCAGCACCACAGCCATCCAGCCAAACAGCTGGAACTGGGCGGAGCCTTTGCTGTTCCGGATCATGCGGATGCCCACGGAAAGGACGGTGAGCAGATAAAAAATGTCAAAAAGCGTTTCAAAGATCGCACGCATCGTAAAAATCTCCTTTGTTGTCTGAAATGGGTGGAATGGGGGAATGCAGCGGGGTCCTGCCGGAGAGAACGGAACATCACCTCCTTAATTGAACAATGTTCACTTTGACGGATAAAAAATCCCCACGAAACCGTGGGAAGTTTTTTAATAGATGGCCCGCCGGACGATCTCCAGCACCATGGACGGGTCGAAATCCTGCTGGACCAGCGCGGAAAGCATCTGGGAAAACAGGACCCCGGCAAACCGTTCGGCGGTGAACTGGTTGTTGAAGGCGTCCGGCCGGACGTTGGGGTCCTGCTGCAGGACGAAACACAGCTGCCGCAGGATGTGCTGCCACGCCTGCTGCATCTGCTGTTTTCCATCCGCCGTGCCCTGGTGCATAAAGCCAAGGGAGTGATGGGTGAAAAAGCCGGGATACTGGGCGCAGCCGTATTCCAGCTGCCGATACATCCAGCGGACACAGGCCAGCGTGTCCCGGAAGACGGCTTCGTCCTCCGGGCGGTGGAAGATATCGTTCCAGATGCTTTCCACCGTGGCACTCACCAGCTCGGTCTTGGATGCAAAGTAGTTGTAGATGCAGCCCACCGACACACCGCAGGCCGCAGCCACGGCGCGGATGTTGACCGCTGCCCATCCATTTTGCTGGATGAGGGCACGACTGGCTTTTAAGATATCCTCTTTGGAGGTTGCGGTAAGATTCATGCGATCACCTCAAAATGAACTGTGTTCATTATAGATAGAACACAGCGTTCTGTCAAGGGGAAAAACAAAAAAGTTTTTGGAAATTTTTGCACGGCGCAAAAAAGGCTGCCCCACGGGAAGACCCATGGGGCAGCCTTGGAAAGAACGCTGGTCGTTACAGCAGCGGGATGCCGGCCTTGGCGCAGGCTTCGTGTGTGGCCTGATCCCAGACGCTGGCCTGGACCTCGCCGATGTGGGCACTGCCCAGCAGCAGCATGCACAGGCGGCTCTGGCCGATGCCGCCGCCGATGGTGTAGGGCAGCTCGCCGGACAGAACGGCCTTGTGGAACGGCAGGGCGCGGCGGTCATCGCAGCCCGCCATGGTCAGCTGCCGGTCCATGCTTTCGGGGCTGACGCGGATGCCCATGCTGCTCAGCTCATAGCTGCACTGCAGCGGCTCGTTCCAGAACAACAGATCGCCGTTCAGGTCCCAGTCGTCGTAGTCGGGCGCACGGCCATCGTGGGGCTTGCCGCTCTTCAGCGGGGCACCGATCTTCATCAGGAAAGTGGTGCCGTTTTCCTTGACGAAAGCGTTCTCGCGCTCCTTCGGGGTCAGGTCAGGGTACCGATCTTCCAGTTCCTGGGTGGTGATAAAGGTCACGTTCGGGGTGTGCAGGGGCAGGTCCTGCAGCTGGGGGAACATGGCGTGGAGGTTCATCTCGGTGGCGCAGACCGCCGACACGATGGAGCGCACGACATTCTTCAGATAGGCTTCGTTGCGGTCCTCTTCACGGATGACCTTCTCCCAGTCCCACTGGTCCACGTAGACGGAATGGAGGTTGTCCAGCTCCTCATCGCGGCGGATGGCGTTCATGTCGCAGTACAGACCCTTGCCCACCCGGAAGCCGTAGTCCTTCAGGGCTTTGCGCTTCCACTTGGCCAGCGACTGCACCACCTGCGCTTCGGTGCCGCTGTCCTTGATGTCGAAGGTGACCTTCCGCTCGACGCCGTTCAGGTCGTCGTTCAGGCCGGTGGAGGCCTCCAGGAACAGCGGTGCGGACACACGGTAGAGGTTCAGCGTGGCGCAGAGCGTGTCTGCGAACAGCCGCTTCACGGTGCCGATGGCGCGCTGGGTGTCGTACAGATTCAGCGCAGGCGTGTAGTTTGCCGGGATGATCGTTTTACTCATGGCAGTTTACCCCTCTCTTGCGCTCCAGACCGGCCGAATTGCCGGAGCTGGAGACGCTTCCCTTTAATATCGTAAATTATGGCACAAGTTGAGGGAGATGTAAAGGGGGACGCCGAAAAAGCTGCGCTCAGGCGGGCAGGGTGCGCAGAATGAACCGCGGCCCCTCCTTGCCCACCGTCCCGGTGGGGACGAAGCCGACCTTGCGGAGAACCGCCTGGGAGGCAGCATTGGCGGGTTCGGTCTCAGCCTCCACGGCGGCCACGCCGGGCTGGGCCAGCGCCCAGCGGCAGGCGGCGCGGACGGCCTCGGTGGCATAGCCCTGGCCCTGAAATTCGGGTGAGATGCCGTAGCCGATCTCCGGCTGGCCGTTTTTGGGCAGACCCTTGAAGCAGAGGTCGCCGACAAAGTCACCGGAATCGTTCTGGTAAAGGCCCCAGGCCGTGTACCAGATCCACTGCTCCGGGTGCCGGAGGGAGAGGGTCAGCATTTCGGTATAGGGGCCGACCAGCTCCGGGTCGGTGGTGCGGGCGAGCAGGGCGCGCATCCCATCCGGCTGCAACGGGATGAGAAAAAGGCGTTCGGTCAAAAGCTGCATGGAGGACCTCCGTAAAATGATTGACAAATCATAAAAAAAACTCTATAATAAAGATGCAAAAGGCGCTGTCCGGCAAAACGGCTAGCTCCTTACTGACACGTCAAAGAGAAAATGACCGTGCGTTGGGGAACGTTGGGCGGTCATTTTTTCTTTTTGTCGTTTTTATCTTTTCGCGATTCCAGCATCCGAAATGTGATATCGAATGTTACATGTACTGTGGTGACGATCAAGGTCAGCAAACTGACAAAGAATGCCATCAACGTGAGAATCTCGACAATCGTCATAGAACGATCCCTCCCTTCGCCGAAAGCGTCGGGAGGTAACTCCAAAAAGTGCCCTCCCGACACTTGCTTCACTCAATGAGTCAAGGACGAATCGGTATGGGCTAGCCGCCTGCGTTTTTGGGACAGCGCCTTAAGGAATCTGGAATACCCAGATGCAACATTAAAATACCATAAAATTCGACGATCCGCAAGATAAAATCAAGATTTGCCGCCTTGACTTTCGCAGGCCGGACAGATATAATAAATCTGTATCAGAACAAATGCGTTGATCCGGGCAGAGTAGCGCAGGGAGTATCTGCACAGAGAGAACGGGCCGTTGGCTGGGAGCCTGTTTGCAGAAGACTGCGGGAAGTGCGCCCGGAGAGCACACTGCGGGAAGGACAGTATCGCAGTGCGGCGGCCGCCGTTACCGGCTTTGAGCGACAAACAGAAGTGGAACCGCGATTTGGAATGAGAACCGCCTTCGTTGCTGTACCAGGGTACAGCGAGGAGGGCTTTTTTGTTTTTGCGGCTTCTGTCTGCCACACAAAAGGAGAGGTTTTTATGCAGATTTTCAACACCCTGACCCGCCAGAAGGAAGAGTTCGTGCCGCAGGTGCCCGGCGAGTACCGCATCTACGTCTGCGGCCCGACCGTTTACAACTATATCCACATCGGCAACGCCCGCCCGCTGATCGTGTTCGACACCCTGCGCCGCTATCTGGAATACCGAGGCAACAAGGTCATCTATGTGTCCAACATCACCGACATCGACGATAAGCTCATCAAGAAGGGCCAGGAAGAGGGCACCTCCATGAAGGAAGTCGCCCAGCGCTTTGAGGCCGAGTACCTCAAGGATGCCGCCGGTCTGAACTGCAAAAAGCCCACCGTCCAGCCCCGCGCCACCGAGCACATCCAGCAGATTTTGGACATCGTCAAGGACCTGATCGACTCCGGCCACGCCTATGTGGCCAAGAACGGCGACGTCTACTTCCGCGTCAAGAGCGACCCGGAGTACGGCAAGCTCAGCCACCTCAAGCTGGACGATCTGGAGAGCGGCAACCGCGAGCTGCGCAGCCAGATGGAGGATGACCTGAAGGAAGACCCCGCCGACTTCGCTGTCTGGAAGGCCGCCAAGCCCGGCGAGCCTGCCTGGGAAAGCCCCTACGGCATGGGCCGCCCTGGCTGGCACATCGAGTGCAGCGCCATGAGCCGCACCCATCTGGGCAAGACCATCGACCTGCACTGCGGCGGGCAGGACCTCATCTTCCCCCACCACGAGAACGAGATCGCCCAGAGCGAGTGCGCCAACGGCTGTGCGTTCGCCCGCTACTGGATGCACAACGGCTTCATCAATGTGGACAATCAGAAGATGTCCAAGAGCCTGCACAACTTCTTCACCGTCCGCGATGTGGCCAACCTCTACGGCTATGAGCCCATCCGCTACTTCATGTTGACCGCAGGCTACCGGATGCCGCTGAACTATACCGTAGACCTCATCGAGAGCTGCAAGAACAGCCTGGAGCGCCTGTACACCTGCCGCGAAAACCTCGATTTTGCCCTGAGCAAGAGCGAGTTCGGCACCGATGAGAGCCTGAAGGCCAAGGCCGACGAGGCCCGCACCAAGTTCTGCAAGGCCATGGACGACGACCTGAACACCCCCGACGCGCTGGCTGCGGTGTTCGATCTGGTCAAGGAGATCAACACCCTGTCCGCTTCTTCCACCAAAGAAGCGCTTGAAGCTGCCGCCAAGGCGTTCGACGAGATCACCGACGTGCTGGGCCTGATGTACAACCGCAAGAAGGACGAGGTGCCCGCCGAAGTGACCGAGCTGGTCGAAAAGCGCGCTGCGGCAAAGAAAGCCAAAGACTGGGCCACCGCCGATGCCATCCGCGCCCAGCTGACCGAGATGGGCTGGGCCGTCAAGGATACCGCCCAGGGCCCCCAGCTGAGCAAGCTGTAAAGAGCGGAAGAAACTGCCGTGCGTCTGCGCGGCAGTTTTTATATCAAAATTTTGAGTTACTTGAATCCCGTTATTGACCCAAAGGGCAGGATGCGGTAAAATAAAGTTGGCCCAAAGCAATTTTTGGCCCGGCGGGAAGTCTCCCGCCGCACGACCGCAACCTTTGAAATGCAAACAGGAGGTCTGCTCTATGAAGACCAAAAGGATGATCTCGCTGCTGCTCGCCGTCCTTCTGACGCTGAGCGTGGCCGTTACCCCGGCGTTTGCAGCGTCGGCGGGGGATCTGCTGCCCGCCGCAGAAAGTGCAGATGTCGAGGAAAGCAATGATGTCGTCTCCATCCGCCTGACCACTTCGGGTGAGTTGGTTTATGGTTCGCCGTTCACCCTCAGCGTCGTGACCAAACCCGCCGACACCCAGTATATCGGCGTGGTCATCGGCACCAAGGGCGAGGCAAAGGGCTATGTGACGCTGGTCCTCTCGGACAAGATCCGCACCCTGCTCAAGATGATCCCGCTGCCGCGCAAGATGTCCGCTACGCCGGATCAGCAGGAAGAGTTCAACCTCTACGCCTACATCAAGCAGCTCATTGACGGCAACGACGTGAGTGTACTGCTGCGGGTGGCCGACGAGGTCGTTTCGGTGATGGATGTGCTGCAATTCTATATGCCCACCATCAAGGACGTTTCCACTGGCCTGAAGCTGGCGCTGGCACTCATCCGAAAATTCCTGCCGGATGGCGCCTTCAGCCGCATCTACGTGGATGAACAGCCGACCGAGTCCGGCAACTATGTGGCCGGTGCAGTGGCGCTGGAATCCGGCGACGTGAACACCGCCGGTGTGGCCATGTTCCGCATCAAGCCGAAGACGGAAGGCGTCCGCACCTACTGGACGCAGGAAGTGCCCGACACGATGACCGTGGAGGAAGCACAGAACTACGACCTGAGCGCTGTGCTGGAAGTGGACGGCCAGCCCGTTCCGGAGGGCAAGATCAGCTACACCTATAAAAAGGGCGGCTGGTTCGGCAGCAAGTCCGACACCCTGCCCACCCAGCCGGGCGAGTATGTCCAGACCGCGACCGTGGGCGGCAACTACTCCTGCGAGAAGATCACCCGCACCATCATCATCCAGTAAAACGATCAGACGATGAGAAGACCCCTGCCGTGCAGCTGCACGGCAGGGGTCTTTTGTATCAGGAACAGTGGAGATCAGATGCCCCGGAACCGCCAGCCCCAGCCCCAGCCGCCGCAGCAGCAGTTGCAGAGGAGGTTCAGCAGGATCATGCTCCAGCACCAGCGCATCAGGCCGCCCGGCTGGGCATAGGTCGTCTGGGTGCGGTAGGTGCGGCCGGAGCTTTGCAGATTGCGCAGATGCACCTGGTATTCGGTGTTGCCCGGCTCCATCTGGGCGGCGCGGCGGGCGTCTTGCAGGGCGTCGATGCTGTTGCCCAGGCCCTGGTTCGCCAGCGACGAGAGATAATACCACCGGGCGGTGCGGTTCGCGATGCCGTCCAGCACACGGCGGGCCTCGGCGTAGCGGCGGTTCACGATGAAGTTGCGCGCCGCCTGCAGTTCGGGCGTGTCCGCGCTGCTGAAGCCCGGCCCGCTCTGCTGCTGGTAGCCGCCGAACCCAAACCCAAAACCGAACGGGTCGAACCCGAAGTCCCAGTCGCCACCCTGCTGGCTGTAGCCCTGCTGGCCATAGCCCTGCTGATAGCCGCCGCTGTAGAAGCCGCCATAGCTCTGCTGCTGGCCGTAGGGGTTGCCGTAGCCGCCGTTCTGGGGGCCGGTCTCCCCCTTGGTGATGGCGTCATAGGCCGCCTGCACTTCCTTGAAGTGCTCTTCGGCCGTGGGGTCGTTGGGGTTCAGGTCGGGGTGCCAGCGCTTGCACTTGGCACGATAGGCTTTTTTGATTTCTTCCTCGCTGGCTCCGCGCTGGATGCCCAGCACCTCATAGGGGTCTTTCATGGATCAACTTCCTCACGTCTCTACGAACTTGCGCGGCCTTGCTGCCGCACGAACAAAATTAAGTGTACAGGACAACGCCTGAAAAATCAAGAGAAACCGCCTCATTCGGCGGTTCTGGGGGGATTTTTTGCATGTTTGCAGTTGTATTTGAGCCAGACGCCGGAGTAGAGGATGTTCCGCAGCAGGTCCACATCCTCCACACAGGGCAGGCGCTCAAAGCTGCAGGCACAGTTGGCGAGCAGCAGCTCGAAGATCTCCCGCATCTCTTCTTCATAGCCGGGCAGCTGGTGCAGGCTGCGCAGCGGGTTGTAGGCTCCCTTTTTCAGGTCGCGGTCCAGGTCGTCGTAGGCATCCAGCAGGTAGATGTATTTGCCCAGATGAAAGCCGATGCTGCGCAGCTCCGGGGACCAGTGGTCCTGCTTGTAGTCGAACAATTCCGCCATCAGGTCGCCAAAGCAGCCGGACACGGCGTCCAGATCTTCGCTGCCCTCGGCCTCGTACTGCGCCAGCCGGTCCAGACAGGCGCGGATGGCGCTGCACTGCCGTGGCCAGCGTTCGGCGGCTGCCGCAGTGGGGGCGGCGAGCAGCGCCTCGAACCCCAGCCCCAGCAGGCTGCGGTCATCGTTCCACTTGTCCTGTGCGTTGTAGTAGTGGAGCGCAACGCTCAGGTCGGCGCAGTAATCGGTTGGCCCGCTGGAACGCCAGCCCACCTTCCGGATGGGGTGGATGGGGCAGTGGTCTGCGCCGGTGTGCAGCGCGGTCTCGCCATCGTACAGGCTGGAGAGCAGCAGATCCAAAAAGGTCAGGTCATAGCTCAGGGTCAGCCGCCCGCGCAGGCCGTGCAGCGCACCGATGCGGCGGCAGAGCCCGCAGTAGGCTGAGCGGTACCGCGCCTGCGCTTCCGGCGAAAGCGCAGCCTGATTCGGGATCACATATCCGAACATGGCTCAGCTCTTCTTGATGAACTGGGTGCCGCAGCGGGGGCAGGAGATCTGGATGCGGCCGCGCCCGCGGGGCACACGGAGCTTCTGGCGGCACTGGGGGCAGCGGTAATAGTGGTAGACCTTGCGGTTGGCCCACTGCTCTTTCAGACCCCGGAACTTGTTGTCCACCCGGTCTTTGAGGGTGTAGAACTTGTAATTCTCTTCGGTCCGCTTCGAGATGTTGCGGCTGAAGGTGCGGTAATAGCAGAAGCCCAGCAGCACCACACCCAGCCAGGTGAACAGGCTGATGCGGCTGACGATGGCGATGAGCAGCAGAACCAGAGAGGCAATGCTCAGAAACTGGTTCAGGCCGTCGGTGCCGTAGCGGCCGATCATAAAGCGGCGAAGTTTTTCTCTCATAATCGTACAGTCCTTTGTCCTCAAACTCTTCAAAAGGGGACGGCCGAAGCCGTCCCATAAACTCTTTACATCCATAGAATATCAGCCAAACATGATAAAACTTTGAACGGAGTGCAAATCTATCATGAAAGGACGGGATTTAAGAACGCTTGCGCACCGTGAGCACGGCTTCGGTGTCCAGCGCGCCCTCCATTTTGCAGTGGAGCACGGCGCGGCCTGCCCGGCCGGTGGTGGCAAGGTAGGTGCCCGCCATGCCGCCCCGCAGCGGCACGACGCTGGGGCCGAGGATCCTGACCGGGCCTTCCACGCTCAGCTGAACAGCCTCGCCGCAGTAGGGCAGGAAGTTGCCGTTCTGGTCGATGGCCCGCAGGCTGACGGCAGCGCAGTCCCAGGTGGGGCCGTCCGTCAGCAGGGGATTGTAGACCGTGCACTCCAGCCGGACGCTCTGCACTGGCTCCCGCACCACGGTGCGGACGGTGCGCCCATGCCACACGGCCTCGAACCGGTAGACGCTGGAGGGCGAGCCGAGGACGCCGATGTACTTGTAGTACATCCGGAGCAGGTCATTCCAGCTCAGCCGCAGCGAGAGCAGCCGCGCCCGGCTCAGGGGCGAAAGGCTCAGCGCGTCCCGGCGCATCTCGTTGAGGATGGCGGCCACCTGCGGCGCGACCACGGGGTCCAGCCCCTCATACTTTTCGAGCAGGGAGCCGACGAAATCCTGCACCTCGATGGGCGGATGGGGCAGCGCCGCGAACCGGCCCCGGCGGTCCGGGCTGAACTCGGCAATGAAATCGTTGCCGCGGTAGAGCCGGACGCTCTCGGCGTTGGTGAACACCCAGCAGGCCCCGGCAAACCCGCCGGGGTGGTCGCCCAGCGCCATGCTGGACGAAACTTCCAGCACGATGTCGGAGGGGGAGCGGGGCGTCTTCTGGCTGGCATAGACGGCGGCGGAGAGCTTCGGGTTCCGGAACGAGTCGAGCACACCGTGGTAGCAGATGCGGTCGCCGCTGCCGAACTCCCGGTGGGTGTTGTAATCGGCCATGCACCAGCCAAAGCTGCCCGCCACGCCCGGCTGGGCGATGGCATCGTTCAGGACGGCCGCGTGGTGGAGGGCCTGGGCTAGCCGGTGCGGCTCGTCGTCAAAGGTCTTGGCCGGGAACTGCTGGCCCCCGAACTCGCTGATGAGGTAGCCCTTGCGCAGGTCGGGCGTGACGGCGGAGCGGTTCTCGCAGCCAGCCCCCCGCCCGGTGTAGGAGTAATCGTTGTAGGCGTAGACGTCTTCCAGCAATTGGTCTTTGCGGCGGATGTGGGCACCGCCGGTGGGGCGGGTGGGGTCCAGCCGCCGGACGGCCTCATTGGTGCGCTTGTAGAACGCTTCATCGTCGGGGCTGCCGTTGACCCGTACGCCCCACAGAAAGACGCTGGGATGGTTGCGGCACTGGCAGACCATCTCGCGGCAGTTCTGCAATGCCTGCGCCTGCCAGCTCTCGTCGCCGATGTGCTGCCAGCCCGGCATCTCCACAAAGACCAGAAGCCCCAGCTCGTCGCAGGCGTCGAGGAAGGCTTGGCTCTGGGGGTAGTGGCTGGTGCGGACTGCGTTGCAGCCCAGCTGCTTTTTCAGAATCTGGGCATCCAGCTGCTGGATGCTGTCCGGCATGGCGTAGCCCTGATAAGGGTAGCTCTGGTGGCGGTTCAGGCCGCGCAGCTCCACCCGCTGGCCGTTGAGGTACAGCCCGCCCGCCACGAACTGGAGGGTCCGGAAGCCGAACCGGGTGGATTTTTCGTCCAGCACCCGGTCGGGCAGGCCGCTGGTGCCGGGGCGGATGAGCCGCACGGTGAGGGTGTACAGGAAGGGGTGTCCGATGCTCCATGGGTGGACGCCGTTCAGGGTGCCCACGATGGGCAGCGACAGCTCGCCGCTGTAGAGCGCCCGGCTCCCGGCGGGGCTGCGGATCTCGGCCTGCAAGGTGCAGCCGACCGTCTCGCCCACGGTGGAGGTGTAGATGCGGAAATCGCCCTCGGCCTGCGCCTCGATGAAGATGTCCCGCAGGTAGGCAGGCTCCTTCACGTCCAGTGAGACGGCGCGGTAGATGCCGCCGTAGGTCAGGAAATCGATCTGCCCGCCGAAGGGCGGGATGTTCAGGTCTTCCCGGCTGTCGCACCGGACGGCCACGACGTTCTGCTCCCCCAGGCGGAGGGATTCGGTCAGGTCCACGGTAAAGGCCATGTAGCCGCAGCCATGGTGAAACACCCGGCGGCCGTTGCAGAAGACGGTGGCGTCGTGCGCCACGGCCTCAAAGGTCAGCAGGACCGTGCGGCCCTGCCACTCTTTGGGTGCAAAAAACTCCCGCCGGTAGCCGCAGAGCCGCTGGTAATCGTTCTCATTGCAGTAATTGTAGGGCAGCGTCCTGACCGTGTGCGGGATGCGCACCGGGGTCAGGGGCAGATCCGGACATTCCGGCCGCACGATGGCGGGGTCGAATACCGGGGTGAAGGTCCAGCCGTCGTTCCAATCGTAGTGTTCCATAGCCTGCTCTCCGTCATGGTAAAAAATACTTATCTTCATGTTACCACAAAGTTATGAACGAAAAAAGGATGCAGGCGCTGTTTCTGCGGGATTTCTCACTTTTTCTGGAACAAAAGCGGCGGATGGCAGCAGAAAAGCCCGGCCGGGCAGTGCCGGTCAGGCTTTTTGGGCGTGGCTGCTTATCGGATGAAATTCGTCATGGGGCGGCGGGGATTCTCCGGGTGCCGGATGCCGGCGGCCTTGCCGGCCTCGATGCACTGGAGCAGCCAGGCCATGTTCCGGCCCAGTTCCCGCATCACGGCGCAGCCCTCTTCGTCCTGCAGGACCTGAGCGGGGTTGGAGCCGTGGACCATGGCCCAATAGGAGCCGTTGACCAGCGGCATGTGGAAGAACTCCGGGTACTTGACCAGCTGGTCCAGCGTGGTGGTGGTGCCGCCGCGGCGGGCCGAACAGCAGATGGCGGCGGGCTTGTAGGCCAGATACTTGCCGCCTGCGTAGCTCAGGCGGTCCATAAAACTGGTCATGTTGCCGGAGGCCGAGGCATAGTGCACCGGGCTGCCGAAGACGAAGGCGTCGGCGGTCCGGGCTTTTTCGATGGCCTCGTTGACTACGCCGCCAAAGACACAGCCGCTGCCTGCAGCGCAGCCGCCGCAGCCGATGCAGCCGCCGACGGGCCGGGTGCCGACGTTGAAGATCTCGGTCTCGATGTGGGCGCGGTTCAGCTCCTCCGCGATGAGGGACAGAGCGGTGTAGGTGCAGCCTTTTTCGTGGGGGCTGCCGTTGATGAGCAGGACTTTCATACGTTGAATCTCTCCTTTTGACCATGCGCCCCGGAACAGGGGGCGCTCTGCCCTGATTTTAGCACACTTGCGGCCGCAGTGCAACGCGGGCCTTGACAAAGTACGGTGTCTTGACAATAATATAAAGATACATAAAACGGAATGCAAAAGGAGGCAACCACATGCGAGTCATTGCAGGAGACGCACGGGGCAGACGGCTGGAGGCCCTGCCCGGCACCGATATCACCCGCCCCACCCTCGACCAGGTCAAGGAGGCGATGTTCAGCATCGTTCAGTTCGACCTGCCCGGCGCACGGGTGCTGGACCTGTACGCAGGCAGCGGCCAGCTCGGCATCGAGGCCCTCTCGCGCGGGGCAGCACGGTGCGTGTTCCTGGACGAGAACCGCGAGGCCGTCAACATCGTGATGAAGAACTGCAAGGCCTGCGGCGTGTTCGACCGCAGCCGCGTCAACATCGGCGAGGCGGCGCGGTATCTTTCCGCCTGCCGTGAGCAGTTCGACCTGGTTCTGCTGGACCCGCCGTTCCACGGTGGTACGCTGGAAAAGATCCTTCCCAGCGTGGAAAAGGTGCTGGCGCCCGGCGGCATCGCCCTGTGCGAGAGCGAGACCGGCCTTGTGCTGCCTGCCGAGGTGGGCAGCCTGACGCTGAAGAAACAGTATAAGTATGGCAAGGTGCTGCTGTGGAAGTACACGAAGCCCATGCAGCCTGCCGGAGAGGAAGATGCGGAATGAACGTGAACGAGCTTTTGGATACCATTGAGGACACGCTGGAAGAGAGCGCCGGGATGCCCCTTTCGGGCGGCAAGCGGATCGTGGACGTGGAGCAGATCCGGGATTATCTGGACGAGATCCGCCAGAATCTGCCCGTGGAGCTGCGGCAGGCACAGTCCATCGTCAGCGACCGCGCCCAGCTCATTGATTCGGCCAACGCCCAGGCCCAGGCCATCGTGAAAAAGGCCGAGGACCGCGCCCGCATCCTCGTCAGCGAGGCGGAGATCGTCAAGGCGGCCCAGCAGCGCGCCTCCGAGATCGTCTCAGCCGCCCAGACCGAGGCCCGCACCGTCCGCCAGACCGTGACCGACTACTGTGATAATATGCTCAAGACCACCGAGGAGACCATGGCAGAGAACGCTGCGCAGGTCCGGAACGTCCGCGCCAATCTGCGCCAGACGCCCCGGAAACCCCAGTGAGCGGAGTTTGTCGGAAAAACCCATTCGTCCCTGCCAGCAAAATCGACGGCTTGCAGGGGCTTTTTTTGTGACATTTTGAGAGAAAAACCAGCCCGAAAAGCCTTGCATTCGCAGGGCGGTTTTGTTACAATAAAACTGTATCAGAGAGATGCCTTGGGGCAGTGTGTGCCTGCGGGCAGAAAAACACGGCGAAAAACGGAAAAAACAGCGTGAAATCGCCGGATGATACGCAACTTGAAACGACAGAAAGGAGGCTGGGCCCTATGGGCAGTGAAACGATCGGACAAGCCTTTGACCCGGCCTCGTTTGAGCATGTGCCTGTGCTTTTGAACGAGTGCCTGGACGGCCTTGCCATTGACCCGGCAGGCACCTATCTGGACGGCACTGCAGGCGGTGCGGGACATTCCCGCCAGATCGCGCTGCGGCTGGACGCGGAACAGGGCGGCAGGCTCATCTCATTGGACCAGGACCCGGACGCGGTGCAGACCGCGCGGGCGCGGCTGGCCGGGCTGCCTGCCACCGTGGTGCAGATCAACTTCCGCTATGCGGGACAAGCTCTGGAACAGCTGGGCATCGACAAGATCAACGGAGCGCTGCTGGACCTCGGCGTTTCCAGCCACCAGCTGGACGATGCCGCCAGAGGCTTTTCCTACCGGGCAGACGCTCCGCTGGACATGCGGATGAGCCAGGAGGGTGAGACCGCCGCCGACCTCGTGAACACCGAGAGCCGGGAGGAGCTGGCCCGCATCCTCAAGGATTACGGCGAAGAACCCTTCGCCTGGCAGATCGCGGGCAAGATCGTCGAGGCACGGGAGACTTCCCCCATCGAGACGACATTGCAGCTGGCCGACATCGTGGCCAGCGCCATGCCGGCGGCCGAGCGGCGCAAGAACAAGAACCCGTCCCGCCGCACCTTCCAGGCGCTGCGCATTGCAGTCAACCACGAGCTGGACGCACTGGAAGAGGGTATGGACACCATCTTTGAGCATCTGGCCCCCGGCGGGCGGCTGTGCATCATCACCTTCCACTCGCTGGAAGACCGGCTGGTGAAGAACAAGTTCCGCCGCTGGGCCACCGCCTGCACCTGCCCGCCAGAGTTCCCGGTCTGCGTCTGCGGCGGCAGGGCCAAAGCAAAACTCATCACCCGCAGACCCATCGAAGCAAATACGCAGGAGCTGGAAGAGAACCGGCGCAGCCGGTCGGCACATCTCCGCGTTCTTGAAAAAATTTAACCACCGCGGAGTATCAGTGAGGAGGAGAGTACCATGGGCCAGGCAGCATATGATATGACAGAGGTGCGCCGCAGAAGAGCACCCCAGACGCAGCGGAACGTTCCGCTGCGGGTGGAAAAAGGCGGCAAGCCCCGGCTGAACCCGGTGCGCGCTGCCATGCAGCACGCATTGCAGCTGCTCTCGGCGGCGCTGCTGGTGGGCTTTGCCGTCAGCCTGCTGTGGAGCGAGTCCCAGCTGGTGGAGCTGAACAGCAAGATCCAGAACGCCAAGGCGGAGCTCGTCAGCGAGCAGAGCCAGTACACCTACTACAACAGTGCACTGAACAACCGCACCAACATCACCAGCGTGGAAGAGACGGCCACCCGCCTCGGTCTGATGAAGATCGACCAGAGCCAGATCACCTACATCCGCCTGGACGAGGGCAGCGTCCTCGTCCGCAAGGAGTCCGCTGTGCGGCAGTGGACCGACTTGCTGCACGACGGTGCCATGATGGTCATGGGCCGCGTGAACCGCGCAAACTAAAATAAAACAGGAAAAGCGTGCGGCAGCGCACGCTTTTTCGGTTTCTCAGGAGTCAAACCAACATGCAGGAACCATCCTCCAAGAACAAAAAAGGGCTTTACCGGCTGCGCCGCGCTGACCCGCACGAGCGGCTGAGCGCACGGCTGCGGCATTTCAGCTTTGGCGCGGCGGTGGTGTTCGTCGTGGCGGCGGCAGGCATCGTCATCCACAGCCTGTACAATATCCAGATCAAGAACGGCGCGACCTTCCGCCAGTATGCGGCCCAGCAGCAGCTGCTGGACAGCACCATCCAGGCGACCCGCGGCGAGATCTACGACACGTCCGGCATCACGCTGGCCTCCACCAGCGTGGTCTGGACCATCTGGGCCGACCCCAGCTACAGCACGGCCCTGTTCACCAGCAGCAAGAACGACGACACCGGCGAGGTGACCAGGACGGCTGACCCTGCCGCATTGCAGGAGGTCAGCACCCAGATCACCCTGCGGCTGCTCTCTGGCGATGGTGAGAGCCTGGACAGCGTGGACACCTCCTCGGCGGCCTACCAGACCCAGTATCAGGCGGTGTACGATGCTCTGTTCAAGAGCGACTCGGCCTACCAGACGCTGGCCACCAAGGTGAACAACGCCATCAAGCTGTCCATTGAACAATACGTCACCGCGTATAACAAGGCTCACAAAAAGGCCGATGCCGACAAGGGCATCCGCAAGGGCCGCATCTCTGTCTCGTCCACCAAGAGCTTCCAGCGGGATTATCCCTATGGAGCCTTTGCGGCGGCGGTGCTGGGCTTCTGCGATGCCGACGGCTACGGCACCTACGGCCTGGAAAAATCCTACGAATCCACGCTGGCGGGCGTCAATGGCCGCACCATCACCCTGCGCAACGCTTACGGCAATGCCATCGCGGACGAAAACGCCACCACCTATGCCGCCAAGGACGGCTCCAATCTGGTGCTGTCGCTGGATGTGAACATCCAGGAGGTGGCGGAGCGCTACCTGAACGAAGCCATCTCGGCCAACAACGTCGAGAACCGCGGCGCGGCCATCGTGATGAACGTCAAGACAGGTGCCATCCTGGCCATGGCCTCCAAGCCGGACTTCGACCCCAATAACGCGCTGGATTACACCGCCAACGAGGCCTATCTCAACGAGCTGGTCCACGCCGAACCGGAGCTTTACGGCATCTACCTCAAGAATGAGGACGGCAGCTATGTCACGGATGCGAACGGCAACAAGGTGCTGGACCCGGAGGGCGATTATTCCGGCTATTACCGCGACATCCAGTGGAAGAACAAGACCATCACCGAGCTGTACTACCCCGGAAGCGTCTTCAAGGTCATCACGGCGGCCATGGGGGTGGACTCCGGCAAGGCGACCATCAACACCACGCTGAACTGTTCCGGTGCCTACGGCGTCGCCAAGGAGACCTATCACTGCGCCGGCAAAAAGGCCCACGGCGTCCAGAATCTGGCCGAAGCGCTGCGGAACAGCTGCAACATCTACCTCATCCAGCTGGGCCAGCGCATCGGTTCCAGCCTGTTCTATGATTACTTTGACGCCTTCGGCTTCACCGAGCGCACCGGCGTGGACCTGCCCAGCGAGACGAACTTCATGCAGTATTACAGCAAGAGCCGCCTGGGCGAAGTCGAGCTGGCCTCGTCGGCCTTCGGTCAGGCCATGGCGGTCACGCCGCTGCAGGTTTGCACGGCCATCTCCGCTGCTGTCAACGGCGGCTATCTCGTCACCCCTCATGTGGTGGATAAGATCACCGACCAGAACGGCAACGTCATCGAAGAGGTGGGGGCAAACGTCCGCCGCCAGGTCATCAGCGAGAGTGCCAGCAAGGCCATCCGCCAGATCATGGAATATGAAGTGGCGGACGGCACTCAGGGCGGCGGCGGCCGCGCCTACGTGGCAGGCTACCGCATCGGCGGCAAGTCCGGCACGTCCGAGCAGCTGAACATGGACCGCCGCAGCGACGGCGACTACAAGAAGGTCGCTTCCTTTGTGGCGGTCCTGCCCGCCGACGACCCGGAGATCCTCGTCTACGTCATGCTCGACGACCCCAACAACGCCAAAACGGACTACTCGTCCATTCTGGCTGCGCCCGTCGTCGGCAACATCATCAGTGAGATCGCGCCCTACCTTGGCATCGCCACCGACGGCACTGACCGCAGCGGCACCATCGTCAAAGTGCCCAACCTCATCGGCAACGAGTGGAGCAATGCGCAGGTCTCGCTGAACATCAAGGGCCTCAAGCACCAGCTGGCCGAGAGCGACGCCAGCCAGGCGGGCGCGGTGGTCACCTACCAGTACCCGCGCGCAGGCGCGGAGGTGCCCTACGGCACCACGGTGTATCTGTATACCGATACATACGAAGGCAGGCACACGGAGGTGCCGGATGTGACGGGCAAGAGCGCGGATTTTGCCCGCCAGATGCTGGCAGCAGCCGGGCTCAACTGCATTGTGGCCGGCGATGCGAACGGCCTGGTCCAGGAGCAGAGCGAGGCGGCGGGGGCCAGCGTCCAGCGCGGCACCCTCGTGACCATCACCTGCGGGTAAACCCTCTCAGGCGCTTCGCGCCAGCTCTCCCCCAAGGGAGAGCCATTGGCAGCCGGGTCGTGAGGTTCCGATCTGCTGGGGGCTGTTGGTAAGAGGAACGGCATCTCGTATGGAAGACGATCGAGTGATATCAGGAAAAGGGAGAGTATCGTATGGAAAAGATCAGAGCAAGCATTCTGCTGAACGGCCTTGCGCCGGAAGGCTTTGACACCGGGGACGCCGAAGTGTCCCTTGTGACCACCGACAGCCGCGAGGTCTGCCCCGGCTGCATCTTTGTGGCCTTTCCGGGGGAACGATTCGACGGCCACGACTTTGCAGCCAAGGCACTGGAAGCCGGGGCCTTCTGTGTGGTGCTGAACCACCCGGTCGAGGGCGTCCCGGCGGAAAAGGCCGTGCTCTGCGCGGACAGCTACCATGCCATGATGGTGATGGGGGCCAACTACCGCAGCCAGTTCCACCCCAAAGTCGTGGGCGTGACGGGCAGCGTGGGCAAGACCACCACCAAGCAGATGTGCTATGCTGCCATCGAGGGCTTCGGCAATACCATCAAGACCGAGGGCAACCAGAACAATGAGCTGGGCCTGCCCCGCACGATGTTCCGCATCGGGAACGAGACCGAATATGCCGTCGTCGAGATGGGCATGAGCCACCTGGGCGAGATCGAGCGGCTGAGCCGCTGCGCCCGCCCGGATGTGGGCATCATCACCTGCATCGGCGTGTCCCACATCGGCAACCTGGGCAGTCAGGAGAACATCTGCAAGGCCAAGTTGGAGATCTGCGCCGGTCTGCCGGAGGGCGCTCCGCTGGTGCTGAACGGCGACGACCCCTTCCTGCGGAAGGCAGAGCTGCCGGAGCATGTCCGGCCCGTCTGGTTCAGCCTGGGCGACGAGGGGGCGGATGTCTGCGCCCTGTCCATCCAGCAGGAGGCCGACGGCATGAGCTTTGTGCTCGAAGACCACGAGGAGGGCACCTTTATGGTGCACATCCCTGCGATGGGCCGCCACAATGTGGCCAATGCGCTGGCCGCCTATTGCGCCGCCACCCGGCTGGGCCTCAATGCCCGGAAGGTGCTGCGGGGCATCAGCAATTTTGAGCAGACCGGGATGCGCCAGAAGATCGTGCACAGCAACGGCGTGGATGTCATCGAGGACTGCTACAACGCCAACCCCGACAGCATGAAGGCCGCGCTGGCCATGTTCCGGGAGTACCCCTGCAAGCGCCGCTTTGCCCTGCTGGGCGATATGCTGGAGCTGGGAGACCTGAGCCGTGAGGCCCACGAGGAAGTGGGCCGTCAGGCGGCGGAAAGCGGCATCGACACCCTCATCACCTACGGCGAGCAGGCCCGACGCACGGCCGTGGTGGCTGCGGCCAAGGGCCTGACCACCCTGCACGCCAACACCTACCGCGAAGCCGCCGACGCCCTGCTCCGGCTGATGCAGCCGGGCGATGCGCTGCTGGTCAAGGCCAGCCGCGGCATGGCGCTGGAAAAGGTGCTGGAACTCTTCTACAAGGAGCAGCAGTGATATGATCCGTTTTGCCTTGATCGTCGCATCGACACTGGGGTTCGTCCTCACGGCGGCGATGGGGAATCTGATGGTGCCGCTGCTGCGGGCCTTCCAGAGCCGCCAGCAGCCCACCCGCCCGCCGGAGCCGGAACGGCCGGACGCTGCGCCAAGCCAGGACTCGGACGAAGCGCCGGAGCGCCCAGCCCAGCCGCCCACGATGGGCGGGCTCTGCCTGATGGTGGGGGTGCTGGCCGCCGTGGGTGTGGGCTGGACCGCCGCCTGCGTGGCCGAACCGCAGCTGCTGGGCACGGAGGGCCTGCTCTCCACCCGGCTGCTCATCGCCCTGTTCGGGGCGCTGCTGTTCGGCGGCGTCGGCCTGGCCGATGACCTGGCCCGCATCCGCCGCCGTGCCCCGCTGGGCCTGCGCCGGGGCACCCGCCTGCTGCTGGAAGCGGGGGCCGGTGCCGTGGTGCTCCTGCTGCTGGGGGCCAGCCGCTGCCTTGCCACCGGGCTGGCCCTGCCGGGCCTGGGCTATGTGGAGCTGGGCGTTCTGGCTCCGCTGGTCTGGGAAGCGGGCCTTGTGGCGCTGGCCGAGAGTGTCCGCATCGCGGACGGCATCGACGGCCTGTGCTGCGGCACCGCATTTGCGGCCCAGCTGGGCCTGATGCTCTGCATGACCATCCTCGGCTGGTTCCCGCTGGCCGTCTTCCCGGCGGCGCTGGCCGGGGCACTGATGGCGTTCCTGCTCTGGAACTTCCCACCCGCCCGGCTGCGGCTGGGCAGCGTGGGCAGCCTGTTTCTGGCCGGGGCACTGGGCTGTGCGCCGCTGTGCATCGGCTGGCCGGACCTTGCGCTCCCGCTGGGGCTGCCCTACTGGCTGGAGGGCGGCATGGTGGCGGTGCAGATCGTGGTCTATCAAACCACGCATGGGAAAAAGCAGCTCTTCCGCACGGCCCCGCTCCACCGCTGGATGGAGCTGCGCGGCAGCAGTGCGGTGCAGATCTTTTATACATTCTGCGTGCTCGCCCTGCTGGGCGCGGCGCTGGCCCTGCAATGGGCAAAAATCAGTTGAGGAGGTGTGCAGATGGCAACCATCCGCCGAAAAAAGCCGGAGCCGTTCGCGCTGCTGCAGCGGGACCCCGGCCCCTGGTCTCCCATTCTGCTCTACTGGCTGGCAACGCTGGGCATCATCATCGTATTCGGGCTGGTGATGCTGTTCAGCGCCAGCTATACCACAGGCTATCTCCGCTTTGGCGACAGCCTGCACTACATCAAATCCCAGGTGCTCTGCCTGGGGCTGGGCCTTGTGGCCATGTTTTTGTTCTCCTATGTAGACCACCGTCTGCTCCGCAGGCTGGTCTGGCCGGGGTATTTCCTTGTGCTGGCGCTGCTGGTGCTGGTGCTGTTCAGCACCCCGCTGAACGGCTGCAAGCGCTGGCTGCGCGTGGCCGGTATGACGGTGCAGGTTTCGGAGATCGCAAAGTTTGAGATGATCCTGCTCACGGCCCACATCGCGGCCAAGGCCCCCCGGCTGGAAAAACTGGACCCCAGCCGCAGCGGCCAGGTGCCGGTGGGGCCGTGGCTGCAGCAGCGGCTGGTGCGGGAGCTGCTCCTGCCGCTGCTCCCGCTGCTGCCGGTCATCCTGCTGCTCGTGATGGAGCCGCACATGTCCGGCATCGTGCTGACCACCGCCATGGTGGGCACCATCCTGCTGCTGGGCGGCAACGGCGGCGTCATCACCTGGGTGGGGGGTGCAACCGGCATTTTTCTGCTGGAAACGATCCTGCAGCACATCGACTCCATCCCCTACTTACAGAGCCGTCTGGACGGCTGGACGCAGGACCTGACCAAGATGACAGACCAGACCCTGCAAAGTCTGTACGCCATCGGCTCCGGCGGTGTGACGGGCCTGGGGCTGGGCAACAGCATCGAAAAGCAGCTCTGGCTGCCCGAAAGCACCAACGACTTCATCTTCAGCGTCGTCTGTGAGGAGCTGGGCTTTATGGGGGCCGTGCTGGTCATCGTGCTGTTCGTGGTCTTCCTCGTACAGGGGTTCTGGCTGGCCTTCCACGCCGAGAACCGCTTCTGCACGCTGGTGGGCATCGGCATCATGGCGCAGATCGCGTGGCAGGTGTTCTGCAACATCGCGGTCGTCACCAACACGCTGCCCAACACCGGCATTTCGCTGCCTTTCTTCTCCTCCGGCGGCACGAGCCTGATCTTGCTGCTGGCGGAGATGGGGGTCATGGTCAACATTGGCCGCAACGGTGAGCGCATCCGTCAGGAGCGCCGCCGCGCCCACGAGGAGCGGGAGGCCCGCCGCAGGGAAAAGACCATCGTGCTGGATACCGCGCGCAGAGCGCGGACCGAATCATAAGGAGGAACCAAGATGCGTGTTCTGATCGCTGCCGGCGGCACGGCCGGCCATATCAACCCCGCACTGGCCATTGCCGGTGCACTGAAAAAAGCAGACCCGACGGCCGAGATCCATTTTGCCGGCCGCAAAGAGGGGATGGAGTACCGTCTGGTGACCCAGGCGGGCTATCCCTTCCACCACATCGAGATCACAGGCTTCCAGCGGAAGCTCTCGCTGCACAACATCAAGCGGAACCTCATCACGCTGTGGAACTTGGCCCTCTCCGGCCCCACGGCCCGGAAGATGATGCGGGAGGTACAGCCCGATCTGGTCATCGGCTGCGGCGGCTATGTGTCCGGCCCGGTGGTGCGCTGCGCCGCCAAAATGGGCATCAAGACCGCCCTGCATGAGCAGAACGCCTTCCCCGGCGTGACCAACAAGCTGCTGGCCCCGGATGTGGACATCGTGTTCGCCGCTGTGCCCGCTGCCGTGGAAAAGCTGGGTGCCCCCGAAAAGACCCGCGTGGTGGGCAACCCCGTGCGGCCGGAGGTGTTCGCCCAGGCCAGAAACCGCGACGCCATCCGCGCCGAACTGGGGGCAGGGGACCGCACGGTCATCCTGTCGTTCGGCGGCAGTCTGGGAGCACGGCGGGTCAATGAGGTCGTGGCCGACCTCTGCGCCTGGGAGCAGAAAAATCAGAAGCCGGTGCTGCACCTGCATGCCACCGGCCAGTACGGCGTGGAGCTGTTCCAGAACCTCGAAAAAGAGAAGGGCTTTGCCCCCGGCGACAGCCTTGTCGTGAAGGAATATATCAACAACATGCCGGAGCTGCTGGCCGCGGCAGACCTCGTCATCAGCCGCGCCGGTGCCCTGACGCTGGCCGAGCTGGAGGCTGTGGGCCGCGCTGCAATCCTCATCCCCAGCCCCAATGTGGCCGAGAACCACCAGTATTACAACGCCATGGAGCTGCAAAAAGCCGGGGCTGCGGTGGTCATTGAGGAAAAAGACCTGACCGGCGAAGCACTCGTGGCCACCGTGGCCGACCTGCTGGCCGAGCCGGGAAAGCTGGCGCAGATGGGCCAGAACGCCCGGAAGCTCTCGGTGGACGACAGTCTGGACCGCATCGCCAATGCCCTGCTCCAGCTGGTCAAGACCCCGTAACAGAACGTGAAATCCAAAGGAAAGGAGGTGCGGCCCAATGGCAGACCGACCCCAGAACCGGAAGAAAAATGGGAAGCGCCGTCCGGTCTACGATCAGGCGCGGGACGCCCGGCCCAGCCGCCCGGCGGACCGGAGCAATGTGGGATACCCCAGCTCCACGACGCCCGGCAGACACCCGGTAACCAACCCGAACTATGACCCCGATGCGCCCCGGCCCAGCCGCTATGCGGCGCGGGATACCGGCTCCGGCAGCTACCCGGACAACAGCATCCAGTTTCCCACCGGAGGCCGCCCCGTCCAGAAGCAGAATCCCTCCCGGAACCGGGCACCCAATGCGCCGCGCCAGAACCAGCGGAGAACGAGCGCGCCGCAGAGCCAGCGGCCCCGCAATGGGAAGGCCCGGCCGCAGAACCCGAACGCCCGGCGCCCGGCCAGCGGCCAGCGGCTCCGCCCTACGCAGGCGAACCTGCGGGACCCCGCCCGCCGGGAAGGAAAAAAGAAACGGAAGATGACCCGCAAGGCCCTCCGACGCCGCAGAGCCATCCAGCGCCTGACCGCGCTGGCCATGCTGCTCTGCGTCATCGCGGCAGGCATCTATTTGACGGTCACCATGCTGTTCAAGATCAACACCATTGAGGTGCGGACGGCGGACGGCGTGGTGAGCGAAGCGGGCGGCTACTCCAGCGAGCAGATCCTGCAGGCGCTGGGCGTCCAGAAAGAAGAGAACATCTTCAGCTTTGACCCCGCTGCCAAAGCCGCCGCGCTGGAAAAGGTCTTCCCCATGCTGGAGGACATCCGGGTGGAGCGGGACTACCCCAGCACCGTGGTCGTGCGGGTGGCGGAAGCCCAGCCCGCCTACGCCATGCAGACGGCAAAAGGCTGGCTGACCCTCTCGGCCGGGCTGAAGATCCTGGCGGCGGACTCCGCCCAGCCCACCGGCCTGCCTACGCTGTACGGCGGCGAGCCGGTCTTCTCGGACCCCGGCGAGCAGCTGTGCTTCGAGGAGGAGACACCGGCAGACAGCAGCACCGCTTCGGAGAGTGCCTCCGACCCGGCCAGCGCCTCCGCTGCCGTGGAAGAGGAGGCGGGCGACAAGCGCCTGGAGGCTCTCAGCACCCTGCTGACGGCGCTGGATACCGCCGGGATGCGCGGGGATGTCACCCGCATCGAGTTCGCTGACCCGGAGGAGATGGCGTTCCTGTATCAGGACCGCATCAGCGTCCGGCTGGGCACCCTGAACGAACTGGACTACAAGCTCAAGCTGGCCCGGCATGTGCTGCTCAATGAGGACGGCAAGGGCTGCGCAGCCACCGACACCGGTACGCTGGACTTCACCCACATCAGCATGTCCAGCACCCGCAAATTCACCTTTGCGCAGGGCGAGCCGGAGCTGCCGTCCGGCTATGTCGTGCCGGAGCCGACGACACCGGAGGAAGCCCCGGCAGAGGAAACGGCGGACAGCACCGCAGAGGGTGCCGCCGATGCGGCAGCGTCCCCGGCGGACGCCGCTGCACAGCCTGCGGACGATGCCCAGGCTCCGACCACAGAGACAGACCCGGCTCCCGCCGCGCAGGATACGGCAGGCACCGGGGCTGCAAACTGAAAAAGTGAGGTTCATGTATGAAACTGGAACAATTGATGGAAGGCGTCCCCTTTGACCTTGTGCAGGGCAGTCTGGAGACCGAAGTGACCGATATCATCTACGACAGCCGCAAGGCAGCCGAGGGCATGGCCTTCGTCTGCATCGTGGGCACCCAGCGCGACAGCCACGACTTCGCGGCCGACTGCGCCGCCAAAGGCGTGAGCGTACTGGTCATCCAGCATGACATCGACCTGTCTGCCATGCCGGACGTGACCGTTGTGAAGGTGGAGAACAGCCGCTATGCCATGGCGCTGATGAGCTGCAACCTTTTCGGCAACCCGGCCCGGCAGATGACCGTGATCGGCGTCACCGGCACCAAGGGCAAGACCACCACCACCCACATGATCAAGAGCGTGCTGGAAGCCGCCGGCAAAAAGGTGGGCATGATCGGCACCAACGGCATCTATTTCATGGGCCGCCATCAGGAGACCGCAAACACCACCCCCGAAAGCTACGAGCTGCAAAAGACCTTCCGCCAGTTCGTGGATGCAGGCTGTGATGTGGCGCTGATGGAAGTGTCCAGCCAGGGCCTGATGATGGACCGTGTGGCGGGCATCCACTACAACGTCGGCGTCTTCACCAACCTTTCGCCGGACCACATCGGCCCCGGCGAGCACAAGACCTTTGAGGAGTACCGCAGCTGGAAGGGCCAGCTGTTCAAGCGGTGCGACGTCGGCGTCGTGAACATCGACGACGAGAACACCGAGGCTTTGCTGGAAGGCCACACCTGTAAGCTGGTGACCTATGGCCGCAGCGAGAAGGCCGACTACCGCGCCGAGGGCTGCGAGCTGCTGCGCACCCACGATTTTCTGGGGGTGGCCTTCCACGTCTCCGGCAAGGACGACATGGACGTCCGGGTGAATATGCCCGGTGAGTTCAGCGTATACAACGCGCTGGCCGCGCTGGCCGTGGGCAAGGTGCTGGGCCTGCCCGATGCCGCCATCCACGAGGGTCTGGGCAAGTGCGTCGTCAAGGGCCGCGTGGAGCTGGTGCCCATCAGCAAAAAGTTTACCATCCTGCTGGACTACGCCCACAATGAGGTCTCCACCGAGAGCCTGCTCACCACCCTGCGGGCCTACAAGCCGCATCGGCTGGTGGTGGTGTTCGGCTGCGGCGGCAACCGCTCCAAGCTGCGCCGCTACGGCATGGGCGAGACCTGCGCCAAAATGGCCGATTTCTCCATCCTCACCGAGGACAACAATCGTTTTGAGAAGGTCGAGGACATCCTCGCCGATATCCGGGTGGGCATGAACAAGGGCAACCCGGACGCCAAATTCGTGGAGATCCCCGACCGGCTGGATGCACTGCATTACGCCGTGGACCACGCCCAGGAGGGCGACCTGATCGCCGTCATCGGCAAGGGCCACGAGACCTACCGCGACCGGATGGGCGTCAAGACCCCATTCCTGGAGCGGGAACTGCTGGAAGAATACGCCCAGCAGATCGGGCTGAAATAAACAGACATAAAAAATACGGAGCATCGCCGCAGCGATGCTCCGTATTTTTTATGCTCAGTTCTCGGCCAGGTTGCCGGTGTAGAGCTGGTAATACTTGCCCTTTTTGGCGATCAGCTCGTCATGGCTGCCGCGCTCGATGATGCGGCCCTGCTCCAGAACCACGATGCAGTCTGCATTGCGGACGGTGGACAGGCGGTGAGCGATGACGAAGGAAGTGCGGCCATACATCAGGCCGTCCATGCCGCGCTGGACCAGTGCCTCGGTGCGGGTGTCGATGGAGGAGGTGGCCTCATCCAGGATCAGCACCGGCGGGTCTGCGACCGCCGCGCGGGCGATGGCCAGCAGCTGGCGCTGGCCCTGCGAGAGGTTGGAGCCGTCGTTGGTCAGCATGGTGTTGTAGCCATCGGGCAGGCGCTTGATGAAGCTGTCGGCGTTGGCCAGACGGGCAGCGGCGATGCACTCTTCATCGCTGGCTTCCAGACGGCCGTAGCGGATGTTCTCCATGACCGTGCCGGTGAACAGGTGGGTGTCCTGCAGCACGATGCCGAGAGAGCGGCGGAGGTCGTCTTTTTTGATCTTGGAGATGTTGATGCCGTCGTAGCGGATCTTACCATCCGAGATGTCGTAGAAGCGGTTGATGAGGTTGGTGATGGTCGTCTTGCCGGCACCGGTGGAGCCGACGAAAGCGATCTTCTGGCCGGGGCGGCCATAGAGGTTGATGTCGTGGAGGACGGTCTTCTCCGGCACATAGCCGAAATCGACATCGGTGAAGGTGATGTCGCCTGCCAGCTTGTGGTAGGTGGTGGTGCCATCGTGGTGGGGGTGCTTCCAGGCCCAGAGGCCGGTGCGGTCGGTGGTCTCGACCAGCTGGTCGTTCGCATCGTATTTGGCGTTGACGAGGGTGACATAGCCCTCATCGGTCTCGCTGGTCTCGTCCATCATCTTGAAGATGCGCTCGGCACCGGCCAGAGCCATGATGATGCTGTTGGCCTGCATGGACACCTGGCTGATGGGCATGTTGAAGCTCTTGTTCAGGGAGAGGAAGGCCATGACGGTGCCCAGCGTCATGCCGCCGACATTGCCGACGGCCATGGCAGCGCCCACCAGAGCGCAGACCGCGTAGCTGATGTTGCCCAGCTGCGCCGTGACGGGCATGATGATGTTGGCGTAGCCGTTGGCCTGCTTGGCACTGTCCTTCAGCTTGTCGTTCAGCGCACGGAAGCCGTCCAGCGTCTTCTGCTCGTGGGTGAAGACCTTGACGACCTTCTGGCCCTCCATCATCTCTTCAATGTAGCCGTTCACCTTGCCCAGGTCTTTCTGCTGGGCGATGAAGTACTTGCCGCTCATGGAGGTGATCTTCTTGGTGCAGAAGAGCATCAGAGCCACCATGCACAGGGTCACGATCGTGAGCTGCCAGCTCATCAGCACCATGCTGGTGAGGACGGAAACGATGGTGATGGCGCTGGACGTCAGCTGCGGGATGCTCTGGCTGAGCATCTGGCGCAGGGTATCGACGTCGTTGGTGTACACGGACATGATGTCGCCGTGGGGGTGCTGGTCAAAATACCGGATGGGCAGGCTCTCCATGTGGGTGAAGAGCTTGGTGCGCAGGTTGCGCAGGGTGCCCTGGGTCACGTTGACCATGATGCGGGAATTGAGCCACGCAGCCAGAACGCCGACGGCGTAAACGCAGCCGATGCGGCCCAGTGCTGCGGCCAGCGGGCCGAAATCGGGGGTGGCCTGCTGGGTCATGGGCACGATGTAATCATCAATGAGGGTCTTGAGGAAGAGGCTGGCCTGCACATTGGCCAGCGCGCTGACCACGATGCACACCAGAACGAAGATGCAGTGGAGCAGATAATGCTGGAATACTTCGTCCATGATCCGCTTGAGCAGCAGACCCGGATTTTCGACCTTGGGCCGGGGCTGGCCTGCGCCGCGCGGGCCGGGGCCGCGAACTTCTTTCACCTGTGCCATTACTGCTCACCTCCCTGTTTGTCGAAGTCGCCGCTGCTCTGGGTCTGGCTGTTGTAGACTTCCTGATAGATGGTATTGGTCTTTAGCAGCTCCTCGTGGGTGCCCAGGCCGTTGATCTGGCCGTTGTCCAGCACCAGGATGCGGTCGGCATCCTGCACGGAGGAGATGCGCTGTGCGATGATGATCTTGGTGGTGCCGGGGATCTCTTCCCGGAACGCCTTGCGGATCTTGGCGTCGGTGGCGGTATCCACGGCGCTGGTGGAGTCGTCCAGGATCAGCACCTTGGGCTTGCGCAGCAGGGCGCGGGCGATGGTCAGGCGCTGCTTCTGGCCGCCGGAAACGTTCGAGCCGCCCTGCTCGATCCAGGTATTGTACTTGTCGGGGAAGCGCTCGATGAATTCATCGGCGCAGGCCAGCTTGGCCACCCGGATGCACTCTTCCTCGCTGGCGTTCTCATCGCCCCAGCGCAGGTTGTCGAGGATGGTGCCGGAGAACAGGACGTTCTTTTGCAGCACCATCGAGACCTCGCGGCGGAGCACGTTGAGGTTGTAATCGCGGACATCCACGCCGCCGACCTTGACCGAGCCGGTCTCCGGGTCGTACAGGCGGGGGATGAGCTGCACCAGGCTGGATTTTGCGCTGCCGGTGCCGCCGATGATGCCCAGCGTCTCGCCGGGCCGGATGGTGAAGGTGATGTCGTTCAGGACAGGCTGGCCGGAACCATGCTTGTACTTGAAGGTGACGTGGTCGAAGGAGATGCTGCCGTCGGCCACGGTGTCCACCGGAGCCTTGGGGGCGGGCAGGTCGGTGGTCTCGTCCAGCACTTCCACGATGCGGCGGGCAGAGGAAGCGGACATGGAGATCATGACGAAGGCCATGCTCAGCATCATCAGGGCCATCAGGATGTTCATGATGTAGCCGAACAGGGCGTTCAGCTGGCCGGTGGTGATGGAACCGTTCAGCACGTAGTGGGCACCAAACCAGCTCAGGGCGATGTTGCAGCCGTAGACGGAGATCAGCATGGCGGGGTTGTTGAAGCTCAGGCGGCTCTCGGCGCTGACGAACTGCTTGTACAGGCTCTCGCAGGCGGTGGTGTATTTCTCATTCTCGAAGTGCTCGCGGACGAAGCTCTTGACCACGCGGATGGCGGAGATGTTCTCCTGCACCGAGGCGTTCAGGTTGTCGTAGTTCTTGAACACGCGGTCAAAGATCTTGAAGGTGGGGATCATGATGGAGGCCAGCACCGCCACCAGGAAGACGATGGCCACCACGAACACCAGCGACAACGTGCCGCTGATGGCGGAAGCCATGAGAAGCGCGAAGACCAGATGCACCGGGGCGCGCACGCACATGCGCTCGATCATCTGGAAGGCGTTCTGCACGTTGGTCACGTCGGTGGTCATGCGGGTGACCAGACCGGCCGTGGAGTATTTGTCGATGTTGGAGAAGGAAAAATGCTGGATGTTCTCATACATCGCGTCGCGCAGGTTGCCGGCAAGGCCGGTGGAAGCCTCGGCGGCAAATTTGCCGGCCAGCACACCCAGCAGCAGCGCAATGGCGGCCACCAGGAAGGTGAGCAGACCGTATTTGATGACGGCGTTCATGTCGCCCTTTTCAATGCCCTGGTCGATGATAAAGGCCATGATGGTGGGCAGCAGAACGTCCATGACCGCTTCCAATGCGGAAATGATCGGTGTCAGGATCGCGGCGCGTTTGTACGCGCCCAGATGTGACACTAATTTTTTGATCATCTGGTAATCCTCCTGTTTTTTGCTTTTTTTGTTTGACAAAGAACAATTCTATACAAAACAATTTAATTGTCAATGCGTTTTTGCAAAGTTCCGAAAAAAGTCATGAAACTCTCAAAAATCGTACGATTCGCGGGGTCACTGCAGGCCCTTGCGCAGCTTGTTCAGCAGGCGGAGCAGCTCGGCGTTCTCCTCCGGGGTGAGCAGGCTCTCCACAAATTCGTCGGTCTGGTGCAGGGCCTGCATGGTCTTTTCACGGATGCAGGCTCCCTTTTCGGTCAGCACCAGGCGCTTGAGCCGGGCGTCCTGCGGTACGCTCTGGCGCTCGATGTAGCCTTTGCGCTCCATGAGCTGCAAAATGTTGGTCACAGTGGAGCGGGTGATGGAGAACTCCCGCTCGATGTCCCGCTGGTAGATGGGTTCGTCCCTGTGCCAGAACAGATAGCTCAGGATCCACTCGTGCATCGGGGTCACGTCCTCGACCTCATTTTCGCGGTGGAACTGGTTGATCTTGCGGAAGATCAGGTTGTTGACCCGGCGCATCTGCGCCGGGATGACCTGCGGCGGCTCCCAGGGGGGCGTCACCGGCGGGCAGCTGGAGTTGATTTCGTCACACATGATGGTCCATCCTTTGAATTGTTGGGTTAATGATTGTTTTGAATAAAACTGTTTGATGCGATACAATTTTAACCCTCGCATCCCGGAATGTCAAGAGCGTTTATAAAAAAATAAACCCCTCTCCGTCTCGCCGTGCGCCAGCGCTTCCAAAGGGGGAGCTGCATGGCAAGGCGAGAGCGGAGAGGGGTTCCGTTACGTTTCAGCCTGTGCTTTTTCGATCCATTCGCGGATGACGTCGGGGCGGTCGGTGACAAAGCAGTCCGGGCCGAGAGGCACCAGAGAGCGGACGACATCCTCGGTGTTGACGGTCCAGAACGCGGCCTTGCAGCCGGCGTCGTGGAGCTGGTTGACCACCTCCGGGTTGGCGAAGGCGGTGTGGTACTCGCAACTGACCAGCTCCACCGGGAAACCCAGCGTCCGGACATAGGCAGCGGGGTCTGCCTGCGCGGACAGGGTGGCGAGGATCTGCCGGACCGACATCTGCGGGTAAAGAGCCGCGATGAGGGTCAGCTTGTCCGAAATAACACTGGAGACCATGCCCACCTGTTTTTTCAGGGCGGGGCAGTTCTCCTCGTCCAGCGGCTCGTCCATGCTGTTGACAAGGCCCAGGTCCTGCCAGATCACCGGCGGCGGGAGCATCATGCTGAGCAGGTCGCCCAGGGTCAGGACGCCGATGCGCAGTTCCGGCATCAGCGCCTTGGCCTGCTGAAGCAGGTCGTGACGGAACGAGACGAGGAGCAGCCGGTCTGCGATGCCGGAAGCGCGGATGCAGTCCACGACATGGGGCACGAAGTCCGGGTCGGGGAGGATGGGGGCCTTCAGTTCCAGCTGGACGGTGCAGCCCTCCATTTCTTTGCAGCAGGCCAGCGCTTCGTCCAGAGTAGCCAGTCTCTCGGTGGTGAGGCTGACGCCGTTCCATTTGGTCAGGTCGATGGAGCGCAGCTCACCGACGGTCAGGTCGTAGATCTTGGCGGAGAGCTCGGTGCCGATGTCGATGAGGTAGTCGTGGTGGATGATAAGACCATGGTCGCGGGTCTGCTGGACGTCCATCTCAACGCCGTCGGCACCGAGGTCGATGGCGTTGCGAAAGGCGGACAGGGTGTTTTCGGGGGCAAGATAGGTCGCCCCGCGGTGTGCAATGATCTCAGGCAAGGTCTTCACCATCGGTCGCAATGACCTTTTTATACCAGTAGAAGCTGTCCTTCCGGCTGCGGGTCAGGGTGCCGTTTCCAGCGTTGTCCTTGTCTACATAAATGAAGCCGTAGCGCTTCTTCATCTCACCGGTGGAGGCGGAGACAAGGTCGATGGGGCCCCAGGTGGTGTAGCCCAGCAGGGGCAGGCCGTCCTCGTTGATGGCCTTTTCCATCTGCTCGATGTGGGCGCGCAGATAGTCGATGCGGTAGCTGTCGTGGATGGAACCGTCCGGTTCCACCGTGTCCACCGCGCCCAGACCGTTCTCCACGACGAACAGCGGCTTCTGATAGCGGTCGTAGAGGGTGTTCATGGTGATGCGCAGGCCCACCGGGTCGATGGCCCAGCCCCACGCACTGGCCTTGAGGTAGGGGTTTCTGGTCGCCGCGCCGAGGGCGTTGCCGTCAGCCTGCTCCAACAGCTCCGGGTCCACCGTGATGCAGCGGCTGGAATAGTAGCTGAAGGAGATGAAGTCCACGGTGCCCTCGCGCAGGGTCTGGTCATCGTCCGGCTCGGTGCGCAGCTGGATGCCAGCCCGCTCCATCCGCTTTTTGGCCCAGACCGGGTAGGCACCGCGGGACTGGACGTCGATGAAGAAGTAATTGTTGCGGTCGGCTTCGGCAGCGGCCTGCACATCCGCCGGGGCGCAGGTGCGGGGGTAGAACTCGCCTGCGGCCAGCATACAGCCCACCATGCAGCCGGGCATGATCTCGTGCGCCAGCTGGACGGCCTTGGCGCTGGCCACCAGCTCGTGATGAGCGGCCTGATACTTGGCCTGTTCGACGTTCTCGCCGGGCTCAAACAGCAGGCCTGCCCCCATGAAGGGCATGTGCAGCAGCATGTTGATCTCGTTGAAGGTCAGCCAGTATTTTACCTTATCTTTATAGCGGCGGAAGATGATGTCGCAGTAGTGGACGTAGGCATCTACCATCCGGCGGTCTTTCCAGCCGCCATACTTCTGAATGAGCGCGATGGGCGCATCGAAGTGGCAGATGGTGACCAGCGGTTCGATGCCGTACTTGCGGCACTCATCGAACAGCGCATCGTAGAAGGCCAGCCCCTCTTCGTTGGGCTCGGCATCGTCGCCGTGGGGCAGGATGCGGGTCCACGCGATGGACAGGCGGTAGCACCGGAAGCCCATCTCGGCGAAGAGGGCGATGTCCTCCTTGAAGTGGTGGTACATGTCGATGGCTTCGTGCGAGGGGTAGTAGTGCTGGTCATCGCATTCCAGCATCTTCAGCTTGCCGAACATCACCGGGAAGCGGTCCTCGCCAAAGGGAACGACATCCACATTGGCCAGCCCGCGCCCGCCTTCGTTGTAGGCACCCTCGCACTGGTTGGCGGCGGTGGCACCGCCCCATAAAAAGTCTTTCGGAAATCTGCCCATGAAAAAATACCTCCTGAACAAAAATTCTGCTGCCTTCATTTTATCATGTTCCGTGAGGGCATTCAAGGACGAAAGTATGACTATTTCCGTCATTTTGACGAAAATCGAGCGTGATTTTTTGCAGTTTTCACGAGAAAATCTGAAAAACCGGGAGATTTTCCTTCCATTCTGTTTCTTCCCAACGGACAGAAAATATGATAGACTGGATATGTAAGAAAAAGTCGTTCGGCCTGTCCGCACAGGGGAATGGCTCCTTTGTGCGCGCTCTGCCGCATGGCCGGAGCGGCCGCACAAAGGAAACAGTAGAACATCGAAATAAGGAAAATGGAGTGTTTTGCGATGAAGGAGTTCCAGCCTATCAAAGAAGGAAAGGTCCGCGAGATCTATGACAACGGCGACAGCCTGATCATGGTCGCAACGGATCGCATTTCCGCATTCGACGTGATCCTGAAAAATAAAGTGACCAACAAGGGCAAGGTGCTGACCCAGATGAGCAAGTTCTGGTTCGACTACACCCGCGATGTGCTGCCCAACCACATGCTGAGCGTGGACACGAAGGATATGCCGGAGTTCTTCCAGCAGCCCCAGTTCGAGGGCAAGTGCATGAAGTGCCGCAAGCTGACCATGCTGCCCATCGAGTGCATCGTGCGCGGCTACATCACCGGCAGCGGCTGGGCCAGCTACCAGAAGACCGGCAAGGTCTGCGGCATCCAGCTGCCGGAGGGCCTGCAGGAGTCTGAGAAGCTGCCGGAGCCCATCTACACCCCCTCCACCAAGGCGGAGATCGGCGACCACGACGAGAACATCTCCTACGAGCAGAGCATCACCGTGCTGGAAAAGCAGTTCCCCGGCCACGGTGAAGAGTACGCCACCAAGCTGCGGGACTATACCATCGCGCTGTACAAGAAGTGCGCAGAATACGCCCTGAGCCGCGGCATCATCATCGCCGACACCAAGTTTGAGTTCGGTCTGGACGAGAACGGCAATGTCGTTCTGGGCGACGAGATGCTGACCCCCGATTCCTCTCGCTTCTGGCCGCTGGAAGGCTATGAGGCAGGCCACGGCCAGCCCTCTTTTGACAAGCAGTTCGTCCGCAACTGGCTCAAGGCCAACCCGGACAGCAACTACGACCTGCCCCAGGACGTCATCGACAAGACCATCGAGAAATACCTCGAAGCCTATGAGATGCTGACGGGCAAAAAGCTCTGATCGCTGACATTCGATCGAATATGGAAACGGTGCCCTGCTTTTTCGGCAGGGCACTTTCTATTTGCAAACTTTTTGTGAATTTCCGTGGATCAGGGGACTGCGCTCTTGACATCACAGGGGGTTTGGAATATAATTTTAGCAGTCAAACAGATAGAGTGCTAAAAACGAAATAGCATATCCAATGAACGACTGCTAAATCAACATCCGGTACGAATGGAGGTCGATTCTATGAATACCAATCAATATACCCAGAAGACGCTGGAAGCGCTGCAGGCTGCTCAGCAGCTGGCCGTGGAGTACCAGCACAATGCACTGGAGCCGGAACACCTGCTGCACGCACTGGCATCGCAGGAGCAGGGGCTCATCCCGCAGCTGCTCCAGAAGCTGAACGTAGACCCCGGCAGCTTTGCCGCCGCAGTGGCCGAAAAGCTCTCGGCGCTGCCCCGTGTGTCCGGCTCCGGCCGTGACCCTGACAAGGTCTATATCTCGCAGGCCACCGATAAGGTTCTGAACGCCGCTGCCCGCGAGGCCAAGGCGATGAAGGACGAATACGTCAGTGTCGAGCATGTGTTCCTTGGCCTGCTGGACGAGCAGACCCAGAACACCGCAGACCTGTTCCGCGCGTTCAACATCCGGAAGGATGCTTTCTTACAGCAGCTGACGGCCGTGCGCGGCAACCAGCGCGTGACCAATGACAACCCGGAGGACACCTACAATGCCCTGCAAAAATACGGTCAGGATCTGGTAGACCTGGCCCGCAAGCAGAAGCTGGACCCCGTCATCGGGCGGGATCAGGAGATCCGCAACGTCATCCGCATCCTGTCCCGTAAGACGAAGAACAACCCCTGCCTGATCGGTGAGCCGGGCGTCGGCAAGACGGCCATCGCCGAGGGTCTGGCCGAACGAATCGTGCGCGGCGATGTGCCCGAAAACCTGAAAGACCGCACCGTGTTCAGCCTGGACATGGGCGCTCTGGTGGCCGGTGCAAAGTACCGCGGCGAGTTCGAGGAGCGCCTGAAGAGCGTTCTGAACGAGGTGAAGAAGAGCGAGGGCAAGATCATCCTCTTCATTGATGAGCTGCACACCATCGTCGGTGCAGGCAAGACCGACGGTGCCATGGATGCGGGCAACCTGCTCAAACCCATGCTGGCCCGCGGCGAGCTGCACTGCATCGGTGCGACGACGCTGGACGAGTACCGCCAGTATATCGAGAAGGACCCCGCGCTGGAACGCCGGTTCCAGCCGGTGCAGGTGGACGAACCGACCGTTGAGGACACCATCTCCATCCTGCGCGGCCTGAAGGAGCGGTACGAAGTCTTCCACGGCGTCAAGATCAGCGACAATGCCCTGATCGCCGCCGCCACCCTGTCCGACCGCTATATCACCGATCGGTTCCTGCCGGATAAGGCCATCGACCTGGTGGATGAAGCCTGCGCCATGATCAAGACCGAGATGGACAGTATGCCCAGCGAGATGGATGATCTGGCCCACCGCATCACCCAGCTGCAGATCGAGCAGGTCAGCCTGAAAAAGGAGACCGATGCGCTCAGCCAGAGCCGTCTGCGCGACCTGGAAAAAGAACTGGCCGAATTGCAGGATAAATTCCGCAGCATGAAGGCAAAGTGGGAGAACGAGAAGAACGCCATCGGCAAGGTGCAGACCCTGCGTGAGCAGATCGAGCAGACCAATGCCGCCATTGAGAAGGCGCAGCGCGAGTATGACCTGAACAAGGCTGCGGAGCTGAAGTATGGCAGACTGCCCGAATTGCAGAAACAGCTGGAAGCCGAAGAGAAGCTGGCCAACGAGAAGAAGGAGGACAGCCTCCTGCGCGACCGCGTGACCGACGAGGAGATCGCCCGCATCGTGGCCCGCTGGACCGGCATCCCGGTCGAGAAGCTGGTGGAAGGCGAGCGCGAGAAGCTGCTGCATCTGGACGATGTGCTCCATAAGCGGGTCATCGGCCAGGATGAGGCCGTCACCAAGGTCAGCGAAGCCATCCTGCGCAGCCGCGCCGGCATCGCCAACCCGAACCGCCCCATCGGCAGCTTCCTCTTCCTCGGCCCCACCGGCGTCGGCAAGACCGAGCTGGCCAAGGCACTGGCACAGGCATTGTTCGACGATGAGCGGAACATGGTCCGTATCGACATGACGGAGTATATGGAGAAATTCAGCGTCAGCCGCCTGATCGGCGCGCCTCCGGGATACGTCGGCTATGAAGAGGGCGGCCAGCTGACCGAGGCCGTCCGCCGCAAGCCCTACAGCGTTGTGCTGTTCGATGAGGTGGAAAAGGCCCATCCGGACGTCTTCAACATCCTGCTTCAGGTGCTGGATGATGGCCGCATCACCGACAGCCAGGGCCGCACCGTGGACTTCAAGAACACCGTCATCATCCTGACGTCCAACCTGGGCAGCGATATCATCCTGAACGATCTGGAGCGTGCCCGCGCCGGCGGTTCCAACGAGCTGAGCCCGGAGGCCCGCCAGCAGATCGACGCGCTGCTCAAGTCGAAGTTCCGTCCGGAGTTCCTGAACCGTCTGGACGAGATCGTCTACTACAAGAGCCTGACCAAGGATGAGATGCGCAGCATCGTGGACCTGCAGCTCGACGACCTGCGCCGCCGCATGGACGAGGGTAAGCATCTGAAACTGGATGTGACCACCGCCGCCAAGGACTTCATCATCGACTCTGCCTACGACAGCGTCTATGGTGCACGGCCCATCAAGCGGTTCATCCAGAGCCGGGTCGAGACTCTCATCGCCAAGGCCATCATCCGGGGCGACTACGCCGAGGGTGCCACTTTGACGGTGGATTACGACGGCAGCGCCCTGATCCTGCGATAAATCACGTTGATTTTACCAGTTCTGTACCTTCGTGTGAGCAGTAACACTTGCGCGGGGGTGCAGAATATGATATGATAAGCGTTGAACAAAGTGCTTTTCATCGTCGAGAGCAACGGTGAAAAGCATTTTTTAATATTCAGAATCTCTCAGGCATTGCGAAACAATGCCTGAGAGATTCACGACAACATAGGAGTGTGATTTTCCTTTATTATGGACGATGGCAGTATGACGCTTTGGGTAGCGCTGGTAGTATTGGTGGCATTTTCCGCCTTTTTCTCCGCATCCGAGACCGCATTTTCCTCTCTGAATCAGATCCGCCTGAAAAGCCGGGCCGACGATGGCGACCGCACGGCCGCCCGTGTGCTGGCAATGGCAGAAAAATACGATAAGCTCCTGTCCACCATTCTGGTGGGCAACAACATCGTGAACATTGCCGCAGCCTCGATCGGCACCATTATTTTCACCCAGATGCTGGGTGCAGAGCGGGGTGCTACGGTCTCCACCATCGTGTTGACCATCGTGGTGCTGATCTTCGGTGAGGTGAGCCCCAAGAGCCTGGCCAAGGAGATGCCGGAAACGGTAGCCACCGCAGTTGCGCCGGTGCTCAGCCTGCTGATGGTGGTGTTTACCCCGCTGACATGGCTGTTCAGCCAGTGGAAACGGCTGCTGAACCGTTTTGTTCACAGCAGCGAGAGCGACACCATCACCGAGGGTGAGCTGATGACCATGGTCAGCGAGGCTGAGAACGACGGTGAGCTGACCGACCGCGAGAGTGAGCTGATCCGCAGCGCCATCGAGTTCGATGACGTGGAGGTGGAAGAGATCCTGACCCCCCGTGTGGATGTGGTGGCGGTGGCGGATGATATCCCGCTGGAAGAACTGGCGCAGACCTTTGCGGAGTCCGGTTACTCCCGCCTGCCGGTCTATCATGGCACCATCGACAACATCATCGGTGTCGTCCATGAAAAGGACTTCTACATTGCCCGCCTGAAAAAGGAGACGAAGATCGACGATCTGGTGGCCCCCACTCTGTATACCACCGGTTCTACGCAGATCTCGCAGCTGCTGCGCATCCTGCGGGAGCAGCACCACCACATGGCGGTCGTCGTGGATGAATACGGCGGCACCGAGGGCATCATCACGCTGGAAGATATCCTCGAAGAGCTGGTGGGTGAGATCTGGGATGAGCACGACGAGGAGACGGAGGACTTCCGCAAGCAGTCGGACGGCAGCTGGCTGGTGGCCGGTTCCGCCAGCGTGGATGACCTGTTCGAGACGCTGGAGCTGCCCGAAGATGAGGACATCGACTCCAACACCGTGAACGGCCTTGTGCAGGAGAAGACCTGCCATCTGCCCAAGGTGGGCGACCACTTCACCCTCGGCGAGTATGACGGCGTCGTGACCCGCACGGCCCGCCGCCGCGTTACCGAGGTCCGCCTCACGCCCGCAGAACCTGTGGACGCCGAGGAAAAGGACGACGAAAAGGAAAAACGATTTCCCCGGCTTTCCGCGCGGGAGAACCGCTGACGCATCCGCAGAAAAGACCCCCGGCCTTGCATGAAATTGCAGGGCCGGGGGTCTTTGTTATCGGTTCTTTTCCTGTGCCAGCTCAATGAAGGCTTTCATCTGCGGGGTCAGCCATTTGTCGCGGTGGTAGAAGAGCTGCCGCCGCATGGTCACGGTGCAGTCCGGCACGAGCAGGCGGGCCAGCGTCCCGGCGGCGAGGGCGTCCCGGACGATGTACTCCGGCAGAAACGAAAGCCCCATGCCGCGCTCGACCATCTGGCAGAGCAGGGCGGCGCTGCCCAGTTCGAGGTAGGGGTTGACGGCCAGCTGGTGGGCGGCAAAGGTCTGGTCCAGCGCGTCGCGGTAGCTCATGCCCCGCTCGGTCAGCAAAAATTCCTGGTGGGCCAGCTCTTCCAGAGACACGCGCTTCTGCGCGGCCAGCGGGTGCCCGGCGGGGGCCACGAAGCAGATTGCTTCCGGCACATCCAGCGCCAGCACAAGGTTGGGCTGGACCAGCGGCTCATCCAGCGTATAGGCCAGATCGACCTGATTCGTGCCCAGCCATTGCAGCATCTCGTCCGAAGTGGCCGTGCAGAGCACAAGCTCCACCTGCGGGCAGAGCGCGTGATAGCGCTGCAGCAGGCCGGGCAGGAATGCGCTGCACAGCGAGTCTGCCAGTGCGACCCGCAGGGTGCCGCGGACCTGCTGCGCGGGCTGGAGCGCGGCTCTGGCCTGCTGCGCGGTGGTCAGCAGGGTGCGGGCGTAGGACAGAAAGGTCTGGCCCGCATCGGTCAGCCGGACGGTCTTGCCCACCCGGTCGAACAGCGGGGTCTCCAACTCTGCTTCCAGCTGCGCGATCTGCGACGATACCGCCGACTGCGAATAGCCCAGCTCCCGCGCCGCGCGGGAAAAGCTGTGCAGCTCGGCAATGTGCAGGAAGGTGTTGATGGTTCGCAGTTCCATGGCGTCTCCTTTGGCTCAGCGGCGGTCGATGCCGGTGACGGTCAGTGTGCTGCCGTCCACCTGGAAGTGGACTTCCAGCCCGGCAAACTCCATGCCGTACACCCGCTCCGGGTCGTGCTGGTAGGAGGGGCGGGGGTCGTTTTCGAGCACACCCCGCAGGCCGTCCCGCTGGTCTGCGGGGACCCTGGCCCAGAGCGTCTCCGGGCAGGCGACGTCGAGATGGTGGAACTGCGTCTGCGCCGTAAAGCCTGCAGCTGCGTCCGGGTGGCAGTCGGCATAGGGAATGTAGGGCTTGATGTCGTAGATGGGGGTGCCGTCCATCAGATCGGCTCCCCGCACGATGAGCACCGGGCCGACCTCCGGCCGGACCTCAATGGCTTCCAGCTTCACGCTGGACAGCCCCAGCGGATTGGGCCGGAACGGCGACCGTGTGGCGAAGACGCCCATCCGGGTGTTGCCGCCCAGCCGCGGCGGCCGGACGGTGGGGGACCAGCTGTCCCGCACGGCACCCGAAAACTGCCACACCAGCCAGATGTGGCTGAAATCTTCCAGCCCGCGCACCGCGTCCGGGCTGCGGTATTCGGGCGTGAAAACGATCTCGCCCCGCAGGCTGTCCACCAGCCCGCTCTGCCGCGGGATGCCGAATTTGGTGGGGAAGGCCGTGTGGATGTGTGCGATGACCTTCAGGGTCATGGCCTCGTTGGATGGTTGGTTCATAGGGGGCATCTCCTTATAAAAATGGAAAAGAGTAGTTGACAATGAGTGAATTTCGCTATATAATACAACTAAAGATTGTAAAGCGCGAGTCCTGTGGAAAACAGAAAGGAGAGTACGCATGACAGATGGCGCACAGATCGAATACTACATTTGGGACCGGAAGCTGAAGATGAACCATGTGGCACAGGTGCTTGGCATCAGTACCTCCACATTGAAGAACAAGCTCACCGGAAAAACGGATTTCAAGGTCAGCGAGGCGGACACCCTCTCCTCGCTGCTGGAGCTGACGCCGCCCCAGCGGGACCTCTGCTTTTTCTGCGGCGGCCGGAGGTGAGCGCGGATGACAAAGGAACAGCGGGAAAAGACCAAGCTCGCCCTGCGGCGCTACGGCACCCGCCAGTGGGCGGCCTGCCCGGCCAACGCAGGCTGGCGGCTGGCCATCGAGCGGACGATCGAATATTACCAGCAGGAAGACCCGCTCCGCGCCGACCTGCTGCGGCTGCGCTATCTGGAACGCCGCACCGAGGACGACACCATCGAGCGGCTGCACATCGGCCGCAGCACCTACCAGAAAGCGCAGAGCGACCTTCTGAGCACGGTAGCAGTCTATGCCGCCCGGTTCGGTGCCCTGTAAGGCAGACAGCTGGTCATGAAACGATGAAAAAAGGCTCCCCATGCGAAACGCCGGGAGCCCTGCATTTACTGATTCTTCTTTTCCGGATGGTTACAGCGCTCATGGCAGGCAGAGCAATTTCCGCCGCAGCCTTTGCCTTCCCAGCCGTCATGTCTGGAGATCCAGATGACCGCGAGGGTAAACAACGCCGCCAGCACCAGGACGGTAACGATTCCGCGAATGGACAACAGCATCAATAAGACCTCTCTTTTGCGCCAACAGGCACAATTTTAGTATACACCTTTTTCCGCAAAAGAGCAACTGGGAAGCCGCGCAAAAAAGTTTGCCGAAATCGAAAATTGGGGCTTGCAAATCCACCACGGCTGTGCTATAATCTTCTTGTTCCGATTCGGAGGATTAGCTCAGCTGGTTAGAGCACCTGCATCACACGCAGGGGGTCTGGGGTTCGAGTCCCTAATTCTCCACCAAACGTAAAGCCGTTTACCTGAAAGGGTAAGCGGCTTTTTCTTGTATCTACGTGCTTTTTGATATGCAAAAGTGAAACGGATTCACTTTTGCATATTGATAATGAAACGTGTAGGAGGCCCCCTTTTCAGTCGTTTGTAGCAAGTTTGTAGCAGATCTGTAGCAAAATTCGGAGAGTAACGGCAAAATGGCTCCGTAAACCCGATTTTTGCAGATTTTTTGGTATAAAATTTTATCCTTGAATTTTGTGCAGAATGACGGTGGCAAAACAAAAAAGAAAACCGTCAAACGTGAGAGATTGCTCTCTCATGCGTTGACGGTTTTTCTGGTTTGTGGGGATTATTCTTCTGGCAGAGCCAGAACTTCATCTTTGACCAGTTGATTGGCCGAGTCAAAGGCTTCAATCATCTGGTTGGCTTTCGGATGGAGATAGACTTCATCCAGCGTTTTGGATTTGGGCGTGTGCCCGACAGCACGTTTCAGGATATCCTTGTTGACGCCTGCGCGATCACAGAGGCTGGCGTATGTATGCCGGGTGGTGTAGGGCGTATAAGTGGCGAGCTTCCCGGAAAACTCCGGTTTACGCTTGCCGTTCTCGTCATAAGGATTCGGCTGAATGCCAATTTCATCCAAGAATGGATAGAACTTGCGGTTGCGCCAGTTCTTTTCGTTCCAAAAACCTCCTTTGCCATTTGGAAAAAGCGGGCTGTTTTCCACAGAGGTGGCATACGCATGTTCAAAAATCGGGATGCCGAAGTCAAGAATGGGAATGATGCGGTTGCGTCCAGCTTCGGTCTTGCAGCCGCCAATCAGATAAGCGCCGGATTCCGTGCGGTGAAAATCTTCGTGTTTGAAGTGCAGCAGCTCATAGATACGAACTCCACAGGCCAGAAGAGCAATTACCATCTGCCCCGTGGGAGTGTTCTTCTGGCTCAGAATCAGCGTTACCTGTTCGTCCGTGAAGATTTCACGTTCCGGGGATTTGCGCCCCTCGATTTTCAGAACAGATGCAAGGTTAGCATCTACGACACGCCAGCCAATGGCTGTACGATACAGCTTGCTGATAAGAGTACGCTCTTTTTCCAACATGCTTTGAGACAGGCCATCGTCGGCCATCGTATCAAGAATGTTCTGGAAGTCCTGTGCATAAAGGGCGGCGATTTTATAATACCAGAGCGGTTTTAGATACTTCCATGCCAGATCATACAACTCACGAGCCTTATCAGAACGTCCTTTGTACTCGCGAGATTCCAGAAAAACCTCGTGAATTTTTGCTAAGGTGGAATCTTGATATGGTGTAGCAGGGCGTTTCATCATTTCAGCACGAACCGCTTCGGCTTCTTCACGGGTGACATAAGTGCCGACAGTTTTTACAACTGTAATACCTGTGTGAGGGTCAGGGATTGGCATACGGAGCAGCCACGGCTTACGGCGTATCCCGGACATTCTAGAGATGCTTCCATTACCAGACGATGCTTTCAGCCGGGGCGATTCTCGCTTGGCTGGAACAGTAGGCGGTGCTCCTACACCGGGGGATGGTGCTGTGCCAACAGGATGACCGCAGGCAGAGCAGAATTTGGCGGTATCGGAGATTTGATGACCGCAATTTTCACAGAACATAGATTTGAACCTCCAATTGATCTAAATTTGCTTCAAAAAATGCCCTCGGCATCTAGGATACCGAGGGCGGACTGTTGGATTAGCTTCGACTACGGGAAAGCTGATATGCTCGACTTTGTTCGGCAGTCACACCGTTCTTTATCAGATTGGCTACGTTTGGATAGTATACTAAAATATGGCTACCATTGGGCACGTGTGGAATGAATCCTTCGGCGACAAACCTCCGCAGGCCGGCATAGCTCAGATTCAGCCCTTCACTTTTGGCACGGCGAACGGCTGCGGTCAGACTGATAAAATCGCTGTTGTTGTTTTTCATAGGTGTTTCCTCCTGAAAATATTTGTAGTTGGAAGCGTTCAACGCTTCATAGTAATGATACTTGTTTGAATTGACGTAAAATTTTTATGTCTTGATATTTGGAGTGAAGACGAAGCGTTTGTCGTCTTTTCGTACAAGGGAGCTAAAATCTGCGTGGCTAAAATCGAATTCCACACCGGAGCTATCAATGGGTTGCGTTTGTGGCCATGCAGGACTATAATAATTATAACAAGAACGAGACTGGTTCGATGAAGCGATAGATGCGATAATTTGCTCAGCTGTGGGCAAATCTTGCTTTGGGGGCTCGGAGATCATCTCATTGTGAGACACTGGCGTGGTAGGATGCTCACGAGGTAAGCTCAGCAGGGGAGGACATACATCCTCTGTGACTGGCTCAAACTCATTGTTTTGAGTGGAATCTTCATCATCGCAACCGTCAAGTTCATCCAGTGGTGGAAGAAAATCAATCTGTGCTGGTGGGAGAAGTGGCTCGGTGTCAGAAGGCATCGGAATCGTTAGTGCATCACTGGCAGGAACGACATCCTCTGGCGGCTTACTATGGACGACCAGCGGCTTGGTGGTCGGTGTGTCAGAATCGCCTACATAAACCGGGCCGGAGACTAGGAACTCGCCAACCTGAAGACTCTTTAGCATGGAAGTCAACTTGGTTCCACCTGACGAACTAATGAAACGGGCACACATACGAATCTCATCATCAGCAGGTTGGAAATACATAGCATATTTGCACTGCTGAAGCAAAATCCGTTGCCCAGCCTTGAAATTACGGATGCTCTGAGTAACCAGCATGCAGTACAATCCATATTTGCGACCCTCGTTGAGAATTTTTCCCAGTGCACTTGTTTGGTGCAATGGAAAGTTACTCAATTCATCCAAGTACAGGAAAGTGGGTGGGAAATCCTCGTGAGTGGCTTCTCGTAACAGTGCTGCAAAAACTACCTCTTCAACGATGTGTTGCGTGGATGGCGGAAACGAACCTAATTCCAGCAAGGTGATGCCGGAGAAAATCTCGAAATCGCCATTCTCGAAAAACTTCTGTCCCCATAAAGGAGTCAAGGCTTTTTCCAAACCGGGTGCAGCGAGTGACCGGGAATTCTGGACTTCTAGGTGTAATCGTTCCAATGCTTCATCCGAGGCAGGTGAATCACGGAGAGACTTTTTTAGTAGGGATATCAGTAACGGCTTTTGCCCATCTGATAGCCTGATAACGGATGCAACCGTATCAACGAAAGATGCAGCGGCATCTGCTGGATTTGCTGATGTTCCAAACAAATGCAACTTGATTGGCTTTTGAGACACATCCTGACGATGTACATAAGGCTCTAAGTCTGCTGGCAGGGACACGGCGTGACGGTGATCTATGACTACGATCCGAACACCTGCCTCTAGCAGGTTCCTTGTGATATTGGAGGAAAGGGTGGTCTTGCCTGTTCCACTTTTTCCACAGATAAAAATGGAAGCGTTCCCCTCCTTGAGTTTTTCGATGATTGTAACAGCCTTTTGGTAAGTAGAGCCTATTTTTAACCTCATGGTTCCGTCCCTCCTGTTTTAATCAGAATCTTCATATTCGGTCAAGCAACTGCGCTTCAAGGTCAGAAGTCGAGCATCTACATAGGTTCCGTTGTCAATACGAATCTTTTTGGCAATGCTGAACTCAGAGAGCAAATGCTCACTTTGCAAATGCGAAATAATGGCAGATGCACTATAGCCCTGTGCATATTCGCAAATCAGATATTTTAGTAAGGAACCTTTCAACAGAAAGTCACCTCCTTTTTGTACGATATCCCGGTCAGAATCATAGCTAGAATCGACCTTTCCATAGCGAAGAAGACGAATGCCCCCGGCTTCTTGTGCGGAATAGAGTACCCTGCGTAAAATCTCTTTGGCGTTGCAATCCAGAGAGCTGTCCCACTCGGATAAACAATTATTTATGTATGCCTGACAGACCTCGTGTGCTGTTTGTGCTAAATCCGGTTGTTTAAGGAGCTTTAATGCCCAGCAAAGAACAACGGATGAAACGTTTAGAAGTGCGATTTCATTCCGAAAGGCGCACTCTTCATCCAAGGAACCTAAAGCGGTTATATAAGACCGCTCAACGATGCGCTCAAAGGCATCTGGGTTGTGCTCAACAAGGGCACACAGCTTGCTAAAGATTTCGGCCAGAGGCAGCGCGGCTGTATGGCTTTCCTCGTGAGGCAAGAACAGACAGTGCTTCTGTTGCAACTCAGTAATGCCGTTCGTAGATACGATAAGGCATAGCGGAAAACGAGGCTCTGCTTTAGTCCGCGTAATCAGCGTTACAAAATTCGTCTTTGAACGGTAGTCGCCAATGGTAGCTGTGATTTCGGGGTTATCACCGTAGACGGGCAACAGAGCTGAGGCACTGTACTGATCGAGCATTTGATGGAAGTGCTTTGGTATGTCGTCAACCGTTAACCTTACCTGAAGAGTGGCGTCGTTTTCGGATATTGCAAAAAGATACTTGCTGCCATTGAACTTGTCCGGGATTCGCGTCTTGAGAACCGCCGCAATCCTTATTAGGACTAAGGAAGTGGGGGTGCTAAGCAACGAATCAGAGCAACAATCCTCTTTATAAGGAGTGTAAACCCACCGATCATCCAAATGAAACCACCCGACAGGCGGTAGCAGAGCAGTATGCTCGGTATCCAAAATGGAGCCTAAAAATCCAAAAAGTAAGTCTGCTTGCATCTTACTGCCCTCGCCATAACAACAGCTTCCGCCAGCAGCGGTAAATGATTGATAGAATGCTTTAGCGGTGAACTTTTCTTTCTGAAATAGCAACTGGACTGTGGTGCCGCGAGAGGTTTTGAAAGATATTCCGATGAGATGTATTACCTTGCCATCGACGGTATACTGCTTGACCAAAACGGCATGAAAGTCACGACAGGCAGTGAGACGTCTTTGTATAACATACTTGTCACCGGGATGCCGTGTCTTACAGATTGCCGGACAACCGTATTGGTCAACGAAGTATAAAACCGTGTCGAAGCGGTTAATGGCTTTTCCGTATGATTACTTCCTATTAGGAACACTGTAAATACAAGGCTTTTCGGAGCCTACAAACCAGAAAAAATAATATTTGATCTATCACATTACGCAAAAAGCCGTCCGGCATGAAAAACGGGCGGCTTTTTTGCGTGGATAGACGGAAAGGAGGCACAAAAATAACTACAAAATTTTAGCGTTCAAATTTGTGCAACTTTAACGAAAAGGAGGATCGTAAATGGCCGATGAAAAATTGAATACTGGCCCTGCGGAGAATATTTCCCCGGAGGCCGCCGAGCCTATCGCCACACCCGAACAGGCCGCAGCATCTGAACCCCAGCAGGAACAGACCGGGCCTGCCATACCTGAGTCCGGCGATGTGGTTGTGTCCTTTGACAAAATCAATGAGCTTATGGCAGAAAAGAGACAGAACGCCCGCGCCGAAGTCGAAAAGGCGGAACCCCCCGAAACGCCAGAGGCGGCAGCCCCCGGAGAAACACCGCAGCCCGCCAATACGGAGGAACCGAAAAAGCCGCGCCGTGGCCGTCCGCCGAAAGCGGAAAAGGCTGCGACTGAAAATCAGAAAGCGGAGAAATCGGCTGGGGCTCGCAAGGGCCGCCCACCCAAGGCGGATAAGGCGGCCCCTGACAAGCCCAAGCCGTCCAAACGAGACAAAGTGTCCCGAAGCGATGGAAAGGCCCCGGATGCCAAGGAGCCCATTAAGCCCGCACAGGATACGGCACTGAAGGAAACTGCTGCTGTGGAACAGACGGCTCCCGAGCCGACTACACCGCCCCGCCCGGTTGAGGAAGGCAAGCTGGTTTATCTGAAACTTTCCGAGGTTCATCCGTTTCACACATTCCGTCCGCACCCCTTTAAGGTACGGGACGATGCGAAGATGCAGGAAATCGTTGCTTCTATCCGCGTAAACGGTGTAATGGTTCCCGGTCTTGCCCGCCCGGAGAAAGATGGAAACGGCTATGAAATTGTAGCGGGCCATCGCCGTACCCACGGCAGTGAGCTGGCTGGACTGGAGGAAATGCCCTTTATCGTCCGTGAAATGACCGACCACGAAGCGGTTCAGGCCATGAAGGACAGCAACAAGCAGAGGGATCAGACGCTCCCCAGCGAACTGGCCGCCCTGCTGGAGCTGGAAGTGGAGGACATCAAGCACCAGGGCGGGCGGCTGAAAGGCGTTGCGGAAGGCGATGTCGGGAAACGCTCGGTTGAGATTGTGGGCGAGGCGCATGAAATGAACTATAAAAAGGTCATGCGCTACTTGCGGCTCAACTCCCTTGTGCCGGAGCTTCTGGACAAGGTAGACGATAAAAAGATGGGCTTCATGCCTGCCGTGGAGCTTTCCTACATCAAACCGAAAAATCAGAGGCTTATTGCTGTTTCCATTGACGGGGAGCAGGCTTCGCCCTCGCTGGCCCAGGCTAAACGGCTCCGGGAGCTGGATAAGGAAGGCAAGCTTAACGGCGATGTCATTGACGGTATCTTATCAGAACAGAAAAAGGAGGATCGAGGCGTGATTATTTCTACTGCGGAACTGGAAAAGTATTTTGGCAAGGAGGTCACTCCCGCCAAAATGAAGGAACAGATTATGTCCCTGCTGGATGACTGGAAAGAAAAACAGCCGCCGGAGCTGGCAAAAGCCCCGAAAAAGCAGGAACTTGACAAGTAACAACTTCGAGACACTTTGTCCCGAGGGCCCCGCCCTCGCGCAGAGGCTCTGGTGGTATATATCCCCCGTCGCCGCCTGTTTTTTAGTACAGCCGGGAGTGGGCCGTCAAGGGTGCAGCGCACCGCCGTTTTCAGCGGCTCGCCCTTGACGGTCTGCCCCGGCTGTGCTATTTCCCCGGCAAGCGGCGGGGGTATATCCTCCAGAGCCGCCCCCTTTCCCAAGACTGGGAAAGGGCGTGGGGTTTGGGTTGAACTTTCTTATTAAAATATCGGAGGTATGAACGATGAAACGACCCCTTGCTTATATCACCGCTGCATGGCTCGGCGGCGATAGCGAAAACGCAGAACTGGCGGCGCAGTATTGCCGCACCGTGTATGAGGCAGGCTTTTCTCCTATTTGTCCGCCTTTGTACTTGCCCCTGTTTCTCAACGATGCTGTTCCCGAGGAGCATAAAAGCGGCATCGACATGAGCCGTGACCTGCTCCGCCGTTCTCATGTGCTGGTTGTCTGCGGGCACAGTATGACCGAAGCCATGAAAAATGACATCGCCGTGGCCCAGCGGCTGGGAATTACGGCAACAACCCTTGAGGGCATCCTGACCGTTAAGGGACAGGGCCGCCGCTGATGGCGACCCTGTTTGAAGCCTACGTTACCAACGCGGGGAAGTACAGCGAGGGCCAGCTTGTGGGTGAAACACTGAAATTTCCCACAACCGCCCAGGAGGTGGAGGCTCTCTTGAAACGGATCGGCGTGGATGGCGTCCGCTATCAGGAAATTTTTATTACCTCTTTCGATGGGGATGTGCTGGGGCTCTATGACCATTTGAGCGAGTATGAAAATCTGGACGAGCTTAATCATCTGGCCTGCCTGCTTTCCGAACTTACCCCATCGGAACTGGAAACATTGGAGGCCGTCCTCGACAGCGGCGATCACTGTTCTTCGGTGCGGGACATCATCAATCTGACACAAAATCTGGACTGTTACGGCTTTTACCCCGGCGTATCCGATGAGGAAACGCTGGGGCGTATTTATGTGGACGATCTGGAAATGTTGGATGTGCCGGATCAGGTAAAACCGTATTTCGATTATGAGGCGTATGGCCGGGATGCCTGCATCCACGAAAACGGCCATTTTGCCCCGGGCGGCTATGTTGTCAAAGAAAGTGATCATTTCGTGGAAGTGTATCACGGCTTGCAGGATATTCCCAAGGAGCATAAGGTGTTCTCTTTCCCGAAGCTCTCTATCCGGGAGCAAATGGCCGCTTATCAGGAAATCATAGACGGTTCTTCTTTGGAGGGCTACCGTCAAATGCAGAAAAAAGACCGTGGGGATCGGTGATGGCACTTCGAGACAAATTGTCCCAAGGAAGGAGGCGGTGTAACTGATTGATGAAGATATTTCCCGGCGCACGATAGCCATATCTGTAAAAACGACCAAGCTGACGGCGCGGGGACTGGCGTATGTGCTGGGCATGGTGGGCCGGAAGATCCGCAAGGCATACCGTGGGCGGCAAGTACCGCATGGAAAACAAAGTGTGCGAAAGCTCATGGCCCACGGCACAGCCACAAACAGCATTGAGCTATCCGGGGATGCCAAGTCCTTTGACCGCGTGGCCCGGAAATGGAATGTGGACTATGCGTTCTATAAAACCGGGCCGGACAAATACCTGCTGTTTTTCAAGGCTGGACAGGCAGACGCAATGACCGCCTGCTTTTCTGAGTATTCCCGGAAGGTGTTAAGCAAAGCAAAATCGAACCGTGTTCCCATCCGGGAACAACTGCAACAGGCGGCAGATCAGCTTTCCAAAGAAAAGCCGAAGCAGAAAGAACGTGCAAAGGAGGTGGCCCATGAGGACAGATAAGATCAGAAAATATCTCATTCCGAACATTCCCTATCTGTTCATCCTGTGGGCGTTCCTCAAGCTGGGAACGGCCTACCGGCTGGCAGCGGGTAACGATTTTGCACATAAGCTCATCGGACTGGGCCAGACGATTGGCCCGGCCTTTGCTGACTTTGCACCCGGTCTTGCCCCGCTGGATTGGCTTGTTGGTATTGTAGGCGCAGTTGGTTTCCGGCTGCTGATCTATTTCAAAAGCAAGAACGCTAAGAAGTTTCGGCGGGATGCAGAATACGGCAGCGCTCGATGGGGAACGGAAAAAGACATCAAACCGTTTGTCGATCCGAAGTTTGAAAACAACGTGATTTTGACCGGGACGGAGTTTCTCACGATGAACACCCGCCCGAAAATCCCCGCAAATGCCCGAAACCTGAATTGCTGCATTATCGGCTCGTCCGGCTCCGGCAAAACCCGCTTCTGGCTCACGCCCCAGCTTTTACAGGCTCATTCCTCTTATGTGGTGGTCGATCCCAAAGGCGGTGTGCTGGGACAGGTCGGAGCTTTCCTGCAAAAACGCGGGTACAAAATCAAGGTATTCAACAGCATAGATTTTTCAAAATCCATGCACTATAACCCGCTGGCGTATATCCGCAACGAGGCCGATATTCTGAAATTCGTGGATGCCCTGATTTCCAACACAAAGGGCGAAGGCAAGGAAGGCGATCCATTCTGGACGAAATCGGAAACGCTTTTATACTGCGCCCTGATTGCCTACATCATTTTCGAGGGGCCTGCCGAGGATCGGAACATGAATACTCTTGTGGATATGATTTCCGGCATGGAGGTCAAGGAGGATGACGAGGACTTTATGAACGCGGTGGACTATATGTTTGCCGGGCTTGAAAAGCGCAAGCCGGATTGCTTCGCGGTCAAACAGTATAAAAAGTACAAATTGGCCAGCGGCAAGACGGCAAAAAGCATTTTAATTTCCTGCGGTGCGCGGCTGGCTCCCTTTGACATCCCGCAGCTTCGTGAAGTCATGGCCTATGACGAATTGGAGCTTGACCGCATCGGAGATCGGAAAACGGCGGTATTCTTCATCATTTCCGATACCACGCAGACCTACAACTTTTTAGTGGCGCTTGCATTTTCGCAGATGTTCAACCTCCTGTGTGAACGGGCGGACAATGTTCACGGTGGCCGCCTGCCGCACCATGTACGGGTGTTGTGGGATGAGGCAGCCAACACGGGACAGGTGCCCCAGCTCGAAAAGCTGGTCGCGGTTATCCGCTCCCGTGAGGTGAGTCTTTGCCTGCTGTATCAGCAGTTGGCGCAGTGCAAGGCCATTTACGATAAACACGCCGAGACAATCCTCGGCAACATGGACAGCGTGGTGTTCCTCGGTGGCCGCGAAGCCAGCACCATCAAGGAAATATCCGAGAACTGGCTGGGAAAAGCCACAATCAGTATGCAGACTGACAGCCGCTCCCGTGGTCAGTCGGAAAGCTACAGTCAAAATACCCAGCGGCTGGGCCGGGAACTGATGACCCCAGCCGAACTTGCAACCATGCCGGGAGATAAATGTATTTTGCAGCTTCGGGGCCTGCCCCCGTTCTTCTCTCCCAAGTATGATCTGAAACGGCATCCGAACTACCGTTATACAGCGGAGGCCGATAAACAGAAAAACGCTTTTGACCTCGACAGGCTCATTAACCGCCGCAGGCGGCCCGGGCTGAACGAGGTGTGTACGATGTATGAGGTGGCTGTGCCGGACGATGCACTCACGGAAGAGGACGAGGACATCCTCAACTATGATGACATCGACGATCCAGACGCCTTTGCATAAACGCTTCGAGACAAAGTGTCCCGAAGTTTGTAACCTGCCGCCTGTATGGGCGGCTTTTTTGTTACCGGGAAAATCTCGGAGAAATGGAGGCTTATATGGCATTTTTCTCATCTGCAATCGACACTTTACAGACCCTCGTTATTGCTCTCGGTGCTGGCCTTGGCGTGTGGGGCGTGGTCAATCTGCTGGAGGGCTACGGCTCGGATAACCCGGGCTCCAAGTCCCAGGGCATGAAGCAGCTCATGGCGGGCGGCGGCATCATCGTCATTGGCACCACACTGATCCCTCTGCTGTCTGGCCTGTTTTAAGGTAGGCGCTTATGGATTTTCTCACCGACTGGCTCACAAACTGGCTCAAAGAGCTTCTGATTGGCGGGATCATGGGGAACCTCGAAGGTCTTTTTGATACCGTCAATACCCAAGTCGGAGAGATTGCGGCACAGGTAGGGACTACTCCGGCGGCGTGGCACGCCGGGGTTTTCTCCCTGATCCGACAGCTTTCCGAAACGGTGATCCTGCCGATTGCCGGAATGGTGCTGACCTTTGTTGCCACTTATGAGCTCATACAGATGCTTTTGGAAAAGAACAATATGCACGAGGTTGACGTTGCGAACCTCTATAAATGGATGTTCAAAACGGCCTGTGCAATCTTAATCCTGTCAAACACATTCAATATCGTCATGGCCGTGTTCGATGTCTCGCAGAGCGTCATCGCGCAGGCAGGCGGGCTCATTCAAGGCTCTACCGATGTTTCGGCGGATATGCTTGCTGAACTGGAAACCTCGCTGGAGGCGATGGACTTGGGGCCGCTTTTGGGGCTGTGGCTGCAGTCTGCGCTCATTGGCTTCACGATGAAGGCGATGGGAATTATCATTTTCGTTTTGGTGTATGGCAGGATGCTGGAAATCTATCTGCTGACCAGTCTGGCCCCCATCCCCGTTGCTACGCTTTCCAACCGGGAGCTTGGCGGCACCGGGCAAAACTACATCAAGTCCCTGTTTGCCGTGGGCTTTCAAGGGCTGCTGATCCTTGTATGTGTTGCAATTTACGCAGTGCTCATTCAAGGCATCGCAACAGGCGGCGATCCCATTGGGGCGATTTGGGGAACTGTGGGCTACACGGTTCTGCTTTGCTTCATGCTCTTTAAGACCGGGAGCATTGCCCAGCGTATCTTTGGCGCTCATTAACAGGAGGTGGTGCTTATGCCGAGAAGATACGGAGCAGACGGAACGCGCTTATGGAATGGAAAAACGCCGGAGGAGTTTACTGAGGCAGACGCTTACCGCTTTATGGCGGAAACAGAGGCCGTCCTGCAAAGAAAAGAGTTGATGGACGACCCCGCCCAGCCTGCTCCGGCAAGCGGAAAGGAGGAATTTTATCTGAGTAAGAAAGACGATGTATTGCTGACCCCGGAGCAGATTGCTGCGGAGGAACGGCGCTGGCTGTTTGATGCGCCCATCGCGGAGCTTGCAGAAGTCAAGGGCGTTAGCATTGATGAGGCAGTAAAAATGCGGACAGATGCTGTCTTGCAGGAGGCGGTTGTTCCGATCACGGTATCTGTCCGCCCGATTGAGCCGCAGGGAAAACTGATCGGCTTCGCCAGCGTCAATTTTGGCGGTGTGGTCATCGACGATTTTAAGGTTGTGGACGGGAAAAACGGGATTTTCCTCGGCGCTCCCTCTAAACCCGATCCTGCCAGCCGGACGGGATACCGGGCTACGGTTCGGATTCCTGACCGAGCCACACAGGAACGGATTAACGCGGCTGGTGTGGAGGCGTATCATGCGGCGGTGGAACAGCTTGTTGCACGGGCCCAGGCGGTACGGCCTGCCCCGATCAAGGAGCAGATGGCCGAGGCTGCAAAGCAAGCGGGAAAAGAAAACGCTGCCCGGCCTGCGCCTGCCAAGGCAAAGGAGGCCCGTAATGACCGATAGCCGCACTTTGGGACAAAGTGTCCCGAAGGAGGGCTTGTTTCTCATGGATGGCATTAAGGGCCTGCGCTCCCTGCCCAAACATAGCGTGGATATGCTGCTGACCGATCCGCCCTACGGCACAACCCGGAATTATTGGGATGTGCCCCTGCCGCTCCCGGAGCTGTGGGAGGCGGTGAAATGGGCGGTCAAGCCGAATGGCGCAGTGCTGTTTTTCGCACAGTGCCCCTTTGACAAGGTGCTGGGCGCATCCAACCTCGCCATGCTCCGCTATGAGTGGATTTGGTACAAAGAGCGCGGAACGGGCTTTCTCAATGCAAACCGGGCTCCACTGAAGAAGTCCGAGAACATCTTGGTGTTTTACCAAAAGTCCCCGGTCTACAATCCACAGTTTACTTACGGCAAGCCATATACCCGTGTTCATTCCCGAAGCGGTACAAGCTCTAACTATGGGAAATTTGAACGGCAGGGCTCAGAGTCCAACGATGGCCGCCGCTATCCCGGAAATGTGCTTTTTGTGCCTACGGTGTCCGGCGGCATCCATCCCACACAGAAGCCCGTGGAGCTTTGTGAGTATCTGATCCGCACCTATACCCGCCCCGGCGAATTGGTCGCGGACATTTGCGCGGGCTCCGGCACAACCGCGATTGCAGCTATCAACACAGAACGTCGCTTTGTATGCTTTGAAACGGCCCCGGCCTTTTATGCCGCAGCCAGTGAGCGTATTCGTGCGGCGCAGGCAGTAAAAAGTTCTGGCGAGAAAGGAGTGTAATTATCCAGCAGTATTCTATCATTTACGCCGATCCCCCTTGGCGCTACTCGGCTAAGAAAGTACAGGGCGCGGCGGAAAACCATTATCCCACCATGAGCATTGAGGAGTTATGTGCGTTGCCTGTGGCTGATCTTGCAGCCCCGGACAGCGCACTCTTTTTATGGGCCACTTTCCCGCAGCTCCCGGAGGCGCTCCGGCTGATCGAGGCTTGGGGCTTCAACTATAAATCCGTTGCTTTTGTCTGGCTGAAAAAGAACAAGAAGGCGGATAGCTGGTTTTACGGCCTTGGCTTCTGGACAAGGGGCAACGCGGAAATCTGCCTGCTGGCAACCAAGGGACATCCAAAGCGGCAGGCTGCCAACATTCATCAATTCATCATTTCCCCGATTGAAGCCCATAGCAAAAAGCCGGACGAGGCCCGCGCCAAAATCATTTCCCTGATGGGCGATCTGCCCCGCGTGGAGCTCTTTGCCAGGCAGACCCCGCCCGGCTGGGCTGTATGGGGAAATGAAGTAACACCAACCATCCCGGACTTTGGGACACATTGTCCCGAAGTACAGAAAGGAGTGTGATCTATGCCCTATGTAAACGTACCAAACGATTTATCCAAAATCAAAACAAAGATGGCTTTCAACCTCACCAAACGCCAGCTTGTCTGCTTCGGCAGCGCGGGCGCGGTGGGGATTCCGGCCTATTTGCTGACCCGTGGCACCCTCGGCAATACCGGGGCGATGTTTCTCATGCTGGGAATTATGCTCCCGGCGTTCCTGCTGGCGATGTATGAAAAGGACGGCTTGCCCTTTGAAAAGGTTGTGCGAAACATCATCCGGGCCAAGTTTCTAAGGCCGGGGATCAGGGCCTACCGAACCGAAAACATTTATGCGCCCTTTGCCGGGCCGGGCGCTGGAAAGGAGGATGTGATTGAAAAACACAAAGAAGAAAAACGGAGCCGCCGCCAAGGGTAAAGGCCGGGCGACCCTGTCTACTCAGCAGACAATCCCGTATCTGTCCATGCACCCGGACGGTGTGTGCAAGCTCCCGGGCGGGCTCTATACAAAAACCGTGGAATATGAGGACATCAATTACTCCGTGGCATCCACCGAGGATCAGACCGCCATATTCAGCGGATGGAGCTCATTCCTCAACTACTTTGACAGTTCGCTGCCGTTCCAGCTTTCCTTTATCAACCGCCGTTCTCATTCCCGCAGCCGCTATCAGGTCAATATCCCGAAAGCGGATGACAACTATAACAGCGTCCGGGACGAGTTTACCGGGATGCTGAAAAATCAGATTGCCAAAAGCAATAACGGCATTGAACGCTCAAAATACATCACCTTTGGCATACCCGCCGAGGGGATTGCGGAGGCACGGCCCCGTCTGGAGCGTGTGGAGGCCGATGTCATGGGAAACTTTAAGCGGCTGGGCGTTCCCTCGGAGCCGATGGACGGGCGGGCCCGCCTTGCGCTGCTTCATAGCCAGATGCATCCGGGGAGCCGCGAGGCGTTCCGCTTTTCGTGGAAAGACATCCCGCAGACCGGGCTCGGCACAAAAGACTTTATTGCCCCGGACAGTCTCGACTTCCGCCAGTCCCGAACATTCCGTATCGGCCAGTATTGGGGCGCGATGTCCTACTTGCAGATTATGGCATCAGAGCTTTCGGATAAGCTGCTGGCGGAAATCTTGGAGCTGGATGCAGAAATGACTGTGACCATGCACATTCAGACCGTGGATCAGCTCAAGGCAATCAAGACCATCAAGGGGAAAATCTCGGACATCGGAAAAATGAAAGTAGAGGAACAGAGAAAGGCTGTGCGCTCCGGCTATGACCCGGATATTCTTCCCCCTGACCTGATCACATTCAGCAAGGACGCAGCGGAGCTTTTGGCTGATTTGCAATCCCGCAATGAGCGAATGTTTCTGCTGACCTTTACGGTGGTAAACCTTGCCCCTACTCGCCAGCGGCTGGAAAACGATGTGTTTACCGTGGGCGGCATCGCGCAGAAATACAACTGCGCTCTGCGCCGTCTGGACTGGCAACAGGAACAGGGATTTGTTTCTTCGCTGGCCCTTGGTTACAACGAGGTAGAAATCCAGCGCGGTATGACAACCAGCTCCACAGCCATCTTTATCCCCTTTATGACAAGGGAGCTCCGCATGGCGGGGCAGGCCCTCTACTATGGCATGAACGCACTTTCTCACAATGTCATCATGGCTGACCGCAAAAAGCTGAAGTCGGCAAACGGGATGTATTTGGGTTCTACGGGCTCCGGCAAGAGCTTTGCTGCAAAGCGTGAGCTCTTGAATGTGTTTCTCACCATCCCGCAGGATCGGATCATCGTGGTTGACCCGATGGGCGAATACGCTCCGCTGGTGCGAAGGCTGGGCGGCCAGGTGATCGAGATTGCCCCGGACAGCCCGCACCACCTCAATCCGATGGATGTGGAGCTCAATATGGCCGCCGGAGAAAGCCCGCTTTCCATGAAGGCGGATTTTCTTTTGTCCCTGTGCGAGCTGGTGGTCGGCGGCAAGGAAGGCTTGCAGCCCATTGAAAAGACGGTCATTGACCGCTGTGTGCGTTTGGTGTACCGGGAACAGGCGCTCGGACTGGAAACTGCAAAAACACCGCTGTTGCAGGATTTGTACGAAGAGCTCTTACGCCAGCCGGAGCCCGAAGCCCGGCGCGTGGCAACTGCCTTAGAGCTTTATTGCACAGGCTCCCTCAATCTCTTTAACCATCCTACCAACGTCAAGACGGACAGCCGTGTGGTGTGCATCGTTCTGAAAAACATGGGCGAAAACCTTAGAAAGATTGCAATGCACATCACAAATGAGTTTGTTTCGCAGGCGGTGGATCAGAACTTCCACGAGGGTGCGGCGACTTGGTGCTACTTTGACGAGTTTCATATTCTGCTCCGCGATCCGCTGACAGCCAGCTACTTTGTGACAGTCTGGAAAATGCTGCGTAAAAAAGGATGTGTGCCGTCTGCTTTGACGCAGAACGTCAAAGACCTTTTGGCCAGCCGGGAAATCGAGAACATTCTGGATAACACGGATTTTATGATCCTGCTTTCGCAGGCGCAGAGTGACCGTACCATTCTGGCAAAACAGCTCGGTATTTCCGAGCACCAGCTTTCCTATATCACACACAGCAATTCCGGCGAGGGCCTGCTGTTCTATGGAAATGTGACCATCCCGTTTGTGGATCGGTTCCCTCGCGGAGAAATCTATGACCTGCTGACTACCCGCCCGGAGGATATGAAGAATGAAACGAAAAACGAATAAGGCCAAGGAGGAGGCTTGGTCGCAGACCGCCCACGCCCCTGACGGGGAGCAGCCCGGGCCGGAGGCTTCCGACACTTCGGGACAAAGTGTCCCAAAGTCCAAGTTCCGCAAAAAGAGCCAGCAGGAACAGGCTGCGGCGGCAAAGCTCCGTATGGAGTCCCAAGGCGAAAAGCTGGAACAGGCCCGGGAGAAGCTGGCAAAACAAAAGCCGCCGAAAAAGCCCGGCCCGGTAAAACGCATAGGCCGTGTTGCCAGCGGTTCCGTTCACAGCTTCGTGCATGGCAAGATTTTTGAAGTGGAACAGGAAAATGTCGGCACAGAAGGCGCACACCGTTCTGAGCTTGTGGGAGAAACCGCGCTGCGGCACGGCTCCCGCTTTGTGCGCCGTAAAGTCCGGGAACATCCGGCAAAAGTGGTACGCAAGGCCGAGGCCCGCTATACCAAATACACGGCAGACTACCATTTTCACACCGCCGCACAGGAGCACCCGGAGCTGACGAAAAATGCCCTTACCCGCTACTGGCAGAAGCAACGGCTCCGCAGGCAATACCGCAAGCAGGCAAAGGAGGCTGCAAAGCAGAGCGCGGCTGCGGCTGGGAAAACTGCCACAGCCACAGAACGCCTGACTGCCCGGGCAGTGGAATTTGTCAAAAGTCATCCCGCAGGTGCTGTGATTGCGGTGCTCTGTGTGTTACTCCTGTTTGCTATGCAGTCCTGTTCCTCTACCATGCTTATGCTGGGGAACGCCGGGGCCGGTGCATTAGGAGCCAGCACCTATCCTTGCGAGGATCGTGATATGCTGGCCGCCGAAGTTGCCTACTGTGCGCTGGAAGATGATTTACAGCATTATCTGGACACCTATGAAAGCACCCATGACTATGACGAATACCACTTCGATCTGGACGAAATCGAACATGATCCCTATGTGCTGCTTTCTCTTTTGTGTGCGCTCCATGAGGGACAATGGACAATAGGCGAGGTACAGGGAACGCTGCAAATGCTCTTTGACCGCCAGTACATTTTGACCGAGGATGTGGTGGTGGAAACCCGGTATCGCACGGAAACCGACACATGGACGGACGAGGACGGCAACTCCCATACGGACACCTATCAGGTGCCTTACGATTATTACATCTGTACGGTCACGTTGGAAAATTTTGATTTGTCCCATGTACCTGTGTACGTTATGGGCGAGGATCAGCTTTCCCGATATGCCATCTATATGGCAACGCTGGGAAATCGCCCCGATCTGTTCCCAGATTCTCCCTATGTGAACAAGTACATTACCGGGAAACCCGGTGATTACGAAGTGCCCGGAGAATATCTGGACGATGAAACCTTTGCTGCAATGCTTGCCGAAGCGCAGAAATACATCGGCTATCCCTATGTGTGGGGAGGCAGTTCTCCTGCCACTTCCTTTGATTGCTCGGGGTACGTTTCGTGGGTCATCAATCACTCCGGCTGGAATGTGGGCAGGCTGGGAGCCCAGGGGCTCTATAACATCTGTACGCCGACCAGCTCTCCCAAACCCGGTGATCTGGTGTTCTTCAAAGGCACCTATGACACGCCGGGCGTGAGCCATTGCGGGATTTATGTCGGTGACGGGAAAATGCTGCATTGCGGAGATCCCATCGGCTACGCAAATTTGAATACAAGCTACTGGCAATCTCATTTTTATGCCTACGGGCGTTTACCGTGACAGGAGGTTTTGAAATGGCAACTACTAAAAGCATGAAAATTCAGGCCGAGATTGATAAGGTCAAGGCTAAAATCAGTGAACAGCAGGCCCGGCTCAAGGAGCTGGAGCAGAAAAAGCTGGAGGCGGAAAACAGCGAGATCGTGGACATTGTGCGCGGCATGAGCATTTCCCTTACGGAGCTCCCGCTGCTGTTTGAAAAGCTGAAGGACGGTGGCACTTTGGGACAAAGTGTCCCGAAGTCCGAAGAAGAAAAGAAGGAGGAAAACTGAATATGAAACACTTTCGTACGTTGGCGGCGGGGCTTTGCTCCGCCGTTCTTTTATGCGGCTTTGCGATTCCGGCCTACGCCTATTCGGACAGCGGAAATGAGGAACCGCCTGTTGTGGAAGAAACTCCGGCCCCGGAACCTGCACCTACCATTACCCCGGGCGAGGGCTTTTCGGAGGATGGAAACCTTGTGACCCGCGATCTGCTCTATGATGCTGCAACCAATAAACAGTTCATCACGGTGGAAACCAACGGCGGCAGCACCTTTTACATTGTCATTGACTATGACAAGCCCGTGGACGAGGACGGCGAACAGTATCACACCTACTTTTTGAACATGGTGGATGAAGCCGATCTGCTGGCTGCACTGGAGGCCGCTGGCGGAGAGCTTCCGGCCTGCTCCTGCACAGAAAAATGTGCGCCCGGAGCCATCAATACGGATTGCGCGGTCTGTGCGGTCAACATGACCGAGTGTGCTGGCACAGCTCCCGAACCCGCCCCGGTGACAGAACCTGCGGAGGAGCCGGAACCCGAGCCCCAGCAGAAAAGCAATACCGGGACGCTTCTGCTGATTTTGGCTGTGGCTGTGCTGGGCAGCGGTGCAGGCTGGTACTTCAAAATCTACCGCCCGAAGCATGAAAAAGCCGCTGTACCCGAAGAGGATTACAGTGAGGAACTGGTCGATTATGACGATCCCGAGGACGATGGGCCGCCTTGGGACGAGGACGATACCGAAAGCGAGGATAATGAATGAGATTTACCAACAACCCCTATGAGGGATTTATGAAAGAAAAAAGCTACTTTAAGGGTGTGCCGCCAAGCCTGCCGCCGAAGGGCTCCCGTTGTGACGGCTGCCCTTACTGGCGCGGGATCGGCTGCGTGTTCTGCTACCGGGAGCAGCTCAAACCACCGGGCAACGGGAGGTGATACTGTGGGCCGAGAACTGACCCGGACAGAAAAAGCGGCAATCCGCAGGCTGGTGTCAAAATGGTGTGCCAACTATGACCGGGACTGCGGCTGCCTGCCGCTGGATTGCGAGTGCTATATGTTTGGGAAATGCTGGACAGGGGCTTATTGCCGCTACTTCCGCGGGGCAGTTCTGCCCCTTGATCCGGCGCTGGAGGCTGCGTTGCTGACAGAGGGGCCAAGGCCGGATTTCAAGGCTTGCCCGGTATGCGGCAGAGCCGTGGCTCCTGATGGACGGCAAACCTATTGTTCGGCGGCCTGTGCAAAGGCGGCACACCGCAGACAGCAGCGGGAATATATGCGGAAAAAACGGAGCTGATGTGTTGACAATTAGACCATCACAAATCCGCTTGTAGCAAGGCTTTTTAAGGCCCTTTTCTGCGGAAGGCGTATGTTTCTACGTCCGCCCCTGTTTCCGTGAGATGCTGTCAACATTTTAGCTGCCGGGGCTTTGGGACAATTTGTCCCAAAGTTCCGGCTTTTGTGGAAGGAGGTACTATGCCGAAATATTATCCGATCAATGAAGAAGCCGCAAAGCGGGCAAAAGATATGAACAGCTTTTCTGACTATCAGCCGGGCTCCGCTACGGCGGGCTACCGGGCAATGGTCGATGAAGCGTATGCAGCGGCGGAACGCCAGAAAGCCCGTGTCGATCCAATGTACCATGATAAGATTGACGCGCTGGTGGATCGCTATGCCCGGAAACTTGCGGAAAATCTGAATGAACGCAATGTGATTGATGCCCGGGTGCCCTCTATTCTGATCTCCGGGGGCGGCAATTTCCCTGTGACAAAAAAACACAAGCAGAACGCCGCCCGGGATCGCAACTATGGAGAGTATGCGGAGATTTCAAAGCTGCTTGATAAAATCCGCTCTGTTGGAATGGGTGGGATCAGCGCGGATGACGATCTGGCCGTGGAAAAGCTGACAAAAAAGCTGGAGGGGCTGGAGTCCCAGCAGACCACCATGAAGGCGGTCAATGCGTATTTTCGGAAACACAAAACGCTGGACGGCTGCCCGGAGCTTACGCCGGAGCAGGCAGAAAAGCTCAAAGCAGATATGGCGCAGTCATGGCACTTGGACAAAAGCAAGCCATACCCCGCCTATCTGCTTTCCAACAACAACGCCAACATCCGCCGTGTGCGCCAGCGCATTGAGGAACTGAGCAGCCGCTCCGAGTTTGCTGGCTGGACATTCCCCGGAGGTGAGGCAAAAATCAACGAGGCTGAAAATCGTTTGCAGCTTATTTTTGAGGAAAAGCCCGATGCCGATCAGCGGCAGGAACTGAAAAGCAACGGCTTTAAGTGGGCTCCCAGCCAAGGGGCATGGCAGCGGCAGCTTAACCAGAACGCTATCCGTGCTGCGGCCCGGATAGACTTTCTGCGACCCGAGGACGGTACAAGCCCCTATCAGCTCCAGCCGTTTGTGAAAAGAGAAAATAAAGAAATGTCTCGATGATGGGAGGTGTACTATGGACAAAAATCAAGGCTATGCTATTTTGAAGGCGGTCATGCTGGAAAATGGGCGAGGATTTGCATTGGGCGAACATCCCACCGCGCCATCCCGCTATGTCACATGGGCCTGCTATGATGACAAGGACGGCCAGCGGCAGTATGAATGGGGTCACTATGGAAATGACCGCACCGCGATGGAACAGGATTTCACAGACCGGGTGCAGGACTATCAGCGTATTTATAACATCGGGATCAGGCAGACCGAGGCTCCCGGCCTTTACAAGTATTATTCGACCCAGCGGCCTGTGGACATCGGGACATTCCCGAAGCCGCCTTATAACAAGCCGGATGAAATCTTCAATTACGATCAGCGCATCCCGGTGGAAAATGGCTCGTTCTTGGCTTGGGGCTATCTTACCTATACCCGCCCGCTAACGGAAAAACAGGCATCCGACTATGAGCTGCGTCCTGCGCCTGATAATCCCGACAGGCCCCGTCCGATTGCCGAGCAGATGAAAAATGCGGCAAAGTTGGCGGAGGCAGATCGCGGCTCGGAGGCTCCGGCTCCCCAACGGAGGCAGCCTGACCGTGGCGATAGATAAGGAGGTGCGTATATGGAAAAGAAACGTGAACAGGAATTGTCTGTACTGGAGGTGCTGCGCCTGCACCGTGAATTTCATTTGCCGCACCCTGTTCCAGCAGACGAACAGGAAAAGCCGCTGGATAAGGTAAAGGAGCCGCCACGCGCCTGCCGCAGCCGGGAGCGTGAGGAGCGATGACAAAAAAGCGCCGCCGTCCGATCCATCTTCATGTGATGGTGTCGGAGGCGGAGCAGGCCCTGATTCAAGAACGTATGGCGGAGGCTGGCATCCGTAACATGGGAGCCTATATGCGGAAAATGGCCCTGAGTGGGTATGTGCTTCATGTTGACCTTTCGCCTGTTCGTGAGCTGGTTTCGCTCCAGCGGCGCTGCTCCAACAATCTGAACCAAGTGGCAATTCAAGCCAACACCTACGGCGCGATTTATCCCGAAGAACTCGCGGCCTTGCAGCGGGACTATGCCGCTTTGTGGGGGCCTCTGTCTGATCTCTTGAAACAGCTCTCCGCGCTGGTAGAGCTCTGACCCATCCGGGGAGTGGTTGATACCGCTCCCCGGCTTTTTCTACTTCGGGACAAAGTGTCCCAAAGTAAAAATACTGTTTGCCGGAAGGAGGGATTTTTACGGCGACCACCTACATCCGCCCTTATAAAACAGCGGAGGGAAAAAGTGCAATTCAAACGATGGAGGATCGTTTCACCTATGGCCTGAACCCGGAAAAGCTGGGAGCCGTATCTTCCTATCTCTGCGATCCGAACACGGCTCCCGCCGAGTTTCTTCTGGTAAAAAGTCAATACCTTGCAGAGACAGGCCGGGCCGTATCTCGCGGGGCACTGTTCTTTCAGATCCGGCAGGCGTTTCTGCCCGGGGAGGTTACGGCGGAAGAAGCAAACCGTATCGGTTATGAAACGGCGATGCGCTGGACAAAGGGAAAACATCAATTCTTTGTCTGTACGCATACCGATAAGGCCCATATCCACAATCACATTTATTTTAATGCAACGGCCTTTGACCGCTCCCGGAAATTTCATAATTTTATTGGTTCGTCCTTTGCCCTGCGGCGGCTCTCTGACCGCGTGTGCATCGAACATGAATTGTCTGTCATTCAAAATCCGCGCCAGCACAGCAAGGGCCGCTTTCTTCACTATGGCCAGTGGATCGGGGAAAAGCCGCCCTCTGCCAAGCAGCGGGTGCAGCTGGCTGTTCTCGCCGCTTTGGAGAAAAAGCCCACGGACTTTGCCGACTTTCTTCGCCTCATGGAGGAGTCCGGCTTTGCGGTGAAACATGGGCGGGGCGGTGTCATCTCATTCCTTGCACCCGGGCAGGAAAAACCGACCCGGCTCCGGGCTTCTACACTTGGAGTTGGATTTGACCCGGAGGACATCAAGGCGGTAATTGCCGGGGAACGTCCACTCCCCGAACTGCCCGAGGAGCCCACGGTTCCGCCACGGCGAGTTAATCTCATCATCGACATTCAAGAGCGTATGGCCCAAGGCAAGGGCCCGGCCTATGAACGATGGGCCAAGGTCTACAACCTAAAACAGATGGCCGCCGCGCTCCAGTATTTGCAGGAGCATCATCTGACAGACTATGCGGCACTGACGGCCAGCACCGAGGCTGCGGTGGATCACTTTCACAAGCTGTCTGACGAGCTCCGCACAACGGAGGAGGCTCTTTCCAAAACCTCGGAGCTGATGGCTGCCACGGTGGACTATGCCAAGACTCGCCCGGTGTTTGATGGATACAAAGCTGCGCGGTACAGCAAAAAGTATCTGGCCCAGCACGAAGCGGAGCTTGCCACTTACCGGGCGGCAAAGGATACTATGAACACCATACTGAACGGCGCAAAACTCCCTAAGATTGAAGCACTAAAAAAATCCCGCCGTGAGCTGGCGGGACAAAAGAAAGCGCTTTATGCAGAATACCGGGAGGCCCAGCGGCAAATGCGGGAGGCCGTGGCAATAAAAGCGAACATTGATCATCTGCTCGGCATAACGGACGAGCGTGAGAATAAGGCACAGGAACGATAGTGACGGGCCGCAGACTACGGTGCAACGCACCGGGACTTTGGGACAATTTGTCCCGAAGTACAGCGGGTTTGGGGAGCTCCCCAACAAGCATTTTTGCGGGCCTGCGGCCAGCAAAAATTTCGGAGTGTGGCCACACCCGAATTGCTTGCCAAAACGCGCAACCCGCAACATGGCGCAAAAAACGGAGGTTACGCTTTCTTTTACGTTTCCTCCGTTTCTTTCGATGCTTTCATCGCTTGGATTGTAGCTTCAACGATTTTCAATTCTCTTTCGTCCAAGGCGTTCAACATGGCATCAATCCGCTTCCTGCACTCGCTCCCGCTATTCTGGGACGGGTAAAAGTATTGATCCACCGATATATCAAACATTGTAACCATCTGATAAAAGGTGTTGAAGCTTGGATGCTGACCATCATTTTCATTATACATAATGGTACGCGGAGCGCGGTCAACAATATAGGCCAGTTGCTCCTGTGTCATGCCGCTGGCTTCTCTTGCACGCTTGATGGCGAGCCCTATATCGTGAAAATCAAAGCGTCTTTCATCTCGTTCTATCTTCATAACATCACCTGATATGATTTTACATTTCATGTGATATTATTTGAACGACTGTGTATTTCATACTACTGACTATTTAATTTCACATACGCAAAATTGATGATCGCGGAAATGTGAGGTACAATATACCTATAACTTTGGGACAATTTGTCCCGAAGATCAGAGGTTGGTATCTAAAATAAAATCAGAAATATTGTGAGGTTTCTGTGACATTTGGGTGCTATACTGAAAATGAAGGAGTGTGATACCATGCGAATTTTAGTAGTCGAGGATGATCGGCTTTTGAATAATACTTTATGCTATAACTTGAATACTGCGGGCTATACGGTTGATTCTGCACTGACAAAATCAGTGGCCAGTAGTTTCTTGACAAAGCAGGACTATGACCTGATTGTGCTGGATGTAAATTTGCCGGACGGGAACGGTTTTGACTTCTGCCGGGAAATAAAAGAGCGTCGCCCTGATACCGTTATTATTTTTCTGACCGCAAATGATATGGAAAGCGATATGCTCAAAGGGTATGAACTGGGCGCAGAGGATTATGTGACAAAACCTTTCCCTATGAGCGTCTTTCAAAAGAAATTAGCGGTAGTGCTGGGTAGGCTGACAAAACAATATGGTGGTGATACTTATGAGGATGGCACACTGACCATCAATTTTTCAGAAATGAGTGCTACTCTATCAGGAAAGCCACTTACATTCACCCCACTGGAATATCGACTTTTGAAAATCCTGATGAAAAATCCGCAGATTGTTTTGACCCGGCAAGTCTTGTTGGAAAAGCTGTGGGACGCAGACGGAAATTTTGTGGATGAACACGCTCTGACTGCGGCGATCAGCCGGGTACGAAACAAAATCGAAACACCTGACCGTCAGTATATCAAAACGGTATATGGTATGGGCTATATGTGGATCGGAGGAGTGCTGAAATGAATGTGCGAAAACTTTCCGTCAACAAAGCCTGTATCTTTTTTGCTGTTCTCCTGCTGGTGGCAATGGGGACGGTTTCAGCAGCTTTGTATGGGCTGACCCAAAATATAACCGCTGTCTGGTATGTATTATTGTTCGGCATTTTTGTGCTGGTTTGCGCTGTTTGTTTTATGGTGCTGGTTCGCCGCAAACTGGCAATGTTCTCCGATGCTTTTTGCAGTTTAATGGATGATATGTTATCCGGGAATATGCAGCCGAAACAGACTGTGGAAGAAGAAAGTCTTTTCTATAAAATTGAATATCGGCTGAACCGTTTATATGAAGTCATGCAGGAAAACAAGAACGGCATTGCACAAGAACGGGCTGACCTGCAAGAACTGATTTCCGACATCTCCCATCAGGTCAAGACCCCGATTGCGAACTTGAAAATGATTAACAGCACTCTGCTTGAAAATGAAGTCCCTGTGCAAAAACAAAAAGAGTTTCTAACGGCACAGGCCAGCCAGCTTGATAAACTGGATTTTCTCATGCAGGCTATGATTAAAACCTCTCGTTTGGAAACAGGTGTTATTTCTCTGGAAAAGAAAAGCCAGCCGCTTTATGACACGCTTGCCGCCGCATTGGGAGGTATTCTTCTGAACGCCGAGAAAAAACAGATCAATGTTCAAGTGGACTGCCCGGAGAACTTGGTCGTTTCCCATGACAGAAAATGGACAAGCGAAGCACTGTTCAATATTTTGGACAATGCAGTGAAATATACGCCGGAGGGCGGTCAAATCCGTGTTTCGGTTGAAAGTTGGGAAATGTATGTGAAAATCGACATTGCAGATACAGGCATTGGCATTTCAGAACAGCATCAGGGAGCAATTTTCAAGCGTTTCTATCGAGAGGACATCGTACATGATGTAGATGGAATTGGTATTGGTCTATATCTGGCTCGTGAGATCGTAACCTTGCAAGGCGGTTATATCCGGGTAACATCCGAGGTTGGGAGGGGTTCAACTTTTTCCGTCTTTCTGCCTCGACAATAAAATAAGTACGCTAAAAAACAAAATGTCACAGGCCTATGACATTTGAGATTTAATTAAACAGAGGTATTTTGTTTCCCGTGACATTTCTGTGAGGTTTACCTTTTATGATAGAGCCATCAAAAAGAAAGGGTGGTGTTCTATATGAACATATTACAAACGACAGATTTGAAGAAATATTACGGCACCGAACCGAACATTACAAAAGCATTGGATGGCGTGACCCTATCCATTGAGGAAGGTGAATTTGTTGCCATTGTTGGTACTTCCGGCAGCGGTAAGTCTACTTTGCTGAACATGATGGGCGGGTTAGATACGCCAACTTCCGGCAGTATTAAAGTAAAAGGGAAAGAATTATCGAAACTCAAGGATGAACAGCTTACCATCTTCCGCAGACGTAACATCGGGTTTATCTTTCAGAATTACAATCTTGTTCCTGTGCTGAATGTCTATGAAAATATTGTCCTGCCGGTGGAGCTGGATGGTGATACCGTGGACAAGCGGTTTATGGATGAAGTCGTGAAAATGTTGGCTCTCGATGGGAAGCTGAACAGTATGCCTAACAATCTGTCCGGCGGCCAGCAGCAGCGTGTAGCGATTGCCCGCGCCCTTGTTTCCAAACCAGCTATTATACTTGCAGATGAACCGACAGGCAATTTGGATAGCCGGACAAGTAGTGATGTTCTTGGTTTGCTGAAAGTTACAAGTCAGAAGTTCCATCAAACGCTTGTAATGATTACCCATAACAATGAAATTGCCCAGCTTGCCGACCGAATTATCCGTATTGAGGACGGAAAAATCGCACAGTGACAGGGGGTGACATTGATGGATGATATTTTATTTGGGAACAATAATCAGGCAACAATCAATCGTCTTGCCAAAAGAAGCTACCGCGCTAATAAGCAGAGAAATGTTTTCGTTACCATCGCATTATTCTTGACCGCCTTTATGATTACATCTGTATTTAGTTTGGGGTGCAGTTATTTTGAAACCTATCAAATACAGCAAATTCGTGCGATGGGCACGACTGCGGATGTGGCAATTACAAGCCTCTCAGAAGAACAATATGAAGAATTGAGCCGATCCAGCTTGGTATCCGTAGTTGGTGTCAGTCAGAGATTGGGCAGCATTGATACATCTGGAATGGACGATGCCCTGCTGAGTATTACTTGGATAGACGAAACAGAATGGCAAGAACACCGTGTACCAACAATTTCGGATATACACGGAGATTATCCGCAAGCAAAAAATGAAATTATGCTCCCTACATGGGCTTTGCGTGCAATGGGGATTGATGATCCACAGATAGGGATGAATATTTCCCTTTCCTATCAACTCGGAACAGATTATCAATATATCTCCGATGAATTTGTTTTGTCGGGCTATTACACAGATTATTCGGCTTCACGTGCAGGCAACCGTGGTGCCGCTTATGTTTCGGAGCTTTTTGCAACACAAACAGGGCTTCCCTTTGATAGTGTGTCTACCGCAATGATTTCTTTTTCTGATGACAGTAATGCCCTGCGATCCTGTGAAAAACTAAAACGGAAGATTTCGTTTACAGAAAGTCAGTCCTTTGAAATTGTACCTATTGCTCAGAGCAATTCCACCACCATTGTTCTTCCACTGGCTGCTATTATCGTCTTTATCATTATCAGCGGCTATTTGCTGATTTATAACATTCTGTATATCTCAATTTCAAGAGATACACAATTCTATGGACAGCTTAAAACGATAGGCACGACAAAAAGACAAATCAAGCGGATCGTGCGTTCTCAAATATTCAGAACGGCGGTGATCGGTATTCCCAGCGGCCTGATTGTCGGTGGTATTGTTTCGCTTGGACTTGTTCCGTTTGCCATGAATATGATGTACTCAAGCGATACAGACCTTGGGGAGATAGTGTCCTTTTCCCCCATTATTTTTGCGGGTGCCGCAATCTTCACATTTTTTACTGCAATCATCGGCAGCATGAAACCAGCGAAAATAGCTGCAAGTATTTCTCCTGTTGCGGCTTCACGCTATACGGAGGCAAATACAAGGAGTTACCGAGATCATAAGAGCCATAGAACAAAATTATCTCGGATGGCACGAGATAATATTTTTAGAAACCCTAAAAGCGCTTTCCTTACTTTTGCGTCCTTATTTTTAGGCTTAATATTGTTTTTGGTTTCTGCTGGTCTACTATCAAGCCTAAGTCCCGACAATTTTGTAAATCAATGGGGAGAAAGTGATTTCGCATTGACTTACAGCATTTCCGAAGAAGGAAACCTGCTCTCTGATGAAATGTTGCAGCAAATTGAAACAATGCAGGGAATTGAAAATCTGCGCGTCACTTATTCTGCTTCACCGTGGCCCACTATGGATGTCATTTACGACGAAAATGTATTCGGGAAATATATTGATTCCTTGGATGGCGTATCAGGTCTTGATTTTTCAAATGCGGAAACACGAAAAAACTATACAGATAATTTTTGGAGCGGCGTTTACGGAATAGATTCCAGATATATCGAAGAACTTAATAAAACGCTTGATAAGCCTATTGACTTAACCGCCTTTGAAAAGGGAGAGTTGGTGGTTTTGTCCGCTATGACGGATGATGAGGGAAACCTATTGATTCAGCCAGGGCAAGCAATCACCGTTGTCGGTGAGTCCGGGGAACAGGTCTTTACAGTGGCAACTGGCTTTCTGGACGCTGATTTTCAGAGTGGTCGAGGAAATGAGAGAGGTACTGCCCCTGATTTGTATATCAGTGAGCAGGCAATAGAGAAGTTGTCTGGAGAAACCAAAATCTTTCGGATTGCTTTTGATACGATTGATAGCAGTTATGACAAAGGGATTATGGAGCAGCTTCAATCCATTACTGCTTCGTCACCGGGCATTACGATTCTGTCACGATATGAAAAGCAGCAAGAAATGGCCGGATATTTGCTGACCTCAAGGATTATAGCCGCAGGGTTGTCCGCTGTATTTTTGCTGATAGGAATTATGAATTTCATTAACACAATGGTTGTTAGTGTAAATACTCGGAAACATGAATTTGCAACACTTGAAAGTATAGGAATGACGAAAAAGCAAATTAGAAATGTATTGCTTTGGGAAGGCGGGTATTATTGGAGTATTTCTTTCCTACTGCTTGCCACACTGGGAACAGCGATATATATTCCAATATACTCAGCCTTTAGAAGAATGGTTCCTTATGCAGCTTTTCACTATCCTATAATTTCTCTGTTGGTTGTCGCAGCTATTGTTTTGCTGGTCTGCTTGGCAACCCCCGTCATAACTTTCATGCAAAATGTTAAGCAAAGCGTTGTAGAGAGACTGCGGCAGAATTAAATATTTGCGATGAAAACCGGGAGATTATTCTCCCGGTTTTTCAAATCTCACAGGTTCGTGAGATTTCAGCCCATTATTCTGTCGAAACAGCGTGTGTCAGTGACATTTCTGTGAGGATTGCTTGTTAAGATAAGCGCAAAAGGAACAAGCTGCCGCACGACGGCAAAAGAAAAAAAGCCGTCGTACAGCAGCCTATCAACACGCCCATTTGAAACGGCGGCTTTGATTTTCAGAGCCGCCGTTTCTTTGCGTCTACACAAACCAATGACGACTTGTAGGGACACGGTAGCCGATGGGAGGTTATTTTGCCGTGTTCATTTTATTATTTCATTGTTCGCGTGATCTGCACCAGCTAAAAAAAGCGTAGCCCCTCCGTCGGAGCAGTCCGGTTTTGAACATGAAATTAAACAGTACATAACCGATAATACTTTTTCGTGCGCTTGTGCGGCCTTGTGTCGCACAGGCGCATTTTGCTTTCCAGACTTCGAGACAAAGTGTCCCGAGGTGCGGTGCCGTTCTCCGCCGTTGCTCCATTTCGTTTCCGACCAACCCCGAACAAACTGAAATGGAGGATTTTACGATGACTACTATCAATTTGAAAGATTTTTATTATTGGTACACGCAGGATCAGCTTATCGAAGTTTCTGACGAGGTGGCCGAGGTATTCAAGGCCGATGCCCGCTATGAAATGGCCTACCAGCGGCGGCTCTCCCGGCACAAGGCGCAGTATTCTCTGGACTGCGATGACGGGATTGAATATTCCGCTTGCCTGCATGAGCCGACCCCGCAGGAGCTCCTTGAACGGATGGAAACCTTTCTTCGTCTGTGGAACGCTCTCAATTCTCTGCCGGAGATCCAGGGCCGCAGAATTGACGCACATATCATTCTTGGCAAGTCGATTAAGGAAATTGCCGAGGCCGAGGGCGTACATGAGGAGTCTATTCGCCAGTCGATCAAGCGTGGCCTTGAACGCATGAAAAAAACTTTTTGATTTTTTCTTCTTAACCCACTTGGAATTGATGAAAAAATGTCTCGGTTTATGAGAGGAGGTTTTCTTCCTAACGCGAGGGAATAACGGCAACCCTGAGTAAGTACGTGGAGCCAGACGGTGGGTGCGCGGTGACATTTCCCAAAAGAGATTGAGCGAACAACACCAACACTGTAAATGGGCCCGGCCATCCCAAGGCCATGATCCGGCGCTGAACAGGTTGGCTGCCTGTTCCTCCGGGCTTGTCGCTTTACTTGCGTTGAGAGCGCCGCACAGAAAATAACGATTGTCTTTGGACAGGCCAAGTAAATATGTGCGGCGCTCTCTAATATTCAAAAACTATAATAAACCTCGAGACAAAGTGTCCCAAGGTGGAGTAAGGCAACAGGCCAGCATCCCGGTGGTGCTGGCCTGTTGCGTTTCCCCACCAAACAGCGGGAGGCGTTCTATCAATCTGCGAAGGAGGTTTACCGTGAAATTAACTACACAGGAACTTGAACAAATGAGAAGCGTTGACATTGGCGCGGTGGCTGCCGAGTCCCTGCCTGATGTGAGCGGTATGACCTTTGACAATGCGCTTTCCCGAAAGGAGCGCATCTCTCGATTTTTGCAGACTGTCAAAAATCCATACTGCTTTTGCATCGGTGGTGTTGGCGTGAAAATTGAATTTGCTGAAAGCGGGCCATCTCTCCAAGATAAGCTGACGGATTTCCTGCTGCGGCAAAGAAGCGGGCTGTAACTTCGGTTACAGCTCGTTTTGCTTCTTCGAGACAAAGTGTCCCGAAGCGGAGGCATCCTTGTTGTCCTCCCCGGACAGAGTTATAATATAAGTGTAATGTGATAGGGAAGGAGGAACAATGGCACGAGCAAAAAACAGAGGGTATCAGCAGAGTTTCTCTCCCTCTTACACAATCCGCCGCTGGCGGCTGGGCATCTATATCCGGCTTTCAAAGGAAGATTTGAAAAAAGGAAAAGACGATAGCAACAGCGTAAAGAACCAGCGTGACCTACTGAACGATTTTTACCGACGCAACATTGACGAGTTTGAAAGTATCACGGAATATGTAGATGACGGACATACTGGAACGGACGCTAACCGTGAAGATTTTCAACGGCTCTTGGCGGATGTCATGAGTGGTAAAATCAACTGCGTTATAGTAAAAGACCTGTCCCGCTTCGCACGAAATTATAGCGATGCCGGAAGTTTGATCGACAACCTGTTTGTTCAAATGGGTGTTCGCTTTATCAGCCTTGCTGAGAATGTGGACAGCTACAAGAACCCCGACAGCGTTTCAAATATCATCGTTCCCATTACAAACGTGATGAACGATAATTACTGCTATCAGACTTCCAAAAAGATCCGGCAGGTATTTGATTACAAACGGCGCAACGGCCAGTATATCGGAGCATTTGCTCCTTACGGCTATGTAAAGCACCCAAAGGACAAGCACAGGCTGATTGTTGATCCCGATGCTGCTGAAAATGTCAAACTCATTTTCACAATGCTTATTCAAGGGTCATCAAAACGTGCTATCGCGTTGTACCTGAACGAACACGGCGTACCGAGCCCCTCGGCTTACAAGGTACAAAAGGGCTTGCCTGTTTCGACAAGAGGGTATGACGATCCTATGTGGGGAGCCCGCATGATCCACTCCATTCTTACCAATCCGACCTACACCGGGGACTTAGCCCAAGGTCGGAGCCGGGTGAAAAGCTACAAGGTACACCAGATTGAAGCTGTTCCCCGCGAGGAATGGGTGGAAGTGGCTGGAACACATGAGGCCATTATCGACTATGAAACTTTCGATAAGGTACAGGCTCTCTTACAGCGTGATACCCGTACTTCCCCGAAAGGCCGTGAGGTACATTTATTCAGCGGCTTTCTGAAATGTGCCGATTGCGGGCGGGCCATTACCCGATGCGTTAGCAAGAACAACAATGTATATTATTCTTGCTCAACCTACAAGAACCGTTCCCGGGCAGCCTGCACCATGCACTCAATCAAGCATGAACGGCTGGAGGCTGCTGTTCTGTTCGCCGTACAGCATCAGGTACATTTAGCTGTTTCCTACTCAGAAATCGTAACGCAGATCAATTCCGCTCCAATCAAAAAAAGCCAGTCTTACCGACTGGACGATCTGATAGCTGCAAAAGAGCGGGAACTGATAAAGATAACACGCTACAAGCAATCTCTTTATCAGGACTGGAAAGACGGTGAAATCACCCAGCAGGAATACCGGGATATGAAGGCTGACTATGAACGGCAGACTTCTGATATTTCCGCGGTGCTTACCCGGCTGAACGCTGAACGCGCAGAACTGGCAAACGGTGTGGACAATGAGCATCCTGCACTGGTAGCCTTTATGAAGTATCAGAACATTGAAGCCCTCAACCGTGAAATCTTGGTTGAACTTGTGGACTATATCAAGGTCTATGAAAACGGCAATATCAGCGTGAAATTCAAATTTGCTGACGAGCTCCGCAAGATTGCCGAGTACATTGAAATCAACACTACGGAAGATACCGCAGTAGCGGGCTAACCCCCGCTACAAACCCCTTTGACAGTGTGTTTTCCTAATAGGCGCTAATCATATGCTTTTAGCTCTTCCTTTTCAGCAGGGCTGATTCCTTGATGAAGAAGCTTGTCTTTTTGTCTGAGCTGCTCATCCTGCTTCTGACGTGATGCAGCGAGTATCTGTTGGTAATTTTTGTCTTTTGCATTCAAGCGGCCTTGAACAGTTACTTCGTCATAAAGTGGGTTGCCATTATCATCTAGGAAGTAGATGGCAGGAATAGGCTCTTTTTGAACTCTTGAAGAAGGAACCTGCGTATATACGCTATAATTGTGCTTGTTCATGTGGCTTTGAACTCCTTTCGTTCCGATGGCATAAGCTTACCAGAACGGTTCTTTGGAGTCATGGGCTTGGCTATCGAAAAATATAAAAATATTTTGGATATGATTTCACTTGAAAATGGATACGCAATGTGCAAGGAGGGAAAATGTCATATGACTGACCGAATGAGCAATATTGTTTTATTTGAAACAAAAGAAAAGCTTGTAGAGTATAAGAAAGTATTCGAAGACCGGTATAGTACATATAACGGGTGTGACGTAAAGATAGAAAAATATGTTAAGCGGCTTCAACAGGAATACCCTAGATTAGAACAATATAGTTTGGAAAATCAAGCGAGGGCAGTTGTAATAAATGCGCTAACAGAGGCGTGGTTCATTATTGGAATGCAACGAACGGTTGACAGAGAAAGAAATCATCTGAACCAAGAAGACGCAGAAAAAATGATTATGAGCAATACATTAGCGTGCGTTGCCATGTCGATTAAATATCTATGTGCACCAGAAATTGAGTTTTCTAGTGTGATTTTAGATTTACTGAAAAAAGATGTTTCTAATGAGTGGGACAGAAACTCTGTAGAGGATTGCATAAAAAGCTATATTGATAACAGAAAGACGATGGTAAGAGCGAATGGAGAAGATTCAAAATTCTGTCCGCCGATTTTGTATGCCCCGGAAGTGACAAGCGAAAATCTGAAAATCAAGAACTTTATGCTTCCAATCGTTGGGCAGTTAGTTAAAAATATAGGAATTTATCATGTGGTAAACAGAGATGATCAAAAAAGGGATGAAATAATTTTACTTGGAAATAAACTGAAGCGATGGGAAAATTGGACGGAATCATATAAAAATAAAATGAGCACGCAAGTGAATGGAGAGTATAAAAATCTCATTGAAGAAGCTCATAAGGAAAAATTAGAAAAGCCAATGGGAAATTCAGTAAGTGAAAAGGTGATGACTTACTACGCAAAAGAATCAATATTTCGATATGGAACTTTTCTGAATATAGCAAGCTATATCAATGAGGTGCCATTGAATAACAAGGATGACTTTCAAAGAACAAAATATTTTATTACTCAAAAAATAGAGAGACCCGTGGTGTTTTATATTCACGAATTTGAAAAAACGGATTTACTGGATTCAACGGATAAAATTATTTTGTTCTGTGAATATATGCGAGTGGTGATGCTTCTGATGGTTGAGAGCGTGGTTTGGATTGAACCGATTGACAAGAAAATTGAGCATGCATATAAACTAATCTGTGACTATTTGGACAACAGCTTTAAGAGGCTTTTTGAAGAAGCGTATGATGCAGTGGAAGGGAAAAAAGTACAGTATGAAAATCTCAAAAGAAAATATCAGCCAGAGCAAGTAAAAATAATTAAATTTATAATTGAGCTGTATTCGATAAGAGACAGGTATAAATATAATGAATCTTTTGGAGCAATTTATTGGAATAAAGCCAGCCTTAAACAGGTTGGACTAGATCTTGGATATAAAAATATAGGAAGTAAAGGGAAAAATTGTGATATTAAAATTGACGGAAGGTCTTACCTATATACAGAGAGAAGATACGGAATAAGTTATGATTTGAAGACAAGGAAAATAAAAAGAAAAAACAAAAAAGGTGAAGAATGCGAATGGAAAGAAATTACCGCTGACACGATAGTCCAACTTGCAACAGAAATATACGAAGAGCAACCTTTGATTCAAGCTGGAACAGACCCTGAACATGAGCGGATGTATAAGATCATTATATGTCGTGATATAGTGAAAGAAATTTGCAAAGACCTAGAAAAATTTGGAGTAGCTCTTACGGCAGAAGACATGAATATGATAAATAGTAAATGCGGTGACTATTATACCGCTGAAGAACACGCATATATTGAAAGCGTAATGTTTCCGAATAGCCAAGTTTCAGATGAAACCTAAGTAGAGAGTAAGGTCGGATGAGAAACAAGGGACAATGTGTGCCGAGACAGTTTCGACACTTTCAGAAAAAACTGAACTTAAAAAGAGCCAAAACTCCAGACAAAAGCAGAATTTCAAAGCAGATTTTTTCAAAACTGTCGAAAATGGCATAGAAAGAGAGCGTATAAGACATAGTCCAAGGGCAATCACGCAAGTGGTTGCCCTTTCTTTGTATCTGGTATGATTTGACATTCGGCAACAGTATAGTAACCCATCAAAGGAGGATTGGCCGTTATGTTTGATTATTACGACACCCTGATAACCCCGGAAGAAGTTGCCGATATGCTGAACTGCGGTATGAACACCACCTATAAACTTCTGAAGACCGGGAAGATCAAAGCAATGCGAATTGGAAGAGTATGGAAAATTCCAAAGAGAGCGGTACAAGAATATATTGTGCAGGAAGCTCATATAAAAGCTGCTGGATGGTAATAGGAAAAATGCCCACATGGAATGATTGCTCCATGTGGGTTTTCTGTTGCTTGAAAATAATGTTTGATAATGAGCTATACATAAAAATAATCTTTGTGTTAATGCTGGATAATGTATAAAGAGGGAAGAGTGTGAAATTCAATCTTTATTAACGGCACTAACATTAAGATAAGCGATTAGATATTTCTATCGCAAAGAGAAAGCGTTAAATGTGTGGCTTGTACATACATTTGGCCATTCTTGTTGGGGAGCGTAGCTCCCCTTTTATTTATTGTGTAATGAGAATCAGTAAGGATGAAAAACTAAAACATAAAATGATATTTAGTGATTAATAAAACCATAGCTAAAGTATATTGAATGATAGTATTGTAATGAATATCTTGATTCATTATAATATTTCTTCTTTTATGTGATTCTCATTATATTTCTTGAAAACAGTTGAAAAATATATAAGAGAAAGGAATGATTAAAATTGGCTCAAGATGAACACAGAGTTTGCATTCGGTTAACAGAAGATGAGTTTGTAAGATTAGAAAATCTTCAAAGTGAAACTGGAAAATCAAAATCAGAGCTCTTAAAAGAAGTTTTATATCAGGAAAGAAAGGTAATGGATGCACAATTTGCTGATAGTATTTGGAAAATAGGATGTTGGATTGATAGCAAGGACTATGATAAAATTAAAAAGGAAGTGAAAAAATATGCCGATTATCAAATTCGTAAATGAGGATGAAAATATTGAATATGCAAAAGAGCAAGATTTATGTAGTCTTCTCTGTTACGCTTTTGATTCGGAAAAAACAGAATTTCAGGGACATAGACTTGTCGGCTGTAAACCGTTTGGATTTCCACAAGAGTATATGACAAATCCATTGGCGGTACATGAATTTATGGAGTTCAACCATAAGAGACAGTATAAATATCAAGGACCATTTGCAAAACATAGAGTGATTTCTTTTACACAGCAGGAATGCTTGTATTTAAGATCGCTGAAATCTGTAGCTGAAGATATAATATCTTTTTATGCAGACAGAGGGTATGTTGCAGCTTATGCAGTTCATGGGAATACCAAAAACTACCATATTCATGTTATTGTTGATATGCTTTCATATCAGGATTTGACACTGTTTCATATGAGCAGAGGATATGAGGCAAGTAATATTAATGCAATTTTGAACGTTCGCTTCCAACAATATTTTGTGAGTAAGATACCAAAATATAAAACATTCAAAGACCGCACTTTTGAGGCTGTTCCAATTGATCCGAGTAAAATAGAGAATTTCTTTGAGGACGTAAAGTAATCTCAGCTTCGGTTTGAGCAGACACATAATTATACAAAGGCGAAAGGAAGTCTACAATGGACAAGTTCGATGAAAAAGTTATTGGGTATGAATCCACTAAAAACATTCTACGTCAAATACTGGATGCCCTGAAAAGGCCAGAACTCTATAAAAGCAAAGGAGCTTCTATCCCCAGAGGGCTTCTGATGGAATCCGACCCCGGTCTTGGTAAAAGTTTGCTGGCAACCGTCTTTATAAAAGAATCAGGCCGCAAGTCTCTCGTCTTTCGGAAAACCAGTCAGGAAAACAGTTTTTTGGATGAATTGAGGGCTGCTTTCTCGGCTGCAAAGGAAGCCGCACCTAGTATACTGCTCTTGGAGGATTTGAACCTCTATGTAGAATCCAACTCTCCCTATGCACCAGAATGGGCTTGCTTACAAGCCTGTATTGATGATGCAAAGAGCACAGACCTTTTTGTGATCGCCACGACAAATGACACAAAATATATGCCACCATCACTGCTAAGACCCGGAAGATTCGACTATACGTTCTATCTTGACCCTCCAACGGGAAAGACTGCTGAGAAGATCGTCAGCTATTATCTCCGGGACAAGGATTTAGCAGAGGATGTTTTGATTTCAGATATTGTCAAAGCTATGCCCAAGGTGAGTTGTGCTACCCTTGAAACAGTAATGAACCTTGCTGCATTGAATAGCACCTACCAAGGACACGAGCATATTTACAAGGATGATGTAACAGATGCCTTGCTTCAGGTGGTTTATAAGCTCTCCAAAACAGACAAGAGCCTTGATTTAACCGAATGCCAGGAGATTGCATTACATGAAGCAGCGCACGCAGTTGTAGGAGAGATTCTGAATCCTGACAGCATCGGCATCGTTACCATTCGCGGAAATCAGAGCTGCATTGGTGGCTTCGAGAATGGTTGTTCTACTTACTTGAAAAACGAAGAAAAACTTCTGAACGATATAACGAAGACTTTGGCAGGAAAAGCAGGTGTGTCTTTAATTTATGGAGTGATGGATGTAAATGCAAGTGGTGACATTCAGAATGCCAATCGTCTGCTTGATCTTTGGATGACATCCCTCGCAGGTGCTGGTTTCTCGGAGGTCGAATCGGCGAATAATAGAATGTCGGAGACAAGACTTTTCAGTAGCGAAGCCATAAAAGCAGCTAAGATGGAAGAGTTATACCGCAGAGCTTACAAAATCCTCTATGATAACAGAGATTTCCTACTTGCTGTCCAGAAAGAACTTCTGGAACATGAAACGCTGCTGAACAGTGATCTGGCAAAAATCCGGGAATCCTGTACCTAAACCCTATTATTCAAAAGGATAAAGCGGTCAAGCTTTTTGAGGCTTGGCCGCTTTTATCTGGCAATATGCAGTTGAAACTCAGGGTTCTTCCTCTATATATAGGAAAGCACACAGCATTTTAGTAACTGCCTCTCTTTGAACAGGAGAGAGCTTAGCCCAGAGATCAAGAATTTCCTTTTGCTCATTGGTTAAGTAAACAGGATCTTCCTCTTGAAAGAACTGAGAGAGTGTGATGCCGAAGCCGGAACAAATTTTCTCGATAGAAGCAACATTGGGTTGGAGATTTCTTCTTCGCCATGTTGAGATGGTGGATTGGGTCAGGCCAGAGTTTTCTGCAAGGGCATACTCAGACCAGTTGCGGGCAGCACGTTCTTTCTCTATGCGGCCCAGAATATCAAATGTGGGCTTCTCTCGTTCCATGGTTCGGCCTCCTTGTACAAATCGTAGTGCTTACTTACGATTTTATTGTGACAAGGCTTGACCGTTAATTGCATTAGTCGTATACTTTCAATAGTATATATCGTAGCAAGCAAGTCTTTTTTAGAAATCAAGCACAGATTTTAGAAACAAAAACTTTTTAGTCAGCAAAAGAGAAGATAGACAATGCCTGTCCACCACGGTTGCTATAATGGGGCTGAACCGAAGAGGAGGGCAAACCAATGACAGCAGACACCTTAAAAACGACCCGTGTTTTAGAACTTTATCAGGATTTTCTTTCTGGTAAGCTCATCAATAAGCGACAGGCCGCAGAGCAGTACCATGTGAATGTCCGCTCTATTCAGAGAGACATTGACAGCATCCGGGATTTTCTTTCGGAACAGTGTGCCAAAGAAGGCATCGTACGAAAAATCGAGTACGACAAGAAAGAAAATGGCTACCGTCTGGTCACACAGGAGATCGAGCAGCTTTCCAAAGGTGAAGTGTTGGCCCTATGCAAGATTCTGCTGGAAAGCCGAGCTTTTACCAAAGAACAGGTTGAGAAGCAGTTGCAAATCATCCTGAACCTTTGTGTGTCTCAGAAAGAAAAAAGCGACATTGAGTGGTTTATCAGCAATGAACTGTTCCACTATCACGACCCGGCTCATGCAACCGTTGACCCGGATAATCTGTGGATGGTGGCACAGGCCGTCCGAAATCAGTTGGTGCTGGAAATCGAATATCAAAAGTTGAAAGACCGTCAGATCGTAAAACGGACTGTTGAGCCGGTTGGGTTGATGTTTTCAGAGTATTATTTCTATCTCATGGGTGTTATCACAGATCACTCCACCAGAGAGACTTTCCACAAAAAGAACGATCCTTATCCCACCATTTACCGGCTTGATAGGATACATTCCATCGAGGAAACAGGAGAAAAGTTCTCTGTTCCCTACAAAGACCGCTTCAAAGAGGGCGAGTACAAGAACCGCACTCAGTTCATGTTCGGCGGTGAGCCGCAGAAGATCAGTTTCAACTACTATGGCCCATCGGTGGAAGCTGTGCTGGACAAGTTCCCGATGGCAAAAGTCGTAGATAAAAAAGAGGGTGTTTGCTCCATTGAAGCAGAAGTCTTTGGCACAGGCGTGAAAATGTGGCTGCTCAGTCAAGGTAGCAAAGTCAAGGTGACTGCACCGGAAACGCTGGTGCAGGAGATAAAGCAGGAAATCGAACGGATGAACAACCAATATTAAGGAGGCTGTTTTATGAAGATGGTTGCAAATGAAACTGAGCTGCGTAATGCCCTGAAAGAAAAGGCACAGGAAATCACGATTGTGACTTCGTATGCAGATAAGGTAATGGAGCGTTATGGAGCGGACTTAACGGCATTTATTAACCCGGCGGTGGCAGCACTCGTCGCAGGGCCTCTGAGATTAGGCCTCGCACGATACTTACAGTGGTATAAGATCCAGTCGTATACAAAAGGAAAACTTGTGATCGAAAGAAAATTTTTGTGACATAACCAAAGTAGGAGGCAAAAGAAAATGGCAAAAACTATCAAGTTTAATCTTATTTGCGATAATACGCCAGTCCGCACAATTGAAGACCTTCAAAACAATTTTTCCATCGAGGATGTTCTGAATTACTACCGTAATGGGCTACTTTGTCGTTGGCTGGAAGTTCGAGGCTATGACGAACAGCTGAAGAAAGTGAAAGCAATTAGGGCGACAGATTCCATGGATATTATTAAAGAACTGATTGCTATTTTTGAAATTTCTTGTGACATGAAAAAAGTGGAAGAGTACATCTATATTCTGAAGTATCAGGTTGAAGGGCAACTCCAGAATGAGGTATACGCCAAGGAAAGCTATCAGGTGGACACCATCATCGATGATTATAGGCAGGGCTATACAGAACTGGTGAGCACAATTTTCTTTAATCCGAATGATGCAGCCAAAATTAAAGCAGCGATTCAAGAAATCGTTCTTCGATATGAATGGGTGTTAAAATATGATTATCGTAGGGTATTAAAAAAACTGGTTGACCAGAAGATGACCCTAGCCGTCATGTGTTTCCTGATGAATGAACAGGCGCGTGAAATCTGTTTTGCACCAGACCCCAAAAAGTTCTGTTTTGCTGCAAATTCTGATAATTCGATTCTATACATCAGTATTTGTGATATGTTAAACCAGAAAGAATGCATGGATTCACTGGGAGATAATCTGCTTGTTTACTGTGGCGCGACAGAGGGCTACTGGAAAGACCTGAAGCCAAAGGGAAAAAAGTATATGCTGCTCCATTTGGGAGATGGAGATTTTGTCCGTTCCGCAGGAGTAGTAGGTGGCGATATGCGTGCGTCGAATGTCAACAACCAGTTTGTAATCGTTGATGGTATCGACTATAAGAGCAATTCGGATATACGGACACTGTGGTATATGGAGGTTTAAGAATGAAGCGTAGTGCAGAAAATGTTCTGGCCTCCTATATCGATGCTTTACATCCGATTATTTATATCAAACACTTTGATTTCAAAGTAATTGATGTGACGATTGCGCATGTTGGGCAAGGAGCAAAGTGTGTAGAGTTCAATAATGCGCTGGGACTAATTGATTTCAAAACAAAGAGTCCAATGAAAGAGTGTTCGCTGGAAGAATTTTTACAGCTAACAATGGACGATGGCTTTGACCAGCAGACTTTTCTCATCTTAAAGGATGTACATAAGGAACTGGACAACCCCAAGATTATAGCCTATCTGAAACGTATTGCGGAAAACAATCTTTATAACGAAAATTACAGTGCAACAGTTTTTATTGTTTCCGAAGTGACAGTTATTCCGAGAGAGCTGGAAAATTATATTACGATTTTTGATATTCCGCTGCCGACTATTGGTGAGATTCGAGGAATCATACGCACTTTTATTGACGATATGGAAATTGAGGTGGACGCGGATACAATTGATGAGATAGCACTGTCCCTCAAAGGACTAAATGAATTTCAGATCAAGCAGATTTTGACCTTGGCATATCAGGATGGAGGCTGTATTACAAAGAGTGATAAAGCTCTGATTCTGAAAGAAAAGGAACAGTTTATCAAAAAATCTGGGATGCTGGAAATCGTTAACTTCAACGAAACGATTGATGACATCGGTGGTCTGGAAAATCTCAAAGAATGGCTGTACCGTAAAGCATACATTTTTAAGGAACTGGATAAAGCTATTAAATTCGGTGTAGATGTACCTAAAGGTATTATGATCATCGGAATGCCGGGATGTGGGAAAAGCCTGACAGCGAAAGCTACGGCAAGTTTATTTGAAATTCCGCTGGTACGTTTGGATGTTGGCCGACTTCTTGGCAAATACGTGGGTGAGTCCGAAGAAAATATGCGGAATGCCCTGAAACTCTCGGAGGCCATCAGCCCCTGTGTGCTTTGGATTGATGAGATTGAAAAAGCCTTTGCTGGTGTTGGTGGTGAGGGCGGTGGAAATGATGTAACCACGCGACTGTTTGGACAATTCTTGACATGGATGCAAGAAAAAGAAAATACCGTCTTTATTGTTGCAACGGCAAATGATATTTCTCATCTTCCACCAGAGTTTTTAAGAAAAGGTCGTTTTGACGAATTATTCTTTGTGGATTTACCAAATGGGATGGAGCGGCGAAAGATTCTGGAAATCCATTTGAAAAAGCGCAAGAAGTGGAATGAGAATATTGATTCTATTGCACTTATCAAAGAAACGGCAGGCTATAATGGCGCAGATTTGGAAGCTGTTGTAAAAGATACGATTGAGCGTACTTTTATCGATGGACGAACTGTCATTACAACAGAAGATCTGCTGCGATCCATCAAGGATACAAAGTCTATTTCCTGTACATTAAAAGATAAAATTGCAAGTATTCAGAAAACAGTAGAGAAAATCGATATTAAACCTGCAAGCCGTGACGATAAGGATGATCGTGCTGTTATCGACAATGGTGTGGTAGTAGGCACAAAGAAAATAACAAGTACAGAAGCTAAGAAAGCCGTAACGACCGATACGAAATTGGAGGCAGGTGCAGTAGCAGCTGTGGCAACGAAACCAATGGCAAGAAATGCTGCATATGCTGGGCTTTACTCATCACTGTTTTCAGCAATGAAATCTACACAGAAAGCGGAAGAACCCGGAACAAGGCGTAAATAAGTAGGAAAGGCGAAATTCTTATGAAAGATGTTGTACAGCCATGGGATGAAAGACTCGGAAAGAAAAATTCTGATATTGAATTTCTGCTCGTAGAGCCGGGACTTGGAAATGAACCTGAAGTAGAATCGATTCCGAAGTCAAGAAACTCTTATTCCCCCGGCGAAATTTCTCCAGAGGAATGGGGAAAAGTCAAGCCTATTTATGCTGATTTTGTCGAATGTTGTGAGCGGAATGCAGATAAACCGGTAGAGCAGTGGCTTGGAGGAAAGTTGCAGGAATATCTGCCGGATGAGTCATCGGATAAGATTTACGAAATCACTGATGAAATCGTTACTACCCTCCGCAAAAACGATGAAATGAAGCACTCTTTGGACAAAGCTATTGCAAATGGCCGCAGCAAGGAAAGCTGGTTTGCATCGCAGACTCAAAAATCGCTTTCGGCGATGTCCTCACAGAAAGCATGTGGCTATCTGGTAGAACTGGACGCTGCTATGGGGTCTGCAAATGAGAAACTTTACCAGACCATTACGACAAAGGCAGGAAGTGTTAGCAAAAATCCAAATTTGGATGGGTACATTGCAGAGCAATATCATGCTCAAACCTTTAATCTGAATGCAGAAGCAACCGGAAGCGAGTACCGTGCAAAAGTTTTGGAACCAGATGGGGCATACGGCAAAAACTCTGTAGATGTTGTTATTGTAGATGGCGAAGGTAAAATTGTTCGGCGGTATCAATGTAAGTATGGAAAAGATGCGCAGTCTACGGCAGAAATGTTTGAAAAAGGCGATTACCGTGGACAGCAGAAATTGATTCCCGATGGGCAGGAAATTGAAAGCAAATCTACAAATGTTATCGTAGCGCCAGATGGAACCAGTAGCAATCCGCTGACAAAAGATCGTGCAAAACAGATGCAAGAAGAAGCCCAGAGTGGTCAGTGGAATGAACTGAATTGGAATGAATATCAGGTTAAAGACCTTGCTGTTGGAATTGGAAAACAGGTGGGCTACTCGGCGTTGCAAGGTGTTGTGATTGGCGCAGGAATGGACATTGCTCAAAAAGTTTGGAACGGCGAAGAAATCAAAGGCGAAGAAGTAGCCGAAACAGCTCTTTTGAGCGGCGCGGATTTTGGCATCAAGGCGGCAGCAGCGGGTGCATTAAAAGTTGCAGCTGAAAAAGAAATCATTACAATTATTCCGAAAGGAACACCTACGGGTACGATTGCGAATATTGTTTATATTGCAGTCGAAGATGCAAAAATTCTTGGCAAGGTTGCAACGGGAGACCTTTCTCTCAAGGAAGGATTTGAAAAGATTGAACAGACTTCGGTTGCAACGGCAGCGGGACTTATGGCAATGGCGGAGGGTGCTGCACTAGGAGCCTCCATGGGTGCAGTGTTTGGTCCAATGGGAGCAGCCGTTGGCGGTTTTGTCGGTAGTACCGTTGCATATATGGCCGGATCTAAAATAGGCGAGCTTGTTGCAAAGGGTGCGCAGAGAATTCGTGAACACGCTAAAGCAGCAATTGAAAAAGTTGCAAAACGAACAGTTGAGGCAGCTCGAACGATGAAAGACCGAATCAGTGATTTCTGCTACGATGTGGCTGGCGTTTTCGGCTTTTAATAAAAATTTGGTTTAGAAATGAAAAAATAAAAATGTGCAGGGTAGCAGCAACGCCGCCCTGCACATTTTTGTTAAGTAAAGGACCTGAGCACTTCTTTCAGTGCTTCACGCTGCTCCGGGGAAAGCTGGGCCAGAAGTTTCAAAAACTCCTGCTGTTCCTCCGGGGTGAGCCTGTTCTCCGGCTCAGAATGATTTTGGCGGTTCATAAAAGATACTTGCTCCTTTCGGCAAATCCTGCTCTGCCATCCGTTCGGCACGAATCTGACGCTTGTACTTATAATACGTATTCCGGGCAAGCCCTGTGTGCTTCATACACTCGGCATCATCAAGTGTGCCGCCAAAGGTCTTGCAGTGGGTGCGGATGATCTGCTTGGCTTCTCTGGCTTTTTTCGTTTCAAAGCCAACACCTTTTTTGCGACCAACCTGCTTACCGTTCAGCCGGGCGGTCAACAGTCCCTCACGGGTGCGCTGGTGCAGATCGGCAACTTCTTTTTCGGACTGCTCAAAGGCCAGCTTGATCTGTTCTTTTGCCAAGGCCATCAGATACTCGTTGATGCCCTTCAAGATGAAGTCCACATTCGTCCCTGTCATGGCAATGCTGCCGGACAGGGCTTTTTTATAAGTCTCGGTGTCGATGTGGTGTTCTTTCAAGAACACCAGCCGGATACCCTTATGATAGAGGTCTTCGTACAGAGCAAAACCTTCTTCTGCATTTCTGGACATCCGGGACACTGAATCGAACACCACCGTATCTCCTGCTTTCAGAACCCGGTAAAGCTTCAGCCACTCTGGACGAAAGATAGATGTGCCAGTATAGGCTTCCTGCACGATATGGGCAGTCGGGTACTCGGCCTTGATGTTGCGAATCTGACGGTCAATGCTCTGCTTTGCCGTAGAGATTCGGCAATAGCCATAGATGTTCATGCGTCTCCTTTCTGGCTCAAAGATAACGAGCGACATTTTTAAGACTGTATTTTGCAGCTCGAAATAGCCTGAAAATCGCTGATTTTGATACAAAACTGTCCACACGGCATCTTTAAGACAGTTTTTGGTGGCCGTAGACAGCCATAAAATCGGAAATGGTGGTACACGGCTTATGGTCGGTGGTGCCCTCGCCCTCCAAAGGAGAATAGTCCCAGTCGGTTTCTTCGTCAATATATCGCCGCCCATCGTCCGGCAGGTCCAGCGGTTCCGCAAGGATAATGGTGCCCCAGTGGTTGACCATCACAAAGGGTGCGATTTCACAAGGGATGCCCCGGCACTCATCGTCGTGCCGGACATCGTAGGCGTACAGACCATCCGGGACAGTATCTCTCTTGATGCGGATGCTGGTGAACAGTGCAGGCTTTCCACAAACCGTGATCTCTTCGTAGTGTTCGGTCATTGCATGAAAGGTCATAATCTGTCCTCCTTAGATTTCAATGATAAAAGCTCTGAATCTCTCTTTGTAGAAATCCATTGCACTCTGCGGCAGGGAAGTCAGATTCCCTTCGTTGTCACATCCGGCCAGAAATCCCGGCCCGGCAAGAACATCGGCTCCATCCCACAGCGGACGATTGAGCGGCAGGCCAAGCAACTTGCCTTCATCGTTGCAGACCAGAACGACCTCTGAGCCGGAATCATAGAAGGTCAGGCAGTCGATGTTGCCATCTACAAATTTCTGCATAGCTTCAAGAGTGTTGTCCAGCTTGATCTCCTTTGGCAACTCCATTGGCAGGAGCGCAAGGACTTTGATTTTTTGTTCTTCCATTGTGTACCTCCAAATAAAAACAGGACAATCCACACGGACTACCCTGCAAAAGTAAAGGGGGAGCATCCGAAGATGCTCCCCCAGTAGATAATTATTTTTTTCTTACCATGCAACGTTTTTTGAAGAATGCGATGCCATAACAGAGGATGTCATCATAGTCGTCCCGGAAGTCCGCTGCATACATCCGGTCATTGATCTGCTGAATGGCAGTATCACAGGCATCCGGCAGAGCATCCAGAGTTTTGGCATACTTGGCTTCAAAAATTGCCACACGGCCATTGCGGATATCCTTTACAATGACATCGCTGCGCCCCTCGCCATGCTCTTTGTTGGATTCTACCACATAGCCAGCACCAGTAAAGATGCCTGCAAGGAAAGCGTGGTAAAAATCCTCCCGATAGTCATGGTAGCTGATGGTCATGCGCAGCAGCTTGGTCATTTCTTTTGTCAGAGCTTCGCTGTTTCCGCTCCAGACTGCATCAAACAAAGGGCTGCGGTTCCACGCCTTAGCACTATCGTCAAACCATTTGCTTACAGTGGTTTCAAAAATTTCCCGAATCTCTGCATTGGGAATCATCAACGCAGAGCAGCCATCCGGCAGAGAATCCGTCAGATCTTTATCCCGAACTTTGGTCAGATAGCCCGTCAGGTACAGCACACTCCAAAGATTTTCCTCAGAGGAGTGCAGATAATCGTAGGTCAGGTTTTCTTCAATATGCTGAACAATGGAGCCGCCAGCCATCAGAGTTTCAAGCTTTGTGGTGATATTGTCGCCTGCATAGTCGATAAAAGAACGGATGATGGCGTTATCACTGGTGTTTTTCCAATAGCTTTTCGGCTTCTGTGCTACACCATACTGGAAATCCCGCAGATAACTGATTACGTCCCACGGACAATAAATGTCTGCATCGCCAAAATGGTAACCGTCGTACCATGCCTTGATTTCAGCAGACTGCGATTCAAGACCGGCATCTTTCAGCATTTGATCTACATCTGCCTGTGTAAAACCAAAGGATTCGCTCAACCGGGGAGAAAGAATCGTATCCGAAACGAAATTGTTCGTCCCGGTAAAAATGCTTTCTTTGGCAATTTTCAGGCAGCCAGTAACAACAGCAAAGTCGAGGGAGGTGTTGTCTTTGAGCGTGGTGCTCATCATAGCCCGCATCACGTCCAGCATCTGCGAATAATATCCGTTGCTGCTGGCTTTGGCAATGGGAACATCATACTCATCCAGAATGACGACCGCCGACTTTTTGAAATGGATTTCCAGCATCCGAGTCAATAGCAAAAAGCAGCTTTTTGTTTCATCCATGGATGCAGTGCGTCCCAGAATCCGCTTAAAGATGCCTTTGTCATCGTCAGAAATAGCATCGTCGTCCAAAAGAAACTGATAATCCTGAAATGCAAATGCCAGCTTCATGCACAGCATTCCATAGGCACTTTCAAAGGTCAGACCGTCCGTGTCCTTGAAAGAGAAAAAGACCACAGGACACTGATTCATCCACTTTTTGCAAAGTTCCGTATTTTTGGAGATCGCCAATCCCTCAAACATCTGCTTGCTGTCTTTGGTGATGTCCAGAAAATTTGCGAGAGTGCTCATACCGAGAGATTTTCCGAAACGACGAGGGCGAGTAATCAAGTTGACTTTAGGAATGCCGCCATCCAGAATCTCTGCAATCAGATTGGTCTTATCAATATAATAATATCCTTTGGTACGAATCTCTGAGAAATTTGAGATCCCAACAGGAAACTGCAAATCTGCCATGCAATGCTCCTTTCCGCTCATAGAGATGAGCTTTCAGAACTTACTACTGTAAGTGTACCATGAAATATAGAATCATACAAGAATCAAGTGACATCGAAATAGAGCAGTTTTATTATGCTACGTTCAATCTGGTGGCTTTATAGCAGTCAGCGCACATTCCCTCATGGGTGGCGGCAAACTCTGCCGCCTGCATGATGGAGCCATCCTTCAGCTTGACCCTCTTGATGGGCTGATTGCAGCGAGCGCAGATGCAGGGCATCGGCGGCTGTTCCTGCTTCTGGCTGGTGGATTTCGGTTTCGGCTGCTTTTGCGGTTCTGCCTCCGGCTGCGGTGCGGCATCCTCCGGCAAATCTTCTCCGGCATAAACGTACAGACCAAGGCCAAACATAGCAAGGTTTTTCACCAAGCACCGCATGATAGCCTTATTCACATCGAACATGGAGGCTGCTTCTACGGTGCGCTCTTCCATGCCGACCTTTTCACGGCGGCGGGTCTGCGGATTGTAGTCCCATTTCGGGGTGGTATAGGTGTAAGGCACAGCTTTCATGGCTTTGTTTGCGCCATCCAGTACAGGCAGCCACATTTCGTGCGAAACTCCCTCAATCGTGACCGAGGTATACACCATGAAGCCGGTTATGGGGTCATAAACATAGGGCAGGCCGTTGAATTTCTTGACCTCGTAGCTGGCAGCGGGATACAGCTTCTTCACCTCTGCCCAGGCATACGCCCAGCTTACATATTTCAGCTCGGTATTGCCGGACTTTTTGACTTCCAGATGATCTTTGAAGTCGATAGCAAATAATTTTACGAATGGATTTTCCATAAGAATGCCTCCAATTCTGATAAAGAAAAAGGGCACAACAGCGTCAACTGTTGTGCCCTATGATGTGAAAATTACGGATTGAGCAGAAAATCAATGATGTTTCGATGAATGATTCCGTTTCGGCTTAAATTCATCAAATCACCACTGATAACATACTTAGGATAGTTGTCGTGCAGCCGCTCAAGATTACCGAACTCCCGTTCTTCATCGGCGGGAGTGATCAGGTAAGCAACCTGAATATAGAGCTTTTCATCTCCACGGTAGCAGATAAAATCAATTTCGGTGTCGTCCAGCTTGCCGACCTGAACTTCATAGCCACGGCTCCGCATTTCCAGATATACGATGTTCTCATACAGCTTGTTGCTGTCAAGCTTTTCGCTTTTCTTGATAACGTTCCGCAGGCCAAGATCGACTGCATAGTACTTTTCTGTGCTGGACAGGAGCGCTTTTCCTTTGATATCATAGCGGCTTGCATTCAGAAGGATAAAGGCTTCCTTGAAATAATCAACGTAGTTCAGTACGGTAGCAGTGGTTGTCTTGATTCCTTCCGAAACCATGCGTCCACTGATATTACGGGCAGAAAACGGATTGCCGATATTGTCCAGCAGGAATGCAAGGACATTACGTAATGCGGTCTGTTCGCGAATATTGTGGCGCAGCATGATGTCACGGACAATGATAGCCTCGTAAAGATCGTCCAGATAGGTGGTGATTGAATGATCGTCAGGGAGGAAGAAACGCTGCGGAAAACCGCCGTACTTCAAATAGTCTGCGAAGAGCTTTTCATCCGAAGTATAGGTTCCGTTTTCAATGCATTGCTGTTTTGCTTCGGCCAGCGAAAAGGGGAAAACCTGAATCTGGATGTATCGTCCGGAAAGATAGGTTGCCAGTTCGCCGGAAAGCAGCTTGGAATTGGAGCCGGTCAGGTAAATATCACAATCGAAATCGACACGAAGAGAATTGATTGCAATCTGCCAGCGCTCCACCTCCTGAATCTCATCCAGAAGAATATAAATTTTGCCGGTGCAGCCTTCCGCTTTTTCTGCGATGTAGTCGTAAAGCGTTTCTGCAGTACGGGTGTTGCGGAAGCGCATGGACTCAAAATTGGCCTGAATAATGTTCTGTGCGGGAATGTTGCGCCGAAGGAGCACGTCCTTGATCTGACCGAGAAGGACTGTTTTTCCACAGCGCCGGATTCCAACCAGAACTTTGATCAGATCCTGATCGATAAAAGGAATGATCTTATCCAAATAACTTTTGCGCAGAACCATCGTGCATCACCTCATATTCTTATCTTAGCATACAATTATTGTTGTGTAAACAGTATTGTGCTTTTCTATTAAGCAAAAATAGCTGAAATGCGAATTTTGTGTGCCTATAGGCGTACAAAAATTATGCTGCATGGATAATGGTAAACATGCGGCTGCTTACATTCTTGCTGTACCGATTGAAAATATCGGGCTGTTCTTTCTTCAAACGCTGGGAGTCTACCCGTTTACTTTCGGAGGATACCCAGGACACCTTGTAGCCCGGTGCTGTACCATAGGCGGCGTCCTGCATCTCCAACTTCACCTGCTGTTCAATAGAGGCTTTTTCCTGCTCCAGCTGTTCGATCTGATCAGAAAGCTCCTGCCGCTTATCCAACAGGTCGCGGATGGGATTAAGATCGGCAGTTTTGTTTCGATCATCTGCAGAGTACAGCTGATTGATCTGCTGTGTATCCCCCTCGCTTCCGGTAGGTACAGGCGGAATTTCGGGCATCACGTTGTATTTCCAGAAGTGCTCTTCCTTGGCAATGAGGTTGTTCAGAACTTCTTTGTCGGTTGTGATCTTGTGAATCACCAGTTCCTTCCCGAAAATCAGAGCAGCAATGTACCAGCAGTCAAAACCGCTGACAGCCAGATAGTGATTGACCTGAGCCATGTAATGTGCAGGGATTTTGCCATCTGCCCACTTATCCGCAGAGAACGGTGAGACCGTTTTGCATTCCAGTCCTGCTTTCTGCCCAACGATCAGGCGGTCAAAGTCTGCCAGAAGCAGCGGATGTTCCTCGCTCTGGTAGATGGCATTTGCACGGCGTACCTTCAGACCGGTTGCTTCGGTGAAGCGTTGTGCGACATAATCTTCCAGATCGCGTCCCTGGCGCATAGCCTCATTATCGATGTTCTCAATAGTTTCGCTGTTTTTGTCGCAGTAAACCTGAAAAGCAGAACGATAGGGATTTACACCCAGAATGGCACCTGCATCGGTGCCGGTAATACCGCACTTACGGTAGCGGAGCCAATCCTCTTTGGACAGGTTCAAAGTTGAAATCAATCTTTTCATGCGCTTTGCATCCTTTCTTTCATAATAGATTCGGCAAGAATGAAGTCATATTCCACCAAGTCTTTCATGATGGTGGAAAAGTCGGCAGCTAACGAATGGCAAGAGCCAACCCACAGGTCATAAAGAAAATCCAGAATATTATTTTGCACCCTGAGATGGTTCCAGTAGCGCTCCTCCAGTCTGCCCTCGGATTCCAAAACAATAATGGCGGTGCTGATGGTACTTTTCATCGTGATCTCATAAGCCATGGTAACGCTGATTTCAGAAGCACTCTTCTCAACGTTGTCAAAAAATTCCGTGAATTCCTTGAAAATGCGGTTATTTACATCATTCATGGCTTGCTCCTTTATGCTGCTGCCAGCACCATCTTGTAAGCCTTGTCGATCATGGGGTTACCCTCTGCGGTGCGCAGGAACAGGTTCTCGTTGTAGTTTTTGGTCTTGCGGAGAGGATCTGCGTGGGTAGCAAAATCGGAGACTGCGTTGATAAAGCGCCAACCGTTCTTGCCGACCCATTCCAGATCCGGCGCATTATAATAGCGAGCCTTCAAATCTTCCTGCAAGCGCAGGTTGTTCTTCCGCTGGCCATCGGTCAAGTCTTCCGTGATAGGGAAGAACTCGTTGATGAACTCCTGTACCTTGCGGTCAGACAGCTTGATGGTGGTTAGCTCATGGATGCCCTTGCCCAGCTCCCCCATATAGTTGTTGGCAAGCTGCAAGGTCTCACGGGCATCCTGCACACGGAGCAGAACATTTTCGGTATGGCGAGCAGTCCAGATGCGCTTTGCCGTGCCCAGAGCCAGATTCAGGGTGTTCTGGCAGACCACGCGAACCGGGGTCATAGCGACCTTGACACCAGAACTGCCATCGTGACTGTTGAAGAACACAAGATATGGGGTTACTTCGTCTCCGGCGATGATATACCTCTCCGGCAGCTTTGCCAGCATCCAGACCTTCTTGCCGCCCTGCAAGGAACCAGCAGTTTCATAAGTAACGCCCTCACCCAGCAGATCATCCGTGAACTGGAATGCTTCTTCGTTCTGCACAATGCGGTAGCGGTCAGATACGACACCGAGTACGGAATCATCCGTGCTGCGGACATTCGCCCGATAGCCGGGAATCATAGCACCCGTGCCGGAATAGATATTACGGCTCTCTACCTGCCAATCCAGACCAGCCAGTTCCAAAGCTTCACGGCTTGCAGGGGCATCCATGATGATACGGCCAAGGCCGTGCCAAGGGGTCTCACGGACAGAGAACATGGTTTCAACGTTTGCGGACATAGTAAAATCTCCTTTTTGATTTGTTTTCGTTAGTTTTTCTTTTCGACTTCTTCAGCGATCAGCACGAGGACTTCAACAAGAACCGTGCCAAGTTTCTGAATGAGCTCAGGTAAAAAGTTCATGGGGACATCTCCTTTCTGTGCGGATGCAGCTTAAAATGAAACCGTAATGGTGATGATGACAACGATGATACGGAACAGCATAGAAAATCACCTCCAGACATAAAAATAGCCCCTGAGTCTTTCGGCTCAGAGGTTTCGGATCACGATTATATTATCTGGGTGAGTTATTCAGAAAATAAAAAGAGCGATGCATCCATCAGAATACGAAGAAAAATTGAATCAATAACCTGTATATTGGCGGCCAATATGATATATTTAAAAAGGAATGAGGTGAGAAAATGGAACAGCGTATCGTGAAAATTATGACCCGGAAGGCAGGAGGGACTGCCAGCAAAAATGCTGAGAAGTATTCTGTCAATCTTCCGGCAGGCTGGCTTAGTGCTCTCGGAGTATCCAAAGATGACCGGCTGGAACTTTCTTTTGATGGAGAAAAAATCATGATACAAGCTGCTGCGGCAACGGACCTGAAACAATTCCGCAGCAAGGCGCAGCAGCAGGGACATCAACTGAAAGAATATCGTTATTACGATAAAAATACACTTTGCACGGTGGCTCTTGCAGACTTCACTGCGAAGCAGGTTTGTGTGGAAAACAGAGTGGCGTCGGTTCTGGATACGGCATTTGGTATGAATAAAACACCTACATGGGAAGATTTTTTGAATTTTCTGGCAGACCGCTGCATTCCAAAGACCCGCTGCGGGCTGGACTATTATCTGAAGGAAGTTGGCGTGTCAGAGTATGACCCGGTGCAACTGGTTGAGAAAACGCAGGGCAGAATGGCGGAGGATTATAAATGGCTGGAAATCGTCTGATTTTATCTTCCGTATTATCCACCACAGTTCCGCTATTTGTTGAAAGAACGGGTGCTGACAGTGCTTTTGGAGCAGAAAAAGAACTGTTCCGGTAAAAGAATACAGGATAGAATATATCCCCCGTATAACAAAACTGAGATAGACATCCTTTTATGGGAAGTCTATCTCAGTTTTCTTTTGGGCATTTTATTATGGCTGTGTAACCGGAAGGGAAAGCTTATGGTTGCATCATAGCGGCGCAGGAGAACTTCACAAGGGGTACATGGAAGCCTCAATCCTTCCGCAGAGCCTTATACAGTTCCGCCGCCATGGCATCCTGCACTTTCTGGTAGAAGTCAGGGTCATTGAACAGCTTGGAGAAGGAATCGTTGTTATCAAGGAAGCACTGGGTCACGATGTCCTTGAACTTGTCCGGGAACAGCGACTGCACAAACATCTCCGTGCTGTTGTCCTTGGCATACTTCTTAAACTTCTTCACGTCGGCATCCTTCATAAACATCTGGTAGATGCCCTCGATGATCACACGGTCAGAGTCCGTAAAGTTGCCGTTGAACCGCTCGTTCACTTTGTTGATGATGCTTTGCAGGGTGTCCTTCTTCTTGTTCGGCACCTTTGGTGTCATGCCGCTGGTGGGCGTGAGGATCGTCGGCTTTTCGTCCAGAACGATTGCACCCTTGAACGTTTCGGTCAGGGATGCATATTCCAGCTTGATCTTGTCCTCCACATCCACGATCTCATTTTCTCCGGCAGGCGGCAGAAGGCGGGCAAGGTGCAGCGTGTACTGATACTCATCGAACAGGTCTTTATCATGGAGCCGCACCAGCTGCGTGATGTAGGAGTAGGCTCCATTAAATTTGCGCACATAATCCCGTGCTACATAGCGTTCCTCTTCGGTCAACTGCTGATACCGTGTGATCACCGGGCGGAACATCCCGGTCAGCCGTCCGAGGGCAGCGGCATCCTGCTTTTTGCCTGCTTGTGCAGCCATGAATGCGTTGAAGGTCTCCACATCGTCCATGTTGTAGAGCATATAATCGCGGATCTTATTGCGCAGGTCATAGACCTTGTTCAGATCGGCGCTTCCCTCCAGAATGGTAGTTTCGTAGTAGGGCAGGAAAGCATCCCGAATATCTTCCTCGGTGTTTTCAAAGTCGAGGACAAAGGTGCTGCTCTTGCCTGGACAGGTACGGTTCAGCCGGGAGAGGGTCTGCACGGCGGTCACATCCCGCAGCTTCTTGTCCACATACATGGTATGCAGCAGCGGTTCGTCAAAGCCGGTCTGATACTTGTTGGCAACCACCAGAATATTATACTGGTTGCTGTGGAACGCCTGACGGAACATTTTGTCTGTAGTGATGTACCGCCCCTTTTCGTCAAGGTTCATAGTTGCCTCAGTAAACGGCTTATCGCTGGGGTAATCTTCCAGCGTAACCTCACCAGAGAAGGCAATCATGGCATCACAACCGGTGCATTCGTTCGGGTGCGCCTCGATATAACGCTTGACAGCGAGATAGTAGCGTACGGCGTTGGCACGGCTGTCTGCAACGATCATGGCTTTACCCTTGCGATCAATCTGATAGCGGCAGTTCTCCAGAAAGTTTGCCATGATCATCTCGGTTTTCTGGGCGATGGTGTAGCCGTGCTTCTTGTAATACTTGAACAGCGCACGGGAAGTCTGCCCTTCGATCAGCTCCGGGTTGTCCTCCGACACACGAATTAGCTTGAATGCTTCCTTGATAGTGGTGTAGTTGGAAAGCACATCCAGAATGTAATGCTCCTCAATGGCCTGCCGCATGGAATAGACATGGAACGGTGCCTTGATGGGTTCGCCATCCGGCTTTACGCCGACCTCCGTACCGAAGTTTTCGATGGTCTGCCCTTTCGGGGTAGCGGTAAAGGCAAAGAAAGACTGGTTTTCGTGCCGACCCTGTCCGATGATTTCATTGATATAGTCGTCGGTCAGGTCTACATCCTCCTCCGCAATCCCAGCCTCGGCAGCGTATTCCTTTGTGGCAACATCCATGTCGATCAGGCTGCGGCGAAGCGATTTTGCACTCTCGCCGTTCTGTCCCTGATGGGCTTCATCAATGATGATGGCGAACTTGCGCCCCCGGAATATTTCCATGTCCTTCTTGGCAAAGAGGAACTTCTGGATGGTGCAGATGATAATGCGCTTTTTGTCGTTGATTGCTTCGGCAAGGGTGTGAGAGTTCTTCTTATCGTCAATGGCTTCCACCAGTCCTGCCTGATGCTCAAAGCTGTTGATGGTGTCCTGCAACTGGCTGTCTAGCACCACACGGTTGGTGACAACGATAACCGAATCAAAAATGCTGTTGTCGTTGTCATCATGGACGGATGCCAGCCGATAGGCGATCCATGCAATGGAGTTGGACTTGCCCGAACCCGCCGAATGCTGGATGAGATAATTTTTGCTGGGGCCGTTCTGCTTTACATCGGCCAGCACTTTCCGCACAACATCGTATTGATGATACCGCGGGAAAAGCATCTTTTCCTTGGTGATGGTTTTCACCACGCCGTTCTTTTCCTCGGTTTCTTTTTCCTTTACATTGGAAATGAACCGCTGGATCAGATCCAGCAGGCTGTCCCGCTGCAAAACTTCTTCCCACAGATAACTGGTGACATAGCCGTTCGGGTTTGCCGGGTTGCCTGCACCACCGCTCTGACCTGCGCCGTTGGAACCCTGATTGAAGGGCATAAACCGCGTGCTGCCGTCCGCAAGCTGGGTCGTCATCCACACTTCATAGAGGTCAACGGCAAAATAAACGAGAAAACGGTGGTTGGGACGAAATGCAAATTCCTTGGAGCTGCGGTCATTCTTGTATTGGTTGATTGCACAGGCGCAGTCCTGCCCGGTGAGCTGATTTTTCAGTTCCAGTGCAACCACCGGGATACCGTTGACCGAAAGCACCATATCAATGGTGTTCGTGTTGCCCGTGGAATAGCGGAACTGCCGGGTGCAGCCCAGAATATTGGCCTCGTAGCGTTCCATTGCTTCGGGGTTCAGCCGGGATTCCGGCTTGAAGTAGCACACCCGCAGTTTGCAGCCCATATCCTCGATGCCGTTGCGCAGGACATGGAGCAACCCCTGGTTGGTGATGGTGGTCTCCAGCCGATGATACAACTTTTCTGCCGCCTTGTCGCCGTAGTACCGAGTATATTTCGCCCATTCTTTCGGCTGAGTCTTGGCGATAAACTCGCACAGCACATCCATATAGATGCACTTTTCTACATCGTGCTGACGGCTATGTACCCAGTTGCCGTCCGCATCCTGCCCGTTGAACTGCACATACCCGCCCTGCGGAGAGATCAGAAAGGCTTCAATGTCCCCCTCGAACCGTTTCTCACTTTTGTCCATGATGGCTCCTTACTTTTTGATTTGACCTGCAATTTTAAGCGCATTTTTGCTAAAAACTTTTTGACTCTGAGTATCTTGCATCTATCATAACACTGCATAGACAGATAAATCAACACAATGCGCCAATAATCGTAGGAATCAGGCCGATAGCTGCGCCAATCACGGCACTGACAATGGCAATCGTACACTCCCGGCGGCTCAAACGCTTGGATTCTTTTATCATCTCGTCCAGCCAGTCCTCGAAGCCGTCCCATTCAGCCGCCTTAATGTACCGCTTTTCGCATAGTGTGCTGGCATCCAGAATGTAGTTGCGGCTCTTAAGCAGGCTCAACGCGTCCTGACAGCGGAGCGCATCTTCGTCTGAAAGATCAAAGGCTTCCTTGTCCCCCATGAGATTCTTTAGCTTCTCATACTGCTTTTTGATATCCGTAAGGCTTGTTTCCACTCAGGAGACCTCCTTCTTTCCGGTAACGTACTCGTAAATGAGTGAGCGTTTGTACTGCTCCAGTTTTTCGATTTTGGTCTGTTTGATGGCAGTAAGCTCATCGATCTGAGCACATTTTTTGTTAAGATGTGCCACAATTTCGTGTTGCTTGTCTTTTGACGGAAACGGACATTCAATCGCAAACAATCCATCTGTGTACAATCTTGTCAAACCTGCTGCGATTCCTGTTGAACGTTTTCTAAACTCTGAGATACACTGCGGTGTTTTGAACAAGTATTCAAGATATTTCAAATCGGCAACGCCAGTAGAATAATAAACTGCATAATCCGGGCTAACCAATCCATCATACTTGGAAACCGAAAAAACTCCAAGATGTGCTTTTAGCTTATTAAATACAAGGTCGTCCACATAAGCTAACTTTGCACCAACAAAAGACGATGCCATATTCGGGATGGAATCCAGTGTTTTTGTTGGAACAAGACCGACTTTCTGACTCATGGACAACGGCTCTTCTTTTCCGTCAACAGAACGTTCTTTTCGCTCACGAAGAAGCTGCTTTACTCGAATGGTGTTCCAAGAAGAAGGAATTTCCCCAATCCACTCCACGCTACTATCCTTCATAGGTACATTGGGGTCAAGCCCTTTGGTGACAACCTCGGTGATCAAGCTCTGTTTATAGGCTTTCAGCTTTTCAATTTGTGCTTGCACGTTGGTGATTAAAGCATCTGCTTCAGAAACTTTTCTCTCTAATTTGTGAGAAATTTTCTTTTGCACATCTAAGGGAGGAAGCGCTGTTGGAATAGAACCAAACTGCTCTTCGGTCAGAGAATGCCTTAAATTTTTTGCCAAATGTAGGAGTTCTTTTGTGTTGTCAAGATTCAAATAATAATAGTAATAGTATCCAGCATCCGCCAAATCATTTAGCTTGAACTGACTGTATGCGGGGCTGCAAACGCCATCATTTTTTATCAGACCGATGCAACGCGGTGTGACATCAATATCGAACAAGCACATCAGCAAATTTCCAGCCTCAACAAACTGGTAACCATCGAAAGTTGCAGGCATTTTGCCGGAAGGATTATCCAAATCCCGTATAAGGACGCCCTTCATTGTAAGCGATAAAACATCTTCTCCGGTATATTTTTCTCTGATGCACTTTACTTTCTTCATTAAATGCTTGTTAAAAACAACCGCCCAATCTTCCGGAATTTCACCCAGCCACGCCACACCGCTATCCTTCATTTTACGCATTTCCAAACAGCTCCTTCATCAGCACAGTTTCCTTTGCCTCCAACGCCTTGATGTCCTCGAAGATGGATGCGGAGGATTCCGGGGCTTCAAACTTATAGAACAGCCGGGTAAACGGGATCTCGTAGCCAATCTTATCCTTTGCCGGGTCGATGTAGGCCAGCGGGTTGTAGGGCAGGACATTTTTTGCCATGTAAGCGTCAATGTTTTCGTTCAGCGGAATGATCTCGCTGTCGGATGCCCCCTTGACCGGCTGCTTTTTGCCCCGTTTCAGGATGGGCTTGCCGTTCTCATCGGCCTGTGCGGTCTCCACCGTCACCTTGGTAAAGCCGAAGAAGTCCTTGGCAAATACCTTGGACTCCACAACAAGGTCATCGGCGGTATAGACATCATTCTGGTCAAAGCCCTCGTAGGCCTGCAAAATGAGGTCGATGCAGTCGTCGCTCAGGTCAACTCGCTTGCTGCCAATGTTCTTGCGGCGTTTGACGAAGCAGTTGCTGGCATCAATGAGCTGCACCCGTCCGCTGCGGTGCATGGGCTTGCCCTTGGTCAGCACCCAGATGTAAGTGGAGATGCCAGTATTGTAGAACAAGTCGGTGGGCAGCTGCACAATGGCTTCCACCAGATCTTCGTGGATAAGATAGCGGCGAATCTCGGAGGCACCGCTGCCGGCATCGCCGGTGAACAGGGAGGAACCGTTCTGAATGATTGCCATGCGGCCGGAGCCTTCCTTCAGCTTTTTCACGCCGTTGAGCATGAACAGCATCTGTCCGTCGGAAATGGCGGGCAGGCCGGGGCCAAACCGTCCATCATAGCCGAGTTTGGCTTCGGCTTCCACCTGCGTTTTCTCGCGTTTCCAGTCGATGCCGAAGGGCGGGTTGGAGATGACATAATCGAACTCGTAGCCGCTGAACGCATCGTCGCTCAGGGTGTCGCCGTATTTCATGCCGGAAGCGTTGCCGCCCTTGATGAGCATATCTGCCTTGGCGATGGCATAGGTTTCGGGGTTGAACTCCTGCCCGAAGCAGGTCAGGGTGGCATCGCTGCTGACCTCCTGCAGACGCTCGGTCAGGCAGCCCAGCATCTGCGAGGTGCCCATTGCCATGTCATAGGCGGTCTTGGTGCAGCCCTCAGCGGTGATCTGTTCCTTTTCGGGTGCGATGAGCAACTCGGTCATCAGGTAAATAATATCCCGGCTGGTGAAGTGAGCACCGGCCTGCTCGTCGTAAGATTCGGAGAACTTGCGGATCAGCTCTTCAAAAATGTAGCCCATGTCGGTGGAGGTGACTTTCTCCGGGGACATCTCGCCCTTTTCGGCGTTGAACTCCTGCAATGTGACATAGAGAACACCGCCCTTGACCATCAGCTTGACCGTGTTAGCAAAGTCGAAGTTTTCGATGATGTCCTTGACGTTGGAAGAAAAGCCCTGAAGGTAGGCTTCAAAGTTGCTCTCCACATCATCCGGCTCTGCCACCAGCTTGGCAAAATCGAAATTGCTCGTGTTGTAGAAGTCATAGCCGGAAATGCGGCAGAGGATGCCATCACGGGCGGCACCCTCGATGTGCTGCGAATCCAGCTTTTTTGCCATGGCGACCACGGCATCCTTGGTGGGCTTCAGGGCATCGTCAAAACGCTTCAGCACCGTCATAGGCAGAATGACCTTGCCGTACTCATGGGGCTTGAACAGACCCACCAGATGGGTGGCGATCTGCCAGATCAGGTCAGCTTTTGCGCGGATGTTGGCATCCGTCTGTTTCTGCAATTCCTTCATGGACATAGGGAGTTCCTCCTGGTTTTTGTTCCGTATCCATAGAATAACATACTTTGAGTCCCAGAAGTTGGACTTTAAGCAATTTTCTTGGTATCAATCATTTCTTTCAGCTTGTTTCGAAAATCCGTCTTTGTGATTTTCAAGCCGTTCGTGCCCAGCCGCACCACCGGAGGATAGCCTTCCGTGCTTTCAATTTTTGCAATGATGCTGCCGGAGTCACCCTTGCCGGTGCCGCTGTGAGGCATCGGGCCTACCATAATCAAAGCATACTGGGGCTTCCAATACGTCTTTTCAAAGTCGAAGGTCTTGCCGTCCTCATAATCAAGGTACAGCTCAAAACGGTCTTTGGAAAGTCCCAGACTCTTGGCAATGGAAAGCAGCACTTCCGCTTTCACGTCCGACCGCCCGATCACAATGATTTTTCCGGTTTTATAGACCTGATAAAGCGGCTTACTTTGAAGCAGGTCTTCCATGCCAAGCATTTTAAGGAAAGTTTCCAATTCGCCGGTGCGGTTCAGTATGGACAGCGCAGCAGGTAGATGATCGTCCAATTCCTTTCGGATGTTATCCTCCAGTTCGAGCAGTTCTTCGACATCAAGCATTGGTTTCTTCACTCTCCTCATCGAACACATGGTGGAGCTTGTTGACGGCTCGTTCCAGCCGCAGCTTGAGCATGGCAATTTCGTCCAGCGTTGCCTGATACTTCTGCGCAACCCGCGACTGCTCCTCCATGGAAGGCAGCGGAATCATTACGTTCTTCAGCTTGTCCACTCCGATATTGGGAATGGTTGCTCCCACCGTGATGCTTTTCAGGGCTGCAATGCCCTGCTCGCTGTCGAAGAAAGCTTTGATATAATAAGGGTTTGCCCTGCTTTCATCCAATTCGATGATATACAGGTTACCGTTTGCCAGAATACGCTGCCCATCCTTCACAGACGCAACGGCTACTTTATAAGGATAGCCATTCTTGGACAGGATCAGGTCATTGTTCTTCAGGCAGTATTTTTCGTACTTCGGTTCGATGCTGGAAAGATACGGCAGCTTGTTATCAATGATGCCGTTCTGGATGTTTGCCAACATCAGGTACTGCATATTCGTCACTTCGTTAGACACCATCTTGTCCAACTGGCTGGCCGTGCAGGGCGCACCGCGCGTGATGCTCTTGATAATGCTCTCGAACGACACACCATTCTGAAAGGTCGGCACCTTTTGGATATAGCGTTCCAGACTGAGGTTGTACTCATTGGCGCGAAGCTCGTCCAAGGTAACATCCTTGCTGTATTCCGAATCCGTGTGCAGGGCGGTAAGAATGGTAGCAATGTCATCCTGAAGGAACATATTCTGCCGCCGTCCTTTGTGATAAATTTCGGTGGCATCAATCATGCGAATGGTGTCGTTACCGTGGCTGAAAACAATGAGCGTCGTTCCGATATTGGTATACGGGAACATCTTGACCGGCAGAGAGATGACACACTCGATCATCTTGCGTTCCACAAAATATCTGCGCATCGGGGTATCAATGCTGTTCCATGTGCTGCCATTGGTCATAATGCCAATCGCTTTGCCGCTCTCTGCAAGAAGGTCGCAGAGCAGCGCATTGAAAATCCAGTCCGAAGAGGTTGCCTTCGACAGCCCCGGATACTGTTCTGCAAGACGTTCCATATAATCGGAACCTTCGCCCAGATAACGCAGTCTCATGCCAAAGGGATAGTTGGAAAACATTTTGTCGAATCTGGGTGTGTTCTTATCGTCTGCGAGCCGAAATACATCGCCAAGCCGTACCTGAACATTTGAGCCGAGAAGCTCTGCACGAATCCGTGCGATTCCGCCACGCTCCTCGTTAATCTCATAGCCAAAGTAATGCGCCTCCGGCTGGTTCATCGCAAATGAAACAAAACCGGAGCCGCTGCCGCAGCAAAGATCTCCGACATACTCATCAGGCTGCACATCCAAAAGATGATGAACCAACGTCAAAATGGTATGGGGCGTTGCCATTGCGAGCTTCATCTCGTCTTCGTGTTCAGGCAGAAGTGCAGCCAGTGCAAATTCTTCGGCGGTGTAGTTATCCACCATGGGAAGAATCTGTGCCCATGCTTCTTCCGGAAGCTGCTCTTTTGCAAAGTAACGAGTGCCCTCGCTGATGTCCAACTGACCCTCAAAAATATCCTGAATCGTAACATCAGAGTTGGAGTTGTTCTGAGCAACCTTATAAAGAAGGTAAGCAGCCAGCGGCACATTGCTGCCGGGTTGGAGGCCAGACTGGAGGAGATGCTGCGAAATCTCCTCGCTGATTTTCGTTGCATTTCCCCCGATGTTCACGTTTTCAAAAAAGTTTTTTACAATGAGCGACATACAGACCTCCGTACAAGAAATTTGGTTTTCAAAAACCACTGTGTTCTTTGTGACATCAGTATAGCATGTTTTCACAAAAAGTCAAGTGGTTTTTAATAACCATAACACAAAAAGCATAAAAGGCAGAGATTATAGGTGATAATATGAACATATCTTGCATTGCAGCAAAAAAGACGGTACAATGTAAAGGAGAGTAGATGCCTCCTAATTAAAGCGCACAGAGCAAATAAGGAAAAAATTGTACAAAGGAATTTTGCGCAGAAGAGGTTTAGGGGGATTTGTGTAATAGGTGAAAGATGCTTAAAAAATGGGAAGATGACCTATAGATACAACTTATTGGACATCGGTTGTGGTAGCATACAAACACAAAATAATGGTGGGCTACAACCATGATCTGAAAAGTCCTTCCAAAAGTGGTAGGGGGCATCTTTCTGAAAAAATGGGTGCAGGAGGAAAATGCAAGATGCCTGAATTTAAGAAGAAGTCCGTTCGTTTTGATCATCTGGAGCCGACGTATACTAGTTATAGTACACAGTCGGAAATCCAAACCTATGATTTGGAAGATATGTTAAAGCAAATTGCAAGAGCAGAACCGATGGATACAAAGAAGATTATCGACGGAGATAGCTATATTTTTCATGTTTGTAAATATCATGATGAAGATAATCTCTGGGAACTACGTGTGCTTCGTATTCGGGAAAAAATATTACCGGGAATTTTACATGATGATGGAACATATGAGCTGATTAAATTGGGAAATGATGAAGTTACGGCAGAATCGACTACACTGGCATATGCTCCAGCAACGCATACGTTATACATGCAAAGAAACCGATTTGGAATAAGTATTCGCAATATGGAAGCATATCTAACGGAACTTTCGCCCAAAGATACCGTAGTTATATTAGCCGTAAAAGAAGCAAAAGCAGGTTTGCTGCGCTTGACAGAGGAAGCAAATTATAGAAAAGTTATAATGTCAGCAGAAATAAATCCGTTTGACGAACTGCCGAAGGAATCTCTAATGAAAGATTTTTTGAATGCTACAAGAAAGGCTAGAAGCCAATTTTGTCGGGTGGAATTAAGGGTTTCCAGAGGAAAGAACAATACATTAGATGCTCAAGAGGCAGTTTCGTTTATAAAGGAAGCTCTAGGGTATTCCGGTATTAGAAAATTAGATGTCGTGATTGAGGATAAAGAAGACTGCGAAGTAGAAACGATTGATTTGCTAAGTAATGTAGCAAAATATGTTTTACCATTCAACTATTCAATGTCTAATCCCATTACGCATGAAAGATTGTACTTTAATCTGAAAAGTGAAATTATAAAAGATGAAAAATAACGTTATATAGGTAAGGAGATGAGGTGAATGGGTAAAAAATTGCAAGACCATCCACTTCTCTGGGGGATAATCAGGCGCTTTCTAATGGCAGGTGCTGTTTCAGTAACTTTCGGAATACTATATCGCTGGCAGAATATAAAAATTGACAGGCTTGAATTCCTACTAAATGCCATTATAACAAGCGCAACTGCATGCTCTGGATTTATTCTCGCATCAGTATCAATTTTAGTTAGCCTGAGCAATACACCGCTGATGAAAAAGATAAATTCGACAGATGCAAAAAAAGAATTGCAATATCGATATAAAGAAAATTTGGTTGCAGGGCTTGTTTTAATTATAGTGAGTATCATTATCGGGACAAACACAGGAGAAGAACAAGCTGTTTTAGCAATCGGGTTCTATCCTTATATGGGTATCATCGGGTTTTATTTGATTAGTACGGTTAGAACATGTAAGCAATTGTTGTTCATCATTGATTATGGACCAGAGTCTGAAAAATATGGAACTAAGAAAAAGTCTGGAGTACCAAAGGGAGAATATAGAATAGGAAAACAATCAAAGGAACAAGAATAGCTGTTGTGATATTATGACAAAGACAGTAAGGTAGGCGATGGATATTACTATCTATAAAATATAGGACCGCTTTATTCTTTGAATTATCACTATACTTTTCCGATTGTATTAAAGAATGCGAGCCGGAAATACTTGACGTATGATATAACGTTTGCTACAATAAAATTGATGACAAATGTTATACTTGCGGGAGGTGTCCGATGAACACAGTCTTTGAGATTCGTTCAGCTTTACAATGGAGCCAGTCGAAATTGGCGGATGAAATCGGAGTGTCCTTTGCAACCGTAAACCGCTGGGAAAATGAAAAATCTACGCCGAATCGTCTTGCACAGGAGAAAATGCTTGCGATTTGCGAAGAAAATCATATCACGTTGGCTGAAATTATACACGATGCTATTATCGGAGATGCTACAGAAATCTCTGCTATGCATCCGGATAAAATGGTTTTATACCATGGCTCCAAATCAGGCATTCAGGGGAAAATCAAACCAGCCAGTCGTGACCACTGTGACTTCGGAGCTGGATTTTATATGGGAACTGATCCGCTCCAGCCGCTTACGCTGATTTGTGACTATGAGCAATCTGTTTTTTATATTTTATCGGTTGATCTTCATAGCTTAAAAACTTTGGATGTTCCGGCTGATATTGAATGGGCTATGCTGGTAGCATATCATCGTGGTAGAATGGAAGCCGCACGAGGAACGAAGTTCTTCCAGAAGTATCAGGAGCTGGATAAAGGCTACGACATGGTGATTGGCAGCATTGCAAATGATAGAATGTTCTATGTTCTGGATAGCTTTTTTGAAGGAACGATTACCGATACGGCATTGGTGAAAAGTCTATCTGCTCTGAAACTTGGACGTCAGTATGTTGCTATTACGCAGAAAGCCTGTGATGAGGTCAAGATTGAGCGTGAAGTCCAATTGCTTTGGATGGAACGGCAGGCACTGAAGAAGGCCAGCGAGCAGAACCGTAGCAATGGCATTGCATTTGCAAACCAAATCTGCAAAGAATATCGTAGAGAAGGCAGCTTTTTTGATGAAATCCTTGATGGTGCAAAGCAGAGAAGGTGAATCGTTATGGATCTGATTCAATTGAAACTATGCGATATTCAGGGCCGCTTGTTTGAGCTTTCTTTGCAAGCGGGCTATGACAGCGAGGATTTCATGAAGCGGTTCATGCGCTCTAAGGTTGCCCGTGATCTTGATTCAGAGTACAACCGGATGCAGTGGGCGGGAGAAGAATATCTTCTGGAGGAATTTGCAGACGAGTGCCCTCAGACGCAAAAGGGCAATGCCCGGTATGATAGAGAAGTAATGTATTGGACAGGCTACCTTTACCGTTATTGGCATATTCTGACCAACGAACCCAGCAGGGAGATTTATGCGCAGGCTCCGGCGAAGACCATGAACACAAACTATCTGATGTTCCACACCATGGCTCCAGAGCTGGCAATTGAAGATTTGAAAGAACTGCACCAACAAAAGAAACAATCTAAAAAACAAAAATCGAGAAAACCAGAACAGCAGATTTAGTGCCGGGTAAAAACTGCTGTTTGTAGCAGATCTGTAGCAAATCGAACCTATTTAACGAATTGACGTTCTAAAAAATAAAAAGTCATCATGCATCACACGCAGGGGGTCTGGGGTTCGAGTCCCTAATTCTCCACCACAAAAATCCTCAGACATTTGTCTGGGGATTTTTTGTTTGTGGGGGGAGAGGCACAGGACGAGAACAGGGCGCGCGAGCAATCCGATACAATAGTAAAAGGCAGGATACCACCATCATGGTGATACCCTGCCTTTGTTGTTGTACGACCGTTCGGACTTGCACTGGCGGGGGAAGATACTCCGGCAGGCCGTGCTTTCGAGTCCTGTACCGTCCACGGCAGCCGAACCTTCAAATCGTTTGCAGCACAGCAATACAGAGTTCCAGCGCTTTCCGCAAAGAACCCTTTCCCCAATCTCTCTCATCATGCGCATAAATATTCGCAAGAGAGTCGGCAGTGTAGAGAATCTGGCCAAAGACGGCACCACGTTTCTGGGCACAGGCAGCCAATGCGGCACACTCCATTTCAACTGTGGAACAGCCCTCGGATTTGCGATATTCTACCATATCTCGTGTTTCTCGAAAAAAACCGTCCGTTGTCCATGTAACACACTCCTGGAACGGAATGTTCTGCACAAGAAGAGTATGCTCGATGGCATCCCGGATATTTTTGTTAAGCTCTATATAGCGGGATGCCGGAAGATAATGATAAGAGGTTCCCTCGTCTCGTAACGCCTTTACCGGAATGAGAAATTCGTTTTCGGCCAAATCGGTCAGAACACCGCAAGAACCAGTCGAAATGATTTTCTTACAACCGCAGGAGATGAGGAAGTCCATCAGTTGTGCTGCCGCAGGTGCGCCCAGCGGGGCAGCGCAAAGGCAAAATTTCATGCCATCCTGCTTTACGATGTAAACAGGATAGTTCCGGGTTATGGTTTCAAAAGTTTCAGCAACGGTGGCTTCTGCCTCGAAAGCATAATCATCAACCGCGTCTCCAAGAAAGGCATAGACGCATTTTTCGGGAAGTTTCAGCTGTTCTGCACCATGATTTGGCCTTATGACTTCTTCCGAGTTGGAATCGTACTCTAAAATAGGCAGTTCGTGTTTTTGAATCATCTTGGCTCTTTCAATCCTTTCAGGAAAACGTAGAGGACAAGAACCGTCCCGTGGCCACAAATTTTCAATTCTTGAAAATTTTCTGCCCCTTGGGACAGCTTCTTGTTGGGGCGTGGGGGGCAAACCCTGCTGGGAACGAGTACGGCAAACTGGAATTTGACTAATCCTACATGTGCATCATATTACACTCATGTAATTATCCTCTACATAAACAGCTTTTCCATCAGCAAGCTTAATCTCATCTTTGCCGTTCGGTAATACTGTTGTTTCAGAACCATTCCAATGGGGGATAATAGGATTGTCAATAATATGTAATCCATCTGTTAAATTTCCCGCCGCATACATACTTCCTGCACTGATTCCGACATATATAAGTCCGTTTTTAATTGCATTATTAAGTATTCTATCAAAACCAGTTCTAGACATTTCACGACAAAGCACAGATACATCACCACCACTGACAAAAACAGCATCAAATTGGTTTAATTCTTCAAAAGTTAATAGCCTTGTAAGCATAAACGGGGTTGTAACATACGAAGAATAGGTTCTTTGATAGTCTTTTGAAAGAATTAATTCCAGATTGTACACTAATATATTTTCGTACTGAATTCCCATTAGAAAGAGTTCATGAAAACATATTGCAAGCGACTCTCTTGCACCATCTGTTTCAATGCCAGCTGTTGGAATATAAAGCACTTTCACATCCTTCGGACACTTTCCAATAATATCAAAGAATTTCTCTTTCATCTTATCGGTCAACCCTGCAGATGTAAGAAATAGATGTTTTCCATTCATATTCTTTTACCTCGTCAAACTCCGATTTGTTGAACTAAGCCGAGTATATCATACTCTGTGAAAAATAGCAAAAGGCAGGGTGCCATCGCTCAGGCCTGCACTGGCGGGGGAAGATACTCCGGCAGGCCGTGCTTTTTTGGTAGACATTCCTACGGGTCCAGGAACCGCGGGCTAAGCAACAGCCCAACGGGCTGATTGCTTACTCTGCCGACTGGCGTCGTCAGAGCCGCCCTGTTCAAGTCCTGTACCGTCCTGCTCTGACATGAGACAGCGGCAGACGCAACAAAAAAGCCCCTAACTTTCGTTAGAGGCTTTCGTTTGGTGGAGCATTCTCCACAGCACTCGAACCCAAAACCTCTTCACGGGAGATGGTTTTGGCATCATCCATGAAGTTGAAATTGAGTACGACCCGGTCATCAAAGACGTAGACCGAGTTGACAAAGGTATCAATGATCTGCCGCTGGTGCTCCGTACTGCCCACGTCACCCTTGCGGAATTTTTCAAACCAGAACCGCATCCATTCGCGGGTCAGGACGGGCTTTTTCAGCTCTTCTTCCAAAATGCTGGTGTTCAGGGCTTCTTTCCGGGCTTCCAGTTCGTCCAGCCGCTGCTTGGTGGTCGGGGTCAGGATGCCCTGTTCAATGGCTTCCAGAAGATTTGCCAGCCGCTTCTCTGTATCCCGGAGCTGGTCTTTCAGGACAGGCAGCCGGGTGTTCTCCTGCTGCTGGGCTTCCATAATTAAATCTATCAGCCGTTCGATGATTTCATCGCTGAAAATCACCTTGATGGCAGTCTCCACCACGAACCGTTCCAACGGCTCTTTGCGGATGGCTTTCAGATCGCAGTGCGCCTTGCCGTGGCGTTTGGCTTTGCCGCACTTGTAGTAATAGTAGGTGTTTCCCATGTGGCTTGTGCCGCTTTCGCCGCCCATCAGGGTGCCGCACTTGCCGCAGAACAGCTTGGTGGTCAGCAGATAGCTCACATCCTCTTTTGCGGGGCGACCGTGGGCAATCTTGTTCTGCTCGAAACGCTGCTGCACCCGGTCGAACAAATCCTGGTCAACAATAGCCGGAATGCCGCCCGGTGTCACGATGTCCTTATATCGGTATTCGCCGATGTAACGGCGGTTCCGGAAAATCTGGAAGAAGCTGTTCTTGACAAAGGGCTTGCCGGTGCGGGTGCGCAGCCCTCGCTCATTCAGGGAGGCTGCGATTTTCTCGGCAGGCTCGCCGTTGGCGTACCGGGTAAAGATCTCCTGCACAATGGGCGCCGTTTCCGGGTCGATATGGTACAGTCGGTCCTCCTTGCGAATGGTGAAGCCCAGCGGAACGATACCGCCGTTGTACTTGCACTGGAGGGCGTTTTCGCGCTCACCGCGCGCCACTTTCAGGGCGAGTTCGGCGGAATAGTATTCTGCCATGCCAATCAGCATACTCTCCACCATAATGCCTTCAGGCCCCTGCGAGATGGGTTCCATGGCAGACACCAGATGGACACCGTTCTTCTCCAGCTGGTACTTGTAGTTCACGGCATCGTAGCGGTTCCGGGCAAAGCGGTCGAGTTTCCAGACCAGAACCACATCGAAGATTTTCTTTGCGCTGTCCTTGATCATCCTCTGGAAGTCTGGGCGGTCATCCGTTTTGGCAGAGTAGGCACGGTCAATGTAGGTGCCGACCACGGTGATTCCGTTCTTCTCGGCGTAGTCCTTGCAGTCGCGCAGCTGTCCTTCAATGGACGCTTCGCGCTGGTTGTCGCTGGAATAGCGAGCGTAGATCACAGCGGTCATGGTTGCACCTCCTTGGCGTGTATTCGACTTGCCTTTATAGTATCGGGTCAAGCGCAGCTTGTTAACAATCTGCGAGCAGATTGAAATGTGAAAATTGCGAAACGCAGCGAAAAAGGTGAGAGCAAGAACCGTCCCGTGGCCGCAAATTATCTATTCTTGAAAATTCTTGCCCCTTTGGGACAGCTTCTTGTTGGGGCGTGCCTGCCCCAAACCCTGCTAGGAACGAGTACAGCAAACTGGAATTTCACTTACTTAGATAATGGCAATGTCAATTTTCCTGATAATAAAAAATACAGCAGAAGTAAACCAACTATAATTAGAATACCGCCAACCACTTTAATGCCAATTCGATTAACCTTGTTATTTTTTATAATTTTATTTGCAAAAACCAATAGTAGCGCACCAACTACTATAATAAAAACAGATATTAACGGATACATGAGTTTTCTCCTTTCAAATTCCGAGTTGTTGAACTAAGCCGAGTATATCATACTCTCCAATGAAAGAACACCCCGATATAGTGAAATTTTGCCATTTTTCTGCGTACGTGCGTACACGCTCCGCAGGGATTCTAAGGGGCTTGGCCCCTTGGCACACAGACTTTGGCACAAAGTCTAGTGTGTTACACCTTGTCAGAGGTGTACAGGCTCCCGGTACGCACGTACGCAGCGACTACCCCCAAACGTGCCATATAGGGGGACGACCAAGTTCGCACAAAGCGAACTTGATTCCGCAAAGCAAAAGGCAGGATACCACTATCATAGTGATACCCTGCCTTTACTCGTTCCTGTCCACTGTTCCGAGTAGTGCCTTCTCAGAACTTCCTGTAAACAAAAAACGTACCCGAACCCTTTCTCATAGAGAATCGGGTTCGAGTACGAACTGTATGGTGGACGGTACAGGACTCGAACCTGTGACCTCCTGCACGTCAAGCAGATGCTCTACCAGCTGAGCTAACCGTCCAGATTGGCTGTGCCGCAATCGGCTTGATTATGTTATCATATTCTCCGCAAAAAAGCAAGTCTTTTTTGAAATTTTCTGCAAACTTTTTTGCGGCAGGGCGGGAGGTGCCGAAATTTCTGCGGCCTGGCGTGGAACTTGGCCGACGCAGGGCGGCAGGGGAGCCGTTTTGCCAAACGTGCTGAGGGACTGCGCAAAAAAAGCCCGGCCGGAGGCTGTACGGGCAGCGCTCCGGCCGGGCGGAAAACGGAAATGAGAGATCAGGCGGGGAGAGGCTTACAGGGCGAAGTAACGCTTTGCGTTGTCGAAGCAGATGCCCTTGACGATCTTCTCCAGAGCCTTCTCGTCGTTGGGATACTCGCCATCTTCGACCCACTGGCCGATGATGTTGCACAGGATGCGGCGGAAGTAGTCGTGGCGGGTGTAGCTCAGGAAGCTGCGGCTGTCGGTCAGCATACCGACGAAGTTGCCCAGCAGGCCCAGGCTGGCCAGACGGGTCATCTGCTCTTCCATGCCGATCTTGTGGTCGTTGAACCACCAGGCGGAACCGTGCTGGATCTTGCCCGGAACCTCGCTGTTCTGGAAGCAGCCCAGAATGGTGCCGATCTGGGCGTCATCGCCGGGGTTCAGGCTGTAGATGATGGTCTTGGGGCACTCGTCGGTGTCGTTCAGAGCGCTCAGCAGGCTTGCGATCTCGCCGCCGCAGGTGGCAGTGTTGATCATGTCGAAACCGGTGTCGGGGCCCAGCAGGCTGTTCATCTTGCGGTTGACGCCGCGCAGGCAGTTGTAGTGGATCTGCATGGCAACGTTCAGGCGGTGATACTGCTTGCCCAGGTGGATCAGGATGTAGGTCTGATACTTCTCAACCTCTTCCGCAGTCACAGCCTCGCCGGCCATGGCCTTCTGGTAGATGGCGTTGACCTCTTCCTTGGTGGCCTCACGATAAGGCACATAGTCCAGGCCGTGGTCGGTAGCGCGGCAGCCCATCTCGACGAAGAACTCGATGCGCTTGGTCAGAGCATCGCAGACGCAGTCGATGCAGGCCAGCTTCTCCTTGCCGACGACCTCAGCCAGCTTGCCCATGTACTCGACGAAGCCGGGCTTCTGGATGTTGAGGGCCTTGTCGGGGCGGAAGGAAGGAGCCACGGTGAACTTGATGGTGGGGTCTTCCTTGATCTTCTTGTGCCACTCCAGATCGTCGATGGGGTCATCGGTGGTGCCGATGAAAGCGACGTTGGACTGCTCGATCAGGCCGCGGACGGTCAGCTTGGGGTCGTGCTGCAGCTTGTCGTTGCACAGATTCCAGACTTCCTCAGCGGTGTCGCCGTTCAGGACGCCCTCATAGCCGAAGAAGTGGTGCAGCTCCAGGTTGGTCCAGTGGTACATCGGGTTGCCGATGGCCATGGGCAGAGCTTCTGCGAACTTCTGGAAGCGCTCGCGGTCGGGCTTGTCCCCGGTGATGTACTCTTCCGGCACACCGTTGGAGCGCATCACGCGCCACTTGTAGTGGTCGCCGAAGTAGCTGCCGTCCGGGTTGCGGCCGCCCAGCCAGACCTGAGCGATGTTGTCGAAGCGGCGGTTCTCATAGATCTCGCGGGGCGGGATGTGGCAGTGATAGTCGCAGATGGGCATATCCTCTGCATAGTCGTGATACAGATGCTGAGCCGTGGCAGACTGGAGCATGAATTCCTTATCCATAAATGCTTTCATGGGTCGAACTCCTTTTCTGATTCGTTCATCGGATAGATAAAACAGTCGGGTTTGCGCCTGCCTGTGCGGGCAAGCTGCGCCTGCTTTTAGTATACCGAAAAATGCCGATGTATACAACTGAAAAACTGCCAAATTTTAAGACTTTTCCTTGTGAAAACCGCTGGAAATTATAAAAATGACCTGTTTTTGGGCAAAAATCTAGCAAAAAGTACTTGACTTATTTGTATACAACAGCATAAAATAGAGAAGAGAAGGGGAGGGCACACGGCCCTCTCAGGCGAAGCAAAGCAACCGCAAAGCAAACTTAAAAGGAGAACACAGACATGGAAACTTTGAATTACAAGGTTCTTGAGCAGACGGGCTATCACGGCTACATCCTGAAGGATGCACCGGTCAAGGTCATGCAGTTCGGCGAGGGCAACTTCCTGCGCGCATTCGTGGATTACTTCTATGATATCGCGAACGAAAAAGCAGGCTACAACGGCAAAGTCAAGCTGGTGCAGCCCATCGGCAACTTCCCCCAGATGGCCGACTGGATCAACGAGCAGGAGGGTCTGTACACCCTGTATCTGCGCGGCAGTGAGAAGGGCCAGAAGGTCGATGCCAAGCGTGTGATCTCCTGCGTGTCCGACTGCGTCTGCCCCTATGTGGACAACAAGTGGGACGAAGTGCTGGCTCTGGCCCGCTCGGCAGATCTGGAGACTGTTGTATCCAACACCACTGAGGCTGGCATCGCCTACACCCAGGGCGACAGCGCATTCGACCAGGTGCCCCCCAACAGCTTCCCCGCAAAGCTGACCCGTGTGCTGTATGAGCGCTACAAGGCGTTCCAGGGCGCTGCCGACAAGGGCCTGGTCATCCTGAGCTGCGAGCTGATCGACAACAACGGCAAAGAGCTGAAGAAGTGCTGCAACAACTACGCCAAGGACTGGAATCTGGAAGCAGAGTTCATCGACTGGATGAACGAGGCCAACACCTTCTGCTCCACTCTGGTGGACCGCATCGTTCCGGGCCGTATCCGTGACCAGAAGGAGCTGGCTGCTCTGGAAGAGGCCAACGGCTACCACGATACCGTTCTGGACGTCGGCGAAGTCTTCGGCGTCTGGGTCATCGAGGGCCCCGCAGGTCTGGAGGACAAGCTCCCGTTCAAGAAGGCCGGCGTCAACGTCATGGTCGTGCCCGATGTCACCCCGTACAAGAAGCGCAAGGTCCGCATCCTGAACGGTGCCCACACCGGCTTCGTCCTGGGCGCATACCTGGCTGGCTTTGACATCGTGCGTGACTGCATGCACAACGACACCATCCGCGGCTTCATGAACAAGATGCTGCACGAGGAAGTCATTCCCACCCTGCCGCTGGACAAGAAGGATCTGGAAGACTTCGCATCCGCTGTGCAGGACCGCTTCAACAACCCGTTCATCAACCACGAGCTGATGAGCATCTCCCTGAACTCCACCTCCAAGTGGAAGGCCCGCAACATGCCGTCCTTCCTGAGCTACATCGAGGAGCAGAAGCAGCTGCCCAAGTGCCTGACCATGAGCCTGGCCGCTTACATCGCCTTCTACTCCAACGACATCCAGGAGCGCACCGCAGACGGTCTGATCTGCAAGCGCCCGGCCGGCAACACCTATAAGATCCAGGATGACGCATGGGCGCTGGACTTCTACTTTGCACACAAGGACGATACCGCTGCTGAGCTGGTGCATGCAGTCCTGACCAACACCCAGATGTGGGATCAGGACCTGACCAAGATCGAGGGTCTGGAGGCCGCTGTTCTGGCAGATCTGGAGCTGATCCGCACCCAGGGTGCCGAGGCTGCTTACAAGAGCTGCCTGTAAGCTGAAGGAAAACTTCCCCCAAGGGGGAAGGCCTATAAGGAGAGTTATTATGCCGCAGGCAATTCATATCAGCCCCATCGACAATGTTGTGGTCGCGCTGCACCCCATCGCCAAGGGCACGCTGGTGGAGGTGGACGGCCTGTCCGTCACCGCGCTGGAAGACATCCCGCAGGGCCATAAGATGGCCGTGAAGCCCATCCGGAACGGCGAGAACGTCATCAAGTACGGCTTCCCCATCGGCCATGCCACTGCAGATGCCGAGCCGGGCACCTGGATGCACACCCACAACGTTCACACCAACCTGTCCGGTGAGGTGGAGTACAGCTACAACCCCGCACCGGATCTGGCTCCGCTGCCCAAGACGGCCCCGGAGACCTTTATGGGCTTCCGCCGCAAGGACGGCCGCGCTGCCATCCGCAACGAGATCTGGATCATCCCCACCGTCGGCTGTGTCAACGACATCGCCAAGAAGATGGTCGCCGATAACCAGGACCTCGTCACCGGCAGCATCGAGGGTCTGTACACCTTCACCCATCCGTTTGGCTGCAGCCAGACCGGCCACGACCATGCCCAGACCCGCAAGCTGCTGGCTGCGCTGGTCCGCCACCCGAACGCCGCTGCGGTCCTCGTGCTCCATCTGGGCTGCGAGAACCTGCAGCACGACCAGTTCGTCGAAGAGCTGGGCGAGTATGACCACGACCGCGTCAAGTTCCTGACCTGCCAGGACGTGGACGACGAGTTCGCCGCCGCCCGCAGCATCCTGAAGGAGCTGGCGGCTTACGCCGGTCAGTTCCAGCGCGAGCCCATCCCGGTGAGCGAGCTGGTCGTGGGCATGAAGTGCGGCGGTTCGGACGGCCTGTCCGGCATCACCGCCAACCCCACCATCGGCCGCTTCTCCGATATGCTGGGCCAGCGCGGCGGTTCCACCGTCCTGACCGAGGTGCCGGAAATGTTCGGTGCCGAGGGCTTCCTGATGGACCGCTGCATCAACCACGACGTCTTCGTCAAGGCGGAGAAGATGATCAACGGCTTCAAGGAGTACTTCATCAGCCACAATGAGGTCGTCTACGACAACCCCTCTCCGGGCAACAAGCAGGGCGGCATCACCACGCTGGAAGACAAGAGCTGCGGCTGCGTCCAGAAGGGCGGCACGGCCCCCATCATGGACGTGATCGGCTACGGCGACCCGGTGGTCACCAAGGGCCTGAACATGCTCTACGGCCCCGGCAACGATCTGGTGTCTGCCACGGCCATGACGGCCGCAGGTGCCCACCTGATCCTGTTCTCCACCGGCCGCGGCACGCCGTTCTCGGCTCCGGCTCCCACCCTGAAGATCTCCACCAACACTCCGCTGGCAGAGAAGAAGTCGGGCTGGATCGACTACAACACCGGTGTCATCGCAGACGGCGAAAAGACCATCGACGAGACCGCACAGGGCCTGCTGGATCTGGTCATCCGCGTTGCAAGCGGCGAGCAGACCAAGGCCGAGAAGCACGGCTTCCGCGAGATCTCCATCTTTAAGGACGGCGTCGTGTTATAAATACAAAAGGCTGCTGTGCGTTTGTTTTGCGCACGGCGGCCTTTTTGTAAAATACAGGAAGGATGTGTTGTTATGGCAGTAAATACAACCGGAATGCTCTTGATCACACTGCTGGTTTATGCAGCGATCATCTACGGCGCAGTTTGGCTTGTAAAATACTTCATCCGGTATGGCGTTGATTACTATTTCAAAAAACTGGCAGAAAGCCAGAAAAATAGGGAGGACTTAAAATGAATCAGATCACGACTCAGTATGTTACCGAAGGCGGTGCCTGCTACGAGCAGTACGTCATCACCGACCCCGCTGCCAAGACGGCCCTGACCATCACCCCGGAGCGCGGCGGCATGATCACCGGCTTCACGCTGGACGGCGACGAGTACATCTGGACCCGCCGCCCCAACTTCAGCGAGTGCAACCGCCCCCGGTTCGGTGTGCCGGTGCTCTTCCCCAGCTGCGGTAACCCGGACGGCGGCGTCCATCTGTTCGACGGAAAAGCCTACCCCATGGAGTGCCACGGCTTCGCCGACCTGTGCGCCTGGGAGGTGGAGAGTGTCGGACCCGACGGCGTGACGCTGATCCTGGAGTCCACCCCGCTGACCAAGTTCCTCTACCCGTTTGATTTCACCCTGCTGGTGAACTACGACCTGAACGGCACCACCGCTTCCATCAGCATGACCGTCATCAACGAGGGCGACGTCCCGATGCCCTTCAGCTTCGGCTATCACCCCTATTTTACGGCTTCCGCTCTGGAGAATGTGGATTTTGACATCCGGTGCAAGACCTGCTCCGAGAACGCCAAGGGCGAGCAGCCCGCCGCTCCGGAGAAGATCACCCTGACCCGCAAGGAAGGCACCGACAATACCATCCGCCTGATGACGGGCGTGGAGTTCCCGATGAGCTTCACCGACAAGGGCAACGGCCACAAGGTCACGGTGGACGCCGACGATAGCTTCAACAACGGTGTGCTCTGGCAGCAGGACGCGGAGAGCTTCGTCTGCATGGAGCCTTGGAACGGCTGGGCCAACAGCGTCAACGAAGAAGGAAAGCACGAGGTCCTGGAGCCGGATGAGGCCCTGACCAGCGAGTGGACCATTACCATCGAGAAAGTCTGATAAAAAGCAAAAAAGAAGCTCCACGGTGCGACTGCACTGTGGAGCTTCTTTTTTGTTTACATCTTACTGCTCCGGAGCGGTGAAGCTGATGGGGGTAGCACCTGCTGCGGCGTCAGCGCTCAGCAGGGAGATGGGAGCGACCTCGTAGCTCAGAGTGTCGAAGCTCTGGGTGGTGCCGTCCTCGGTGGTGAACTCCAGGACGTACTTTGCGGACTGGTCAGCATCCTCCGGCAGGGTCAGAACGACGTTCTCGCCGTCTGCCAGGCCCTCACCGGCCAGGTTCTCGCCCTTGTCCTCAGAGCCGGCAACATACAGGTACAGCTCGGAAACGGTGGAACCGGTGGTGTTGTACACGGTGTACTCAGCGGGCTCGACAGCAGCCTCAGAGCTTGCAGCCTCGGAAGAAGCAGCAACAGAGGAAGCCACGGAAGAGGCGGTGGAAGAAGCAGCGGTAGAGGAAGAGGAAGAACCGCAGGCGGTCATGCCGACGGCCAGTGCCAGAGCAGCAGCGACGACAGCAGCATTTTTCAGTTTCATAGTGATAGATTCTCCTTGTTGAATGTGAAAAGTTCCTTCATGGGACAACTTCGTGTGAAAGTTGCTCACGAGTAACTATTATACCGAAAACGACGAAAAATGCAAGGAAAAATCCTTTACAAAAATGTGAAATCTCAGGGTTTCTCGAAACAAACTGGGCATCACGACAAGAGACACTGACAAAAATTTGAAAAAACTATTGACATTGTTGATATCAAAATGATATTATAATCTCGAAAGATGGAATAGGAGGTGTTTCCATGAAGCGGACAAAACTTTTCGTGTGGGTGCTTGCGGCGGCATTGCTGCTGTGTGCCTGTACGGGCAGGCCGAACCAGAATCTTCCGCACAGCCGCAGCGACCTGACGAAATGGGTCGTGAGTGAGCGGCAGGTCGAGATCCCATCCCAAACGGTCGAGCACGGCGAAGATTATGTCATCCAGTGGGAAGACCCCGCCATGGAAGCCCACATCCGCTTCGTGCTCAATCAGCCGGAAGGGGACATCCTGCACAGCGACGTGTGGGAGATTCAGGTGCTGCGGATCAGCGCAAACGGCGTGGATGCCGCATGGACAGAGCCGACCGAGGGTGCCGTTTTCAGTACGGCTGACAGCGCAAAGAATGCGTCATATCTGGCTGAGGGCGGAAATCTTGAGAACCTGACCAGCCTGAACGATCTGCGGCATTTTGACAGCCTGCAAGTGTTCTATTATACGGCAAAAGTGCCTTACGACAGTCTGACAGACCTGTCCGGACTGGAAGCCTGCACCGGGCTGAAAGTGCTCTCGCTCTATGGTGCCAAACCCGTAACGCTGGCCCCTCTGGCGGCGCTGACGAAGCTGGAAAGCCTGACCTTTCCAACTGTGGAGCGCTTGATCTAAGCCCCTTGGAGGGCTTGCAGGAGTTGGAGGTGCTTGGCCTGAGTTCGTCGAATGAACTGGCTTCGCTGGAGCCGCTGACGACACTGCCCAAACTGCGGTATCTGAGCATCGGAACCGGCACCACGTACCCCAGCCTGGACCCCTTGACCCGAACGCACATTGAGTTCCTGGACATGGGCCTTGGCGTGGGCGACGAGAAGACCTGCAAGGGTCTGGATTACGAGCCGTTGACCCGGATGCCGGACCTGAAGTATCTGGACCTGATGAACCATCTGGACCTCACCGCCGACCTGTGCAAGCGCATCGCAGCCGGTTCGCCCAACCTGCGCGGGCTGGATATCTCCTACACTCCTGCTGCGGACCACAGCAAGGAACTGCAGGCCCTCGGCATTGAATGGCTGCAGGACCCCACCAACCGAAGCATCAACGAGTTCTGGCGTCGGCTGATCTATAAGCTGGGATGATCGCCCGGCATGGCCAGACAAGATACAGGCAATCATAAAACAAGCCCCCTGCGTGACCAAATGATCTGGCCACGCAGGGGGCTTTGCAGTGTTCGCGGAACTTACTTAGGCTGCTTGCCGATGTAGGCGAGGATGCCGCCGTCGGCGTAGAGAATCTGGCCGTTCACGAAGTCAGAAGCGTGGGAAGCCAGGAAGACGCAGGGGCCGACCATGTCTTCGGGGTCACCCCAGCGGCCTGCGGGGGTCTTGGCGCAGATGAAGGTGTCGAAGGGATGACGGCTGCCGTCCGGCTGGATCTCGCGCAGGGGAGCGGTCTGGGCGGTGGCAATGTAGCCAGGGCCCATGCCGTTGCACTGGATGTTGTACTCGCCGTACTCAGAGGCGATGTTCTTGGTCAGCATCTTCAGGGCACCCTTGGCGGCAGCGTAGGCGGAGACGGTCTCGCGGCCCAGCTCGCTCATCATGGAGCAGATGTTGATGATCTTGCCCTCGCGCTTGGCGATCATGTCGGGCAGGACGGCCTTGGAGCAGTTGAACGCACCGCCGACGTGCACGTCGATGACGCGCAGGAAATCGGTGTGGCTCATCTCGATCATGGGCACACGCTTCATCAGACCGGCGTTGTTGACCAGAATGTCCACGGGGCCGACCTCTTCCTTGATCTTGGCCACCATGGCGTTGACGGCGGCCTCGTCGGTGACATCGGCCACATAGCCGTGTGCCTCAACACCGGCCTCCTTGTAGGCGGCAATGCCCTTTTCCAGGCTGCCCTCGTTGGAGCAGTTGAAGCAGACGGTAGCGCCGCACTGTGCCATGCCAACGGCAATGGAGAAGCCGATGCCGTGTGCGCCGCCGGTGATGAGGGCGACCTTGCCCTTCAGATCAAATGCAGACAGATTCATTGATATATTACCTCCGTTTTTTGCAAAAAGCCCCGTGCCGGTTGAGCGGTACGGGGCTTGCTGGTGTTTTTTAGCGCAGGTCGGTGGTGGCGATGTTGTCCATGTCGTCAAACTCCATGTTCTCGCCGCCCATTGCCCAGATGAACGTATAATTCGAGGTGCCGACACCGCTGTGGATGCTCCAGGAGGGGCTGATGACAGCATCCTCGTTGTGCATCACGATGTGACGGGTCTGCGTCGGCTCGCCGCACATGTGGAACACCACCTGCCCCTCAGGCAGTTCAAAGTAGGTGTAGATCTCCATCCGCCGCTCATGGGTGTGGCTGGGCATCGTGTTCCAGTTGGAACCCGGCTCCAGCGCGGTCATGCCCATGCTCAGCTGGCAGGTCTTCAGCACATCCGGGTGGATGAACTGGTTGATGGTGCGCTTGTTGCAGGTCTCGACGCTGCCCAGAGGACGATGGTTCGCATCGGCCATCTTGATGAGGCGGGTCTCGTACGAGCAGTGCGCCGGAGCGGAGACCATGTAGAACTTGGCCGGATGCTCCGGGTCGGCGGAAGCAAACGTCACTTCCTTGGTGCCCTTGGTGATGTACAGGCAGTCCTTATAGCCCAGCTTGTACTCGACACCGTCGGCCACCACGATGCCGGTGGAATCCTTGCCGATGTTGAACATGCCGATCTCGCGGCGTTCGAGGAAATAGTGGGTGCCAAAGTTGGCCCAGACATCAATGCCCTTGTCGATGGACACGGTCTCGTGCACCGGCATACAGCCCAGCGTGACCATGCGGTCCACATGGCTGTACACGGCTACGACCTCATCGGCCTTGTACAGGCCGGTGATGAGCATCTCGTCGCGCATCTCCTCGGTGGTATAGCGCTTGAAATCCTTCTGGTTGCAGGAATAGCGGATATCCATATCGGACTCCCTCCTGCGATCAGCGCTGGATACGGCCGGAACCGTCGCCGCCAGCCAGCTTCTCGACCTCGGAGACGGTCATCATGTTGTAGTCGCCCTCGATGGAGTGCTTCAAAGCAGAAGCAGCAACTGCGAACTCAACAGCCTCCTGAGTGCTCTTGCCGGTCAGCAGAGCGTAGATCAGGCCGCCGCCGAAGGAGTCACCGCCGCCAACGCGGTCGATGATGTGCAGGTCATACTTCTTGGAGAAGCAGTACTCGTTGGAAGCAACATCGTACAGCATTGCGCTCCAGCCGTTGTCGAATGCGCTGTGAGACTCACGCAGAGTGATGGCGACCTTCTCGAAGTGGAACTTGTCAGCCAGCTGCTTGGCAACGCTCTTGTAGCCCTCAGCGTTCAGCTTGCCGCCGTAGATGTCGGTAGCCTCAGCCTCGATGCCGAAGACGTCCTTGGCATCCTCCTCGTTGGAGATGCAGACGTCAACATACTGGCACAGGTCGGTCATGGCAGCACGGGCCTGCTCGCGGGTCCACAGCTTGCCGCGGTAGTTCAGGTCGCAGCTGATCTTCACGCCGTGTGCCTTTGCAGCCTTGCAGGCCTCGCGGCAGATCTCAACGACGTTCTCGCCCAGAGCCGGGGTGATGCCGGTGAAGTGGAACCAGTCCACGCCCTCGAAGATCTTGTCCCAGTCGAAGTCAGAGGGCTGAGCCAGCTGGATGGCGCTGTTGGCACGGTCGTAGATGCAGACGGAACCACGCTGGGAAGCGCCCTTCTCGTTGTAGTAGATGCCGACACGGTCACCGCCGCGGGTGATCATGCTGGTATCGACGCCGTAGCGGCGCAGGCTGTTGACAGCGGCCTGGCCGATGGCATGTGCGGGGAGCTTGGTGACGAAAGCAGCGTCCAGGCCGTAGTTTGCCAGAGAGACTGCAACGTTGGCCTCGCCGCCGCCGAAGGTGAACTCCAGGCTGTTAGCCTGAACGAAACGCTCATAGTTGAACGGCTGCAGACGGACCATCAGTTCGCCAAAAGTAACGACTTTCATTGTGATATTCTCCTTTTTTGTTGGTTCTTATATCCGCCCGCCGCAGGGAAGACCGGTGCGGCGGAGCATGGCAGAAGGAAAGGCTCAGGCCTGAACGAGGTGGAAGGCGAAGCCGCCGATCTCGTCTGCGAAGTAGCAGGCGACAGTCTTGCCGTTCTTGACGTTCTTGGAGTCCAGATCGAACTTCACGCCGCGCTGGGTCAGGTGATAGATGGCGCGGTCCACGTTGTTGCAGCCGATGGCGATGTGGCCATTGGTGCCGCGGCCGGGCTTCTTCATGATCTCGAACTCCTTGTTGCCGACGAAGATGCTGGAGTTGCCGGGAGCGACCTTCATGTTCAGCAGACCGCCGATGAGGTTGGCGACCTTCATGGCCTCTTCCTCGTTGCCGGTGTTGATGCCGACGTGCATCAGCTTCAGGCCCAGCATGGTGTCAACGGCTTCCTTGCTCTGTGCGGTGATCTTTGCCCAGTCGCCAGCCTTGATGACATCGCTCTTGCACATCCAGGTGCCGCCGACGGCGAAGATCTGGTCGTAGCCCAGGTAATCGTTGACGTTCTTGGCGTTGACACCGCCGGTGCACATCCAGCGGGCACTCTTCAGGGCAGCGCCGATGTTCTTCAGCATGTTCACGCCGCCGTTGGCCTCAGCCGGGAAGAACTTCAGAGCCTCGCAGCCCAGGTTCATGGCCTGCTGCATCTCGCCTGCGGAAGCGGTGCCGGGCATCATGATGCCGCCCTTGTCGATGACGTGCTTGCAGACTTCGGGGTCGAAGCCGGGGGCCACGATGAAGGAAGCACCTGCTGCCATTGCGCGGTCTGCCTGCTCGGTGGTCAGGACAGTGCCGGCGCCCAGCAGCATTTCGGGCATCTCTTCGTGGATCTTGCGGATGCACTCCTCAGCACATGCGGTGCGGAAGGTGACCTCAGCAGCGGGCAGGCCGCCCTCTGCCAGAGCCTTGCACAGGGGCAGGGCCTCGTCCACGCTGTTGAAAGCGATAACAGGGATAATGCCGATCTGATAGACCTTTTCGACAATGGGATTCATAACGCATTCTCCTTTTAATTTAACTCTGGGGGCGGGGCTTTGGCCCGTTTGGGCACACTCTGCCCCACCATACGTTCGTAATATTAGTATAAACGACAGCGGGGGTTTTGGTAATGCTCAACAAGCACAATGTTTTGCATAAGAGCTTGTATACATTGCACAAAAATGCCGAACGCTCACAGCCCCAGCCGCTCAAACAGCTCGGCCACGCCGTCGTGGTCGCAGTCGTTCGTGCTCACAAGGTCGGCCAGAGCCTGGATGTGGGGCATTCCGTTGGCCATCACAGCGGCAATGCCAGCCTTTTCCAGCATGGCGCGGTCGTTCTCGCTGTCGCCCACGGCCACGGTGGATTCGCGGGGGATGTGCAGCAGGTCGGCCAGCGCCAGCAGGGCCGTGCCCTTGTCCACCCCCTGCGCCGTGAGCTCGATGTTGTCCGGCGAACCCTGCACGACCTCGGCCCCGGCAAGGGCACGGAAGCGGGGGAGAGCGGCCTGCGCCTGCTCCACTGTATCGAAGAACATGCAGAACTTCTCCACCTCGTGGGCGTGGCGGCTCATCCACTCGGTGAGGTCCCGCACGACCGTGAACCGGCCGTCGTTGGGCTGGCGGGCCTCGGTGGAGCCGCGCCGGGCGTTCCGGCGGGCGAACCGCTCCATGGCGACGGTGTCACGGTAGGTGCGGCCATCGCAGAAGACGCTCATCGCGCCGGGGTATTCCATATAAAGTGCAAAGGCCTCCCGCGCCAGCTCCACCGGCATGGGCCGCGCGATGAGGGAGACCGGCTCGGTGGTGCGGTGTTCGGTAGCATTGCAGTAGCGGCTGTAGACGGCGCTCATGGGGTCGGTGCCCAGGTCCCAGACGGCGGCACCGTTGGAGGTGATGGCGTAGCGGATGCCGGTCAGCTGGGCCACGACCGGCGGAAGATTGGACAGCGGCCGCCCGGTGGCGGGCAGGACCACGATGCCGCGGGCGACTGCCTCCGCGATGGCCTGCCGGGTGCGGGGTGTGACCTGCCCCTGATGGTTCAGAAGGGTGCCGTCGAGGTCAAGGGCCACGAGGCGGGGAGAAGTGGTGTTTGACATAAAGGCTCCTTTGGTTCGCTTTTCCTTCGTACGACCTCTCCGTCTCGCATCCGCCCGACCGCTCTCCTGCAAGGAGAGGTGGCATTGCGCAGCAATGACGGAGAGGTTGCACAAAGGAAAGTCTTCCGGAAAACGTGGTGCAAAACGGAAACGCAGGATGTGGTACAACCTCTCAGTCTCGCTCACGCTCGACAGCTCCCCTGGTAGGGGAGCCTCTGGCGAAACCGAACGCGTTGCGAGGACTGCCAAGGCCTCTCCTACAAGGAGAGGTGGCATTGCGCAGCAATGACGGAGAGGTTGTACCAGGTATCACATGATCTTTTTCATTTTAACGTAAAAATTCCATTTGCGCAATACGGCGCATTATGATAAAATAAGTCGTTGCGGAATCAAAATTATAGGAGAAAATACATGAATACACGCTCGCTGCGCTCCCGCCTGAAGCCGCATCTGTGGTTTCAGGCATATTGGGTGGTGTATCTGGTCTGGTTTTTCTGGCTGGACCTGACCATCACCGACCCGAAGTACATCATCCACAGCCCCATTGACGACTTCATCCCCTTCAATGAGTGGTTCGTTTTCCCGTATTGCAGCTGGTTTTTGCTGCTGGCAGTGGTCACAGCGCTGCTCTGGTGGAACGACACGGAAAGCTACGACAAGCTCTGCCTGATGATGTTCTCCGGCATGACCTTCTGCCTCATTCTCTATATGGTACTGCCCAACGGTTTGGACATCCGCCCCACGGCGGAGGCCGTCGGCCGCGACAACGTCGCGATGCAGATCATGCAGCTCCTCTGGAAGGCGGATGCCTCGGTCAATGTCTGCCCGTCCATCCACTGCCAGAGTTCCGGCTGCATGGCGCTGGCGTTCTCTCAGAGCAGGTTGGCAAAAGGCCGCCCCGGCCTGAAGGTGCTGGCCTGGGTGTGGGCTGCCCTTATCTGTGCCTCCACGGTCTTCACAAAACAGCATTCCATCCTTGATGTGGTCTGCGGTCTGGCGCTGGTGGCCGTCTGGGTGCCGGTCCTTTATACCAAAAAGACGAAGAAAACGGCTTGACAAGAAAAAATTGCATTTTATGTCCAAATCCCCTTGACGCATGGTGCGCTTCGGGGGTAAAATAAAACTGGCTCTTTCACTAATATATCAAAGAGCGACCGGAGAGCGACCGGAATTGTTTTGGTGGATAAAAGGAGAACGTTACGATGGCAGTACGGAGTGCACGGGAGGCTGCATACGAGACCATCCGCAGCCGTATCATTACAATGGAACTCAAGCCCGGCGATGAGCTCAATGACCATGCACTGGCGCAGGAGATGGGCATCAGCCGCACCCCCATGCGGGAGGCACTGATCATGCTCAACATCGCTCACATGGTCACCATCAAGCCGCAGAGCGGCACCTATGTTGCCCCCATCGACCTGACGCTCATGGAGATGGAGCAGTTTGCGCGCTATACGCTGGAAAAGGAGATCCTGAACCACATCCGCGGACGGCTGACCGGCGAGCAGGAGCGGGCTTACCGCCTGCTCATTGAGCAGTACCGTGTGCTGGAGAGCGACTCCGGCGCCGAGAACCGCGAGACCCGGATGCTGGAACTTGACAACGCCTTCCACCGCCGCGCGTTCGAGCTGTGCGGCATGGAAGCGCACTTCGACCACATGCTGTCCACCTTCCAGCACATCGAGCGGCTGCGCAAGTTCAGCTTGCAGACCGACGAGAACAAATCTGTCTGCGGGGCCCATACCCGCATTCTGGAGGCCGTCCTCCACGGCAGCGAGGACGATGTCGGCCGCACCCTGCACGAGCACCTGAACCGCTATAAGCTCTCGGTGGAACAGGCCAGAGCCATCCATCCGGATTACTTCATTGAAGGGTAAGCGGTGAGAGAAACTGGAAATTGCCGATATTGACAAAAAAATAGCAAGAAAATCGTGTATTTGACGGCCGCAAAAAGGGGAAAATCCTTTGTGTGGTCGTCTTTTTGTCTAAAGTATACAAGAAAAAACTCTGAAAAATGTCAAAACGCCAATTGCCAAGTCGAAACTGATATATTAGAATATATGCAGAGACGTGCCGCAGCGGTTGTTGCGGACGAAAAAGCAAAGCAACATAAGGAGGAAACCCCTATGCCTATGAAAATGGGTTGGCGTTGGTATGGTGAGGGCAACGACCCCATCACGCTGAACGACATCAAGCAGATCCCCGGCGTGACCAGCATCGTCTGGGCACTGCACGACAAGATGCCCGGCGAGATCTGGGAGGTCGATGAGATCCAGAAGGTCGCAGACCAGATCCACGCCTATGGCTTCGATATGGACGTTGTGGAATCGGTCAACGTTCATGACGACATCAAGATCGGCCTGCCGACGCGTGACCAGTATATCGAGAACTATAAGCAGTGCATCCGCAACCTGTCCAAGTTCGGTGTCAAGGTCATCTGCTACAACTTCATGCCCATCTTTGACTGGACCCGTACCGACCTGTTCCACCCCGTCGGCGATGGTTCCACCGCTCTGTTCTATCAGAAGGACATGATCCAGGACGACTACAAGGCCATGGCCGACTATATCCTGGGCTTTACCGAGAAGTACAACATGACCTTCCCCGGCTGGGAGCCGGAGCGTATGGCCAAGCTGGACGAGCTGTTCAAGGCCTATGCCCCCGTCACCAAGGAGAAACTGTGGGAGAACCTGAAGTACTTCCTGGAAGCTCTCATGCCCACCTGCCGCGAGTGCGACATCAAGATGGCCATTCACATGGACGATCCCCCTTGGGATATCTTCGGCCTGCCCCGCCTGCTGGTGGATGCCGAGAGCATCGACCGCTTCCTGAGCATGGTGGATGACGAGTACAACTGCCTGACCCTGTGCTCCGGCAGCCTGAACGCAAACCCCAACAACAATGTTGCTGAGATCGTCCGCAAGCACTGCGACCGCATCGCATTCGCACACATCCGCAACATCCATCACTTCCCCAACGGCGACTTCTCCGAGGCTGCCCACCGCGATTGCTGCGGCGAGACCGGCATCATCGAGATCCTGCGCGCCTACCATGACGGCGGCTACGAGGGCTACATCCGCCCCGACCACGGCCGTCAGCTGTGGGAGGAAGGCCCCGGCAACTGCCGCCCCGGCTACGGCAAGTATGACCGTGCGCTGGGCATCCAGTATATGCTGGGCGTCTGGGATCTGCTGGACCGTCTGGATGAAGAGAAAAAGAAAGGCTGAGCATCAATATGAAGCTGTCTGATATCAAAAACGGCAATCTGTCCGCCGAGTGGGCAGAAAAAGGCTACGAGCTGCCCAAGTTCGATGTCGAGGCCGTCAAGGCCAAGACCCATGCAGAGCCGACCTGGGTGCACTTCGGCGCAGGCAACATCTTCCGCGCCTTCCCCGCAGCCGTCCTGAACGACGCCCTGAACAGCGGCAAGTATGACCGCGGCGTCATCGTGGCCGAGAGCTTCGACTATGAGATCATCGACAAGGCTTACCGCCCCTACGATAACCTGAGCCTGCTGGTCTGCCTGAAGTCCACCGGCGAGATCGAGAAGAAGGTCGTGGCCTCCGTGACCGAGAGCCTGAAGGCAGACCCCTCCTTCACCGAGGACTGGGCACGTCTGGTCGAGATCTTCCAGAACCCCAGCCTGCAGATGATCTCCTTCACCATCACCGAGAAGGGTTACGGCGTGGCTCCTGCGGACCTGGAGCGCGGCCTGACCCCCGTGTTGGCCATGGGCAAGGTCACCGCTCTGCTGTATGAGCGCTTCAAGGCCGGCAAGCTGCCCCTGACCGTGCAGAGCATGGACAACTGCTCTCACAACGGCGACAAGGTCAGGAATGCCGTCTTCACCTACGCTTCCAAGTGGGTCGAGCAGGGCCTGGTGCCCGCCGAGTTCCTCGCTTATGTGCAGGACGAGACCAAGGTCACCTTCCCCTGGAGCATGATCGACAAGATCACCCCGCGCCCCGACGCCAAGGTCCAGAAGATGCTGGCCGACGACGGCTTTGAGGACAACTACACCATCGTCACCGAGAAGCACACCTTCACCGCTCCCTTCGTCAACGCCGAGGAGACCCAGTATCTCTGCATCGAGGACCACTACACCAATGGCCGTCCTCCGCTGGAGCTGGGCGGTGTTCTGTACTGCGACCGCGAGACCGTCGATAAGATCGAGAAGATGAAGGTCTGCACCTGCCTGAACCCGCTGCACACCGCCATGTCCATCTATGGCTGCATGCTGGACTACACCCTCATCTCTGCCGAAATGGCCGATGAGGACCTGCGCCCCTTCATCCAGAAGATCGGCTACATCGAGGCTATGCCCGTCGTCGTCGATCCGGGCGTCCTGAACCCCTATGAGTTCATCGGCGCGGTCATCAACCGCCGCCTGCCCAACCCCTTCATGCCCGACGCACCTCAGCGTATCGCTACCGATACCTCCCAGAAGCTGGCCATCCGCTTCGGCGAGACCATCAAGGCTTACGAGGCCCGCGGCCTGGACAAGAGCAATCTGGTCCTGATCCCGCTGGTGCTGGCAGGCTATGCCCGCTACCTGAAGGGCATCGACGACAACGGCAAGGCCTTTGAGATCTCGCCCGATCCGATGCTGGCCGAGCTGCAGGCCATCGTGGCTCCGCTGGAAGTCAAGGAAGGCGAGCAGGACTTCAGCTGCCTGAAGAACCTGTACAGCCGTGCCGACATCTTCGGTGTGGACCTGTATGCGGTCGGTCTGGGTGAGCAGATCGAGGGCATGGTCAAGGAGCTGTACGCTGGCAACGGCGCAGTCCGCAAGACTCTGCACAAGTACGTCGTCGCCCGCTGAGCGCTGACATCCTCTTTTTAAGTTAAGCTATCTTCGTCCCCACGCTGCGTTTTGCTTTGCCGCAGCGTGGGATTTTTTATACCCTCTCAGTCTCGCTTCGCTCGCCAGCTCCCCCGATGGGGGAGCTTTTGTGCTGTATATGTTGCCGCTGCGGCAAAACCTCGCCCTTCGGGAGAGGTGGCAGCGCGTGAGCGCTGACGGAGAGGGTGGAATTTCCGGCAAATGCCTTTACTTATAGCCGATTTTTTGCCATAATAAGAAAAAACGGAACCGGGAGGAGACCAGCATGAAGGTCATGATCTTTGACGTGGGCGGCACCGAGATCAAATACTCGGTCATGGACGATGCGATGAACCGGTACGAGTCCGGCAGCATCCCGACGCCCAGCGACAGCCAGCCGCACTTTCTCGAAACGTTGGCGCAGCTCTACCGCCCCCACAGGGACGAGGTGGACGGCATCGCACTGAGCCTGCCCGGCTTCATCGACGCCGAGCACGGTGTGGTCCTGGGCGGCGGTGCGCCCTCCATCATCTATAACATCGGCACTCCGGTGGGCCCGCGCCTGGCCGAGCTCTGCGGCTGCAAGGTCTGGATCGAAAACGACGGCAAAGCAGCTGCCATTGCCGAGCTGCAGCGTGGTGCGCTGCAGGGGTGCAGCAACGCGGCGGTGTTCGTCATCGGCACCGGCGTGGGCGGCGGTCTGATCGTCAACGGCCAGCTGGTGCGCGGCCGGGACTTCACCGCGGGCGAGTACAGCTTCATGAACACCAACGCCGACGCCTGGAGCGACAGCAAAAAGACGATGGCCGGCCAGTGCAGCACCTCCGCGCTGCTGGATGCCTACCGGGTGCGCAGGCAGCTGCCTGCCGATGCCCCGATGAACGGCAGGCTCTTCTTTGATGCGGCCAACGCAGGGGAGCCGGAGGCGCTGGAAGTGCTGGAAGCCTTCTGCAGGGCGGTGGATGTGCAGATCTACAACCTCAGCGTCCTGCTGGACCTCGAAAAGGTGGCCATCGGCGGCGGCATCAGCGGCCAGCCCCTCCTCATCGAGACCCTCGACCGGGTATATGAGGAAAAGATCCTGAAGGGCCATCCCTTCAGCGAGGAGCAGGCCCGCAGCCTGCCCCGGCCGGAGATCGTGCCCTGCGCGTTCCACAACGAAGCCAACCAGATCGGTGCGCTGGTCAGCTACCTCAACGCATTTTACCCGCAGAAATAAAGTGCCCAGAGCAGCTGTTTTTCGATGGTTTGTATTTCTGGCTTGAAGCAAAGCGAAAAATGGTGTATTATAATGGGTATTGAATCATGAGCAGTACCGGGCGGTTTGGCCCGGATGAAGGGGGAACTCCACCATGGCTGATAAAAACTTTTTGACCGAGATCATCGACGCCGACCTCGCCGAGGGCAAGGTCAGCGAGATCCATACCCGTTTCCCGCCGGAGCCCAACGGCTACCTGCACATCGGCAGCGCCAAGGCGATCTATATCAACTGGTCCATCGCGAACCAGTACGGCGGCAAATTCAATCTGCGTCTGGACGACACCAACCCCGCCCGCGAAGGCGAGGAGTATGTCAACAGCATCATCGAAGACCTGCACTGGCTGGGTGCCGACCCCAACGGCGGCATCTTCTACGGCAGCGACTACTTCGACAAGTGCTATGAGTACGCCGAGAAGCTCATCCTCGAAGGCAAGGCCTATGTAGACGACCTGACCCGCGACGAGATGCGCGAGTACCGCGGCAATGACGCGGGCAAGCCCTCCCGCCCTTCTCCGTGGCGCGACCGTACCCCGGAGGAGAATCTGGACCTGTTCCGCCGGATGCGTGCCGGGGAGTTCCAGGAGGGCGAAAAGACCCTGCGTGCCAAGATCGACCTGGCCAGCCCCAACATGAACCTGCGCGACCCGGCCATCTACCGCATCAAGTATGCGGAGCACCACCGCCAGGGCAGCAAGTGGTGCATCTACCCGATGTACGACTTCGCCCACCCCATCCAGGACGCCATCGAGGGCATCACCCACAGCATGTGCAGCCTGGAGTTCGAGAACCATCGCCCGCTGTACAACTGGGTCATTGAGAACATCTTCGGGACCGAGTTCCCCAAGCAGCGCGAGTTCGCCCGCCTGAACATGACCAACACCGTCATGAGCAAGCGCTACCTGCGTGAGCTGGTGGAAATGGGCATCGTGGACGGCTGGGATGATCCCCGGATGCCGACCCTGTGCGGTCTGCGCCGCCGCGGCTACACCCCGACTTCCATCTTTACCTTCGTGCGCGAGGCCGGTATCTCCAAGTCGGACAATCTCATCGACATGCGCCAGCTGGAAGCCTGCATCCGCAGTGAACTGGACCTGACCGCGCAGCGCCGCATTGCCGTGCTGGACCCGGTCAAGCTCATCATCGACAACTACCCGGAAGAGAAGACCGAGTACTTCGACATCGCCAACAACCCCAACCGCGAGGCCAACGATGCCACCACCCGCAAGGTGGCGTTCACCCGCGAGCTGTGGATCGAGAACGAGGACTTCGCCGAGGTGCCGCCTCCCAAGTTCAAGCGCCTGACCATCGGCGGCGAGGTCCGCCTGATGGGTGCATATCTCGTCAAGTGCGAGAGCATCGAGAAGAACCCTGACGGCAGCATTGCCGCCATCCACTGCACCGCTGACATCGAGACCGGCAATGGCAACCCGGCCGACGGCCGCAAGGTCAAAGGCACCATCCACTGGGTGAGCGCCGCCCACGCCGTGGACGCCGAGGTCCGCCTGTACGACAAGCTCTTCACCGAGGCCAACATGAACGCCATCCCGGAGGGCAGCGACTACAAGGACTACCTGAACCCGGAGAGCGTGACCGTGCGCACCCACTGCAAGCTGGAAGAGAGCCTGAAGGATGCCAAGCCCGGCGAAAAGTTCCAGTTCGTCCGCACCGGTTTCTTCACCCCGGATTCCAAGAACCCCGGCGTGTACAACCGTGTCGTGACCCTGCGCGACAGCTTCAAACCTGCAAAATAAACCAAGACCTGCCAAAGGAGCATACAACAAGATGAAGAAACACATGAGCCGGAACACCCTCGTGATGGTGCTGCTGGATATCGTTCTGGGTGTGGTGCTGTCGCTGTATATCGCCAACACCGGCACGATGCCTGCCGCAGACAACGCGGCCACCTACACCGATGGCACCTACACGGCCAGCGCCAAAGGCTGCCTGAGCGATGTGGCGGTCACCGTGACCATCACCGGCGGCAAAGTGACGAATGTGGACATTGATGCTTCGGGCGAGACGCCGGAACTGGGCGGCAAGGCGGCGGAAAGCCTGACAGCCAGCCTGAAAGAGGCAGGCAGTACCGCCGGTGTGGATGCTGTGACCGGCAGCACCATGACCAGTGACGCGGTCTTTGCCGCAATGGATGATTGTCTGGCGCAGGCCGCACAGTGATCGCACTCTCCCAACTGCTGCACGGCAACTGCGCGTGCAGCAGTTTTTTGTTTGGAAGGCTTTCCGTTGTACAACCTCTCCGTCAATGCTTCGCATTGCCACCTCTCCTGGTAGGAGAGGCCTTGGCATTCCCTGCAACGTTCACCGTTTCGCCAGAGGCTCTCCTACCAGGAGAGCTGTCGAGCGGATGCGAGACTGAGAGGTTGTACCGGGGAGGGCTTTCTCTTGTAAGGAATCTCTATGCTGATTGATGTTTTACCATTGTCCGATACCACGGCCCGCCTTGTCCGGGCCTATGGGGAGGCCCCCTGCATCGCCCTGCCGTCGGCGCTGCCAGCCCCGGAGGGCGGCAGCTGGGCTGTCACCGAACTGGGGGACTACTGCTTCTCCGAATCGCCCCGGAACCTGCCCGCCTCGGACGCGGTCTGCCGCTACGCGGTGGGGGAAGACGGCAGCGCCATCCTGACCAGAGCCTTTGGCCGGGACCGGACCGGGCGGCACCGCCGCTATGACCTCGACTTTGGCACTGCGCCCGAAGAAGACCTCCACCCCGTCTGCGGGAACTTCCTCGAAGAAGCCGTCCTGCCGGACAGCCTGCGGGTCATCGGGAGCTGCGCGTTCTACAACTGCCGCAGGCTGCGCACCCTGTCCGTTGGGGCAGGGGAGCTGACCGTGGGCAGTGATGTCTTTTTGAACTGCTTCGCACTGGCGGACCTCATCGTCCGGGCCGACCCGGAGCAGGCCACCGGCCTGTTCGCGCTCGTCAACAATATCACCGAGGCCGTGCGGGCGCTGTTCTGGTGCCCCGGCGAGGCGGCCCCCCGCGCAGGCCTGTGGTACCCGGCCTACTGGGAGGACGTGGAGGAATCCCCGGCGCATATCCTGCTGCACACTTTTTCCGGACAGGGATACCATTACCGACAGTGTTTTCTGAATGGAAAAATCCTCTGCGCAGAATACGACGCCATTTTCCCGGACGGCCACGCCTCCGAGGACAAGGATATCATGGCCATGCTCTGCTTCGACCGTCTGCGCTGGCCCTGGGGCCTGACCGAACAGGCAAAGGCCCCCTACACCGCGTTCCTCAAGGCGAACACGGGCCGGGTCGTGGCCCGGCTGCTGAAGGCGCAGGACCTTGACAGCCTGAAAGCCCTGCTGGCGCTGGATGTGCTGGACGCGGCCGGGTTTGCCGAGGCCGCAGCGCTGGCCGTTCAGGCCGAACAGGCCGCTGCTGCGGCCCTGCTGGCCGATGCCGCCCACAGCAGACAGGCCGCAAAGCCGAACCGGAAACGCTATGATTTTGACTTTTGAACCCTTTCCCGCAGGGGAAGTGAGGTGAAACGATGCCCAAAGAAACATTTTTCGACCCCCGCAAGCCGTTTGAATCGAAGCGCCCGGAGACCCACGAGGAGTGGCAGGTACGGATGGGCGGTGAGGTGCTGGCTGTGGTGCGCAGCGGGCTGTATCTGGACTTCCGCTTTCTCGACCTGGCGCTTTCGGCTCTGACGCCCACCCCGGATGAGCGGTGCGGCGTGCTGGCCACCGATGGCCGCATCCTCTGCTACCAGCCCAGCGCCCTGTTGCGGCTCTATCAGCAGAATCCGAAGTATCTCAACCGGTTGTATCTTCATACGATATTCCACTGCGTATTCCGACATCTCTGGATGAAAGGGAAGCGCGACCCGCGTCTGTGGAGCCTGGCCTGTGATATCGCGGTGGAAAACGTCATCGACGGGCTGAACCGCAGCAGCGTCAAACGGCCGCTGACCTATGTGCGGCAGAACGCCTATCAGTGCATCGCGGAAGAGGGCAAAGTCGTGGCAGCGGCCCCGGCGTACCGCTGGCTGGTCCGGCAGACGCCCGGTGTGCTGCGCCAGCTGGAGCGGGAGTTCTGCACCGACGACCACCGCCTCTGGCCGAAAGACGCCCCCGAACAGCCCCAGCAGATGCCGACCCCGCTGCCCCAGAAGACCTGGCAGAAGATCGGCGAACGGATGCAGACCGAACTGGAACTGCGCGACAAGGAGGCGGGCGAGGGGGCCGACAACCTGAAGGAACAGGTCAAAGCCGCCAACCGCAGCCGCCGCAGCTACCGGGATTTTCTCCGCCGGTTCTGCGTCACGCGGGAGGAAGTCCACCTCGACCCCGACGAATTCGACCTGAACTTTTACACCTACGGCCTGTCCGTCTATGGGAACCTGCCCCTCATCGAGCCGCTGGAAACGCGGGAGAGCAGAAAGATCGAGGAACTGGCCCTCGTCATCGACACGAGCTATTCCACCTCCGGCGAGCTGGTCCGGGCATTTCTGGCCGAGACCTACACCCTGCTGAAAGGGCGGGAGAACTTCTTCCACCGGATGAATCTGCACCTCATCCAGGCCGACAACGCCATCCGGCAGGACCTTCTGGTCCGGAACGAGGACGAGCTCATCCATGCGATGAACCACTTCCAGCTGCGGGGCGGCGGCGGAACGGATTTCCGCCCGGCGTTCGAATACGTCAGCCAGCTCTGCGCCGAGAAAAAGTTCTCCAACCTGCGGGGCCTGCTCTACTTCACCGACGGCATGGGCACCTACCCGGCCCGCCGCCCGGCCTACGATACGGCGTTCCTGTTTCTGGGCGACCGTTTCGACGACGCCAATGTCCCGCCCTGGGCCATGAAGGTCGTGCTGGACGAGGAAGAATTTGCAGGCCCGTCTGCCAGAGCCGCGTCGGCCCTTGCCGAGGCGCTGTACGACGAGGACGACCCCTGCCGCGAACTGAACAACACCTGAGGATGTGAGGAACGTTTATGAACATCAAACGAGCCAAAGAAGAGATCGAACACACCGTCAAAGCGTATCTGGCCAAGGATGCGCTGGGCGAATACGCCATCCCGGCCATCCGACAGCGCCCCATCCTGCTGATGGGCCCTCCGGGCATCGGCAAGACCCAGATCATGGAACAGGCGGCGCGGGAGTGCGGCGTGGCGCTGGTGGCCTACACCATCACCCACCACACCCGTCAGAGCGCGGTGGGCCTGCCCTTCATCCGCCAGCGCCATTATGACGGGAAAGACGTCTCGGTGACGGAATACACCATGAGTGAGATCATCGCCAGCGTCTACGCCAGAATGGAGGCCACCGGCCTGAAGGAAGGCATCCTCTTCATTGATGAGATCAACTGCGTCTCCGAGACGCTGGCCCCCACCATGCTGCAATTTTTGCAGTGCAAGACCTTCGGCAATCAGGCCGTCCCGGCGGGCTGGGTCATCGTGGCGGCAGGCAATCCGCCGGAGTATAACAAATCGGTCCGTGATTTCGACATCGTCACGCTGGACCGTGTCCGCCGGATGGACATCGAGCCGGATCTACAGGTCTGGAAGGACTACGCCCGCGCTGCCCACCTGCACAGCGCGATCCTGAGCTATCTCGACCTCCACCCGCAGAACTTCTATCAGATCAATGCCGATGTGGACGGCACCCAGTTCGTCACCGCCCGCGGCTGGGAGGACCTCTCCAATCTGCTGGATACCTACGAGGCGCTGGGCCTCAAGGCAGACGAGGCACTCATCCGCCAGTACATCCAGCATGAGAAGATCGCGGAGGATTTCTCCGCCTACCTCGACCTCTACTACAAATACCGCGACGACTACGGCGTGGAAGAGATCCTGGCCGGGCAGGCCAGGCCCGCCGTCTTCGCCCGCCTGCTCAACGCGCCCTTCGACGAGCGGCTGAGCCTTGTCAGCCTGCTCCTGTCCGGCCTGAACAACCGGTTCACGGCGTCCCGCCGGGCCGATGCTGCGGCCGATGCCTGCTATGCCTTCCTGCGGGAGGCCAAACAGGGCTTTGCGACCCTGCCCGACGACATCCCGGATGGCCCGGCAACTCTGTTCAACCAGATGATGACCGACTACGACGCCGAGACCCAGCGCCAGCGCGAGGCGGGTCTGCTCAGCCGCGACGCGCTGGCCACCCGGCTCAAGGTCTATGCCGTTCTGCGCCAGTGGGAGGCGGAACTGCGCCGCGCCAAGGCGGCGGGCACACAGGAAGCCTTCGACCTGCTGCGCACCCAGTTCCAGTCGCTCTCCGACGAGCGGGATGCCGCACAGGAGGCGGCAGCCAACGCACTGGAAGCGGCCTTTGATTTTATGGAGCAGGCCTTTGCTGAGAGCCAGGAGATGGTGGTCTTCGTCACCGAGCTGACGCTGGCCCCTGCCGCCCATGCGTTCATCACCGAGAACGGCTGCCCCCGGTACTTCCAGTACAACAAGGACCTGCTGCTCGACCACCGCAAGGCGGCATTGCAGCAGGAACTGGCGGCAGAAGAGCGCCGCCACGGGGGAATGTGAGCCATGCTGGCAAGTCTGATCTTCAGCCTGAACAGCACGATGCCGTTGTTTTTCCTCATGCTGCTGGGCTACCTGCTCCACCGCAGGCAGTTCCTCACCGACGACTTCGTGGCCATGGCCAACAAGTTCGTCTTTCATGTGGCGCTGCCGGTGCAGCTGTTTCGGGACCTTGCCACCATGGACGTCCGCGCCAGCTTCGACGGCCCCTATGTGCTGTTCTGCGCTGCGGTCACCACGGCAAGCATTCTGGTCATCTGGGGGCTGGCCCGGCTCTTGTTGAAGGATAAGCACATCGTGGGGGAGTTCGTGCAGGCGAGCTACCGCTCCTCAGCGGCCATTCTCGGTGCGGCCTTCATCCAGAACATCTACGGTACCTCCGGCCTGTCCGGCCTGATGATCCTGGGCAGTGTGCCGCTGTACAACATCTTTGCGGTCGTCATCCTCACGCTGGAAAGCCCTTCGCAGGACGCCCGGAGCGGCATGGGGGAGAAGCTGGTCAAGAGCCTCAAGGGCATCGTGACCAACCCCATCCTGCTGGGCATCGCGGCGGGCTTTGTGTGGAGCCTGCTCCGCCTGCCCATGCCCGCCATGGCCAACAAGACGCTCTCCAGCCTGGCTGGTATGAACAGCCCGCTGGCCCTGCTTGCCATCGGTGCGGGCTTCAAGGGCCGCGCGGCGCTGGGCTACCTCAAGCCCACGGCCGTTGCAACGGTCCTCAAGCTCATCCTCCTGCCGGCCATCTTCCTGCCCGTGGCGGTGCGGCTGGGCTTTGTGGACCAGAAGCTTGTGGCGCTGATGGTCATGCTGGGCAGTGTGACCACCCCGGCGGGCTACGTCATGGCCAAACAGATGGGCCACGAAGGCACCCTGACCGGCAGCGTCTGCGTCACCACCACCTTCTTCAGCGCCCTGACCCTGACCTTCTGGGTCTTCTGGGCGAGGAGCCGGGGTTATATCCTGTAAGCCAGACAACGAACGCGGCATCCGCAGGGATGCCGCGTTTTTGCTGCAAAAAAACACAACAAAAAAGCATCTTGAAAAACTTCAAGATGCTTGGTGGTTGCGGGGGCCGGATTTGAACCAACGACCTTCGGGTTATGAGCCCGACGAGCTACCAGACTGCTCCACCCCGCGCTATTTACTTTTTGCTGTCGGCCTCTCGCTGACTGCTCAAGTATAATACCACAGAGCGGGGGAGATGTCAAGTGTTTTTCGAAAGTTTTTTCGAACCTTCCGGTCGTCACTTCGCTTCAGGATTGCGGGGCTGCTTTTTGCGGGGGTGGCGAACTTTGTAGAACACCACGCCGCAGACGATACCGATGCCGATGGCGGGCCATGCGCCGATGAGGAAGACGAGAACCGTCTGGACCCCGGCGGTGAAGTTCGACCAGCCGTTCCGGAAGGCGTCGGCCAGCCGGGCACCGAAGCTGCTGCCGGTGGAGGTCAGAGTCTCGACCTCGTTGAGGGTGATGTTCACGGTGCAGTACTGCACCTGATTGGCGTACCAGTTCAGCTGGCTCTGGTAGCTCTCGATCTGGTACTGCACGTCGCTCAGGGAGGACTCGATCTGCAGTAGGTCTGAGAGCGCGTCCGCGCTGGCCTGCAATTCCTGCAAACGGGTGCGCTGGGCGGTCAGATTGTCCAGCCGGGCCTCGATGTCCAGATACTGGGTGGTCACATCGTCGGCGCTCTCGCTTTTGCTGGTCACATTGCCAAGAACATTTTCGGCAACGCCGAGGAAGGCGCTGTAGTACCCCTTCGGCACCCGCAGGGTCAGCGAGAGGGTGCGGGTGTTGTCGGTGCTGTCGGTGTACTCGTTGCTGGATTCCATATAGCCGTCCACATCGCTGAGCGTTTCGTTCAACTGCTGCTGGGACCAATCGAAGTCCTGCGTCTCGATGGAGAGATCGGCCGTGTAGATGAGCTTGGCGCTGTCCACCGTGCCGGAAGCCGCGTTCTCGCCCTCCACATTGCCGGAGGTCAGCAGGTCGGCGCTGCCGGCACTGCGCACGGCGTGTTTGGCGCTGCCGGTGCCGTAGGTGTCTGCGCCGCCGTCCAGAGAATAGGTGGCAAGCTCCGGTGCGGCATCGTAGGCGGCTGCCGTGCTGGGCGCAGACCCGCCGGAGAACAGGGTGACACCGTTCCAACTGCTTTTGCTCAGCGCGGCACCATACAGGCAGACACCGCACAGCGCCACACAGGCGGCCAGTTCCGCCGCCCGTTTGACTGGGAAACGGATGGGGGCCTTTTTCTTCTTTTCCAGTGCAGGGGCCGGGGTGAGCTGGGGTTTGGGGGTGGTGCCGGATGCGGCCTGCTCGGCCTGCCGGGCCTTCTGCATGGCCAGCAGCTTTTCTTTCAGGTCGTCCGGGGCATGGACGTCATCGACCTCCATCTTGTACTCATACCACCTCATCTTCGATCTCCTCCTTCAGCATCGTATGTAGCTGTGCGCGGGCCCGCCGCAGCCAGCTGAGCACCGTATTGGTGGGAGCCCCCATCATCCGGCCCACTTCCGCAGCCGTGTATCCTTCGTAGTAGTGCAGGTACACGGCATTGCGGTAGTTCTCCGGCAGGGTGCGCACCGCATCGAGCACACTGCCGTCTTCCATCTGGTCGGGCGCGGGGATATTCTCATCCAGTTCGGTGTCCTTCTGGCGCGCTGCACGGGTCAGGTCCCGGCAGCGGTTGATGGCGACACGCAGCAGCCAGGCCTTGAGGTGCTCCTCACTCTCAAAGCGGCCGTCGTAGTTCAGGAGCTTTTCGAAAACATCCTGCACCACATCTTCGGCGTCCGCCGCGCAGCTGCAATTGTGGTAGGCTGCTCGGTAGACGGCGTCGCTGTATCGCTGCACAGCCAGCGCAAAAACTTCGTCTTTGGTCAACTGTCCCATATCGTCTTACACTCCTTTGAAGCCCCGGTGGCCGGGGTTTGCTGGAAATCGTTGGTTCCAGTGGGACATTCTACCGGATACACGGCTGAGAGGTCCCGATTATTGCATCGCAGAATAAAAAGAGTATAACAAAAATTCAACGTTTGTACAATCGCTGAAGCAACGCAATGCGCCCGGCGAGGAAGGCTTCGGCCTTGGGGTGGGCAAGCCAGTGCTTGCCGCCCGGCTCCCGGCAGAGCCGCTGCTCCAGCGCATGGGGGTCGGCGTCGATGGCCTCCACATCCCGCAGCGTGAGGGTGAGCGTGAGGGCCGCCGCGCAGTCCGGCAGGGGCGGGAGCGGGTCTTCCCAGACGAAGGGCGGCAGCAGCTGCACCGCATACACCGTGCGGGTGCATTCCTCCGTCAGCAGCAGGGCGGCGGGGGTGCCGTCGGGCAGGACATGAAGGCTGCTGTAGAGCAGTTGCAAAGTCCGGGGTGCCAGCAGGGGCGTGCTGGCCGCGCCGGGCGTTTCGCGCAGGGTGAGGAAGGCTGCGGCCTCGTCGGCGTAGATGCGCCGGGCCGGTGCCTGAAAGTCTGCCCAGAGTGCGGGCAGCGCAAACACGCCCTCGCGGTCCAGCCCATGCTGGAGCAGCAGGTAAAATTCGGTCAGCGGGTGTGCCGGGTCCGGCTGCGGCATCCCGAAATCCGGCCGGGAAAGATGTCCTCCGCCCATGTGATACGCCTCCTTGGAGATTCTGCTTCCAGTATAGTGGGCGGCGGGCCGTTTGGCAAGCGGAATCGCGGATTGTAAACCCTGGCTGAATTTTTGTGTTGACCATTTGCGGTGGGCCGGGGTATACTGGCGAGCGTGACCGACAACAACGACAATATCGACCCGAATATCGGAGGGGAATCATGGAGAAGAAACTGACGACGTATCAAATGGCAGTCACGGCGCTGATGGCAGCTGTGATGTGTGTTCTTGGCCCGCTGACGGTGCCCATCGGAGCCGTCCCCATCTCGCTGGCAAACTTTGTCATCTGCCTGACCGCCTGGCTGCTGGGCCCCAAATTCGGCACCCTGAGCGTGGCAGTGTATCTGTGCATCGGCCTGATCGGAGTGCCGGTCTTCTCCGGCTACGGCGCAGGCCTGGCCAAGCTCGCCGGCCCCACCGGCGGTTATCTGGTGGGCTACCTGCTGCTGGCGCTCATCGGCGGCCTGTTCATCGAGAAGAGCAACGGCAATCCGGTGGTCTCCGGCATCGGTCTGGTGCTGGGCGACGCGGCCTGCTACGTGCTGGGCACGGCATGGTTCGTGTTCCAGATGCAGTGTGAGCTGGGCTACGCACTCTCGGTGTGCGTCTATCCCTTCATCGCGCTGGACCTCGCCAAGATCGTGGTCTCCTGCGTCGTGGGCGCATTGCTGCGCAAGCGTCTGGTGCAGGCAGGCGTCCTGAAGATGGCCTGATGGTCAAAAGAAACGAGAAAACATCGGCGTTCTCCGGAGAATAACGAAGCACGAGAGGAAGATCGGCCTTCTGCAAGCAGCGGAGGGCTGGTCTTCCTGTTTTTTTGCTTTTGTTTGACAAGTGCGGCCAATGGTTGTAAGATTGAATCATTTGGTACTTATTGAATAAAGCAAGATACTTCAGGAGGAACATCGTGGCAGCAACCGTTTTGGAACCGCAGAAGAAAAAGACCCGTTTGATGACGGAGGGCAGCATCTGGAAGAGCATCCTGCTGTTTTCCGTGCCGCTGATCCTGGGCAACCTGCTTCAGCAGCTGTACAACACTGCCGACTCCATCATCGTCGGCAACTTTGTGGGCAGCAATGCGCTGGCAGCCGTCGGCTCCAGTGGCTCGCCCATCTTCCTGCTCATCGGCTTCAGTCAGGGCATCGCAGTGGGTGCGGGCGTCGTGGTGGCGCAGTATCTTGGCGCGAAGGACCGCGAGGATGCGCAGCGGGCCGTGCACACCGCGCTGGCGCTGGCCGTGCTTCTGGGCCTCATCCTGACCATCGGCGGCATCCTTGTCAGCCGTGCCCTGCTTACGGCCATGGATACCCCGGCGGAGGTGCTGGAGGACGCTGTGACCTATATGCAGATCTACTTCGGCGGTGTGCTGTTCAGCGTCGTGTACAACATGGCGGCGGGCATCCTGAATGCGGCGGGCAACTCCCAGCGGTCGCTGCTCTATCTGGGCATCGCATCGGGCACGAACATCCTCCTCGACCTCGTGCTCATCGCGGGGCTGCGGATGGGTGTGGCCGGTGCGGCCATCGCCACCGACATCAGCCAGCTCGTTTCCTGTGCGCTGGCGCTGCGCTTTTTGATGCGGGTCCAGGACGACTACCGCGTGACGGCCAGAGAGATCCGGGTGCATGGCAAAATGGCCGTCCGCATCATCAAGGTTGGCCTGCCCACCGGCATCCAGAATATGGTCATCTCGCTGTCCAACATTCTGGTGCAGGCCGGCGTCAACGGCTACGGTGCCGCCGCCATGGCCGGGTTCGCGGCCTATATGAAGGTGGACGGCTTCAACATCCTGCCCATCATGAGCTTCAGTATGGCGGCCACCACCTTCGTGGGGCAGAACTTCGGCGCGGGCAAGCTCGACCGCGTGAAGAAGAGCCTGTGGGTCACGCTGGGCATGGGCGTCGTCTACACCATCCTCACCGGTGTGCTGCTGCTGGCCTTCCAGGACCCCATCATGCACCTGTTTACCCACGAAGAGGACGTCGTCGCCTTTGGCTGCACGGCCATGCACTACTTCTGCCCCTTCTACTGGGAGCTGAGCATCCTGCACGGTCTGGCGGGCACCGTGCGCGGCACTGGCAAGACCATTCCGCCCATGGTGGTGCTGCTGGTCTCGCTGTGTGTGTTCCGCATCGGGTGGATCCAGTGGGTGCTGCCCTTCTTTTCCAGCATCGACGGCATCTTCCTGCTGTATCCCGTCTCGTGGGGGCTGGGTGCGTTGATGATGGTGGGTTACGCATGGAAAGCAAACTGGCTGGAAACTTAAGATAATAAGGAAAAATCTTCCACTTCCGCTCAAAAAACGTAAAATTTTTTGTCGGGGGGGGGGGTAACAATTGGTCGGATTTGATTGCTTTTTCCCCGAATGTACCGTATAATAAAACCTGAAACGTTTACAAAAAAGTTCCAGTTTTGAGCGGAAAGGGGATGCGTCCGGATGGAAGAATCGAATCGGCAGAAATGGGAGCGCTATATCCAGAATCTTCGCCGGGTGCGGACCCTCTCCCGCCCGCAGTTCCCGCCGGAAACGGCTCCGGAATTCCTGCTGGAGGCGATCCAGGGCAACGCGGTGCGCTGCTTCGACCTGATGAAGGAGAACAACGCCCTGCTGGGAGAGCTGGTCTACACGCGGGATGCGAAAACGTTGTCCGACAGCGACATCGCCGAGCTGGAAGAGGCGGCGGGCAGGCTGTTCAACTATGCCAACAGCGAGGACTGCGGCGTGGCCTACAAGATCCACGAGCTGCTGCTGAAGGCGGCCCGCTTCCGCGACGATGTCCCCATGATCGTCCGGGAGCTGTACTACAACGGCATCACCCTGCACTATATCAATGTGCGGGATGAGGACCACGACGTCAACCTGCTGTGGCCGCGCATCCATGCCTTCTTTCTGGAGGGGGCCAACTACATTGCCCGGTATGAAGAGCTGGACAAGGAGACCCGGCAGTACATCATCCGGTGCGTGGGTAACATCCGGCTGGCGGTCTCGCGCCAGACAAAAGAGGATTGCCATCGGTATATGGAGCTGTTCGACCTGGCTATGAGCATCATCACATCGCCCTATTACCAGGAGCTGGACCCGGACATCCCCTGGGCACGGTTCACCTATTCCATGCACATGGACCAGATGACTCTGATGGCCTATCTGCGCCATTGCAATGACCCTGAGGTCGCAGAGCGGGTGCTGCGGTCGGCCTCCTATGTCTACGAGCATCAGAAAAAGAACGCAGGAGAGGAATCCCGCCAGCAGAACTGGCGGGTGAGCTACTTTTACCATGCGGCACTCTACCATGCCGGAAAAGGCACAGCCCGTGCCGTCGTGGAAGATCTGCTGGAGATGATCGACCAGACCGGCGAACAGGATTATTCGCCGGACGGCATCAACCGCAACCTGACCGGCTCGGCCTATCTCTTTTATTATGAAGCATTTTTGAGCGAGCAGGACCACGCCGAGCTGGCTGACCGCATTGCAAAGGAGCGGGCGGCGGTCCACCGGTATCTGGACGAGATGCCGGGCAATGAATACCCCCGCGTGGCCAGCATGGCCATCCGGGAACTCATCACGGCGCAGTCGGATACCAGGGAAATAGACAACCGCAAGATCCTGGAGAGCATCCTCTCCGGCCACAAGCCGACCTATGTGCACTCCACGATGGTGGCGCACCTGACCAGAGCGCTGCTCCGGCGGATGATCGAGACCGACCCCGCCGCCCTCATCGGCCTGCTGGGCTGCAAGACCGCAGCCGAAGTGCAGGCCCGGAAGCCGGAGCTGCTGCAGACCGCCTATGAATGCGGCCTGTACCACGATGTGGGCAAGAGCGCGGTCATCATGTACATCGACACCAACAGCCGCAGCCTGCTGGAGGAAGAATTCTGCTGCATCCAGAGCCACCCAGTCATTGGCTGCAGTCTGCTGCGGGAGGCCGGGTACGAAGAGCATCTGGCCCCGGCGGCGCTCTATCACCACTGCTTCTACAACGGACAGGGCGGCTACCCCAGAGATGTGCCGCCCTGCCCGCAGGACATCAAGGGCATCGTGGATGTGCTGACCGTGGCGGACACGCTGGATGCCGCCACCGACAACATCGGGCGCTGCTACAACCGGGCCAAGCCCCTGCGCACACTGGTGGGGGAGCTGCAGGCCCAGAGCGGCACCCGCTATGCACCGGACGTGGTGGCGCTGTTCCGGGATAAGACCTTCTGCAAAGTGCTGGCCCAAAAGCTGGATGCCGAGCGAAAAAAGGTCTATCTGCAAGCATACCACGCTGCGGAATAAAAAAAATGAGATAAAAACTTCCATTTCTTTCTTCTGTGTGATACAATAACTGGTAAGAGTGCACAGAAAACTGCGAAACCGCACGCTGAGGAGGAAAGGCCGATGGAAAAACTGCGCAATCTCCTGTTTTATGGCGGCGCGATGCCGGATGTCTACCGGAACTGCCGGGACGAGATCCGGAAGGAAAACCTGGAAAAGCTCTTCTTCTTTCTCACCGTGGAGATCGTATTCCTGCTCATAGCGCTGGCGGTGTGCTGCGCCGTCAAATCGCTGGCAGGCGGCTTCATCGCCTACATCATTGCGCTGGCCTGTGCGCTGGTGCTGTTGTGCACGGTGCAGAGCTGCCAGAACAGCAACATCGTCCTTTCCATCTGTGCGGACAGTTTTATGGGCATCTGCTATCTGCTGAGCCTCTATCTGGGCTGCTTTGCCTACCCGGATGAACCGGCCATCTGCTTCCATGTCGTTGCGGTGGTGCTGCCCATGCTGTTCACCCGCCCGGCCATCGGGAACATCCTGCGCACGGTGATCTACGAAGCGCTGTTCATCGGCTGTTCTGTGACCTTCAAAGACCCGGCCCTCGTGCCCAGGGATGTATTCAATGCCGTCCTGTTCGGGCTGATGGGCTGTGTGCTTTCCACGTACTATATCCGCGTCCTGACGGACAATGTCGTCGCGCGCTGCAAGCTGAAGGTCATCGCAGAGACCGACCTGAACACCCAGATCCCCAATCGCAACGCCTACGAGAACCACATGAACGAATATCCGCTGCGCTGTTCCAACACCCTGAGCTGTGTCTATGTGGATGTGAACGGCCTGCACGAGCTGAACAACACCAAGGGCCACAATGCGGGCGACGTCATGCTCAAGACGGTGGCCCAGGAGATGGTCCGGCAGTTCGGCATCAAGGACAGCTACCGCATCGGCGGCGACGAATTCGTAGCCTTTGTGGTGGACGAGCCGCCCCGCACGGTGCGGGAACGGATGAGCCAGCTCGTGGCCAATGTGGAGGCCAACGGCTATTCGGTCGCCGTGGGCTGTGCCACCTGCAGCGCCGGCGGCATCCAGCTCGAAGCCCTCATCAAGCAGGCCGAGAGCCGCATGTACGACGACAAGGAAGAACACTACCGCCGCCGCGGTATCCCGCACGGGTAAAAAAGGATAAAACCCTCTCCGTCATTGCTTCGCAATACCGGAGAGGGTTTCTGTTTTTATAAACCATAGAGCTTCGGCACCTGAATGCGAAACAGCTCCAGCATGGCCTTGAGCGGGGCGCTCTGGTAGCTGCTGCGGGGGTAGACGAGGGCCAGCGGGCGGCTGGTCTCGACTCTGGCAATGTGGAAGTAGCACAGCTCCTCGCCGTAGAACTGCCGCTGGGCAAAGATCAGCGGTGCAAAGGTGATGCCGAGCTGCTGCGCGGCCAGGCTCAGCGCGCGCTCCACGCTGCTGCACTGGAGCCGCAGGTCGGGCAGAAAGCCTGCCTGCTCGCACATTTTCTGGCAGATGCCGCCCAGCATCTGTTCCGGCGGCAGCAGGATGAACGGCTCGCCGCTGAGGGCGTTCAGCTCCAGCGCACCGCTCTGCGGCTGGATGCGGGGCAGGAACGACCGGGGCACGGCCAGCAGGATGGGCTCGTTCAGCAGCAGCTCGTTGCAGTAGGTCACGGTGTCGGGGCTGGGCACGTCCACGATGAAATCCAGCTGTTTGGCGTCCAGCTGAAGGCGCAGCAGGGTGGTGGAAAGCTCCACCGTGTGGACTTCGCAGCTGGGGAACTGCCGGTAAAACGCCGACAGGATGGTGGGCAGCAGCAGATTGCCCCGGTGGGGGCTGACGCCCAGCCGCAGCAGCTGGCGCCGGCCGGAAGCGATGTCGCTGAGCTTGTCGTTCAGCCGCCCGAAAGAGATGTCAGTCTCCGCAGCCCAGGCGCAGAACAGGCTGCCCGCGTAGGTGGGCTCCAGCCCGTCGGGCCCGCGGGTGAACAGCGGGGTGCCCAGCTCCTCTTCCAGCGCCTTCAGGCTCAGCGAAAGGGACGGCTGGGTCAGGTAAAGCCTCTGGGCCGCGCGGGTGATGCTTTTTTCCTCCGCGATGGTCAGAACATAGCGCAGCTGGTTCCAGTTCATACGGCACCTCCGTTGCATAAGAAAAACCTATGGATTCTATCATAAAACATATATTTGAAAAATGCAACCCCCTGTGATACCCTATTGTCAGAAACAGGAGGAATGGATGTTGGAAAAAGCAATTCATGGAACCGCACAAAAAAAGACCGAAGCCGCCCCGGAGCAGACCTCCCGCGTGAAGATGGCGCTTCTGATCTTTGCATACTTTATTAAGATCGGCTCCTTCACCTTTGGCAGCGGATGGAGCATCCTGGCCCAAATGGAGCAGGAGTTCGTGGACAAGCGCCGCTGGCTGACCAAGCAGGAGCTGCTGGAGCTGGTGGCCGTGGGCAAATCGCTGCCCGGCATCATGATCACCAACATCACGATGCTGTTCGGCTACCAGATGGCTGGGGTGCTGGGCGGTGTTCTGGCTGTGCTGGGCATCGCGCTGCCGGCCGTGGTGGTGCTGAGCCTGGTCACGCTGGCGTACGATGCCATCAAATCGAATTACTGGGTCTGGGCCGCGCTGCAGGGCGTACAGTGCGCGGTGGTGCCCATCATCGGCGGGGCGGCCATCTCGCTGGGCAAAGAGGCCCTGAAGGATAAGGTGAGCGTCTTCATCTGCCTGGCGGCGCTGGCCGTCTGCCACTTCACGAGCATCAGCAACATCGTGCTGATCCTGGCGGGCGTTGTGGCCGCGCTGGTCTGGATGGAGGGGAAGGAACATGCTTGAGACGCTGGTGCAGCTGTTCTTCGCCTTTGCCCGCATCGGTTTCACGAGCTTTGGCGGCACCTCGATGATCCCGCTCATCCTCGATGAGATGTCCAGCCACGGCTGGATGAGCGCCGACGACCTGACCAACCTCATCGCCATTGCCGAGATGACCCCCGGCAGCCTGGGCGTGAACTGTGCCACCTTCGCAGGTACCCAGACGGCTGGTACCATTGGCGGTCTGGTGGCCGTGCTGGGCGTGCTGAGCCCGGCCTTCACCCTGACGCTGGCGGCGGCGGTCTTCTTCCAGAAGTTCCGCACCAGCAAGGTCATGGGGTGGATCATGAGAGTCGTCAAGCCGCTCTGCATCGGCATGATCCTGGAAGTGCTGCTCAGCCTGAGCCTGAGCACCTACGCAGGCGAGGGCGGCATCCGCTTCGTCGGCATCGCCATCGGCCTGCTCTGCTTCTGGCTGCTGCAAAAGAAAAAGATGAGTGTGCCGAAGGTCATCGGCATTGCGGCCGCGCTGGGCGTGGTCGGTTTCGGCGTATTGTAACAAAGAGGACGGGAGCCTTTCGCGCGCGGTGCGGAAGGCTCCCGTTTTGCATCGCATCCAAAATTCGTCTGGGTTTTTCATAAAAAAAGCCTAACGCTTTTTGGGCAGAATGCGCTATACTGGCCCTATCACAAACCTTGGAGGAGCATTTTATGGAGGAAACAAAGAAAAAGGGTTCCGGCACCACCGACCTGACCGTCGGCCGGCCGCTGACCCGCATTTTGCAGTTCGCCCTGCCGCTGGTGCTGGGAACGCTGTTCCAGCAGCTGTACAGCTTTGTGGACACGATCATCGTGGGGCGCTGCATCGGCACTGATGCGCTGGGCGCGGTGGGCACGACCTACTCGCTGAATTTTATGATCGTGGGCTTCGTGCTGGCCACCTGCAACGGCTTCGGCATCCCGGTGGCCGAGAGCTTCGGCGCAAAGGACCGGGACGACCTGCACAAGTACCTGTTCAACGGTGCCGTGCTCTGCGTGGGGATGAGTCTGGTCTTTGCGGTGGGCACGACTCTCGTTGCAGCCCCGCTGCTGCAGCTCATCCACACCCCGGCGGAGCTGCTGGAGAATGCCGTGCACTACATCCGCATCATCTTCCTGGGCATCCCTGCGACGGTGCTGTACAACTATTCGTCCACCGTTCTGCGCAGTCTGGGCGACTCGAAGCATCCGTTCTACTTTCTGCTGGTGTCCAGCTTCCTGAACATTGCGCTGGACGTGCTGTTCATCGTGCCGCTGGGCATGGGCGTCGAGGGTGCGGCCATCGCGACGGTGATCAGCCAGCTCGTCAGCGGCATCCTCTGCACCTGGTGGTTCTTCACCAAAGTGGAGGACATCCACTTCACCAAAGAGAACTGCGTCCTTTCCGGCAGGCACTGCAAGCGGCTGGCCTACATCGGCTTCCCGATGGGTTTTGAGTATTCGGTCTCGGCCATCGGTGCCGTCATCATGCAGGACGCCATCAACCAGCTGGGCAGCGTGGCCGTGGCCGCGCAGACCGCCGGTGAGAAGATCCGCCAGATGTTCACCCTGCCCATGGAGAGCGTCGGCATGGCCATGGCGACTTATGTTGGCCAGAACCACGGTGCGGGCCGCACCGACCGCGTCCGACAGGGCATCCGGGACGGCTGCATCATCCAGGCAGGCTACAGTGCCATCGCATGGGCCGCGGTCTTCCTGGTCAAGCGCTGGGCCGTGGGCCTGGTGCTGGGCGATGCCGAACCGGCCATCTTCAACGGTGCGGTGGAGTATCTGACCGTCATCAGTGTGCTGTTCGTTCTGCTGGGCTTCCTGATGATCTTCCGCTACACGCTGCAGGGCCTCGGCTACAGCGTACAGGCCGTCATCTCCGGCGTGGGCGAGCTCATCGGCCGCGCCCTCGGCGGCTGGCTGGCCGTGCACCAGCTGGGCTACCTCGGCATCTGCATCTCGAACCCCCTCGCCTGGGGCTTTGCCCTGTGCTACTGCGTGTTCATGGTCACACGGGTGCTGAAAAAGGAGAGCCGGGCGGTATAAACCAAAATCAAAAAAGCGCTCCGCAGTTTTGCACTGCGAAGCGCTTTCTTGTGGAAAACTCAGTTGATAAAATTCACAAAGACGGGGCAGAGCACGGCGGTGAGCACACCGGCCACTGCGATGGACAGGCCGCTCATCGCGCCCTCGACTTCGCCCATCTGCAAGGCTTTGCTGGTGCCGACGGCATGGGCCGAGGTGCCGATGCCCACGCCCTTGGCGATGGGGTCGGTGATGTGGAACACCTTGCAGACCGTCTCGGCCAGCAGGTTGCCCGCGATGCCGGTCAGGATGACGATGGCACCGGTCAGGGCCGCGATGCCGCCCAGCTCAGCGGCGACGTCCATGCTGATGGCAGTGGTGACGGACTTGGGCAGCAGGGTCACATACTGCTCACGGGTCAGGCCCATGGCCACGGTCAGAGCCAGCGCGCTGCCCAGACTGACCAGGGTGCCCACCGAGATGCCCGCGATGATGGCAGCGGCGTTCTCCTTGAGCAGGTCCCACTTTTCATACAGCGGGATGGCCAGGCTGATGGTGGCGGGCAGCAGCAGATAGCTGACCGGCGCGGCGCTGACTTTGTAATCCGCGTAGGAGATGTTCAGCACACTGAGCAGGATGATGACGAAGATGCTGCCCAGCAGCAGCGGGTTGAAGACGGCCTTGCCCGTCACCCGGTTGATGAGGGTGCCCAGTGCAAAGGCCGCCAGCGTGAGCAGAACGCCCCACGCTGAGGACGAGGAAAGAAACTCATTCAGCAGCTGTGTCATTTGCGGCAGCCTCCTTTTTGCTCTGCTTGCGGCGGGTGAGCGCCTGGGTGGTGTGGCCGGATGTTACCAGCACCAGCACCGTGACCGGGATGATGGCGATGACGATGGGCAGCAGCATGCTGCCCATCTCGGCCCACAGCTCCATGACACCGGCCGCGGCGGGCACGAACAGCAGCGGGAAGATGCCGGTCAGGAACAGGCCGACCTCCTTCACATCGTCCAGCTGGACGAGGCCCAGCAGCAGGGCAGCCAGCAGCAGGACCAGGCCGTAGATGCTGGCCGGGATGGGCAGCGGCAGAACAGCGTGGCAGAACTCGCCCAGAAAACAGAACGCAAGGATGCGTGCGAACTGAAACAGATACTTCGTAAAAAATCCCCCTTCATCGCGCCCGCGCAGCCCCCCCTTCGGGGCAGCTCTGCCGGAGAATGAGCCTCTGGCAGGGCGGGCCGGTCAAACGAAGCCCGGAAGACGCCGGGCCGCGCGTTTATTTGTGACGGTCAGTGTAACAGTATAGCCCAAAAGTCCCGGTGGCGCAACGGCAATACTTGCTAAGAATTTATGTCGAACCGACAAAAAACTGGATGTTCTGAGGGTTTGGCGGAAAATGAGAAAACCGGCCGGGAATGGAACACCGCCTTTTTCCGAAAAAATTTGTGTAAATGCCCGCCGGAGGGTTGCGCTGGGTGGGGCGTTCATTGTACAATAAACACGTTACCGAAAAATACGACACAGCGGGCGGATGCGCCCCAAAGTGAGGAATCGAAATGAACGGATCGAAAATTCGGGTGCTGGCGCTGGATCTGGACGGCACCCTGACCAATGATGAAAAGATCGTTACCCCCCGCACCCGCGCGGCGCTGGACGCAGCAGCGGCGCAGGGCGTGACCATCGTGCTGGCTTCCGGCCGGCCTACGGCGGGCATCACCCCGCTGGCAAAGGAACTGGGGCTGGACAAAAAGGGCGGCTGCATCCTGGCCTACAACGGTGGAAAGATCGTGGACTGCGCCACCGGTGCGGCCCTGTATCAGAAGCTGCTGGCCCCGGAGTTCGTGCCCCAGCTGTGCCGGTTTGCGGCAGAGCAGGACGTCGCGCTCCTGACCTACGACTCCCGCGGTATCGTCTGCGAGCGCGACCAGGACCCCTGGGCCCGGAAGGAGTGTGTGACCACCAAGCTGGAGATGTACCATGTGGACGATCTGGCTTCCTATGTGGATTACCCCATCTGCAAGATGCTCCTCACCGTGGACCCCGCCCGCCGCGACGCAGTCTGCGCCGCAGGCCGGCAGCAGTTTGAGGGCAAGATCGACATCTACCCCTCCAGCCCCTTCTTCATCGAGGCCGTGCCGCTGGGCGTGATGAAGGATGTCAGCCTGGGCGCTCTGCTGGAACGCATGGGCCTGACCCGCGAGAACCTGATGGCCTGCGGCGACGGTCTGAACGACCGCTCGATGATCGACTTTGCGGGCGTGGGCGTCGCCATGCAGAACGCCGAAGACACCGTGAAGGAGGTTGCCGACTATGTGACCGCCGCCGACAACAACCACGACGGCGTCGCCGAGGCCATTGAGAAATTCATTTTACAGTGAGAGGACAGGACACACGAATGCCGCAGCGCAATCTGGTTTTATTTGATTTGGAATGGAACATCGGCTACCAGCCGTATACGTTCAACTATCATGGGGTGCAGCAGACCTTCCGGGGTGAGATCATCGAGATCGGCGCGGTGAAGATCGACGAAGACGCCAACGTCCTCGATACCTTCTCCATCCATCTGCGCCCCCGCATCTTCCGCAAATTGCAGCACCACATCGCCAAGGTCACCGGCCTGACGCAGGAAGACCTGGACAACGGCGCTCCCATCGTGCAGGGCCTGCGCCGTTTCATGCAGTGGTGCGGCCCGGACGCCGAGTTCGCCGAGTGGGGCATGGACGATGTGCCGGTGCTCAAGCAGAATCTGTTCCTGTGCAATCTGGACGAGAGCCGCCCCACGGTGTGGTACGACCTGCAGCAGGTCTTTCTGCGGGAACATCCCCGCAAGGAGGGCGAGGGCATGACGCTGGAAAGCGTCGTCACCCGGATGGGCATCCCGATGGACCGCCCCTTCCACGACGCATTGTCCGATACCCTCTACACCGCCGATGTCTGCCGCAAGCTCGACCTGCGGGAGGGACTGGCCGCCTACCCCAGCGAGGAGCAGGCCCTGCGCCAGAGCCTTTGCCCGAAGCCCGGCGACTACCGGGATTTCCGCGTCTTCCGCGGCTATGTGGAGCCGTATACCTGGCGGATCGACCCCATCATCAGCACGGCCCAGTGCCCGGCCTGCGGAGCCGACCTTGCGCCGGACGAGATCTGGCTGAAAAAGGGCAGCAACAGCTGGTACACGCTGGCTCAGTGCCCCCACTGTGCCGGAACGGCCAGCGAGGCGGGCAAGGGCGTCTTCCAGCGGTACAAGCTGGCCCGGCGGGATGGCCTGCACTGGAGCTTTGCCCGCTGTGTGCAGGTCCCGGATGCCGAGGCGCTGGCCCGCTGGGACAAGCAGCGCGCCCAGCAGATCGAGCGGATGAAGGCCCGCGCCGAAAAACAGGCCGGGGAAAAAGCCTGAGACCGATCGTGCAGGAAAACCGCACCCCATTTCGTATAGCAAAGTATAGCGCAGACGAAAAAGCGAAGAAAATGCAGAATTTCTTCATCGCACATTCATAAGTTCTGGATATACTAAGAGAAACGAGAGGGAAGGAACACACGATGGAAAGCACCCTGATCAGCTTTGTGCACCAGCTGGGAACGCTGGAATTCTGGCAGACATTACTGGACAGCTTCGGAGACCTCGGCCCCCTTGCGCCCATCTTTCTGGCAATGGTGGAGTCATTTTTTCCGCCGCTGCCCCTCATCGCCATCGTGGCGCTGAATGTGGCGGCCCACGGCGGCCTTTTCGGTTTTGTGTACAGCTGGGTGGGCGTCATGCTGGGCGGCACCCTGATGTTCCTGTTCTGGCGGCGGGTGCTCAAACAGTTTTTCTGGAAGTTCGCCAGCCGTTCCCAGAAGCTGGAAAAAGCTGAGCGGTGGGTCAGCCGGTTCGATGTTTCGTCCCTGTTCATGCTGTCGGTGCTGCCGTTCACCCCTTCGTCCTTCATGCACTTTGCCTTCGGCATCTCGGATTTTGACGAAAAACGCTACCTCATCACTATGCTGCTGGGCAAGGGTGTGATGGTGGCCATGATGGCCCTCTTCGGCCAGTCCCTCGTCCGCTCGATGAAGAACCCGGTCTACCTTGTCCTCGCCGTTGTCATCTGGGGCGCGATGTACTGGGGCAGCAAGCGGTTCTGCAAAAAACACGATCTGTAAGAAACGATGAAACGATAAAAACGCTCCCTTGCCGACGGCAAGAGAGCGTTTTTTGTGCAAATGGGTCGTTATCCTTCGTATCCCAAGGTCGCCGCCATAACGGCCTTGATGGTGTGCATCCGGTTCTCGGCCTCGTCGAAGACGATGCTCTGCGGGCCTTCGAAGACCTCGTCGGTGACTTCCATGGCATCGCGGCCGAACTTTTCGCCCATCTCCTTGCCCACGGTGGTCTTGTGGTCGTGGTAGGCGGGCAGGCAGTGCATGAAGACGGCCTGCGGCCCGGCCAGCGCCATCAGCGCGTTGTTGATCTGGTAGGGGGCCAGGTCGTGGATGCGCTCGGCCCAGACCTCGACAGGCTCGCCCATCGAGACCCAGACGTCGGTGTACAGCACATCGGCACCCTGGGCGGCTTTGGCGGGGTCTTCCTCAAAGGTCAGGGTCGCGCCGGTCTCGGCGGCGATGGCCTGGCACTGGGCGATGAGCGCCGGGTCTGGCTGATACTTCTTGGGGGCGCATGCCGTGAAGTGCAGGCCCATCTTGGCGCAGCCCACCATCAGGCTGTTGCCCATGTTGTAGCGGGCGTCGCCGAAGTAGACGAAATGGATGCCCTTCAGGCGGCCGAAGTGCTCCCGGATGGTGAGGAAGTCGGCCAGGATCTGAGTGGGGTGGAACTCGTTGGTCAGACCGTTCCAGACGGGAACGCCTGCATAATGGGCCAGGTCCTCGACGATCTGCTGGCCATAGCCGCGGTACTCAATGCCGTCGAACATCCGGCCCAGCACACGGGCGGTGTCCGCAATGGACTCTTTTTTGCCGATCTGGCTGCCCGACGGGTCCAGATAGGTGACTTCCATGCCCAGATCGTGGGCGGCCACTTCAAAGCTGCACCGGGTGCGGGTGGAGGTCTTCTCGAAGATCAGGGCGATGTTTTTGCCGCGCAGGGCATCGTGGCGGATGCCGGCCTTCTTCCTGGCCTTGAGGTCAGCGGCCAGATCCAGCAGCGCTTCGATCTCGGCGGGGGTGTAATCCAGCAGCTTCAGAAAGTTCCGATTTTTCAGGCTCATTGCATATTTCCCTCTCTATTCATAAAAGCTTGAATATTTATTCGAAATGGTGCTTCTATTATATAGCAGAAGAAACCGCCGGTCAAGGGCTTTGCGGGCTCACAGCTCCAGTTCGATCTTCCGCCCGCTGGGGGTGTAGGAGGTGAGCCGGATACCGGCCTTTTTGAACATGAACCGTGCTGCAACGCTGGAATCGGAGTCGTGGTACTTGTCGCCGTAGTAGACCACCTCCGAGATGCCGGACTGGATGATGGCTTTGGCGCACTCGTTGCAGGGGAAGAGGGTCACATAGACCCGTGCGCCCTTCAGGTTGTTGTGGGCGCTGTTCAGGATGGCGTTCAGCTCGGCATGGCAGACGTACATATATTTGGTGTCCAGTGGGTCGCCCTCGCGGTCCCAGGGCATGGCGTCGTCGTCGCAGCCAATGGGCATACCGTTATAGCCCAGTGACAGGATCTTGTTTTCCGGGCTGACGATGCAGGCACCCACCTGGCTGCTGGGGTCCTTGGAGCGCATGGCGGTGAGCAGGGCAATGCCCATAAAATATTCATCCCAGTTGATATAATCGGTGCGTTTCATAAAAACAGCCTCCCTTGCAAGTATGGCTTGTTCCGATTTGACAGAACGTTGAAAATCGACTATGCTGCAAATGAAAAGACGCTCGCGGCCGGAGCGCAAGGTAAGGATACCATAAAAAGAAAAGAAGTGCAATCGCAAAAGCACCCGCAGACGCTGAGCCTGCGGGTGCTTTTGGCATGGTTATGAGAAGGTTTGAGAGAGGTTCAACTTACTTGTTGCCCTTGTAATCCAGCGGGAGGCTGGTCCAGCGGGCGCGGAAGTGGAAGGCGGCGTCCTTCGGCTGACGCTGACGGGTGAAGATGCCCTTCTTGTTGCCGTTGGCGCGCATGATGCCCTCGGTGGTCTGGAAGTCTGCAAAGTTCCAGACCAGCTCGCCCTGCACGAAGTCGTAGCTGTCGAAGACGTTGTGGTTCATGTCGAGGTACTCGTTCTGGTACTCCTGGCTCCACATGACGCTGGGCAGCTTGTGCTCGGTGGGCATGGTGTCGGCACCGTACTCGGTGAAGATCATCGGGCGGCCGTTCAGGACCTTGGCCCAGCCGTCCATCTCCTTGCGGAATGCGGCCTCGGCATCCACGATGCCCATGCCGCCCATGACGTACCAGCCGTAGTAGCGGTTCAGGCTGATGAAGTCAGCGAACTGCTGGCCCTTGCTGTTGTGGGGCAGGCTCATCATGACGATGGCGTAGGTGCGGGGGCGCTTCTGCGGGTCAAGCTCGTGTGCCAGATCGAACAGGGTCTTGAAGTAGGCTTCGGTGCCCTCGCTGGTGCACTGGGGCTCGTTCAGGATGCTCCATGCGATGACGGAGGCGTGGTTCTTGTCGCGGTCGATCATGTCGGTCAGCGCGTCCTTGTGGTTTTCCAGCAGCTGAGGCGTGGTGTCCTTCTCGAACCAGCCCACCTTCTTGCCGTTGCCCTGGTTTGCTGCCAGGAAGTTCATGGTGCTCTCCATGAAGCCGACGGCGGGGACTTCGTCGATGATGAGGAAGCCTTCCTCATCGGCCATCTGGTACAGCTCCTCCGCATAGGGGTAGTGGCTGGTGCGGAAGCAGTTGGCACCGATCCACTTCATCAGCTCGTAATCGCGCTTGACGGTGGCCAGGTCGAGGCCGCGGCCGCGGATGTCTGCATCCTCGTGCTTGCCGAAGCCGCGCAGGTAGACGGGCTTGCCGTTCAGCAGGAAGTGGCCGTTCTGGATCTCGAAGGTGCGGATGCCGACCTTCTCGGTGTACTCGTCAACGATGGCGCTGCCGTCGTGGATGCGGATGACGATGTTGTACAGGTAGGCGGCATGGACGTTCCAGAGCTTGGCGTTCTTGACGACCAGAGTGCCTTCCTTGCCGGAAGCCTCAGCGACCTTGGTGGTGCCGTCGTACAGCTCCACGGTCACGTCGTGGCTGCCGTTGGTGGTGACGGTGTAATCGACCTCAGCGCCGTCCGCAGTCAGGCGGTGCTTGACGGAATAGTCCAGAACGCGCTCGGCGGGCAGGGCCATCAGCTTGACGGGGCGATGGATGCCGGCATAGTTGTAGAAGTCGAAGTAGGGGGCAGCGACCTTTTTGCCGTTGGACAGGGTAGCGGTGTTGCCGGCGGGCAGCATGTACTCGTTCAGCTCGTTGTTCAGCAGGACGCTCAGCTTGTTGTACTGGTTGTAGCGGACGATGTCGGTGACGACTGCGTCAAAGGGCAGGAAGCCGCCCTCGTGCTGTGCGACCTCGACGCCGTTCACAAAGACGCGGGCGTGGTGGGTGGCAGAGCCGAAGCGGATGGCGATGTCCTTGCCGCTCCACTCGCCGGGCACGAAGAAATCGGTCTCGTACCAGAAATCGCCGCAGTACTCGCGGGACTCCTTATCGGTGAAGAAGTCGCAGAAGGAAGCGGGCACGGGCATGGAGATGGACTCCGGCAGGCCGTTTGCCCAGTCTGCATCGACGCCCTCGCTCTTGGGGTCGAAGCGGAAGCGCCACATGCCGTCCAGGCTGACGACGCGGCGGGAAGTGGAAGCCACAGGATACAGCAGGGATTTGTTGTTCATTGCAGGAACCTCATTTCTCATCATACTAAAACATTTTGAACTACGAAATAAACCTCTCCGTCATCGCTGCGCGATGCTACCTCCCCTGATAGGGGAGGCCTTGGCAGTCCCCGCAAAGGATACGGTTTCGCCAGAGGCTCTCCTATCCGGAGAGCTGTCGAGCGAATGCGAGACTGAGAGGTTGATACCGCAGCTCATATCTTCTGGTATCAGTATGACAGATTTTTTACAAAAGGAATAGAACAAATTTTTTATAAATCCAGACTTTTTTGGGGAATTTTGAACGATTCCGGGGCAGAATACCTATTATAATGCGGGCGATGCCGGGAAAACTGTTGAAATCAACTACGCCAAGGAAAATATAGTGAAAGAGATTCCACATATTTTATGAAAAAACTGGCAAAGTGCCCAAACAATAATCGTAAAATTTTACGTTTTCACCTAAAAATTCTTCTAACGATGATTGCTAAAGATTTGTCATAATACTGATATACAAGCTGAAATGCAGTGAACCATACTTCAATGTGTTTTGCAGCAGCACTTGGAGAACCGAATCCAAGAATCGATCTATCTAAGGAGAAACCAATGGCAAATGAGATGAAGAAAGCCGCCCCCTTCGGCATGAAGGACAAGGTCGGCTACATGTTCGGTGATTTCGGCAACGATTTCACCTTCCTGCTGTCGTCGAGCTTCCTGATGAAGTTCTACACCGACGTCATGGGCGTCAACGCCGCCATCGTTGGCGTGGTGATGATGATCGCCCGTTTTGTGGATGCGTTCACCGATGTGGGCATGGGCCAGATCGTGGACCACTCCAAGCCCACCAAGGACGGCAAGTTCCGCCCCTGGATCAAGCGGATGTGCGGCCCGGTGGCCATCGCTTCCTTCCTGATCTATCAGTCCGGCCTGGCCGGGATGCCCTATGGCTTCAAGGTGGCCTGGCTGTTCATCACCTACATCCTGTGGGGCTCCATCTTCTATACCTCCATCAACATCCCTTACGGCTCCATGGCTTCCGCCGTCTCGGCAGACCCCAAGGACCGCGCAGAACTGTCCACCTGGCGCACCATCGGTTCCACACTGGCCAACATGGTCATCGGCGTGGCCACGCCCATGGTCGCCTATGTCGTCGTGGACGGCAAGACGGTGATGTCCGGCTCCCGCATGACCATCATCGCAGGCGTCTTCTCCATCTGCGCCATCCTGTGCTATATCGTCTGCTTCAAGCTGACTCGTGAGCGTGTCGAGGTCCCCGCAAGCAGCCAGAAGGTGAGTGCTTCCGCCATCTTCAAGAGCATCTTCACCAACCGGGCGCTGCTGGGCATCATCGTGGCGGCCATCTTCGTCCTGCTGAGCCAGCTGACTGTCATGAGCCTGGCCGGTTACGTTTACCCCAACGTGTACGGCAGCGCTGCCGCACAATCCACCGCCAGCCTGCTGGGCACGGTGATCATGCTGATCGTCTGCGCACCCTTTGCTTCCAAGCTGGCTGCAAAGTTCGGCAAGAAGGAGCTGGCTGTTGCCTCCAGCATCTGCTCCGCTCTGGTCTGGCTGGTCTGCCTGATCTGGCGTCCGGCCAGCGTCTGGGGCTTTGTGGCCTGCTACATCCTGGCCAATGTCGGCATGGGCTTTTTCAACACCATCATCTGGGCCATGATCACCGACGTCATCGACGACGCCGAGGTCCGCAGCGGCATCCGCGAGGACGGCACCATCTACTCGGTCTACTCCTTCGCCCGCAAGCTGGGTCAGGCCTTCTCTTCCGGTCTGGTCGGTGCCCTGCTGGGGATCATCGGCTACACCGAAGCGACTGCGTTTGACCCCGCTGTCACCCGCGGCATCTTCAACATGGCCTGCATCGCCCCCATCATTGGCTTTGTGTGCATCGTTCTGGCGCTGGTCTTCCTCTACCCGCTGAATAAGAAGAAGGTCGAGGAGAACGTGGCAGCTCTGGCTGCGCGCCGCAACAGCAAGTAATCCTTTGTAAAACATAGAACAAAGTGCTCTGCCGTCTTGGGATGGCAGGGCACTTTTTCTACGCTCGGCCACTTGTTTCTTGCAGAAAAATGCTGTATACTGATATATCAAATGAGATGTGAGAGATGCGATGAAACAGGAAAGGAGACGCCATGCGGGTCGATCCATTACAGGTGCTCACCAAACTGGCGGCAGCACAGAATATCCCCACCCGGCGGGTGACGCCGCCGTTCGACGGACTGGAAGAGTTCGACTACGGCCTGCGCCGCTCGCTGGACCCTCAGTTCGACTGGCAGGAGTTCGGCCGGCTGCTGCTGGAACAGACCCCGGCGCAGACGCTGCTCTTCGTGGAGGGCACCTTTGAGCTGCATTTTGCCCTCTTCCGCATCCCGGACGAGGAGAACACCGTCTTCCTCGTCGGGCCATGGACCTTTGGCCCCCGCAGCGAGAAGGCCCGCAAGTGGGCCCGCCGCTACCTGGGCGAGGACGGAGAGAATGCCGTGCAGGAATACTACAACGGCGTCAAGCTGCTGCAGGCGAACGATTTTTACATGGCCATCCGGGTCCTGGTCGGGATGATGATGGGGGAGGATCTGGTCGTGAAGGAGCTGAAGGAGTTTCTGCCCTTCTGCTTCCACCCGGACGTCCGGTATTTCAACGAGCCGAAGTTCCAGAAGGATATCCCCATCTCCATGCTGGAACAGCGGTACGAATCCGAGAACCGCATCCTGGATGCCGTGAGCCGCGGCGACGACGAAGCCGCCACCGAGGCCATGCACCATCACTCCCGCTTCACCTACGGTGGGCGGTTCGAAGGCTCGCTCTACCAGCAGAAGAACATGATGATCGTCTTCAACACCCTGCTGCGCAAGGCCATCGAGCCCAGCAAGGTGCATCCCTATTATATTGATGCCATCTCCAGCAAGTACGCCCGCATCATTGAGGAGGCCGACGAGATCCCCCGTGAGATGATGTGGCAGATGGTGCGGGACTACTGCGCCTATGTCCGCCGCTACTCGCTGAAGGAGTTCTCGCCCGCCGTCCAGAAGGTGATGAACTACGTCAACCTGAATGTCTCCGAGCCGCTGACACTGAAGAGTCTGGCGGCCATGTGCTTCATCAGCCCGTCGTATCTGTCGGCGCTGTTCAAGCAGGAGACCGGCACCACCCTCATCGACTATATCAACACCCAGCGTGTGAACCGTGCGGCCCAGCTGCTGGAGCAGAACAACCACAGCATCGCCGCCGTAGCCGAAGAAGTGGGCATTCTGGATGTGAATTACTTCACCAAGATCTTCAAAAAGACCCTCGGCGTCACCCCCACCCGCTACCGCCGGGAACACAAAGAAAAATAACTGCGAAACAGCAGAATGAAAAAAAGACCCATTTTGTCCTTTTGATGCGTACAGATTATGCAGCGGGACAAAGTGGGCTTTTTTGCATCGGATAGGATTGTTGCACACCGGAACGATCTCTGTAACTGTTTTGAGAGATTTCATGGACTTTTGTATGGAATTTGGACGCATGTTGCAAAATCGACAGAAATTGTGCTTGATATCAAAAAGAAACTTGTATCCAACAAAAGCAATTGTGAGGGATGCACAAAAGATTCCTTGGATTCTTGTGAACTTGTTCTATTGCGAATGGTCGTGCGGACGGTTATAATACAAACAGAATCACGAAACGTGCGATGTGCGCACGATTCGATTTTGCTGTGATATGCGAATGAAGGAGAACATTATTATGAAAATGATTTCGCGTCGTGACTTCATGAAGGCTTCCGCTGTTGTGGGTGCCGCTGGCGTTCTGACCGCCTGCGGCGGCTCCTCCAGCTCCACTGCTGCATCCTCTACTGCAGCTTCCACCGCTGCATCTTCTGCAGCCGCTTCCACCACCGGCAGCGCAAACATCGGCGTCTGCATCTATCAGTTCGCTGATAACTTCATGACCCTGTACCGCACCGATCTGGAAGAGTACCTGAAGGATATGGGCTACGCCGTCACCATCGTCGATGGCAAGAACGACCAGAACACCCAGACCGAGCAGATCAACACCTTCCTGCAGCAGGGCGTGGACGTCCTGGTCATCAACCCCGTCCAGACCACTTCTGCACAGACCATCGTGGACACCATCTCTCCGTCCGGCACCCCCATCGTCTTCATCAACCGTGAGCCGGAGAAGGCAGTTCTGGACTCCTACGCTGGCAAGTGCTGCTACGTTGGTGCAGACGCACGTCAGTCCGGTACTTATCAGGGCGAGCTGATCCTGGAGACCTCTACCCAGGGCGATATCAACGGCGACGGCAAGATCACCTACATCATGTGCAAGGGCGACCCCGAAAACATCGATGCACAGTATCGTACCGAGTACTCCATCAAGGCTCTGACCGACGCCGGCAAGGAAGTCGAGTGCCTGTATGAGTACCTGGATAACTGGGACCAGACCACCGCACAGCAGGACGTTGCAAACGCTCTGGCACAGTACGGCGAGAAGATCGAAGTCGTCTTCTGCAACAACGACGCAATGGCTCTGGGCGCTCTGCAGTCCATCGAGCAGGCTGGCCGCAAGGTCGGCGAGGACATCTATCTGGTCGGTGTTGACGCACTGAAGGAAGCTGTCCAGAACGTTGTTGACGGCAAGATGACCGGTACCGTCCTGAACGATGACGTTGGCCAGGCTACTGCCGCTGCCGACGCCACCAAGCTGTTCGTTGAGGGCAAGGATGTCGAAGAGTACTACTGGGTCGACTATGTGAAGGTCACCACCGAGAACGCTTCTCAGTATCTCTGATTCGGAGCTGAGAACCACTCACGGTTGCAAGGTACGCAGTGAGTCCGAAGCTTTCTAAAAGCTAACAAGCGCGTGCGTGCGAGATTCCTCGGCGCACGCGCTTTCCTTTCGGAACGAACCGTGCCTTATTTTGAACGACAAGGAGGCTCTGCGGAATGTCAGAATACCGTCTGGTAATGAAAGGCGTGGTCAAGACCTTCCCCGGCGTCAAAGCGCTGGACCACGCGCAGTTGGAGCTCCGCCCCGGCAAAGTCATGGCCCTGATGGGCGAAAACGGCGCTGGCAAGTCCACTTTGATGAAGTGCATGTTCGGCATTTACAAGATGGACGAAGGCGAGATCGAATACGAAGGACAAAAAGTCACCATCCCCAACCCTCTGGAAGCACTGAACCGCGGCATCGCGATGGTGCACCAGGAGCTGCAGCCCATCCCGGCCCGTACCGTGGCTGAGAACATCTGGCTGGGCCGCTTCCCCACCAAGAAGGCAGGTATCATCACCATAGTGGACCATGCCAAAATGTACGCCGATACCGATGCCCTGCTGAAGAAGCTGAAGCTGGACATCAACTCCCACGCAAAGCTGGGCAGCCTGAGTATCGCACAGATGCAGATGGTGGAGATCGCAAAGGCCGTCTCCGCAAACTGCAAGGTGCTGATTTTGGACGAGCCCACCTCCTCGCTGACTGCGAACGAGGTCGAGTCGCTGTTCCGCATCATGCGCGAGCTGAAGGAGCAGGGCGTTGCGCTGGTCTACATCAGCCATAAGATGGACGAGATCAAGGTCATCGCCGACGAAGTCACCATCATGCGCGATGGCCACTACATCGGCAAGTGGGACGTTGCCAACATGACCAAGGAGCAGATCATCGCCAAGATGGTCGGCCGTGAGCTGTCCAATCTGTTCCCGCCGCTGGAGAACCACCCCTCCGACGAGGTCATGATGAAGGTGGAGGACTTCACCTCCATCCACCCGCGTTCCTTCCGCCATTGCAGCTTCGAGCTGAAGAAGGGCGAGATCCTGGGCGTGGCCGGCCTGGTCGGTGCCCAGCGTACCGAGCTGATGGAGGGCATCTTCGGCCTGCGCGCCCACACCGCCGGTAAAGTGTGGATCAAGGGCGAAGAAGTCGAGATCAAACAGCCCCGCGACGCCATCCGCAAGAGCGTGGCGCTGCTGACGGAGGACCGCCGCGCCACCGGCATCATGGGTGTGCTGAGCGTTGCCGACAACATCTCCATTGCATCGCTGGACGCTCTGCGCAAGGGCCCCATCATGCTGGATGATAAGAAGATCCTCAATCTGGTCGCCACCAACAAGGAAAAGATGGCCATCAAGGTGCCCAGCCCCAAGACCGCCATCAAGAGCCTTTCCGGCGGTAACCAGCAGAAGGTGCTGATCGCCCGCTGGCTGGCCAATAACCCCGATGTGCTGATCCTCGACGAGCCCACCCGCGGCATCGACGTCGGTGCAAAGTACGAAATTTACTGCATCATTGCCGACCTGGCCAAGCAGGGCAAGAGCATCATCATGATCTCCTCCGAAATGAGCGAGATCATCGGTATGTCCAACCGTGTCATGGTCATGTGCGATGGCCGCATCACCGGCTTCATCGACGGCAAGGACGCCACCCAGGAGAACATCATGGCGCTGGCGACCCAGTTTGAGACCGCACCGACGACGGCAGCGGCCAATCAGTAAACAAGGAGGCTGTCTATTGTGGAAGCTACCAAGAAATTGAACGGCAAGTCCGTGAAAAAATGGCTGAGTGAAAATGCCATCATCGTCCTGATGCTTGCGGTCTCTCTGATCGTCGGCATCATCCACCCCAACTTCTTCGCAGTCGCAAACCTGATCAACCTGTTCAAGAACGTGTCCATCCGCTACATCATCGCGCTGGGCATCTCCGGCTGTCTGATCACCACCGGCAACGACCTGTCTGCCGGTCGTCTGGCTGGCTTTGCGGCCTGCCTGGCCTGCATCTTTGCGCAGACGGAAGGCGCAGCCGGTAAGTTCTACCCCAACCTGCCCACTCTGCCCACCCCGGTGGTCTTCATCCTGGTCATCGCCATCTGCGCCATCGTGGGTCTGTGCAACGGTCTGGTCGTCAGCTACCTGAAGGTCCAGCCCTTCATCGCTACCCTGGGTATGCAGCAGGTCGTCTACGGCATCTGCCTGGTCTACACCGGCGGTACCCCCATCGGCTCCCTGAACAAGGACTTCACCTCTCTGGCCTCCAACACCATCATCGGCATCCCGGTCCTGATCTGGTTCGCCCTGATCGTGGCTGCCTGCTTCTGGTTCCTGTACAACAAGACCCGCCACGGCAAGTACATGTACGCCATCGGCGGCAACGAGGCTGCGGCTGAGGTCGCTGGCGTCAACGTCAACGCCACCAAGATCCGCATCTACATCCTGGCTTCCTGCATGTTCGGTCTGGCAGGCTGCCTGCTGGCTGCAAAGTCCGGCGGCGCATCCGTCAACACTGCACAGGGCTATGAGCTGGACGCCATCGCAGCTTCTACCATCGGCGGCGTTTCCACCACCGGCGGTGTCGGCACCGTGCCCGGCATCCTGGTCGGCGTTCTGGTCTTTGAGTTGATGAAGGTCGCTCTGCAGTTCATGAACGTCAACTCCTCCTACACCTACATCGTGCAGGGCCTTGTCATCATCGTGGCTGTCGCCATTGATATCCGCAAGTACCTCGCCAAGAAGTAATTTCCCCCGAAAAGAGAGCGCCTGCTGGGCCGTCCACTCGTTGCAGTGGGCGGCCCGCTTTGTTATAATAGAAGAAAAACCAAGGAGAACGACCATGGCAGAATGGAATGAAAAAGAAGCCGAACTCGCCCGCCGCGAAGCACTGCTGGCCGAGCGCGAGGCCCAGCTGGAAAAAGAGCAGGCCGAACTGGAAGCGCGCAGGGCGCAGGGCGAAGCGGGGAAGAAGAGCCTGCTGAACAACAACGACCCCAATTTCGTGAACCCCAAGGAAAAGCTCTACGACAAGTTCCCGCTGAGCGTCCACCAGATGGACATCATCATCGGGGTGCTGTTTGCCCTCATCGTTCTGTTTCTGGTGCTGGGCATGACGCACACCAGCTTTTTCGGCCTGTTTGGCGGTTGAAAACGTGGAGCAGGAGCAGCCGCTCTTTGGGAGACTGCGTAGCCCGGCAGAGCCGCACTTGCAATTTCCTCCGGCGGATGGTATCATAGGCACTGCATATAAACTAGAACCACAAGGAGCAATCTTTTGATGAAGATCATGAATCGTATCCTCTCTGTTGTCGCTGCTGCTGCGCTGGCTGCCGGTCTGCTGGCAGGCTGCGGCGCTTCCTCTGCCGCAGGCAGCACAGCTTCTTCCGCTGCGTCCAGCGTGGCGGCATCTTCGGAGGCCGCTTCCTCGGAGGCTGCATCGGCAGAGGCTTCGGAAGCCAAGGTCAAGGCCCAGTTCACGGTGACCGGGGCCGACGGCGAGAGCCAGACCTTCGACCTGGAAGTGACCGACGGTGAGAAGCTGAGCGATGCGCTGGCCGAGGCCGGCATCATCAGCGCGGACGAGGCCGCTGCAGGCTTTGTCACCACCGTCAACGGCGAGACCGCCGACTGGGACAAGGACAGCGCCTGGTGGTGCCTGACCGACGCTTCCGGTGAGATGACCGCCGTGGGCGTGGCGGACATCGAGCTGCACGACGGCGACAGCTATGCCTTTACCTACACGAAGTAAGGAACCCATGCACACCAGAGTGCTGCGGCTGGTCCTCAGCGGGCTGATGGGCGCACTTCTGGTGGTGAGCAAACAGGCTATGAGCGGCCTCCCGAACATCGAGCCGGTGACGCTCCTCATCATCCTGTTCGCGCTGGAACTGCCCCGCGAGACGCCGGGGGCCATCACGGTGTTTCTGGTATTGCAGGGTGTGCTGTATGGCTTCGGCCTGTGGTGGGCGATGTATCTGTATGTCTGGTATCTGCTGGCCTTTCTGGCCCGGCTGCTGCGCCGGATGGACCATGCCCTCGGCTGGGCTGTGTTCAGCGGGCTGTACGGCCTGTGCTTCGGCGGGCTGTGCGCAGCGGTGTATCTTGTGGCCAAGACGCCCGCCTTCGCGCTGAGCTGGTGGCTGAGCGGCCTTTCCTACGACGCGATGCACGGCGTGGGCAACTTTGCCCTCATGCTGCTGCTCTACCGGCCTCTGCGCACGGCGCTGCGCACCGCTAAAAAACAGATCCATGGATGAAAAAAGACGTGCTGCACAGCGTGTGCGGCACGTCTTTTTCGTTATCCTAAGATCTTTTCCAGCAGCCAGAGCAGAATGCCGGGCAGACCGGCCTGCTCCAGAAACCAGAGCAGGATCGAGGACGAAAGGGAAAAGGTGGAAAGCATGAGCGGTTCTCCTTCCTTCAGATCTGAGAGCGCATTGCAACAGGCACTCCAGTAAAAATACGAAGGAGAAAGGACCGCGATTGCTGGAAAATTTTAGCGCTTCACGTTGAACGCTTCCATGCCGGGATAGACGGCGCTGGCACCCAGGTGCTCCTCGATGCGGAGCAGCTGGTTGTACTTGGCCACACGCTCGGTGCGGCTGGGCGCACCGGTCTTGATCTGGCAGGTGTTCAAGGCCACGGCCAGGTCGGCGATGGTGGTGTCCTCGGTCTCACCGGAGCGGTGCGAGCTGATGGCGGTGTAACCGGCCTTGTGGGCCATCTTGATGGCCTCCAGCGTCTCGGAGACCGAACCGATCTGGTTCAGCTTGATCAGGATGGCGTTTCCGGCACCCAGCTGGATGCCCTTGGCCAGGCGCTCGGTGTTGGTGACGAACAGGTCGTCGCCCACCAGCTGAACCTTGCCGCCCAGCTCGCGGGTCATCTCCTGCCAGCCCTCCCAGTCCTCTTCGTCCAGACCGTCCTCGATGGAAATGATGGGGTACTTCTCCACCAGACTCTTCCAGTGGGCGATCAGCTCGCTGGAGGTGTACTCTGTGCCCGCCTTGGGCAGCTTGTAGAAACCCTTGCCCTTGGGGCTCTTCCACTCGGAGGAAGCGGCATCCATGGCCAGCATGAAGTCCTTGCCGGGCTGATAACCGGCTTTCTCGATGGCGGCCAGAATGGTCTCGATGGTCTCCTCGTCACTGGACAGGTTGGGCGCAAACCCGCCCTCGTCGCCGACGGAGGTGGCCAGACCTTTGGCCTTCAGGATGGAGGCCAGAGCGTGGAAGACCTCGGCGCACCAGCGCAGCGCCTCTTTGAAGGAGGGGGCACCCACGGGCATGATCATGAACTCCTGGGTATCCACGGTGTTGGTGGCGTGTGCGCCGCCGTTCAGGATGTTCATCATCGGGACGGGCAGGCGGTTGCCGTTCACGCCGCCCAGAAAACGATACAGCGGCATCTCCAGCGAAGCGGCGGCTGCGCGGCAGGCGGCGATGGACACGGCCAGAATGGCGTTTGCGCCCAGATTGGACTTGTCCTTGGTGCCGTCGGCTTTGCGCATGGCGGCATCGACTGCATAGATGTCGGAGGCATCCAGCCCCACGACAGCATCGGCGATGACGGTGTTGATGTTCTCAACGGCTTTGGTCACGCCCTTGCCCAGATAACGGCTCTTGTCGCCGTCGCGCAGTTCCAGAGCCTCGAACTCGCCGGTGGATGCGCCGGAGGGGGCACAGCCGCGGGCGACAGTGCCGTCGGCGAGCGTGATCTCAGCTTCGACGGTGGGGTTCCCGCGGGAGTCTAAGATCTCGCGGCCGACAACGGATTCGATTTCCAGATAATTCATAAGAAAGACCTCCCGGTAATGATTTGAGATAGTGGATAGTCAATACTAACTAACTGCCTTTATCCTACCACGTCCTGTGCCTGGTTGCAAGAGGGGATTGCGATGTTTGCGGCTGTAAACATCATCAGTCTGCCCGGAGGCGGGGGCGGATATGCCGGGAGGTGGGAAGGCGGCCGCCGCCGCACCTGCCCGGAACCGACCGGACGGCAATGTGTAACCTTTTTGACATTCGTGAAAACCGTTCATTTTAGGGTGAAACAAAGTGAATGATTTAGAAAAACAGCCAAAAGTGATATGGAAATTTTGTGTATTTTAACATGATTTGACGGAAAAGGCCCGGAAAAGTATGGACGGTTTGTGAATTGCGAACGGCCCCGAAGGGGGCTATAATGAAACTACCGAGAGCAGAGCCGCTTTGAGGGAAAGGGCTCTGCTTTCTGCATTTTGCAAATACTTCCAAACAGGAGGATAACGATTATGAAAAAGATGATCACCCGTCGTAACTTTCTGGCGGCTGCCGGTGTCGTGGCTGCTGCCGGTGTCCTGACCGCCTGCGGTGGTTCTTCTTCCAGCACGGCTGCTTCCGGTTCTGCGGCTGGTTCCGCAGCCGGTTCCGCTGCTTCCGGTGAGACCATCAAGGTGGGCGTCATGGGCCCCCTGAGCGGCAATGTTTCCGTTTACGGCCAGGCCGTTGTCAACGGTGCGAGCCTGTACCTGAAGCAGGTCAACGCCGATGGCGGCATCAACGGCAAGCAGATCGAGATCCTGACCGAGGATGAGCAGGGCGACGCCACCCAGGCCGTCAACTGCTTCACCAAGATGGTGGACGAGGGCATCACGGCACTGGTCGGCGATGTCACCACCACCCCCACGCTGGCCGTGGCTGCTGAGAGCGCCGACTACAACATGCCCATGGTCACTGCTTCTGCGACCGCAGAGGCCGTTACCTACGATGCCGAGACCGACACCGTGAACGCCAACGTCTTCCGTGCCACCTTCACCGACCCGTTCCAGGGCATCAAGATGGCAGATTACGCTTACAAGAAGCTGGGCTACACCAAGGCTGCTGTCATCTTTAAGAAGGGCGCAGACTACAACGAGGGCCTGGCTGAGAACTTCGTCAACGAGTTCGAGAGCTTGGGCGGCACCATCGTCGATCAGGAGAGCTACTCCGACGGCGACGTGGACTTCAAGACCCAGCTGACCAGCATCCTGGGCAAGGCTCCGGAGACGGTCTTCTGCCCCAACTACTATGAGGAAGTGGGCCAGATCCTGTCGCAGGCTGAGAGCATCGGCCTGACCGTTCCGTTCCTGGGCGGCGACGGCTGGGACGGCCTGGAGGGCTATGCGACCGCTGACCAGCTGAAGGACAGCTACTTCTGCGCCAACTACGCAAAGGGCGCTTCTCCGGAGTTCGAGGAGGCCTACAAGGCAGAGTACGGCGAGGAGTACCCCAACGGCTTCGCACCTCTGGGCTACGACGCTGCCAAGACCGTGGTCTACGGCCTGCAGGCTGCGGAGGACGCCGGTCTGGAAGCAGGCAGCGACGAGTACAAGCAGGCTGTCATTGACGCCATCGCTTCCGGCTCCATCGACGGCATCACCGGCACCTTCACCTTCGACGAGCACCACAACCCCGTCAAGGAGACTGCGATCCTGACCTATGTGGATGGCAAGCCCGAACTGAAGGAAATGTTCTAATCTCTCGTATCAGAACCACTTGCGGAGACCGCCGAAACGGGTTGTCTCCGCTTTTTTGGTAAACAAGTGTCTCCCAAAAGGCGTGGCAAAACGCCGCAAAGAAAGGAAGTATCCATCCATGACAGTGTTTTTTAGTCAGCTGATCAACGGTCTTTCCCTGGGCAGCATCTATGCACTGATCGCACTGGGCTACAGCATGGTGTACGGCATCATCCTGCTGCTGAACTTTGCCCACGGCGATGTCATTATGGTGGGCGCGTACATGTCCTGGTTCGTGATGAACCAGCTGGGCCTTGGCCCGGTGACGGCTGTCTGCGCCACCGTCGTTACCTGCACCCTGCTGGGCGTGGTGATCGAAAAGGTCGCCTACACCCCGCTGCGCAGTGCGCCCCGCATCTCGCTGCTGATCACGGCCATCGGCGTGTCCTTCTTCCTGGAGTATACGGCGGAGCTGCTGATGGGCTCCGGTGCAAAGGTCATCCCGTCCTACTTTGAAGCCAGGACCTTCTACTTCGGCAAAGTGCCGGTGGGCCTGACCTCCGTGATCACGCTGGTGGTCACTGTGCTGTCCATGCTCGTGCTGACCTTCCTGGTCCAGAAGACCAAGCTCGGCAAGGCCATGCGCGCCGTCTCCGAGGATATGGATGCGGCCCGCCTGATGGGCATCAACGTCAACAGCACCATCTCCTTCACCTTTGCGGTGGGTTCTGCGCTGGCCGGTATCGGCGCAGTGCTGTACTGCTGCTCCTACCCGCAGGCAACGCCCACCATGGGCTCCATGCTGGGCCTGAAAGCCTTCGTTGCCGCAGTTCTGGGCGGCATCGGTTCCATTCCGGGCGCGATGATCGGCGGCATCGCCATCGGCCTGTGCGAGTGCTTCGTTTCCGCCATCGGCCTTTCCGCCTGGAAGGACGCTGTTACGTTTGCGATCCTGATCATCGTGCTGCTGTTCAAGCCCACCGGCTTCCTTGGCCGCAAGGTGCAGGAAAAGGTGTAAGGAGGGCATGAAGATGAATACCAAACGCAAAACGCTCAAAATGCCCGTGCGCTACCTGATGAATACGGTGCTGGTGGCGCTGCTGTTCCTGGGGCTTTCCTACCTGACCGGAAATCTGCTTTCCACCTACCAGAACAAGGTGCTGATGACCGTGGGCATCAACATCATCCTGGCCGTGTCTTTGAACGTGGCCACCGGCTATCTGGGCCAGCTGCCGCTGGGCCATGCCGGTTTCATGGCCGTGGGTGCTTACACCTGCGCGCTGTTCACCAAGTACAGCCCCCTGCCCAGCGGCATCTCCTTTGCCATTGGTCTGGTGCTGGCCTGCATCATGGCGGGCCTGTTCGGTGTGCTGATCGGCATCCCAGCTCTGCGCCTGACCGGTGACTATCTGGCCATCCTGACGCTTGGCTTTGGCGAGATCATCCGCATCACGCTGAACAACATCGACGATGTGCTGGGTTACAGCCTGTTCTACGGTTCCAAGGGCCTGAAGAACATCCCCAAGTATTCCCATTTCAGCAATGTGTTCCTGTGCGTGGTCATCACCTGCTTCCTGATCCACGCCATGATGAAGAGCCGCCACGGCCGTGCCGTCCTCGCCATCCGCGACAACGAGATCGCGGCCGAGAGCTGCGGCATCCAGACCACCTACTATAAGGTCATGGCCTTTGCCTTCTCTGCTGCCTTCGCCGGTCTGGCCGGTGGTCTGTACGCCTGCTACATCGGCGTTCTGAACCCCTCGACCTTCGGTTTCATGAAGTCCATCGAGATCCTGGTCATGGTCGTTCTGGGCGGCATGGGCTCCATGCTGGGCTCCATCCTCTCGGCAACGGTGCTGACCATCCTGCCCGAAGCGACCCGCAGCTTCGACAGCTACCGCATGGTCATCTACTCGCTGGTGCTGATCCTGATGATGATCTTCCGCCCCGGCGGACTGCTGGGCAGCTACGACTTCTCCATGAGCCGCATCGTGGAGAAGGTCCTGAACGGGGAACTGTTCCGCAAGAAGAACAAGGAGGGTGCAGACCATGAGTGAGTTCCAGACGAGACTGAACAGCGTCCCCTCCGGCGGTTTCCTGACCGACCGCGACAAGGACAAAAAGCCCATCCTCGACGTGCGCGAGCTGGGCATCGACTTCGGCGGCCTGACCGCAGTGGACGGCTTCAACCTGATGATCGGCCGCAACGAGATCACCGGCCTCATCGGCCCCAACGGTGCCGGTAAGACCACCGTTTTCAACCTGCTGACCAACGTGTACCAGCCCACCCGCGGCTCCATCCTGATCGACGGGATGCCCACGGCAGGCAAGAAGACCTATCAGGTCAACCGGATGGGCGTAGCCCGCACCTTCCAGAACATCCGCCTGTTCAAGGAGCTGTCGGTCATCGACAACATCAAGGTCGGCCTGCATGAGTCCATGAAGTACAACCTGGCCTCCTCCCTGATCCGTCTGCCCAACTACTGGAAGGAAGAAAAGAAGTGCACCGAGCGGGCACTGGAGCTGCTGGATATCTTCCACATGGCCGACCTGGCCAACACCCCGGCGGGCAGCCTGCCCTATGGTGCACAGCGCCGGTTGGAGATCATGCGCGCCCTGGCTACCAGCCCGAAGTTGCTGCTTCTGGACGAGCCTGCTGCCGGTATGAACCCCTCCGAGACCGCTGAGCTGACCGAGACCATCCGCCGCATCCGCGACGAATTCGACATTGCCGTGCTGCTGATCGAGCACGACATGAGCCTGGTCATGGGGATCTGCGAGGGCATCGCGGTGCTGAACTTTGGCCGCATCATCGCCAAGGGCACCCCGGATGAGATCCGCAACAACCCGCAGGTCGTTGAGGCCTATCTGGGCAAGAAGGAGGGCTGACCGATGGCAGATTCTATGCTGAAAGTGGAGAACATCAACGTCTATTACGGCAACATCCACGCCGTCAAGGACGTTTCGTTTGAGGTCCACGAAGGGGAGATCGTGACCCTGATCGGTGCCAACGGTGCCGGTAAGTCCACTACCCTGAAGACCATTTCCGGCCTGCTCCACCCGAAGACGGGCGATGTCCTGTACAAGGGCAAGAGCATCAAGGGCGTCCGTGCCCACAAGATCGTGGAGGCCGGTCTGGCCCATGTGCCGGAGGGACGCCACGTCTTCCTGCACATGACCGTGGAGGAAAATCTGGAAATGGGCGGCTACACCCAGCCTGCCTCCACCATCGGCCCCAACAAGGAAAAGGTCTTTGAACTGTTCCCCCGCCTGAAGGAGCGCCGCAAACAGCTGGCGGGCACCATGTCCGGCGGTGAGCAGCAGATGCTGGCCATGGGCCGCGCGCTGATGAGCAACGCCTCCATGCTGATGCTGGATGAACCGTCCATGGGCCTGTCGCCTCTGCTGGTGCAGGAGATCTTCGACATCATCCGGAACATCCACAAGGAGGGTATGACCATCCTGCTGGTCGAGCAGAACGCGCAGATGGCGCTTTCCGTGGCCGACCGGGCCTATGTTCTGGAGACCGGCCGTGTTGTCATGGATGGCACCGGTGCCGAGCTGCTGACCAATGAGCGTGTCCGCAGCGCCTATCTGGGCGGCTGAGGCACGGTATATAGAGCAAGAAAAAAGGACTGTCGCGTTCGCGACAGTCCTTTTTTGTTGTGTCTCACTTGATGCAGGTGGAACAGGGAGTGTAGCCTGCTGCAATGGCCTCGTCGTAGCTGGAGAAGAGGATCTGGTTCTTCTCTGCCGGGAGGTTCGGGCAGGTGGGCAGATGGAACTTTTTGGAGTTCACGTTGCCGATGTAGGTCTGCTGTGCCGTGCTGGATGCCGCCGGGGCGGTGGGGTTCAGCTCGGCGTCGGTGGCGGTCTTGTCGGTGCGGATGGTGTAGTTCTGGCCGTCCGACCCGATGACGACCGTGCCCAGCAGGTCGGTGCGGTAGACGTCCACGCCTGCATCCCGCAGGATGCTCAGGGTCTCCTCATGCGGGTGGCCGTATTTGTTGTTCACGCCGCAGGAGATGACGCCCATTTCGGGCAGGACGGCATTCAAAAAGAGGTAGCTCGTCGAGGTGCTGGAACCGTGGTGGCCCACCTGCAAAACATCGGCCTTCAGGTTGGCTCCGCTGTTCACCAGGTCGCGCTCTGCATCCGATTCCATGTCGCCGGTCAGGAGGAAGCTGGTGGCACCATAATCTACCCGCAGGACGATCGAGGTGTCATTCGTCTCACTGTATTGTGCCACCGGACCCAGCATCGTCACCGTTGCACCGCCCAGCTGCCAGACGGTGCCCACGGTGGGCACCTCGACCTGCAGGCCCTGCTGCTGGGTGTACTTCACAAAATCCTGAAAGCACTTGGTGGAGGCCTCCGTCACCGGGCTGTACACATGGTTCGCCGGGAAGAAGGCCAGCGCAGCGGCCAGCCCGCCCACATGGTCTTCATGCGCGTGGGAGCAGAAGACGTATTGCAGCTCTTCCACGCCCTGCTTCTGCAAATAGCTGACCACCATGCTGCCGTCGTCCACGTTGCCGCCGTCGTACAGCATGTACTGGCCATCGCACTCCACCAGGACGCTGAGCGCCTGCCCCACGTCGAGAAAGTGCATCCGGAAGCTGTCGGCGGTCTGCACCCCACTGGATGCCGGGTTCGGGATCACATCGGCGCTGCCGCCCGGAAGGACGGATGCCCCGTCACAGGCCGCAAGGCCCAGGGCCAGCGCAGCGGCCAACGCCAGTGCGGCCAGCCGCCGCAAAGGCTTTCGCCAGAAACTTACTTTTTCCGATTTGTATTTTTCCACGTCGTATTCTCTTTCTGTTGATCGTTTTTCGGCTTATGGCCGGGGGCAGAGCGGGGCGCGAACCGTGCGCCGGGGCTGGGCTGACGTCCGCCCGCACTGCGGTTCGCCGGGGCGGCATGGCCCTGCGGACGGCCCTTGCCCTTGCCGTTGGGGCGGACGGTGTAGGTGCCGTCGTTGTGGATGGTCACCTCGGCGGCCTCGGCTCTGCGGGCCGAGCGCTGGACGGCGCGGCGGCCCTCGGCGGGCACCAGCAGCGGGATGAGGTCCTCGCGGTGGGTCATTTTGAGCGCCTTGATGACCTTTTCGGCGTTGCGCGGCTCGTAATACTGGAGCAGTGCGCGCTGCAGCGCCTTGCCCTCGGCGGTCTTCTCCACGAACACCGGCTTGAGGGTGTAGGGGTCCAGACCGGTATAGAACATGCAGGTGCTCACGGTGCCGGGTGTGGGATAGAAGTCCTGCACCTGCTCCGGGCGCATGTGGTTCTTGTAAAGGTACTCGGCCAGATAGACCGCGTCGCTCAGGGTGCTGCCCGGATGGCTGGACATCAGGTAGGGCACAAGGTACTGCTTTTTGCCCGCCTTTTTGCTCAGCTCGTAGAACTTATCCTTGAACTTGTTGAAGGTCTGGATGGGCGGCTTGCCCATGTAGGCGAGGGTATTGGGGGCGCAGTGCTCCGGGGCAACTTTCAGCTGGCCGGAGACGTGGTATTCCACCAGCTCCTTGAAGAAGGTATCGTCCGGGTCTGCCATCAGATAGTCGAACCGGATGCCGCTGCGGATGAACACCTTCTTGACGCCCGGCAGCTCCCGGACGCGGCGCAGGATCTTCAGATAGTCGCTGTGGTCCACGATCATGTGGGAGCAGGTCGTGGGGGCCAGGCAGTGCTTGCCGCCATTGCACATGCCCCGCAGCATCTGTTCGCGGCAGGACGGGAAGCGGAAGTTTGCCGTGGGGCCGCCGATGTCGTGGATGTAGCCCTTGAAATCCGGCTCATGGGTCATCCGCTCGGCCTCGGCCACGATGCTGTCGGCACTGCGGCTGGTCACGCGGCGGCCCTGATGCAGCTGGATGGCGCAGAAGTTGCAGCCGCCGAAGCAGCCGCGGTTCTGGATGATGGAGAACTGCACCTCCCGGATGGCGGGCACACCGCCCATGGCCTCGTAGATGGGGTGATATCGGCGGGTGTAGGGCAGGGCATAGACCCGATCCAGCTCCCAGCGCACCAGCGGCTTTGCCGGGATGTTCTGGACGAGGTACTTCTCGCTCTGCTTCTGGACGATGATCTGGCCGCTGACGACATCCTGATTGTCCATCTGGATGCGGCAGGCTTTGGCGTAGGCGGTCTTATCGGACGCCACCTTTTTGAAGCCCGCGCACTCCACATATTTTTCGGGCAGGTGGTCGAAGTCGGTCAGGTAGCAGGTGCCGTCCACATCGGTGATGGAGCTTACCGGTTCACCGGCCGCCAGCCGCCTGGCAATGGCAACGGTCTGGTGTTCGCCCATGCCGAAGCTGATGATGTCTGCGCCGGAGTCCTCCGCGATGCTGGGCAGGACGGTGTCCAGCCAGTAATCGTAGTGGGCGAACCGCCGCAGCGAGGCTTCCAGACCGCCCAGGATCACGGGCAGGTCAGGGTAGGCCTGCTTGGCCAGCCTGGTATACACGGTGGCGCTGCGGTCCGGCCGGGCACCGCCCTTTCCGCCGGGGGAGTATTCGTCCTCGGCGCGGGGGATCTTGGCGACGGAGTAGTGGCTGACCATGCTGTCCACATTGCCGCCGCCGATGAAGAAGCCGTACTTCGGCTTCCCGAACCGCTTGAAGTCCTCGCAGTCGGTATAGCGGGGCTGGGCCAGTACGCCCACCTTGTAGCCCTCGGCTTCCAGCAGGCGGCTGATGATGGCGGTGCCAAAGCTGGGGTGGTCCACATAGGCGTCGCCGCCCACGACCACAAAGTCCAGCTGCTCCCATCCCCGCGCCTCCATGTCCGCGCGGCTGATGGGGAGAAATTCGGTGTAGATCTGGGAAGAGTTTTCCATAATGCTCCTTTTATTTTATCGTTCGTTCCGTTTCGCCTCTGGATCGCGGGTTTCCCGCTCCGGGGAGAACGGACACGTCAGTGTCTGCGCGGATCATTCATCCGGCTGGTTCATCTGCATTTCCAGCCACTGCTGGCGGCTGATGAGGACAGCGCGGGGCTTGGCGCCCTCGTAGGGGCCAATGATGCCTTTTTGTTCCATCTCGTCCATGATGCGGGCGGCGCGGGCATAGCCCAGCTTGCACCGGCGCTGGAGCAGGCTGGTGGATGCCTGACCGGCATCAATGACCACCTCGACGGCCTGCTTGAGCATCGGGTCGCTGCCGGTCTCCTCGTCGGCATCGGCAGAGGATGCGCCTTTTTTGCCGTCCAGGATGGCGTGTTTTTCCATGGCCTCGATCATGGCCTCGTCGTACTGGACCGTCGCGCTCTGCTTGATAAAGTCCAGCACACGGCTGATCTCCTCATCCCGCACGAAGGTGCCCTGGATGCGGATGGGCTTGGGGGCACCGACCGGCATGAAGAGCATATCGCCCATGCCCAGCAGCTTTTCGGCACCGGCACCATCCAGGATGGTGCGGCTGTCCACCTGGCTGGACACCGCGAATGCGATGCGGCTGGGGATGTTGGCCTTGATCAGGCCGGTGATGACGTCCACGCTGGGGCGCTGGGTCGCGACGATGAGGTGCATACCGGCCGCACGGGCCTTCTGGGCGATGCGGCAGATGGAGTCCTCGACGTCCTTGCCCACGACCATCATCAGGTCGGCCAGCTCGTCAATGATGATGGCGATGTAGGGCATCTTTTCCAGCATGGGGTCGGTGGCGGCCAGCTTGTTGAAGGATTTGATGTCGCGGACGTTGTTCTCCGCAAACAGGTGATACCGGCGCTCCATCTCCTGCACGGCGCTGCTCAGAGCGCCCGCCGCCTTTTTCGGCTCGGTGATGACCGGCATCAGCAGGTGAGGGATGCCGTTGTACTCGGCCAGCTCGACCACCTTGGGGTCGATGAGGATGAGCTTGACGTCCTCCGGGCTGGACCGGAACAGCAGGCTCATGATGATGCTGTTGACACAGACGGATTTGCCGCTGCCGGTGCTGCCTGCAATGAGCAGGTGGGGCATCTTGCACAGGTCGGCCACCTGGGCCACGCCGGCGATGTCCTTGCCCAGTGCGATGCCGAGGGGCGAGGTCATCCGCAGGAAGGCCTGGCTCTCGAAGACACTGCGGATATAGACCGGCGTCTTTTTGTGGTTGGGCACCTCGATGCCCACGGCGGGCTTGCCGGGGATGGGGGCCTCCATGCGGACGTCAGCGACGGCCAGGTTCAGTGCGATGTCGTCTGCCAGCGAGGTGATGCGGCTGATCTTGACGCCCGCCATGGGCTGGACTTCATACCGCGTGACCGACGGGCCGCGGGAGATGTCCAGCACACGGGTGCGGACGCCAAAACTTTCCAGCGTGTCCACGAGCTTCTGCGCGTTGGCCTTCAGCTCGTCCTGTGCGTTGGGGTCACTCTCCTCCGGGGCCTTTTCAAACAGGTCGATGCCGGGGTACTGGTACTGATAGCTCTCCTCAGGCTCCGGCTCCTCGGCCGGGGCGGTGGCTGCCTGTTGCTCGCCGACGGCGGGCTTTTCCATGGCAGCGGCTACCAGCGTGTTGATGTCTTTTTCCTCCACCGGCTCGCTGGTGATGCTGATCCAGCCGTCCTCGTCCGGGGCAGAGCGCATGGCCATCACGTTGTCGGCCATGACCCGCACCGGCACGGAGGGCTCGTCGGTGGTGGGCAGGGTCGGTGTCTGGAAGGCTCCGCTGCCGTCGAACGCAGGAGCTTCGGCGGGGCCTTCGTCCACCGGCTGGGCCGGGATGCCGGGCGTTACCACCGGGGCCGGTGCTTCGGGGGCCGCCGGGGCTTCCGATTTTGCAAAGAAGTCCTCAGCCGCTGTCTCGATGGCATCGGGCACCACCGGCTTCACGATGGGCCGGGGCGCGGGCTTGTGGAGCGGGTCCTGCCCGAAGGTGCCGCCGGGCCCGACGATGAAGGGCTCGATGGGCTCACTGCCGCCCTCGACCACGGGGGTGCTGTCCGGCCCAAGGTCGATGTCAAACGAGGCGCGGGGATGGGGTGTGCCCACCTGCACCGGCGTAAAGGCCGGGGCCTCCTGCGGCTCTGCCGGGGCAGGCGCGGGGGAGGGGGCAGGTGCTTCGTAGCCGAGAGAGTCGTCCACCGGTTCGGGCACGGCTTCGCCCTCCAGCTCTTTGGTCACCTTGTGGCCCCAGCTGAAAATGCCGGACAGCCAACCCGGCGCTGCAAAGCCGCCTTCCTCGTCCTCTTCGCCGCAAAGGTCCGGCTCGTCTCCGGCTTCCAGCGCGGCCGCTTCCTCCTCGGCCTGGCGGGCGGCCTGCCGCTCGGCGCGGCGGGCTGCATTCTGCTCGTAGACGGCCACGCCCTTTTCGTGGGCGCTGCCGCCCAGTTCACATATCCACTGCCACAGTTCGGCGGGGGTGATATCAAAAATGTACAGGCTGGCACAGAGCGCCAGCACCACCATCACGAGATTTGCCGCCGGACGCCCGCAGAGCAGCAGCAGATTGCCGCCCAGCAGGGCACCGATGGCACCGCCGCCCAGCCAGGCATGGACGCCGTTCTGATAGCACTCCGCTACCATGCGGGCCGCCGGGATGTCGGCTGGGATCTCGGAAAAGACGATGACGGTACCGCTGGCAAACACCAGCCCCAGCATCAGCTTGAACATCTGGCCGATGAGGTCTTCGCCCCGTGTGTAGAGGATGGCCAGATAGCAGATCGCTGCGCCCAGCACGAAGCTGCCGCAGCCGAACAGGCCGAACAATACCTCGTGCAGGGCCTTCCAGACCGAGCTGCCCTCCACAAAGGCCAGCACGATGAGCAGCAGGCCCGCAAACAGGGTGCCCAGCCCTGCGGGCATCCGCTCCTGTGCCCGGCTCTTTCTCCGCGCAGGTGCGCGTCTTGCGGTCGTTTTTCGTTTTTTCTTTGCCATCTTTCGTTGCAACCCTGTCTCTTTCTCCCATAGTATTCGATTCTTTCATTTTATCACGACCTATGGAAAATAGCAACGAAAACCCGCTCAGCGTTCGATCTCCCGATACAGCCACGCCAGCGCATCCGAGATGCCGCCCAGCTCGTCGATGAGCTTTTCGCGCACGGCCCGGCGGCCGTCCAGCATGGTGCCCACATCCATGACCAGCTCGCCGGTGCGGAGCATCAGCTCGGTGTAGCGCTTTTCCGAGATGCCGCTGTGCGCCGCCACGAAGCCGGTGATCCGCTCCTGCATCTGTTCGAACCACCGCATCGTCTGGGGCACACCCAGGATCATCCCGGAGTGCCGCACCGGGTGGACGGTCATGGTGGCTGTGGGCACGATGAAGCTCCGCCGGGCGCTGACGGCCAGCGGGATGCCGATGGAGTGTCCGCCGCCCAGCACCACGGCGGCGCTGGGCTTGGAGATGCTGGCGATCAGCTCCGCCAGCGCCAGCCCGGCCTCTACATCGCCGCCCACGGTGTTCAGGATGACCAGCAGGCCCTCCACCGCCGGGTCCTCCTGCACGGCCACTAGCTGCGGGATGACATGCTCGTACTTGGTGGTCTTCTGCCCCTGGGGCGCTTCCACATGGCCCTCGATCTGCCCCACCACGGTCAGGCAGTGGATGGCGTGGGGGCCTTTGGTGCGGTAGACGCTGCCCAGATCCTCGATCTGTTCTTTTTCCAGCCGCTGCTCTTCCACCGGGGTGTTTTTTTCGTTCTGCTCTGCCATAAGCCCCTCCTGCTCTGTTTTTTTCAGGGTTCCCAGCGGGTCAAATGATTATGCGGCGGCTAAGATTTCTTAACTTTTGAAAAAATTGCTCCATTTTATTTGACATTCTCCACATCCGCTGTATACTTTAGATAATGAATAAGATTGACAAAGATGTATCATTATTGTGCAAAACTCTTTGAATCTGCCGGAGCGCCACGGTGGGCGCAGAGGACCGGCATCGAATGGATGAAAGGAGAACCACCTATGAACACCCCTGGTAAAGCATCTCTGCCGGTGATCAAACGCCTGCCCAAGTACTACCGCTTTCTGCGGACCTTGAAGAACGACGGCATCACCAGCATCTCTTCCCGCGAACTGGCCGCCCAGATGGGCACCACGGCCTCTCAGGTCCGGCAGGACTTCAACTGCATCGGCGATGTGAACGGCCGTCAGGGCATCGGCTACTCGGTCGAAAACCTGCTCTCCATCCTGGAGAATCTGCTGTTCGGCAACGGCGACCGCCTGCCCACCATCCTCATCGGCTGCGGCCGTCTGGGCAAGGCCGTCAGCCGGTTCATCACCACCGATACCAACGGCTATAAGCTCATTGCCGCCTTCGACAACTCGCCGGACGAAGTGGGCAGGGAGATCAACGGCATCCAGATCCTCCACATCGACCAGCTGGAGAGCTTCTGCGCCGAGCACAAGCCCGAAGTGGCGGTTCTCTGTGTGCCCCGCAGCGGTGCCGAAGAGCTGAGCGGCCGTCTGGTCAGCCTGGGCATCAAAGGCTTCTGGAACTTCTCCCACTACGACCTGTCCGTCCCGTATCCGGAAGTCGTGGTCGAGAACGTCCACCTGGGCGACAGCCTGATGAGCCTGGGCTACCGCCTGCGCAATCAGGACTGATGTTCCGGTTTCATCGTTGTTACTATATAGTATAATATGATAAAGCAACCCTCCCATCACAGCGAAGCCCGCTCGCTTCCCATCGTTTGGGCTTTGCTCATTCCGTAGAAAGTTGACCGGCTTGCCAATGGCTCTCCCTTTGGGAGAGCTGGCATCGCGCAGCGATGGCTGAGAGGGTTGCTTTTTATGAGGTGACCTTCATGGCAAAGCTATATTTCCGTTACGGCGCAATGAACAGCGGCAAGAGCACGGCCCTGATGCAGGTGGCGCACAACTACGAGGAGCAGGGGATGCAGGTGCTCATCCTGAAGCCGCAGGTGGACACCAAGGGCGGCGGCGAACTGGTCAGCCGCCTGGGGGTGCGGCGCAAGGCCGACCTGCTCATCCCGCCGGAGGCGGACGTCTTTGAGGCCGTCCGCGCCGCCAGCCAGACCCAGAAGCTGGCCTGCGTCCTCTGCGACGAGAGCCAGTTCTTCACCCCGGCACAGGCCGAGCAGCTGTTCATGGTCACGGTAGACCTGAATATCCCGGTCATCTGCTACGGTCTGCGGTCGGACTTTTCGCTCAAGGGGTTCCCCGGCTCCACCCGCCTGCTGGAGCTGGCTCACACCATCGAGGAGATGAAGACCATCTGCACCTGCGGCCGCAAGGCCACCTGCAACTGCCGCAAAGTCAACGGTGTGTTCGTCTTTGAGGGCGAACAGGTCGCCATCGACCTGGAAAACGACGTGCAGTACGTCAGCATGTGCCCCCAATGCTACTTCCGCGAGCGCCGCGCCTTCTACGCCCGCCGGGCCGCGAAATAAAAAAGCGGAGCGTTTCCCGGAAGAAGCATTGCACTGCGTTCATTTTGCAGCCGTGTTCCCCCAAAAACCAGAAAAAATTTTTTCAGCGCTGCCCGGCGGGGCAGCGCTTTTTTCTGTCCGGAACAGACCGTTTCCGACAGGGTGATATATCAGTTGTATCCAACTTCGCGCGTTTATTGCACTATTGATATATCAGTTGACAAACCTGTGGAATCGTCAACGATTTCACTTATTGCATACAACAAAACCACGCAAATTTCCCGATTGGTTACAAAAATATTGCAATTTCAGGAGGTTTCTCTGACTCCTTGCTCCAATTTCTATGCAATCTGTTGAAGTATACATGTTGCACAGTTTTTTCGCTCAAGTTTATTCATTTCGGCAAGGACGTCAAAACCGCACCAAACACGAGCGCAATATTTGTTCGTTTTTTGCGCGCTTCTCTTCAATTTACATCTTTCTTTTTGCGGGATATTTTGTTATCATAATTGTATACAACGAGCCTTTTGCAGATAAGGCCGATGAGCAGATGTTTTCTATTTATTAGGAGGAGAACAAACAATGAGCAAGGCAATTTCTCGTCGCGATTTCCTGAAGGTCACCGGCGCTGTGGGCGCAGCTGGCCTGCTGGCTGCCTGTGGCGGCAGCTCCAACTCCACCGCAGCTTCCACCGCTTCTTCCGCAGCAGCAGCAGCTTCCGTGGCTGGCCTGAGCAGCGATCCCGTCACCCTGACCATGAGCTGGTGGGGCGGCGAGTCTCGTCACAACGCTTACCAGGAGGCCCTGAAGGCTTTCTCTGCTGAGCACAGCAACATCACCGTCAACCCCACCTTCGCTGCATGGTCCGGCTGGGAGGACACCATGTCCACCAAGTTTGCCGGCGGCGTGGCTGAGGATGTCTGCCAGATCAACTGGAACTGGCTGTACAACTACTCTGCAAACGGCCAGACCTTCATCGACCTGAACAGCGTCACCGATTACCTGGATATGTCCCAGTGGGATGACGCCAAGCTGGCAGCCTGCAACGTTGCCAATGCCCAGCAGTGTGTGCCTGTCGCTATGACCGGCCGTATCTTCTACTGGAACATGACCACCTTTAATAAGGCTGGCATCACCGAGGTCCCCAAGACTCTGGACGACCTGATGAACGCAGGCAAGGCATTCCAGGAGAAGCTGGGCGATGACTACTATCCTCTGCACCTGGGCGCATACGACCGTATGATCCTGATGGTCTTCTACCTTGAGTCCAAGTACGGCAAGGATTGGGCAGACCCCACCACCTCTACCCTGAACTACACCGCTGACGAGATCGCCGAGGGCATCGACTTCATCAAGAGCCTGGTCGATGGCCACGTCATCATGAGCCTGCCCACCTACTACGGCTCCAACGGCGACAACGCTGCACACCAGTCCAACGAGTGGATCACCGGCAAGATGGCTGGTATCTTCGAGTGGGATTCCTCCGCTACCAAGTATCAGGACGCTCTGGACGAGGAGAACAAGCCCGGCTTCACCGTCGGCGAGGAGATCAAGTTCGGCGATTACAACGGCGGCTTCTCCAAGGTCTCCATGGGTCTGGCCATCACCAAGACCTGCGAGCATCCCGCTGAGGCTGCTACGCTGATCAACTTCCTGCTGAACGAGAAGGAAGGCGCTGAGATCATGGGCTCTGAGTGCGGTCTGCCCGCTTCCAAGGCTGGCCTGGAGGCTGCACAGGCTGCTGGCAAGATCAAGGAGCTGGTCGCTGAGGCAAACGGCAAGGTCATGGCCTTCGTCGGCTTCCAGCTGGACCCCCTGTTCGAGGCAAACGACCTGAAGGCAAACGGCACCGGTATCTATCAGGAAGTCTTCGACACCGTGGACTACGACAACGCTTCCGGCGCTGATGTCGTTGATACCCTGCTGGACGGCATGTCCGCTGTTGGTTACACCGTCTGATCGCTTCAGACTTTGACCTGAGTTCTACATACGAGGGGCATCGACCGCTCGGCCGATGCCCTTTTTTCTCAGGCACAGGTTACAAATCTCTGACAAGTCTGTTTCCAAAGTGTGACACGCGGTATGTCATGCGTTGGAAAATCACCCACAAAAGGAGGATTCCCGGATGAAAGAAAGTAATGCGCCCTCTCTGGGGCGTACCCCGGCCCAGAAGTTCTTCGATAAGTGGCAGGGTCTGATCTATCTGATCCCCTGGATCATCGGTTTCGTCGTCTTCAAGGCGATCCCGTTTGGTCAGTCGCTGTACTACAGCTTCACCGATATGAACTTCTTCAACGGCATCCATGAGTACGGCGTGATGAACTACGTCACCGCCTTCTCCGATGCCAAGATCACCAAGGCCCTGATCACTACCTTCAAGTACGCCTTCATCACCGTGCCCCTGAAGCTGATCTTCGCTCTGTTCATCGCATACATCCTGAACTTCAAGATCGCCTGCGTGAACCTGTTCCGTACCGTCTACTACATCCCGTCCATCCTGGGCGGCTCCGTTGCCATCGCCGTTCTGTGGAAGGCCGTCTTCCGCGATGATGGTCTGGTCAACACCATCATCCGCGCCATCACCTTCGGCCACGCACAGGGCCCCTCCTGGCTGAGCGACCCCAACTATGCGCTGTGGATCATCTGCTTCCTGCGCATCTGGCAGTTCGGTTCCGCCATGGTCCTGTTCCTGGCCGCTCTGAAGGGCGTGCCCGCAGACCTGTATGAGGCGGCCACCATCGACGGTGCCGGCAAGTGGAAGCAGTTCTTCTCCATCACCGTCCCGATGATCACCCCCATCATCTTCTACAACCTGGTCACGCAGATCTGCCAGGCATTCCAGGAGTTCAACGGCCCGTTCATCATCACCAACGGCGGCCCGCGCAACTCCACCACTCTGATCTCCATTCTGGTTTACAACTACGCCTTCAAGTCCAACCAGATGGGCATGGCCTCCGCACTGGCATGGATCATGTTCGTGATCGTCTGCATCCTCACGATCATCGCCTTCACCAGCCAGAAGAAGTGGGTCTACTACTCGGATGAAAGGTAAGGTGTGACAGTATGGGAATGAAAGCATCCAACGTCATCGCGACGTTCTTCAAGTACCTCGTCCTGATCCTGGTCGGCCTCATCATGATCTATCCCCTGCTGTGGATGATCAGCGCGACCTTCAAGGACAACAGCGAGATCTTCGCAGGCATCGGCCTGTGGGTCAAGAACCCTACTCTGGAGGGCTATAAGAACGCGCTGAACAACTTCGGCGGTTCCATCAACATCCTGCAGGCCATGCTGAACACCTATTCGTATGTTCTGCCCAAGGTCATCTGCACGGTTATCTCCTCCTGCGTTGCCGCTTACGGCTTCGGCCGCTTCGACTTCCCCGGCCGGAAGATCCTGTTCAGCATCATGCTGGCCACCCTGTTCCTGCCCCAGGTCGTTCTGAACGTTCCGCAGTTCCTGCTGTACACCAAGTTCGGCTGGGTCAACAGCCCGTTCTATCTGGCCATCTGGGTCCACTGCGCATTTGCGACCGAGACCTACTTCGTCTATCAGCTGGTGCAGTTCATGCGCAATGTCCCGCGTGACCTGGACGAGGCTGCTGCCATTGACGGCTGCAACTCCTTCCAGACGCTGTACAAGGTCATCGTCCCCATGCTGATGCCTGCTCTGGTGTCCTGCGCTCTGTTCCAGTTCATGTGGAGCTGCAACGACTTCATGGGCCCGCTGCTTTACGTGCAGACCCCGGCAAAGTACCCGATGTCCCTGTTCGTCAAGCTGTCCATGGACGGTGATACCGGCTTTGCATGGAACCGCATCCTGGCTCTGTCCCTGATCTCCATCCTGCCGCAGCTGATCGTCTTCTTCTGTGCACAGGATCAGTTCGTCGAAGGTATCTCCGCCGGTGCTGTCAAGGGCTGATCGCTCTTCACTCCGCTCTGCGGGAACCTGACGCAACAATCAAAACGACCCCTGTGCACACGGCATAGGGGTCGTTTCTCTTTGCAGGTTCAGCGCAGGCTCAGCCGCGGCTGCTCTTGCGGTATTGCAATGGGCCGACGCCCATCATCTCCCGGAAGACCCGGCGGAAGTGAGCCGCCGAGGCAAAGCCGGTCTGCTCGGCCACCGCGCTGATGTTCAGGTCGGTGGTCTCCAGCAGATGCTGCGCGGCCTCGATGCGGCGGCCGTTGATGTAGTCCACGATGGACTGCCCCGTCACCCGCCGGAACAGACGGCTGAGGTAGTAGGGTGACAGATAGAACCGCGCCGCTACATCGGTGAGGGAGAATTTCTGCTGGTAGTTCGCGGCGAGGTAGGCGCAGATCTGCTCCACGGTCTCGTTCCGGGGGCGGGCGGTCTGCCGCTCGGCTTTGCACTCCTGGTCCACATAATGCAGCAGCAGCGAAAGGTAGATGATGCCGGGGCAGTCCGGTTCCCCGGCGGCGCTCCGCATCAGGTTCAGCAGGGTGCGCAGGCGGCTGGCCCACTGCACCGGGCCGTACAGCAGGATCGGGTCGTCCGGCTCGAACAGCGGGCTGAAATCCCGCTGCATCACGCTCTTCAGCTCGGTCAGCACCGCCGCCGGGAAGCGGCAGCCGATCAGCTCCGGGGCCAGATGCCCAGCCTGCTGAAACACGCCGCCCCCCGGCCCCAGCAGCAGCACGCAGCCGGGGTTGACCAGCAGCGAAGCATCTCCCCGCCGGAACGTGCAGCTGCCGCCGGTCACCACCAGGATGCGGCAGGTCTCCTCGTCCTCCTGCAGGCGGTACTCGCTCTCGGTCATCCGCAGCTGGAGCGCCAGCGTCTTTGCATTCAGTTTATCGCGTTCCGCTCGCATTGGCATCATTGATTCCCCGCTTTTTTCGTTTTCTCCAGTGTATCACGTCCGCCCCGCGCGGGCAAGCCGAAACCCCAAGGAGGTTTTGTTTTATGAAACTGTCACTCATCCGCTCCATGACCCGCAGCGCCGTTTTCGAGCTGGAAAACGGCCTGTGCTTTCGTCCGGCCCACCCCTTCCGGGTGCTGCTGAACGGCGAACCGGTCCGGGAGGCCCAGGACACCAACGTGTTCTCCCTCTTCTCCCTGACCCCGGCCACCGACTACACCGTCACCGTTGAGTCGGAGGGCGAGACCCTGACCGCGAACTTCCGCACCCAGGACGAGAGCTTCTTTGTGGATGCGTCCCGTTACGGTCTGGTGGCTGACGGCGAGACCGACAACACCGGCAAGCTGCAGGCGGCCCTTTCCACCTGCCCCAAGGGCGGCACCGTCTATGTTCCGGCCGGCCGTTACCGCACCGCCAGCCTGTTCCTGAAGAGCTGCACGACCCTGTATCTGGAAAAGGGCGCCGTGCTGCTGGGCGACAACGACCGCACCCATTACCCCATCCTGCCCGGCGTCCTGCCCAGCGAGAACGAGGTGGATGAATACTACCTGACCGGCTGGGAGGGCAACCCCCTGAGCAGCTTTGCGGGCTTACTGAACATCACCCAGGTGCACGACGTCGTCGTCACCGGCGAGGGCACCCTGGACTGCGACGCCCAGAACGGCGACTGGTGGATCGACCCGAAGGTCAAGCGGATCGCATGGCGTCCCCGTGCGGTCGCCATGGTGGACAGCGACAACATCTGCCTGCACGGCATCACGGTGCAGAACAGCTACTCCTGGACCATCCACCCCATCTTCGTCAAGCATCTGGATCTGCTGAACTTCAACATCAACAACCCCTACAACGCCCCAAACACCGACGGCATTGACCCCGAAAGCTGCGAGTATACCCGCATCATCGGCGTGAACATCCATGTCGGCGACGACTGCATCGCCATGAAGGCCAGCAAGGTCTTCCTGGGCATGAAGCTGAAGAAGAGCTGCGAGCACACCGTCATCCGCAACTGCCTGCTGGACAAGGGCCACGGCGGCATCGTCATCGGCAGCGAGATGAGCGGCGGCGTCAAGGACATGGTGGTCACCCAGTGCCTCATGGACCACACCGACCGCGGCCTCCGCGTCAAGACCCGCCGCGGCCGCGGCAACACGGCCGTTATCGACGGGTTGGTCTTCCGCAATGTGGAGATGCGGGGCGTCAAGGCACCCTTCGTCATCAACATGTTCTACTTCTGCGACCCGGACGGCCACGGCCCCTACGTCCAGTGCCGCGACGCGCTGCCGGTGGATGAGTACACCCCCAGACTCGGCACCCTGACCATGGAGAACATCGTGGCCACCGACGCCCAGTTCGCGGGCTGCTACTTCGACGGCCTGCCGGAGCAGCCCATCGAGCGCGTCTCGATGAAGAACGTGATCATCACCTTTGACCCCAACGCCGAGGCCGGGCAGGCTGCCATGGCCGACAACCGCCCCTATGTCAAAAAGCTGGCCATCTACGCCGAAAACGTCAAGGAGATCGACCTGCACAATGTCAAGATCGAGGGCTACGAGGGCGAGCGCCTGCACTTTGCCAACGTCGGTCATTTTGAGGAGGACTGAACCATGACCCATGAAGAGATCCTGTCCATGCTGGGCGACTACGTGGACTACCTGATCGCCAATTCCAGCGCCGAAGCCCCGATGTGGAACATCGAGAAAGTCCGCAGCGGCAAGCCCAACAAGTGGAACTACATCGACGGCTGCATGATCACGGCCTGCCTGAGCCTCTACCACACCACCGGCGACAAGAAGTATCTGGACTTCTCCAAGCAGTTCATCGACTATTTCGTCCAGCCGGACGGCTCCATCCAGACCTATGACCCCAAGGAATACAACCTTGACAACGTGAACCAGGGCAAAAACCTGTTTGTTCTGTACGATCTTTACGGCGAGGAAAAATACCGCAAGGCCATCGACCTCATCCGGAGCCAGCTGGAGACCCAGCCCCGCACCAAAGAGGGCAACTTCTGGCATAAGGACATCTACCCCTGGCAGGTCTGGCTGGACGGCACCTACATGGCCCAGCCCTTCTACATGGAGTACGAGACCCGCTTCAACAAGATGCAGGGCTGCATCGACAGCTACAAGCAGTTCATGAACATCTGCAGGCACATGCGCGACCCGAAGACCGGTCTGTACTACCACGGCTACGATGAGAGCCGTGCGATGTACTGGGCCGACCCGGAGACCGGCTGCAGCCCCAACTTCTGGCTGCGGGCCATGGGCTGGTTCATGGTGGCCATGGTGGATGTGCTGGAACGGATGGACGAGCAGCTGTACAACGAGTACCGTGGCATCCAGGCCATGCTGAAGCAGACCATCGAGGACGTGCACAAGTTCCAGGATGAGGAGACCGGCATGTTCTGGCAGGTCATGGACCACCCCGGCGTCGAGGGCAACTATCTGGAGACCAGCGGTACGGCCCTGTTCGCCTACGCGGTGCTCAAGGGCGTCCGTCTGGGCCTGCTGCCCAAGCGGATGGCTGCCTGGGCCGAGAAGGCCTTCTACGGCACCTGCGACAAGTACCTGTCCAAGAATCCGGACGGCAGCCTGCAGCTGGATGGCATCTGCCTGGTGGCCGGTCTCGGCGGCAAGGACCACCGCGACGGCTCCCTCGCTTACTATTTCAGTGAGCCTGTCGTCTGCAACGATGCCAAGGGCGTCGGCCCGCTCGTGCTGGCCTACACCGAAATGATCGCCCGCTGAGCACACGAACCAAATAGAAACTGCATTGGGGCCGGGAGCTTTTCCCGGCCCCAATGCGTTTTCCGGGCGCAAAAAAGAGGAACTGCGCGGGGCAGTTCCTCTGGGAAAAGGCTGTTTACTTGAGCACCGCACCGAGGTTTGCACTCGTGACCATGCGGGCATAGCGGCTGAGCCAGCCGGTCTTGATGTTGGGTTCAGGTGCGACATACCGGGCTTTGCGTTCGGCCAGCACGTCGTCGGAAACCTCCAGCGTGATGCTGGCGTTGGGGATATCAATGTGGATGGTATCGCCCTCCTCGATGAGGCCGATGGGGCCGCCGGAAGCAGCTTCGGGGCTGACATGGCCGATGGCGGCACCGCGGGAAGCGCCGGAGAAGCGGCCATCGGTGATGAGGGCGACGGTCTTGTCCAGCTTCATGCCGGCCAGTGCGGAAGTCGGGTTCAGCATCTCACGCATACCGGGGCCGCCCTTGGGGCCTTCGTAGCGGATGACCACCACATCGCCGGGCACGATCTGGCCTGCGTAGATGGCCGCAATGGCGGTCTCCTCGCTGTTGAAGACGCGGGCCGGGCCGGAGTGCTCCTGCATCTCCGGGGCGACGGCGCTGCGCTTGACCACGCAGCCGTCCGGTGCGATGTTGCCCCACAGGATCTGCAGGCCGCCGGTGGGGGAGTAGGGGTTCTCGATGGGGCGGATGGCCTTATCGTTCAGGATGTGGGCACCCTGGATGTTCTCGCCCAGCGTTTTGCCGGTGACGGTGGGAACATCCAGATCCAGCAGGCCCTTCTTGGCCAGCTCGGCCTGCACGGCGGGGATGCCGCCTGCGGCGTAGAGGTCGGGCATGTGGGTCGGGCCGGCGGGGGCCAGATGGCAGAGGTTCGGGGTCTTGGCGCTGATCTCGTTGAAGAGCTTCAGGTCGATGGGGACCCCGGCCTCGTAGGCGATGGCCAGCAGGTGCAGCACGGTGTTGGTGGAGCAGCCCAGCGCCATATCACAGGTGAGCGCGTTGCGGATGGAGCGCTCGTTGATGATCTGGCGGGCGGTGATGCCCTTGTTGACCATCTCCATGATGGCCATACCGGCGTGTTTTGCCAATTGCAGACGCTTGGAGTAGACCGCCGGGATGGTGCCGTTGCCGGGCAGGGCGATGCCGATGGCCTCGCACAGGCAGTTCATGCTGTTGGCGGTGTACATGCCGGAGCAGCTTCCACAGCTGGGGCAGCAGTTGCAGGTGCAGTCTTCCAGCTGCGCATCGGTGATCATACCGGCCTTGTAAGCGCCCACGGCCTCGAACATCTTGGAGAGGCTGACCTCTTCGCCGCCGTAGGTGCCGGCCAGCATCGGGCCGCCGGAGCAGACCACGGCGGGCACATCCATGCGGACGGCAGCCATGACCATGCCGGGCACGATCTTGTCGCAGTTGGGCACGAGGACCAGGCCGTCCAGCTGGTGGGCCATGAGCATGGTCTCGACGCTGTCGCAGATGAGCTCGCGGGAGGCGAGGGAATACTTCATGCCCACATGGCCCATGGCGATGCCATCGCAGACGCCGATGGCCGGGATGAGGATGGGCGTACCGCCTGCCATCTCGACACCGGCCTTGACCGCATCGGCGATTTTATCCAGATTCATGTGGCCGGGCACGATCTCGCTGTAGGCGCTGACCACGCCGATGAGGGGGCGCTCCAGCTCTTCGGGGGTGTAGCCTAGGGCGTAAAACAGGCTGCGGTTCGGGGCGCGCTCCGAGCCTTTGGTCACGTTGTCACTTCTCATGTTATCCTCTCTCTTTTCTGAAACCCTCTCAGTCAACGCCTGACGGCGTTGCCAGCTCCCCCAAAGGGGGAGCCATTGGCACGCCGGGCAAGCCAGGGGTGTTTATCACAAAATGCCGGGCCCCGCTCTCCTTATCAACAACAGCAGACTTGATGCTACTGGGTGAGAGAACAGCGCCCGGCGCTTTATAGGAAAATGAAATTCAAATCGTTCAGCAGGAACTTTGCCGATACGCCAGCGGCTCGCCCTTCGGGAGAGCTGGCGCGAAGCGCCTGAGAGGGTTTACTTCTTCAGCCAGCTCATCATGCTGCGCAGCTCTGCGCCGACCTTTTCGATGGGCAGCTCGGCTTCCATGCGGCGCTTTGCCAGGAAGTGGACCTTGCGGCCGCCGTTGGGGCTCATCTCGGTCAGGAACTCGGAGGCGAAGGTGCCGTCCTGGATCTCGGTCAGGACTTTCTTCATCTCCTTGCGGGTCTCAGCGGTGATCAGGCGCTTGCCGGTGCGGTAGTCGCCATACTCTGCGGTGTTGGAGATGGAGTAGCGCATCTTGGAGAAGCCGCCCTCGTTGATCAGGTCAACGATCAGCTTCATCTCGTGGCAGGTCTCGAAGTAAGCCATCTCCGGCTCGTAGCCAGCCTCGACCAGCGTATCGAAACCGGCGTGGATCAGCTCGGAGACACCGCCGCACAGAACGGCCTGCTCGCCGAACAGGTCGGTCTCGGTCTCCTCCTTGAAGGTGGTCTGCAGGATGCCTGCACGGCCGGCACCGATGCCGGAAGCGTAAGCCAGAGCGATGTCCTTGGCCTTGCCGGTGTAGTCCTGCTCCACGCAGATCAGAGAGGGGCAGCCCTCGCCCTCGGTGTACAGGCGGCGGACGATGTGGCCGGGGCCCTTGGGGGCGATCATGATGACGTCCACATTCTTGGGTGCGGTGATGGTCTTGAAGTGGATGTTGAAGCCGTGTGCAAAGGCCAGAGCCTTGCCCTCGGTCATGTAGGGTGCAACCTGCTTGTTGTAGATGTCGGCGCACAGCTCATCGGGCACCAGCATCATGACGACGTCGCCAGCCTTGGCAGCCTCTTCGACTTCCATGACCTTGAAGTTGTCGTGGGTGGCGGCGAACTCGGAAGCCTTCTCCCAGTGTGCAGAGCCTTTGCGCAGGCCGACGACGACGTTGACGCCGCTCTCGGCCAGGTTCTCGGAATGGGCGTGGCCCTGGCTGCCGAAGCCGATGACAGCGACGGTCTTGCCGTCCAGCACACCGAGGTTGCAGTCGGAATCGTAATATTTCTTGATGGCCATGGTAGTTGTTCTCCTTTTGCTTTTCTATAAAATTGAGTTTCAATCAAACAGCTTAATTCGTGGGTCTGTCTTCGTACAACCTCTGCGTCCATGCGAAGGCGAGACGGAGAGGTCAATGGCACGTCGTTCCCGGCAGGGGCAGCTGTGCGTCGCGCACTTCCTGCGGGGGTTTCTGTATGTGCTGGTGCATCCCGCCGCGTTCCAGCGCGGTGACGCCGGTGCGGCACAGTTCGAGGATGGTGTAATCCGCGAACATCTTCAGGAAGGCGTCGATCTTTTCGGGCTTGCCGATCAGTTCAAAGACCATGCTGTCCGGGGACAGGTCGATGATCTTGGCCTTGTAGATGCTGCCCACCTCCCGCAGCTCCGCGCGGTTGTGGACATCGGCGGCGACCTTGAGCAGCAACAGCTCCCGCTCCAGCGCGTTCTCGTGGTTGAGCACGAAGACCTGGCGGGTGACTTCCAGCCGCTCGGTCTGGAGAATGAGCTGGTTCAGCTCCTTTTCGGTGCCGGACACCGCGACCGTGATACGGCTGACGGTGGGATCGTTGGTGGCGGAAACGGTCAGGCTGTCGATGTTGAAGCCGCGGCGGCAGAACAGGTTGGACACACGGGCCAGAACGCCGCTCTGGTTGTCCACCAGCAGACTGATGACTCTGCGTTTGGATTCCATGGTGCGTTCCTCCTTACTTCATGATGATATCGTTGATGTCGCCGCCGCCGGGGATCATGGGCAGGACCTTTTCGTCCTTGTCGATGATGCACTCGATCCAGGTGGGGCCTTTGCGCTTCATCGCTTCGGCAAAGGCGGACTGGAACTCGGCGAGATTCTGGCAGCGGTATCCCTTCAGGCCAAAGCCCTCGGCCAGCTTGACGAAGTCGGTGTGGCGGTGGGGGTCGGTCTGGGAGTAGCGCTTGCCGTAGAACGCGCTCTGCCACTGGCGGACCATGCCCAGCACCTGATTATTGAAGATGACCGTGATGATGGGCAGCTCGTAGCTGACCGCCGTGCAGGCCTCGTTGAGGTTCATGTGGAAGGAGCCGTCGCCCGTGAACATGACCACCCGCTGGTCGCGGCCCAGCGCCATCTGTGCGCCGATGGCTGCACCGTAGCCGAAGCCCATGGTGCCCAGGCCGCCGCTGGTGATGAAGCCGCGGCTCTTGGTGTGGCGGATGTACTGTGCCGCCCACATCTGGTGCTGGCCCACGTCGGTGACGTAGACAGCCTCCGGGCCGCACTGGCTGCACACCTCGCCGATGACCTGATGGGGCATCAGGCGGGACGCGTCGGACACGGGATGATAATCCTGCGCCTGCCACTCGCGGATCATGGCCATCCACTCCGGGTGCTTTGCCTCCTGGATGAGGGGGAGCATCCCGCCCAGCACGTAGGCGGCATCGCCGGAGATGGCCAGATCCACATCCACGTTCTTGCCCAGCTCGCTGGGGTCGATGTCGATCTGGATGATGGTGGCATTTTTCGCAAAGGTCTTGGGGTTCAGGGCCACACGGTCCGAGAAGCGGGTGCCCAGCGCGATGAGGACATCACAATCGGCCACGGCCCGGTTGGAGGTGTAGCAGCCGTGCATTCCCACCATGCCGATGTTCATCGGGTCGCCGTAGGGCACGACGCCTGCCGCCATCAGGGTGTAGGTGGCGGGGATCTCCGCTTTGTGGATGAGGTCCCGCAGGGGCTGGCAGGAGGCTGCGCTCCGCACACCGCCGCCAAAGTAGACCAGAGGCCGCTTGGCCGCATTGATGAGGTCGGCGGCCCACTTGACCTGTTCTTCGTTGTACGTGGTCACGGTGCGGATCTTTTCCGGCTGCTTGGGGGTGAACTCGCAGACCGCAGCGGTCACATCCTTGGGAATGTCCACGAGGACGGGGCCTTTGCGGCCGCTCTGCGCAATGCGGAACGCGGCCCGCATGGTATCGGCCAGGTCTTCGACCCTGCGTACGGTGAAATTGTGCTTGGTGATGGGCATCGTGATGCCCTCGATGTAGGCTTCCTGAAAGCTGTCCGTGCCAAGGCTCGCCGTGGCGACGTTGCCGGTGAAGGCGACCATGGGCACCGAGTCCATGTAGGCCGTGGCAATGCCGGTGACGAGGTTGGTGGCACCCGGCCCGCTGGTGGCCAGCACCACGCCGGTACGGCCGGTGGCGCGGGCATAACCGTCTGCCGCATGGGAGGCGCCCTGCTCGTGGGCGGTCAGCACATGGGTGATGCGGTCGGCGTTCTTGTACAGCTCATCGTAAAGGTTCAGCACTGCGCCGCCGGGGTAACCGAAGATGGTATCCACCCCCTGCTCGCAGAGCACCTCAACAAAAATCTGCGAACCATTCAACTGCATGTCTTGTCTCTCCTGTTTCCTGTCTCTTTTCCAACTCTACACTTTCAAAATTCCCTCAGATACGTCAAATTTCGCATCCTACATCCTCAGTGGAACGTTGGGTCAATTATACTATAAATCGGTCAGATGTCAAACAATGTTTTGTAAAGTGAATCACTCGAAAGATGAAGATAATTAAACACAGGGTTGCACTGAGCCTGCAACAGCGGTATAATTTTGGTACATTCGTTAAATGTAAGAGGGAAAAGGCTATGAAACTTCGTGAATGGAACGCCCGGCTGCACGGGCTTGTGATCTTCCGCGCCCTGCTGGAAGACCCGGTGGTGGCCAAATTATTGGACCTGACCGACCGGATGGAAGCGGGCACCCGCAGCATGGGCCCGGTGTGCGACGCCGTGGCGGCCTTTGAGGCAGCTTTGTTTGAGCAGACCACCAATCTGGGCGAGTATCTTGCCAATGCGGTGCTGGAGACCGAGACGGTCTGTGTGCGGCAGGCTGCGGCGGGCGGCATCGCGCCGGTGATGCAAAAGGCACTGGACAGTGAACTGAGCTTTTTGCAGGAGCTTTGCCGCCTGACGCTGGATGAGCTGTTCCAGACGGCTTATTCCGAACAGGCCCAGCGGCCAGAACTGGCCTTCCTGCCCCGGTGGGAGACGAAGGACATCGACCTGGCAGCGGCTTACGCCCAGCGGATGCAGGAGGCCGGGAAAAAGGGTTACGGCATGTTTGCCAAACACCATGTCTTCACGGTGGAGAACGGGCGTCTGGTGCCGGTCAAGTACCCGGACCCCCAGCGCCTGTCCGAACTGCCCGGTTACGAGGGCGAGCGGGAAAAGGTCATCGCCAACACCAAAGCTCTGCTGGCCGGGATGCCGGCCAACAACGTCCTGCTGTACGGTGACGCGGGCACCGGCAAATCGAGCGCGGTCAAGGCCATCGCCAATGAGTTCGCGCCCGACGGCCTGCGTCTGGTGGAGGTCAAGAAGAACCAGCTCTATCAGATCCCAGACCTGATGGACAAGCTGGCGGCGAACCCGCTCAAGTTCATCTTCTTCATCGACGACCTGAGCTTCACCGCTAACGACGACAACTTCGCAGCCCTCAAGGCCATCCTCGAAGGCAGCGTGGGCGGCCGGGCCAGAAACATTGCAGTCTATGCGACCTCCAACCGCCGCCACCTCATCAAGGAGACCATGACCGACCGCACCGGTGATGACATCCACGAGGCCGACACCCGGCAGGAGCTGATGAGCCTGTCGGCCCGCTTCGGCCTCACCGTGACCTTCCAGCGGCCCGAAAAGGCCCGCTTTGAGGCCATCCTCACCGAGCTGGCCAGACAGCACGACATCCGGATGCCGATGGACCAGCTCCTCGTCAAGGCCGAGGCGTTCGCCATCCGCGCCGGTGGCCGCAGCCCCCGCGTGGCCAAGCAGTTCATCGAGCAGTGCGAGAGCGGCGTACAGAAGTAAGAACAAGCAAGAAAGGCAGTGCCCATGCGGGCACTGCCTTTTTGCAATAAAATCAAACGCGCTCGGCGACGAGCTGGAAACCGGCCTTGGTCAGCTCCGTGCGGATCTGCTCGATCTGCGCATGGTCGCGGGTCTCCAATGCCAGCTTGAGGAAGCAGCTGGAGATGGGCATGTTGGGGTCGGAGCCATCGTGCAGGACGGAGACGACGTTGCTGCCGCAGCGGGAGACGATCTCGGCCACCTTCTTGAGCTGGCCGGGCTTGTCCTCCAGTGCGATGGTCAGGTTGGCTTTGCGGCCGCTCATAACCAGACCGCGGGTGATGACGCGGTTGAGGATGTTCACGTCGATGTTGCCGCCGGAGATGACGCAGACGACCTTTTTGCCCTCGATGGGCAGCTTGTGGAAGAGGGCGGCTGCCACGGGCACTGCACCGGCCCCCTCGGCGACGAGCTTCTGGTTCTCCATCAGGGAGAGGATGGCGGCTGCCGTTTCATCCTCGGTCACGGTCACGATGTCGTCCACATACTCCTCACAGAGCTGGTAAGTCAGCTCACCGGGGGTCTTGACCTGGATGCCGTCCGCGAAGGTGGAGGCAGCGGAGAGGGTCTGGTATTTGTGCTCGTGGAGGGAGCGGTACATGCTGGGGGCACCCTCGGCCTGAACGCCGTAGACCTTGACGTCCGGCTTGAGGCTCTTGATGGCAAAGGCCACGCCGGAGATGAGGCCGCCGCCGCCCACAGGCACGATGACCGCATCCACGTCGGGCAGCTGGTCCAAGATCTCCAGACCGATGGTGCCCTGACCCGCGATAACCTGTTCGTCGTCGTAGGGGTGGATGAAGGTCATGCCGGTCTCGGCCTGCAGCTCGACGGCCTTGTCGTGGGCGTCGTCGTAGGTGCCGGGCACGAGGCAGACCTCCGCGCCCAGGCTCTTGGTGTTCTCCACCTTCATGATGGGCGCACCGTCCGGCATACAGACGATGCTTTTGATGCCCCGGCGGGTCGCGGCCAGCGCCACGCCCTGGGCGTGGTTGCCTGCCGAGCAGGCGATGACGCCCTTTTCGCTCTCCTCTTTGGAGAGCTGGCTGATCTTATAATAGGCACCGCGCACCTTGAAGCTGCCGGTGGCCTGCAGGTTCTCGGTCTTCAGGTAGAGCTGGCAGTCCTTGGAGAGCTTGGGGGCCTCGATGAGGTCGGTCTTGCGGGCAACATCCTTGAGTACGAAAGCGGCATGGTAAACTTTATCCAGAGTCAACATCGTTCGTTCCTATCCTTTGTTCCATAAATGTGATGCAATAAAGTATAGGATACCAAAAGTCTTTTGTCAAATGAAAGGATTTCACGATTTGACCGGCTGGGGTGACGAAGCGCCAGGAACTGCAAAAAGCGACGCCGCGCGGCGGCGCTTTTTGCAGAGGTTCAGATCTCGGCCAGAATGGCGTCGCCCATGCCGGAGCAGCCGACACAGGTGCAGCCGTCGCTCATGTTGTCAGCGGTGCGGATGCCCTTGTCCAGCACCTTGCTCACCGCGTTCTCGATGGCGTCCGCTTCCTCGGCCAGACCGAAGGAGTAACGCAGCATCATGGCGGCGGAGAGGATGCAGGCGGTGGGGTTGACGATGTCCTTGCCGGCAATATCGGGGGCGGAGCCGTGGATGGGCTCATACAGGCCGCGGGTGCCGTCGCCCAGCGAGGAGGAAGGGATCATGCCGATGGAGCCGGTGATCATCGAAGCCTCGTCGGAAAGGATGTCGCCGAACATGTTCTCGGTGACGATGACGTCGAACTGCGCGGGGTTCTTGACGATCTGCATGGCGCAGTTGTCCACGAACATCTCACTGTACGCGACGTCCGGATATTCGGCCTGCAGCCGGTGCATGACCGAGCGCCAGAGGCGGCTGGTGTCCAGCACGTTGGCCTTGTCCACGCAGCAGAGCTTCTTGCGGCGCTTTCGGGCCGTCTCGAAGCCGATGCGGCCGATGCGCTCGATCTCGTGCTCTGCGTAGGGCATGGAGTCGATGGCCTGCTTCTCGCCGTTTTCGAGGGTGTGGGTCTCGTGTGCGCCGAAGTACACGCCGCCGATGAGCTCCCGCACGATGAGAAAGTCGATGCCCTGGGCCACGATCTCCGGCTTCAAGGGGCTGGCCGGGGCCAGCTGGGGCCAGATCTTGGCCGGGCGGTTGTTGGCGTACAGCCCCATCCCGGCGCGCAGGCGGAGCAGGCCCTTTTCGGGGCGCTGCTCACCGGGCAGGCCCTCCCACTTGGGGCCGCCCACGGCACCCAGCAGGACGCTGTCCGCAGCCAGGCACTTGTCCAGCTCGTGCTGGGGGAGCGGGTCGCCGTATTTGTCGATGGCCTCGCCGCCCATGGCAGCATCGGTGTAGTGGAAGGTGTGGCCGTACTTCTCGGCCACTTGATCGAGGACGCGGAGCGTCTGCTTCACGATCTCCGGGCTGGAGCAGTCGCCCCAGATGACAGCAATGTTTTTTTCCATTGAGTTCTCCTTTCGGCTGATCCCTCTCAGTCTCGCTTTGCTCGACAGCTCTCCCGAAGGGGGAGCTGGCACGAAGTGCCTGAGAGGGTCACTTCGTCAGCGATTTCATCAGGCCGCCGTCGGCGATGATCTTCTGGATAAAGGGCGGGAAGGGTTCGGCCTGGAAGGTCTGGCCGGTGGTCTTGTCGGTGATGACGCCGGTGTCGAAGTCCACATGGACCTCGTCGCCTGCGGCGATGGCGTCGGCGGCTTCAGGGCACTCCATGATAGGCAGGCCGATGTTGATGCTGTTGCGGTAGAAGATGCGGGCAAAGCTCTTGGCGATGACCACCGAGATGCCGGCGGTCTTGATGGCCAGCGGGGCGTGCTCACGGGAGGAGCCGCAGCCGAAATTCCAGCCGCCGACCATGATGTCGCCCGCGTGGACATTGTGCACGAAGTCCTTGTCGATGTCCTCCATGCAGTGGGCGGCCAGCTCTTTGGCGTCGGGGGTGTTCAGGTAGCGGGCCGGGATGATGACGTCGGTATCCACATTGTCCGGGTATTTGAAAACGGAGCCGTTTGCGTTGTTCATGGTGTTTCTCCTCTCTTAGACCGTGCGGGGGTCGGTGATATAGCCGGTGAGGGCGCTGGCGGCGGCGGTGGCCGGGGATGCCAGATAGACCTCGCTCTTCACATGGCCCATGCGGCCCACGAAGTTGCGGTTGGTGGTGGAGATGCAGCGTTCGCCCTCGGCCAGAATGCCCATGTAGCCGCCCAGGCAGGGGCCGCAGGTGGGGGTGGAGACGATGCAGCCCGCATCAATGAAGGCAGTGGTCCAGCCGCGCAGGATGCACTCCTTGTAAACGGCCATGGTGGCGGGGATGATGATGCCGCGCACCCCCTTGGCGATGTGTCGGCCCTTGAGGATGTTGTAGGCGGCTTCCATGTCTTCCAGACGGCCGTTGGTGCAGCTGCCAATGACGACCTGGTCAATTTTGATCGTTTTGCCCTCGGCGGCGGGGTGGGTGTTCTCCGGCAGATGGGGGTAGCTGACGGTGGGTTCGAGCTGGGAAAGGTCGATCTCGATGGTCTGCTCGTACACGGCATCCGGGTCGGCCTCGTAGAAGACCGGCTCGCGCTGGCTGCGGCCCTTGAGGTAGGCTCTGGTGGTCTCGTCCACGGGGAAGATGCCGTTCTTGGCACCGGCCTCGATGGCCATGTTGCAGACGCACAGGCGGTCGTCCATGGTCAGGGAAGCCACGCCGGGGCCGGTGAACTCCATGGACTTGTACAGCGCGCCGTCCACGCCGATCTGACCGATGATGTGGAGGATGAGGTCTTTGCCGGAGACGCGGGGGCCGAACTTGCCCTTGAGCACGAACCGGATGGCGGCAGGCACCTTGAACCATGCCATGCCGGTGGCCATGCCCGCAGCCATGTCGGTGGAGCCAACGCCGGTGGAGAAGGCACCCAGCGCACCGTAGGTGCAGGTGTGGCTGTCGGCACCGATGACGCAGTCACCGGCGGTCACGATGCCTTTTTCGGGCAGGAGGGCGTGTTCAATGCCCATCTGACCGACATCGTAGAAATTGAGGATGTCGTATTTGTTGGCGAACTCACGGCACTGCTTGGACTGGGTGGCGCTCTTGATATCCTTGTTGGGGACGAAGTGGTCCAGCACGATGGCAATGTGCTCTTTGTCGAATACGCCGTCAAAGCCTGCCTTCTCGAACTCGTTGATGGCAACGGGGGTGGTGATGTCGTTGCCCAGCACGAGATCCAGCTTTGCGTTGATGAGCTGGCCTGCCTTGACCTCGGCCAGACCGGCATGTGCGGCTAAAATCTTCTGTGTCAGGGTCATTCCCATGGTGGTACTCTCCTTTTATATGATATCTGCTGTTTGCCCTCTCAGTCTGCGAAGCAGACTGAGAGGGCAAGGCCTTTTATTTACTGTTGATCGCACTCACCAGCGCCTTGATGCCGGCGACGATGATGTCGGTGTCAGTGCCGGCACCCCAGGTCATGCTGCCATCGCCCCAGGCCAGGCCGACATAGGAGGCGGCACGGGAGGTGGAGCCTTCGTCCAGGCTGTGTTCGGAGTAGGCTTCGAGGTGGAAGTCCATCCCGGTCGCGCTCTGGATGGCGTTGGCCACGGCGTCCAGGCGGCCGTTGCCCACCGAGGTGACGACCTTGCGCTGGCCGTTCCGCTCCAGCGTGACGGTCGCGGTGATGCCGTCCACCTGAGCGAAGTGTGCCTCGATGACCGAGAGCGGCTTGTTTTTATTGAGGAAGCTCTCCTCGAAGATGCGGAGCACTTCGGAAGCGCTCAGCTCCTTGTGGCTGTGGTCGGAGACATTCTTGACCTTGTAGCCCAGGTCTTCGCGCATCTTGGGGGGCAGGTTGTAGCCGTAGTTCTGCTCCAGCACAAAGCCGATGCCGCCCTTGCCGCTCTGGCTGTTGATGCGGATGACGTCGGCGTCGTAGGTGCGGCCGATGTCGTGCGGGTCGATGGGAATGTAGGGGCAGGTCCAGCGGTGTTCGCCGTGCTCCTTGCGGTAGGCCATGCCCTTGGCGATGGCGTCCTGATGGCTGCCGGAGAAGGCCGCAAAGACCAGCTGGCCCGCATAGGGGGTGCGCTCGTAGATGTGCATCCGGGTCACACGCTCATAGGTGGCGCAGATGTCCGGCATGTTGGAGAAATCGAGTTTGGGGTCCACGCCGTGGCTGTACATGTTCATGGCCAGAGTGACGGCATCGACGTTGCCGGTGCGCTCGCCGTTGCCGAACAGGCAGCACTCCACGCGCTGTGCACCAGCCAGCACGGCCAGCTCGGCGCAGGCTACGCCGGTGCCGCGGTCGTTGTGGGGGTGGGTGGAGATGATGACGCTGTCGCGGTGCTTGAGGTGCTTGTCGCAGTATTCGATCTGGTTTGCGTAGACGTGCGGCATGCTCATCTCAACGGTGACGGGCAGGTTGATGATCATCGGACGGTCGGGCGTCGGCTCCATGATGTCCAGCACGGCGTTGCAGACCTCGACGGCATAATCGACCTCGGTGCCGGTGAAGCTCTCCGGGCTGTACTCGAACAGGAAATTGCCCTCGTACTCCTGACTGAGCTGCTTGACCAGCCGGGCACCGTCGGTGGCGATCTTCTTGATCTCTTCCTTGCTCTTATGGAACACCTGCTCACGCTGGGCCACGGAGGTGGAGTTGTAGAAGTGGATGACCGCGCGGGGCGCGCCCTTGACGGCCTCGAAGGTGCGGCGGATGATGTGGTCGCGGCACTGGGTCAGCACCTGCACGGTGACATCGTCGGGGATCATATCCTTCTCGATGAGGGTGCGCAGGAACTCGTACTCGGTCTCGCTGGCGGCAGGGAAGCCGACCTCGATCTCCTTGAAGCCGATCCGGACCAGCATCTGGAAGAACTCCAGCTTCTCTTCCAGGCTCATGGGCACGATCAGTGCCTGGTTGCCGTCGCGCAGGTCCACGCTGCACCATGCAGGTGCCTGTTCAATGTGATCTTTTTTGACCCAGCTGTCGTAACCGGCCGGTACGGGGTAATACCCCGGTGCGTACTTGGTAGCGTCCATCATATTCGTTGTCCTCCTGGCTTTTTCCTTCCTGCACTTGTTCAAAATCGTTCTGGCTCGTCGTTGTACAACCTCTCCATCTCGTTGGCGAAACCGGAGAGGTTGTACAACGGAGCGTCTGCTCAAACGAAAAAAGGCTCCCGTCTCTCAAAGGACGAAATCCTCTGAGAGACGAGAGCCTGTAAGTTTTGTCACAGGGCACCCGTGGTACCACTCTCTTTGCTGGCAAGACCAGCCACTCACACGATCGGCTTTTGGCGGCGAATCGCTGCCCCGGTAACGGTGGGCATCCGTCAGGGCCTACTGTGGTTTCAGCCCTGCCGCTCAGGGGCCAGTAACCGAAGCTTCCCGCACCGCCTTGCACCACCCAGCGGCTCTCTGCAAGCAGAAAACACTTCGTTTTTTCCCCGTCAACGCATTTGCGCTTGTTTCAAAGTGAGCTTATTTTACCAGACCGGTCTGCCTCTGTCAAGCAGTTTGATTCAGATGCAGAATGAAGAAAATTCAACTTTCGACGGAAAATTCCGGGCAGGTTTCATTCTTCGATGCACCGGAACCGGTCAGCGGCCAGCGGAAGTCTGTGCGTCGCCGGTCTCATCGATCATCATGACGTTGCCCTGGATGGGATTTTCCACCGGGGAAGCGTAGCCGCCGTAGTTCGAGTCGCGGCCGACGAGCAGGTCGCGGCGGCAGCGCAGGCCGACATGGAGGACGGCAGAACTGCCGATGTGGCGCAGGGTGACCTTGGTGGTGTCGCGCTGGCCCTCGCACAGCAGGGACAGGTTCAGGGTGGTGGAGGCCTTGTTGGTCGTCAGGACCACGGTGCGCACCCCGTTGTCCATCAGCTTGCGCATCTCACCGACGGTGGCGCGGAAGGTGGCGACATCCTCCGGGACGGAGAGGGTCAGGACCTGATCCTTCACCGAGGCGGTATAGAGCACCTGCTTGCCCAGCAGGCCCTTGACGGTGTATCTGGCCGAATAGGCCGGGTTAGAGGCAATGGTCGACTCCGAAGTCTGCGCATCACCGGTCTCGGCGATCATCATGACGTTGCCCTGAATGGGGTCTTCCACCGGGGCGGCGTAGCCGCCGTAGTTCGGGTCACGCTCGGCAGTAGTCTGTGCATCGCTGCTGTGCAGGGCGATGTCGCCCTGGGTCATGATGCTCTCGTCCTGCGGGGGCAGATAGCCTGCTACAACAGCCTCGTCTGCGGCCGTTTCGGCGGAAGGCTCAGCGGCAAACGCACCGAGGCTCATGGACGCCATGGCGGACAGGATGAGGGCGGCGGCGATGGCCTGACGGCCAAATTTCGTATTCAAAATCTTCATGGATCATATCCTCCTGATTCAGGGGCTCGTTCGGCCCGTTCTGCCTTGTATACGAACCGGAGAAACGGATTATTGCAGCATCGCTGGAAAAAATATTATTCCCGCTCCAGAATCTCCATGAATTCATCGCCGGTGATGGTCTCTTTCTGGTAGAGGTACTTGGCCAGCTCGTCCAGCTTCTGGCGGTTGTCGGTCAGGATCTGGATGGCCTTCTGGTGCTGGGCCCTGACCAGCTCCACGACCTTCTGGTCGATCTCGCGCTGGGTCTGGGCCGAGCAGGCCAGCGAGGTGTCGCCGCCCAGATACTGATTGTTCACGGTCTCCAGCGCCACCATGTCGAACTCGTCGCTCATGCCGTAGCGGGTGAGCATGGCGCGGGCCAGCTTGGTGGCCTGTTCAATGTCGTTGGAAGCACCGGTGGTGATGGAACCGAATGCGACCTCCTCGGCAGCGCGGCCGCCGGTCAGGGTGGCGATCTTGTTTTCCAGCTCGGTCTTATCCATCAGGTAGTGGTTGCCCTCTTCCACCTGCATGGTAAAGCCCAGTGCGCCGGAGGTGCGGGGGATGATGGTGATCTTCTGCACCGGCGCGGAGTGGGTCTGCTTGGCGGCGACCAGCGCGTGGCCGATCTCGTGGTAGGCCACGATGCACTTTTCCTTGTCGGTGAGGATGGAATTCTTCTTCTGGTAGCCTGCAATGACCACTTCGATGCTCTCTTCGAGGTCGGCCTGGGTCACGCTCTTGCGGCCCGCGCGGACGGCCCGCAGCGCAGCCTCGTTGACGATGTTGGCCAGCTCGGCACCGGACGCACCGGAGGCCATCCGGGCCACGACGCTGAAATCAACGCCGGGAGCCAGCGCGATCTTTTTCGCGTGGACTTTCAAAATCTCCTCGCGGCCCTTCAGGTCGGGCAGCTCGACGGGAACGCGGCGGTCAAAGCGGCCGGGGCGGGTCAGAGCCGGGTCCAGAGACTCCGGGCGGTTGGTGGCTGCCAGAATGATGACGCCGTTGTTGCCCTCAAAGCCGTCCATCTCGGTGAGCAGCTGGTTCAGGGTCTGTTCGCGCTCATCGTTGCCGCCGTACTGGCCGCTGTTGCGCTTCTGGCCGATGGCGTCGATCTCGTCAATGAAGACGATGCAGGGGGCTTTCTCCTTGGCCTGTTTGAACAGGTCGCGCACCTTAGAAGCGCCCATGCCCACGAACATCTCCACAAATTCGGAGCCGGACATGGAGAAGAAGGGCACGTTGGATTCACCGGCCACCGCCTTGGCCAGCATGGTCTTGCCGGTGCCCGGAGGGCCGACGAGCAGGATGCCCTTGGGCATCTGGGCGCCGATGTCCTTGTATTTGCTGGGGTCGTGCAGGTAGTTGACGACCTCCTGCAGGTTCTCCTTGGCTTCGTCCTCACCGGCCACATCCGCAAAATGGATGCCCTCGGTGGACTGGACGTAGACCTTGGCATTGGATTTTCCCATGCCGCCGAACATCATCGAGTTGGGGCCGCCCATCTTTTCCATGAGCTTTTTGTTCATAAAGTTGCCCAGCGCGGTGAAGAGGACGATGGGCAGCACGAACCAGAGCAAAAAGCTGAGGATGGGCGAGGTCTGCTCCACGATCTCGCTGGAAAACGCAGCCCCGGCGTCATACAGGCGCTCGGTGAGGCTGGGGTCGTTCATCAGGCCGGTCCGGTAGACCTGAGTCTCGTCTTTGTCGGTAAAGATGATCTGGTTGCTCTCAATGTCCACACGGCCAATGTTCTTTTCTTCGGTCATGCTCATAAAGGTGCCGTAATCCACCTCTTTGACCTGGCGCTCGCTCATCCACGGCACCAGAACGAGGTTGAGGAGCAGAAGCACCAGCAGCACGACGGTGTAATAGATGGCCAGCGGCTTTTTCGGCGTTTTGACTTCTTTCATGATGATCCTCCTTTTTTCAGGGTCTCTGCTGTTATGATACCACAACCGAAGTTCAGTTCCAGCGTTTCCAGCGCCTTTTTGCAAAAACTTCGCGGTTTGTTCACAAAAGGTGCAGAACAAAAGGCCTCCGCCCCACGGGGAGCAGAAGCCCTTTCGTTCACACACACATTTTAGGAGAAAAGGAGAGTGGATTCGGAGAATGGGGGAGTTCGATCGCACGAGCAGGCAAACAGGGGCGAGTCACTCGCCGCGGACGGCTGCAAAACCGGCTTCGAGGTCGGCGAGGATGTCGTCGATGTGCTCGGTGCCGATGGACAGGCGGATGGTGTTCTGGTAGATCTGCTGCTCGGCCAGTTCGGCGTCGTTCAGCTGGCTGTGGGTGGTGGAAGCCGGGTGGATGACCAGGCTCTTCACGTCGGCCACGTTGGCCAGCAGGGAGAAGATCTTCAGGTTGTCGATGAACTGGAAGGCCTCCTCGCGGCCGCCCTTGATATGAAAGGTAAAGATGGAGGCACCGCCGTTGGGAAAATACTTCTGATACAGCGCGTGGTCGGGGTGATCGGGCAGGGAAGGATGGTTGACCTTCTCGACCTGGGGATGGTTGGCCAGGAACGCAACGACCTTCTTGGTGTTCTCGACGTGGCGCTCGATGCGCAGGCTCAAAGTCTCGGTGCCCTGCAGCAGCAGGAATGCGTTGAACGGAGAGATGGTGGCACCGGTATCGCGCAGCAGGATGGCGCGGATGTAGGTGACGAAGGCGGCGGGGCCGGCGGCATCGGCAAAGGAGACGCCGTGGTAGCTGGGGTTGGGGGCGGCGATGTTGGGATAACGGCCGCTGGCTTTCCAGTCGAAGTTGCCGCTGTCCACGATGATGCCGCCCAGCGTGGTGCCGTGGCCGCCGATGAACTTGGTGGCGGAGTGGACCACGATGTCTGCGCCGTGCTCGATGGGGCGGATCAGATACGGGGTGCCAAAGGTGTTATCAATGACCAGCGGCAGGCCATGCTTGTGGGCGATGGCTGCGATGGCGTCGATGTCGGGGATGTCGCTGTTGGGGTTGCCCAAGGTCTCCAGATAGACGGCCTTGGTGTTGGGCTGGATGGCGTTCTCCACCTCGGCCAGGTCGTGGGCGTTCACGAAGGTGGTGGTGATGCCGAACTGGGTCAGGGTGTGCTCCAGCAGGTTGTAACTGCCGCCGTAGATGGTCTTCTGGGCCACGATGTGGTCACCGGCCTGTGCCAGAGCCTCGATGGTGTAGCTGATGGCGGCAGCACCGGAAGCGGTGGCCAGCGCAGCCACGCCGCCTTCCAGCGCGGCGATGCGCTTCTCGAAGACGTCCTGGGTGGAGTTGGTCAGGCGGCCATAGATGTTGCCTGCGTCAGCCAGACCGAAGCGGTCGGCGGCGTGCTGGCTGTTGCGGAAGACATAGGACGTGGTCTGGTAGATGGGCACGGCGCGGGAATCGGTGGCGGGATCGGCCTGCTCCTGGCCAACGTGCAGCTGAAGGGTCTCGAATTTATAGTCAGACATGTTGATTGCCTCTCTCTTTGTACAGATAGTATTATTTTTATCTACAAAAAATCCCGGTCGCTGCGGTCTCAAGACAGCGCACCGGGCAAGAAGATCCTGACGTGTTTTGGGGCTTTACCGGCACGGACACATTCGTCCGGCGGAGGGCAAAGCACAGCAGTTCGTCCAGAATTCTGCCCGGTCTGTGTACATTCGCCCACAACGGAAGTTTGCATGAAGCAGGTTTTTCCAAATCAGCGACATCGTGGTGCCCTCCTTTCTCTGAATTTCCCACCAAGTTGGTGGATTGGATGGTTGCATTATATCCCCATTTACCTAGATTGTCAATAGGTTTATGGAAGAATCTTCAAAATTTTTTGCAGCGGCGCAGAGCGGCATTTTTGGTTGACCGTCTGCCCTTCGTGTTGTATACTGAATCTATTCTTTTGTCTTATGAAGGAGGGGAGCCGGGATGTCCATCGGGCCAAGTTGTCCGCTCGTGCTGGAAAAGCCGGACGCCATTGATCTGCAGCAGGCCGCGCGGTATTTTGGCCAGCGTGGCCCGGCGGATGAAGCGACGGCTTCTTTATTAGAACGATGTGCCGTGCCCATTCTGGCGGCGGCCACACCCCGCGCCGTCTGGCTGGAAGGGGATGTGCAGAGCCTTGCCGAGGCCGGGCTTCTGCTGGGGGAGGACGTCTTCCGCCACCTGACCGGCTGCAGCCATGCCGTTTTGCTGGCCGTGACCCTCGGCCCCGGTGTGGACGCGCAGATCCGCCGGGCCGGGGTGGGGGACATCGCGGCCGGGGTGGCGTCGGATGCGCTGGGCTCGGCATTGGCCGAGCAGATGGCAGATGCCGCTGAGGCGGAGCTGCGCCAGTGGGCCGCAGGGCAGGGAAGGTATCTGACAGGCCGCTATTCGCCCGGCTACGGCGACTGGCCCATCACGGTGCAGCCGCTGGTGGCCGCAGCACTGGACACCGCCCGCCGGGCGGGCCTCTGCGTGACGGACAGCAACCTGATGACGCCCCGTAAGAGCGTCACGGCGCTGCTGGGCGTCAGCGACCATCCGGTCCGGGGGCATCTGGCAGGGTGCGGCCACTGTGTGCTGCGCACCCGCTGCGAATATCGAAAGAGGGGGATCACCTGTGCAAGTGAATGAACTGTTTGCCCAACCGAATACCATCCTGCTGGACGGCGGCATGGGCACCATGCTGCAGGCGGCCGGCCTGAAGCTGGGTGCCCGCCCGGAGGAGCTGAACCTGACCGACCCGGCCCTCATCGAGGGCATCCATGCGCAGTATGCCGCCGCAGGCAGCCGCATCATCAATGCAAACACCTTCGGCGCGTCAGCCCACAAGCTGGCGGGCAGCGCATACACGCTGGAAGAGGTCATCGCGGCGGGCATTGCGAACTGCAAGCGGGCCTGTGCGCCCTACGGCGCGTTGGCGGCGCTGGACGTCGGCCCGCTGGGCGAACTGCTGGAGCCCAACGGTACACTGACCTTTGAAGATGCCGTGGCCGAGTTTGGCCGCATCGTCCGGGCGGGCGCTGCCGCCGGGGCGGACCTCATCTTCTTTGAGACCTTCACCGACCTGTACGAGCTGAAGGCTGCTCTGCTGGCCGCCAAAGAGAACAGCACTCTGCCCATCCTCGCCAGCATGAGTTTTGAGGCGGGCGGGCGCACTTTCACCGGCTGCACGGTCGAGAGCTTTGCGGCCACGGCACGTGGTCTGGGAGCGGATGCCATCGGCATCAACTGTTCGCTTGGCCCCAGGGAGATCTTCCCGATGGCAAAGCGGCTGGCCGAGGCCGTGCCCGGCAGCTTCCCGGTCTTCGTCAAGCCCAACGCGGGCCTGCCCCGCGCCGACGGCTCCGGCTATGACATCACCCCGCAGCTCTACGCCATGCAGATGAAGCCCTACCGGGAACTGCACCTCTTTGCGGCAGGCGGCTGCTGCGGCACGACGCCGGAGTTCATCCGGCTGCTGAACGGTGTGTTTGCAGACTGCCAGCCCGGCCGGCCCGACCACCCCATGCAGTCGGTCATCTGCTCCCCGGTCAGCTGTGTCAACGTGGACGGCATCACCGTGGTGGGCGAGCGGATCAACCCCACCGGCAAAAAGCGGTTCCAGCAGGCCCTGCGCGAACGGGATATGAACTACATCCTCGAACAGGCGGTCAGCCAGGCCGAGGCCGGGGCGCAGATCCTGGACGTCAATGTGGGTGCGCCCGGTGTGGACGAGCCCGCGTTGATGGAACAGGTGGTCAAGGCCCTGCAAAGCGTGGTCAGCCTGCCGCTGCAGCTGGATTCCTCCCACGCCGATGCACTGGAACGCGGTCTGCGGGTCTACAACGGCAAGCCCATCGTCAACTCGGTGAACGGCGAGCCGGAAGTGCTGGAAAAGGTGCTGCCCCTCTGCAAAAAGTACGGTGCCGCCGTCGTCGGTCTGGCCATTGACAAAAAGGGCATCCAGCCCGGAGCGGAAGACCGTGTGGCCATCGCCCGCCGCATCAAGGAAGCGGCGCTGGCAGCGGGCATCCCGCAGGAGGATCTTTACATCGACTGCCTGACCCTGACGGCCAGCGCCCAGCAGAAGGATGTCCTCGCCACGGTGGAGGCCCTGCACACCTGCAAGACGGAACTCGGCGTCCGGACCATCCTGGGCGTGTCGAACATCAGCTTCGGCCTGCCCTGCCGCACCTACCTGAACACGACCTTTCTCACGATGGCCATGTATGCGGGGCTGGACCTCGCCATCATGAACCCGTCCAGCGAGGAGATGATGGCGGCGGTCTACGCCTACAACGTTCTAACCAACCGGGACCCCCAGAGCACCCGGTACATTGAGCGGTATGCGAACCGGGTGCCTGCCTCCACGGCGCTGGCGCAGGCGAACCAGAACGCCGTGGCAGCGCAGGGCGCGCAGCCCGGCGATGCGGCGGAAGTCTCCGGCCCCTATGCGCCTCTCATCAAGGCGGTGGAAAAGGGCCTGAAGGGCGAAGCCGCCGCCCAGACCCGCGTCCTGCTGGAAACGAAGGAAGCATTGGAACTGGTGGACGAAGCCCTCATCCCGGCGCTGGACATCGTGGGCAACAAGTACGAGAAGGGCACCCTCTATCTGCCGCAGCTGCTGCAGGCGGCCAGCGCCGCCCAGAGCGCCTTTGAGGAGATCAAGACGGCCATTGCCAAAAAGGGCGGCACCAGTGAGAGCAAGGGCCGCATCGTCATCGCCACGGTCAAGGGGGACGTCCACGACATCGGCAAGAACATCGTGAAGGTCATCCTCGAAAACTACGGCTTTGAGGTCATCGACTTGGGCCGCGACGTGCCGGTGGAGACGGTCGTGAACACCGTCCGGGAGAAGAACGTGCATCTGGTCGGCCTGTCCGCCCTGATGACGACCACCCTCAAGAGCATGGAAGAGACCATTGCGGCCCTCCATGCAGCCAAACTGGACTGCAAGATCATGGTCGGCGGTGCCGTCCTGACGCCGGAATACGCCGAAAAGATCGGCGCCGACTGGTACGCGAAGGACGCCAAACGCAGCGCCGATATCGCCAAGGAATTTTTCGGGGTCTAAAAAAGGGGCTGCTGCACAAGGCGAAAAGCCAGTGCAGCAGTCCCTTTCATAGTGTTCACTACCGTATCACAAAATGACTACGGACGCAAGGCGGATGCTTCTTGTTGGGGCGTGCCTGCCCCAAACCCTGCTGGGAACGAGTACGGCAAACTGGAAGTTGTTATTGTAAATCATTTTTTGATATTTCAATCGATGGATAGTGCTCTAAACTTGTTAAGTCAACATCTAATGGAGTAACGTATTCCATATAAAATTTTTCAGGATTTTTATCTTGCAATTTTTTAAGTTTATTCCTAATTTTTTCCTCCTCTGTAGAAACAAAAACCACTGATACTACTCCTACCTTTTCACTTGGATTCATTCTGCTATCTTCAACATTTCCACATAAAATCATTCTAACTGTATTCATAATAATCCTCCTCCACATATAACTCCCGATTTGTTGAACTAAGCCGAGTATACCACACTCCCCCCCATGAAAGAACACCCCGATATAGTGGAATTTTGCCATTTTCCTGCGTACGTGCGTACCGGTCATGTACGGACGTACGCAGCGATTGACCTGAAAAGCGCAATATAGGGGGATGCAAAGCAAAAGGCAGGATACCACCGCTTGGTGATACCCTGCCTGTTTTATAGTGTCCATAGCACTCGAACCCGAAAGCCTTATACAGCCCGGTGAATCCCAAAGAACGGTTCTACAGCAGAAGCGGCTTTTCCGGTGGCAGATGCCTGTTTCAAACCATAGTTCTTTCGAGCGACAGCTTCCACAAAGACACGGTCTTTTTCGGAAGCATTGTAATAATCCACACCGAAGCGTTTGCAGGTTGAAAACAATTCGTCCAGCCACGACATCGTTTCATCGGACATTGGGGAAAAGACAATATCCAAATCTTTGCTATATTCTTTCATACGGCTTCCTCCTTCAATTTCAGAAAAGGTAAGAAGAAAAGATGTTTTTCGCGGCTTCATCTGCAATCATAAAGGTTTTCGGGCCATCCGGATACAGAGAAGCGACCGGCCTTGCACCAAAATCACGGATATAGTGCTGTTCCAGATCATCGGTCTTTGCTTCAAACACCACGACGCCATTGCAGCTTGCGTCAATCGAAAGCTGTATGCCGAATGCAATCATAGCTTTGCCGATTCCCGAATACTTCTTGTGTTCCGTCAGAGTCGGGTTGCTTTCTGGCTGACTCTCGATGTAGGCGATGTAGACTGCAACGCTTCCTTTCCGGACACGATAGGCTCATGGGCAGTTCCCCGATGCGATGAGGATGTGCGGCGAACTTATTCGTTCCAATGTTCAAGTTCTTCAGCGGGGTATGCTTTTGTCCAATGATAGGGCTGCAATTCTTTCAGCTGTACGAATTTGATTTTTTCTTCTTCTGTGGTAACTGCTACCTGCACATCTTCACCCCAGTATCTTAATCTCTCCTGGCAAATACCGCACGGAGACAATATCTGATAGGGGGATTTCTCATCTTTACGGACAAGACACATGCAATGCGTTACCTTTTCATTGAATTTATGTGCTTCAAGCATTGCACCTGTCTCAATGCACAAAACAGCAGATGCGTTAGCAGTCTCAATGCTGACACTTGTGTAATAACTTCCATTCGATGTATGCACGACACCAGCACCACCCCAACCGACAGGATACCGTGTTTCAATCAGTTCTACCGCCCTGCGGTACATTTCGTTTTCGATTTCATAGTTTCTCATATAAATCACCATGCCAACTTCTGAATTGTTGAGCTGAGTATACCATACTCTATGAAGAATAGCAAAAGGCAGGATACCACTACCATAGTGATACCCTTCCTTTACTATTGTGCGACCGCTCGGACTTGCGCTGGCGGGGAAGATACTCCGGCAGGCGGTGCTTTCTTGGTAGACGTTCCTAGGGGTCCAGAAACCGCGGGCTAAGCAACAGCCCAACTGGGCTGATTGCTTACTCTGCCGACTGGCGTCGTCAGAGCCGCCCTGTTCGAGTCCTGTACCGTCCTGCTCTGACGTGAGACAGTGGCAGACGCAATAAAAAAGCCCCTAACTTTCGTTAGAGGCTTTCGTTTGGTGGAGCATTGTCAGCAGCAGTCGAACCTTTAGGCAGGCATATCGTTGCTGCGGTCAGAGCGCTTCAAACCGAGAAACGGAGGCACTTCGGAACGCTTCAGCCCTTGCTCGTGTGCTTTTTTCAGTTGATATTCGTGCAGGGCAATGCTGTCCAGCAGATCACGCTGATTTTGGGAAGCTGCATAGTAATCAACGCCGAACCGTTTGCAGACTGCGCTGAGTTGGTCAAGCATTTCAATAGCAGTAGGGGACATTCGTTTGACTTCAATATCCATGGGAGCACCACCTTTCAGGAAAGATACGTATTGAAGAGCGAAAGCGCCGCATTGTCGGCAAGCATCAGCATGATCGGCCCGCCGGATTGTTTGGCAAAGACCCGGATCGCGCCAAAATCCCGGATATAATGTTTTGCAAGTTCATCCGTCTTAGCTTCAAAAGTGACGACGCCGTTTTTACCGGAATCAATGGAAAGCTGGATGCCGAACGCGATCATCATACGCCCGATGCCCAGATATTTTTTTTGAATGGTCAGCGTTGGGTTGCTCTCCGGGTGGCTTTCGATGTACTCAATATAAACGAACATGCTGGATTCTGTTTCGCGGTAAGCACCCAATGCTACGATTTCGCCGTTTTCGGTTTTAGCCGTGTACTTTTCCAGTGCGGGGTCACCGATGAACTCACTTGTCCAGTCGGTTTGCCAGCTTTCTTTGGTTGCAGCAAGGTCAGCGGGAGTTGACTTGTCAACCTCAATCGGAATCCTATTGCCCGTATCGGATGCTGTGACAAAATATTGCAAAGTCATAATGCCCACCTTCTTTCAGTTTTATTATAACGAAAGAACGATAGACTTTCAAGAAAGAAAATCGCAAAGAGAGTGAAAGTGTGAGAGCAAGAATCGTCCCGTGGCCACAAATTTTCAATTCTTGAAAAATTCTTGCCCATCCGGGACTGCACTTCTGCAACGCTCCCGCGTTTTTGAAGTGCTCTTGTTGGGGCGTGCCTGCCCCAAACCCTGTTTCTTACTATTTGGAAATCACACAATTATGCACCACTGGGTCCACGAGAACTGACGCTCATCGGAGGCATAGAACTATAAAAAGATTTGCCATTCACAGTGTTTTGAGTCAACCCAATCAAATCAATCAACTGGCTCTCGTTATAGCTCTCTTGACAGTTATCCAGCACAGCACATTGGCAGCTATATACACCACTATCGTTAGAGACAACTCCCCACCATTCAAGGTCTGCCAAAAGTTTTCCAATCTTCTTGCGGTCAAAGCGTATTTCTTTTTCCAAAAGAGACGAGTAAATTTGTGGAGCAGACATCGGTTTTTGCTTTAATAGGAGAGCTAATGCCAATTCCTGTCCATGCAAACGGTGAAGCAAAAGACCTCTGCGAACCCAAATGTTCGATGCTTTTTTCATAGCAAATACCTCCTTTTTTAGATAGCTCGTTCACTTAAAATACGATTGATGTCCATTTGAAATTGCGCTCGTTCACAATTGTCATGTTGACTTGAGTATATCATATTACACAATAAAAGACTACTGTTATATATCAGACCCTGCCCTTTTTCCTGCGTACGTGCGTACGGACTGTGTACGGACGTACGCAGCGATTGACCCGAAACGCACAGGATAGGGGGATAGACAGTATCAAGTTCTCAGACTGCGAACTTGATGCAAAGCAAAAGGCAGGGCACCACCTTCATGGTGATGCCCTGCTTTTACTCGTTCCTGTCCACTGTTCCGAGTAGTGCCTTCTCAGAACTTCCTGTAAACAAA
>NZ_QUFG01000005.1:301352-304855 GCF_003478405.1 Faecalibacterium sp. AF28-13AC | reverse complement strand
GTCAAATCTTTGGGAACGGTCACATACGCCATTCAAACGCTCCTTTCTCAATGGGCACCAAACACAGATTTGCTGATGCTGCCGGTCTTGAACAGACAGAAACAGAGTAGAACGGTGTAGCCCATGCAGCCCCAGATAGCCCCGGCAATGTCCGCCGCGCCCGAAATGTTGCGTATCAGCACCGCGTAAATGCCCACGACAATCATAATCAGGAACGCTTGGAAACCCAGTGCCAGCAAAGACTTCAAATAATTCTGCCCGGTGCTGCGCCACTCGCTGCTGCCCATGGTGGCAAGCGGGATAGGCCCTAACGCCGTGACCACATAAATCTCGATCATGCGGCCGTAGGTCACAAGGAAAATACAGATAGACAGGATGTTCATGGTCAGGCCCACCACAAGGGTCTGGAACCACAGGCTGAGCAGACTGCCGATGGTCATGCTTTCCAGCTGAAATTCCAGTCCGGGTATCAGGCGGTCAAAGTGGATGGACGTTTCACCGATGATAACGCCGGAACTTTGGTTGACAACGCTCTGGGTGGCATCGAACACGCCCATGACGATGTTCCATGTGTTGCTGACAATGAGGATGGCAAATGCAGACTTGAAAATCCAGCGGAAGAACATGGAGGTGTCAAAGTCGTGCATATTGTTCTTTTCGGTAATCATCTGGATAAGCTCATGGCACATCACAAGGGCAAGGATAGCCGCTGCAATGGGCAGCACCACCGTTTCGGAAAGACTGCGCAGCATATTGAAAATGCCGCTGTTCCACGCCTGCGGGGTAGAGCCGACATCCGAAGCGATTTCGCCCACCTTGGCGTTCACGTTATCGAACAGGCCGGAGAGGTTGCCCGTAATGCCATCTATCAAAATGCCTTTTATCCATTTCTCGATGATCTCACTAATCAAGCAAAGATACCTCCTTTCCCGCGCCCTCCCATGTGAGAGGGAGAGCGCGGAGTAGGATTTTAAGTGTTAGTCGTTCGGAAAATTGTGGGCAGCGATGCAGGACTTAGCCCAGCAGCCCGGACAGCAGCGGGACAAGGGTCACGCCGATCAGAGCAACGCCGCCGCCCGCGACCAGCTGCTTCACGCCCTGGCTCTTGCTGCCGGGGTTATCCTGTCCATAGCCCTCCAACAGGTTGATGCCGCCCCAGACACACAGGGCACCGCCCAGACCGACCACGATGGTCTGCAAAGTATCGACTGCGCTGTTGAAAAATTCCATAAGGTCCTCACTTTCTGCCGCTTGTTCTGCGGCACTCAAAAATAAAATTATTCGGCTGCATTTTCATCTGACAGGTCAATTTCATACAGGTCAAAACTTTCGTCCTGTGCGACCACCTGCTGCCGCTTCCGGCGCAGGGTGGATAAGAACCTGTCCACATCAAAGGTGTTTTTCTTGTCCGCGTCTGCAAGGTACTTGTAGTGCGGGTGTTTGGTAATGTCGAACTTCTCCGAGAAGAACGGCCTCACGCCACGCAGCTGCAAAATACATCTGCCGCCGTCCATGATTGCAATTTCGTCCTCTGACATCAACGCCTTTCCTAATTTTTGATAGTTCAGTCCGTGGGAGGTTTGAGAGCCCCGGTTCTCGCTGGTGTTGAAACTGTCGATGGTCTCTTTCCCCAGCGCATCGGAGATCTCTTTGGCATTTTTGCCCCGCCCACTCAAAAAGAGAACAGAATCGCAGTTGTCCGAAATGATTTCGGCCGCATCCTTGTAGATAGCTTTCAGCTGCGACTGGCTCTGCAAGATGATGGATGCCGAGATTTCCCGGCTGCGGATGGTGGCGATCAGCTTGTCGAAGTTGGGAACCTGTCCGATGTTGGCGAACTCGTCCAGAATCAGCCGCACATGGACAGGCAGCCGACCACCGTATTTATCATCCGCACGGTCACACAGCAGGTTGATAAGCTGGCTTTGGAGCATGGCGAGAATGAAGTTGAAGGTGGTGTCTGTGTCGCTCATAATCAAAAATAGCACGGTCTTTTCATCCCCAATGGTGTCCAGTTCCATTTCATCGTCCTCCATCAGCTCCCGCACCTCCCGGATGTCAAATGGGGCTAAACGGGCACCACAGCTTATCAGGATGGAGGAACGGGTCTTGCCGGCCGACAGCAAAAACTTTTTGTACTGCCGGACGGCGAAGTGGTCCGGGTCTTTCTGTTCCAGCCGCTCAAACATGAGGTCTACCGGGCTTTGAAAATCCGGGTCGTCCTCGCGGGCTTCACTGGCGTTTATCATTTCCAGCAGGGTGGTGAAGTTCATTTCCTCTGCCGGGGCCTCGTACCAGATGTAGCCGATAAGCGCGGTGTAGAACAGCCGTTCCGACTTCACCCAAAAATCTTCCGCTGACTTTTCGCCCTCGCCCTTGGTGTTGGCGATAAGTGTATTCACCAGCTTCAGCACGTCCTTTTCCGAGTGGATGTAGACAAAGGGGTTGTACTTCATGGACTTGGAAAAGTTTATCGTGTTCAGGATTTTCACCCGGTAGCCTGCCCGCTGGAACATTTGGCCTGTTTCGAGAACCAGTGTGCCTTTTGGGTCTGTGACCACGAATGAGGTGGGATAGTCGGAAGTGGGGAAACATTGCATGAGGTTGGGCTTGACGTAAAACCGCGTCTTGCCGCTGCCGGAGCCGCCGATCACCAGCACATTCTTGTTCCGGGCCGTCTTGGGGTCTTTGGGCCGCCCGGTCATGGTCAGGCGTTCGGTCTGGGTCAGCAGGATGTTGTTTTCAAACTTGGGGTCGATGTAGGGGGCAATATCCTTGGCGGTGCCCCACCGGGCAGAGCCGTATTCTTCACCCTTGCGGTACTTCTTGGCGTTCTTGCCCTTGCTGTACACAATGAGACGGACAGCCACCGCCCCAACAACGCCCACGCACAGGTCAAACGGATGCAGGCTGGGCAGCGGGTTTGCAAAGGCGGCGGAGATGCCGCTCGTCAGGTGGAGCAGCTTTGCCGAAGCATCCACGCCCGCAGCCAGACGGTACGCCTGCCCGCATTTGGCGAACAGGTACACGAACAGCAGATACGGCAGATTCAGCAACAGCAGTTTTTTCAGTTCAGGCTTCATCGTTCCAGCCCCCTTTGCTTGATTTTTTCCTTCGCACGTTTCGGCTGCTGGGCGGCTTTCTGCTTGGCTGCTGCCAGCACCTTGCGGATAGAGGGCCGCTGCTCCTTGGTGAGCGTTTTGGCCGTGAACTCCCGGAACGCCTGTTCCAGATTGTCCGCATCCTTGGCCTTGAAGATCACGATGTAGTGGGGCGGCTGGGTGGTCTTGTCCTTGCGCAGGGTAAAGTCCACGCCGTACTTCTTGGCGCAGGGCTTGAACGCCCCGATGTTCGCCTCCGTGACTTCAATGTTGGTCAGGGCTGCGCCGTGGGCTTTCAGCTGTTTCAGGCTTTGCTTGCCGTGATGCAGCTTTGGCCCCTTGGCCCGGTGCTGCAAGTATTTTTTCAGCGCAGCTTGCAGGGCTTGGGAGGTGAGCTTGCCT
>NZ_QUFG01000005.1:0-301342 GCF_003478405.1 Faecalibacterium sp. AF28-13AC | reverse complement strand
GCTTGCCCGTTTTCATGGACAGGGCAATGGTTTTCTGGGTGACTTCTTCCTGCATTCAGCATTCCTCCTTGGCAGGTAGTCGGAAAAGCGGCAGCTAGGGTGGAACCACCAGCCGCCGCAGGTAAAGGGGTCTCATGGGTGGACGCTCCTTTCGGTCAGTTGTTGGGCGGGCGGCCCCAATCAGGCTGCGCCATATCGTGCGCCACAAGGGACGCATAGTAGCTGTTGATGGTGCTGGGCGCGTTAAAAAGCATGGCCCGCAGGTATTGCTTGATGTTGCGGACTTTGGTGGTGTTGTCCCGCAGGCAGTCCATGACGAACTCGATGTGATGGCTGTCCAGCTTCAAGAATTTCGCCTTGACCAACTCTGCCGGGTAATCGTCCCCGGCCACCCGGATGGACTTGCGGGAAGTGCAGACGGTTTCCAGCAGGATGTCCACGATCTCGTCCAGCTGTTCCCGGTCTATCCGGGGATTCTGGGTGAGGGTGTCATACTCGATGTTCTCCAAAATCAGGTCCCGGTAGATTTGACAGGCCGCTTCCTTTCGGCTTCCTGTCCGTTCCGGCGGCGGTGCCGCTGCCTCGTCCTCGTCCAAAGGCAAGGGGTTTGGGGAATGGATAGGAATGGAATCGGTATTTAATCCCTCTTTCTTTTGTTTTTCTGTAATTAGTTTATCTTTATTTAATTGCATTGGATTTTCCAACGTAGGGTTTTCCTGCGTGGGATTCTCCAACGTTGGATTTTCCAATGTAGGTGAAACCGATGCAGGAACGGGCTGCGGCAACTCGAAGATCACATAGTCTGCACCGCGCAGCCGTCCTTTCTCGTCCCGTTCTCTGGAACGCTGGATGTAGCCTGCCTGTTCCAGTTCCCGGATAGCCTGCCGTATCGCGTCTATGCTTTCCCGGTTGATACGGGCCAGCCCTTGCAGGGTGTAGTCCCAATCTTCCGGCAGGGAGAGCATTTGGGAGAGTAAGCCTTTGGCTTTCAGGGACAAGGCCCGGTTCCGCAGGTGGTGGTTTGACATGACCGTGTAGCCGCTGTTCTTTTCTACCCGAAAAACTGCCATTTCACGGATGCCTCCTTTCTGTTTTTGGGCAAAGAAAAAGCCGCAGGCTTTTTGTGAAAGTCTGCGGCTATGCCGATTGTTAGATATTCAATTCTTTGTGTTTCCGCACTCCATATCAATTACCACCGAAACAGTAATGTGATTTTCAATGCGTTTGTTGCGGAGTTTATCGCCCTCGCCATCGAACACAACGTGACGAGAAAATAACGTAAAACGGAGGATTTCTACTAGATTTCTCTTTGTAGCGAAACTATCGCTTCGACGTGTTTCGTCCTCGGAAACAGATCCACCGGCTGGACCTTCTCGGTGCGGTAGCCTTGTGTTTCCAGCCACTTGGCGTCTCTTGCGGCGGTGGAGGGGTTGCAGCTGACGTAGACGACCCGGCGGGGGGACATGGCGACGACGGCGGAAAGGGTGGCCTCGTCACAGCCTTTGCGGGGCGGATCGAGGACGATGACGTCGGGGTGGAGACCCTCGGCGGCGAGCTGAGATGCGGCTTTGCCCGCGTCGGCGCAGAAAAAGCGGCTTCTGGCGGCGACGGCTTCGCCCATGCGGGCCGCGTTGGCCTTGGCGCTGTCGATGGCTTCGGGGACGATCTCCACGCCGATGAGCGAGCGGCAGCGGTCCACCATCGAAAGGCCGATGGTGCCCATGCCGCAGTAGAGGTCCAGCAGAAGGTCGTCCGGCTGGAGCTGAGCGTATTCGGCGGCGATGCCGTAGAGCTGCTCGGCGGCGAGGGTGTTGACCTGATAGAACGACAGGGGGCCAAGCCGCACCGGAACGCCGCAGAGGGTGTCTTCGATGAAGCCGGGGCCGCAGAGGGTGTGGGTCTCCGTGCCCAGAATGACGTTGGTGTTCCTGGGGTTGACGTTCACGAGGACGGTGGCAATGTCCGGGAACTGTGCGGTCAGCTGCTCGACGAGTTCGGCGCTGTGGGGGAGCTTTGCGCGGGTGCAGACGATGCAGACCATGATCTGGCCGCTGTGCGCACCCCGGCGCAGGAAGATGTGCCGCACCAGGCCCTTGCCGGAAGCCTCATCGTAGGGCTGGATGCCGTGTGCACCGAAAAAGCTGCACAGTGCGTTGCCGATGTCGTTCAGGATGCCGGGCTGCAGCTTGCAGTCGGGGCAGGGGACGATGCGGTGGGTGCGACCGGCGTAGAAGCCGATGCAGGGTGCGCCGTTCTTGTCACGCCCGACCGGGAACTGGACCTTGTTGCGGTAGCGGTCCACTTCGGGGGAGGGGAGGGCGTCCAGCACCGGCACATCCAGCCCGCCGATGCGGCGGAACGCATCGACGACGTTCTCCTGCTTGGCCCGCAGCTCGGCAGCGTAATCCAGGTGCCGCAGGCTGCAGCCGCCGCAGGGGCCTGCCACGGCGCAGTCCACGGGGATGCGGTCCGGCGAGGGGGTGCGCAGGGTGTCCAGAATGCCGAAGGCATAGCGGCCGCAGTCCTTGACGATGCGGATGTCGGCTTCGTCGCCGGGGGCAGTGCCGGGCACGAACACGGCCTCGCCGTCCGGCGAGTGTGCCACGCCGCTTCCGTCGTTGGAAAGCCGCTCGATGGTCAGGGTCAGCACCTGATTTTTCTGTAAGGGCATGGGGATTCTCCTTTTGTGGTGGGGTTATTCCGAGGCTTCGGGGGCGTCGGTCTGGGACGCCAGATATTTGCTGGGCGGCACGCCCTTGGCGCGCTTGAACACCCGCGAGAAATAGAACTGGTCAAAGAAGCCGACTGAGATGGCGACCTCGGCAATGGACAAGTTGCCCGCGCGCAGCAGCTTGCAGGCTTCGTTGATGCGGTATTCGGTCAGATAGTCGATGGGGCTTTTGCCCACATTCAGCATGAACACCCGGTACAGGTGGCTGCGGGAGACTCCCACGCTCTTGGCCACATCGTCGATGGAGATATCGTGCGAGTAGTTGAACTGGATGTACTTGATGGCGTTCAGCACATACTGGCTCGAAGACGAAGTGCTGTGGGGCTTCGACTCGCTGGTCTCCTTCATCAGGGAGGAGATGAAGAGATAGAGGTAGCCCACCATGGCGGCCTCATCCTGGGGCTGAAGCCCGCGGGAGGAGTAGATGTTGGTCAGGGCCGTCCGCATCCCTTCGGGGTCGCTGGTGTGGTGGACGGGTCGCTCGTCTGTAAAGGGCAGCTGTGCGGCCAGTTTGTGGGCGCAGGCCCCATTGAAGCCCACCCAGCTGTACTCCCACGGCTGCTGCTCATCGGCTGTGTAGCGGATGAGCTGGCTGGGCCGGGCAAAAAAGAGGTCGCCGGGGACCACCTCAAACGTATGGCCGCCCACCTCAAAGGTTCCCTTGCCGGAAACGACCAGGTGGATGAGGTAATGGTCCCGGATGCCGGGGCCCCAGGTCTGGCCCGGAGCGCACCGCTCCAGGCCGCAGTTAAAGATGGACAATTCGATGTTGTTGGTGTAATTCTGCTTGAAGGACTGTTTGTAAACGTCTGCCATGTGGCTCTCCTCCCATCCGCTGCATTCGTAACACCAGTATATCATAATTGAACCTGCAAATTCAACAAAAGTACATCCGAATCTTTGACTTTCGCGCCAAAATTTGTTTTTTTGCAAAATCAAATTGCAAAATGGGGACGCTTCGATTACAATAGAGTTATCTTTTACAAACAGACTGCGGGTTTTCTTTGGGGAGGAACAGCCATGGCGACCAGTATGCAGCTCAGACGGGAGATCCTGGCAGGCGGGCGCGACGCCGCACTTGCCGCACTGTATGGGGCAGACCCGGCGGTGTTGGCGCGGCAGCGGCAGCGCTACGCGGATGCGCTGGAACAGTTCGAACGATACTTCGGGCCGGGCCGGCAGGTGCACATCTACTCGGCACCGGGGCGGGCTGAGCTGGGCGGCAACCACACCGACCACCAGCACGGCTATGGTCTGGCGGCAGCTGTGATGCTGGACCTGATCGCCGTGGCGTCCCCCAGTGACGACGGCTTCATCCGGGTGAAATCCCGCGGGTTCAACAAGCTGGACGTCATCGACCTGAGCGAGGCGGAGCCGCAGGACGGCGAAAGCACCCATTCGGCCAGCCTCATCCGGGGCATCGCGGAGGGGTTCCGGGCCAGGGGCAGGGCCGTGAATGGTTTTGATGCCTACACCGCCAGCAATGTGCTGCGGGGGTCGGGCCTGTCCAGCTCGGCGGCGTTCGAGATGGGGATGGCCGTCATCCTGAACGGCGAGTACGGCTGCGGCCTGCCGACGCCGGAACTGGCGAAGATCTGCCAGTATGCGGAGAACACCTACTTCGGCAAGCCGAGCGGCCTGCTGGACCAGCTGACCAGCGCGGTGGGCGGCGTCATCTTTGCGGACTTTGCCGACCCGGCCCAGCCGGACATCGAGAAGATCCACGCCGCCGGGCTGCTGCCGGAGGGGATGAGCCTTTGCGTTACCGACACGCGCGGCAGCCACAGCGAGTTGACCGGCGAGTTCGCTGCCATCCGGAACGAGATGGAAGCGGTGGCGTCGCAGTTGGGGGGCAGGGTTCTGGGGCAGGTGCGGGAGGCCGACTTCTGGGCGGCGCTGCCCCGCCTGCGCACTGCCTGCGGCGACCGTGCCGTGCTGCGGGCCGCCCACTACTTTGAGGAGAACGCCCGTGCACTGGTCCAGCGGGATGCGCTGCGGGCCGGGGACTTTCCGGTCTTTCTGAAGGCCATTGCGGCCAGCGGCCATGCCTCCTACACCCTGTGCCAGAACGTCTACTGTTCCACGGATGTGCGGCATCAGGGGCTTTCGGTGGCGCTGGCACTGAGCCAGACGCTGCTGGAACACAGCGGCGGAGCCTGGCGGATGCAGGGCGGCGGCTTTGCAGGCACCATCCAGGCCTTTGTGCCGCAGCGGCTGGTGCAGATTTACCACGACGCCATGGAAGGTGTCTTCGGCAAAGGCAGCTGCTACATCCTCCGCCTGCGGGAGCAGGGAGCAGTCCGCGTCATCTGAAATGTGCAAAAAAAAGAAAGTGCTCTGCTGTCCAGAACAGCGGAGCACTTTGCTTTTTGGAATGGAAAACGGACCCGTTCAGCACGGGTGAACTGACGCCGAAGGCGGCTGAGAGAGCTCAGACCCCGCGCTCCTGGCGCTTCTGACGCATATCGTCGGTGTAGCTTTGCAGCGCCGACAGGGTGTCGTCGTGGAAGCCGAACCAGTTGACGAGATTGTTGTAGGTGTTCTCTGCGAAGTTGTAGGCCGAGCGGAACACATGGAACAGCAGCATCGGCACGAATGAGAAGGACAGCGAGAGCACACCGCCGCTGAAGAAGAGATCGTCCAGACGGAGCCGGTCCGTGAAGTCATTCCACGCATCGGCCAGCTCACCGCCGCCAACAATCTGAAACTGCTCTGCTTCCGGGATGCGTCCATAGGAAGCGGGCATCTGCAATTCTTTCATAGAAAAGCTCCTTTCTGTGTCAGAGTCGGGTGGTCAGGCAAAGGCTCAGGCCGCCGTCAGCGCGGCCGCGGAGGCTGCGGTGGGGTCAGTCGTGGTGGTGCCGGTGGAAGAACCGTCGTTGTAGTAGTTGTTCTTCACGTCGGTGTAGATGTTCAGCGCATTGTTGATGAGCTGGACGGCATAAATGTAGGCCGCATAGCCTGCAAAACCGGTGAAGAGCACCGTGGCAGCCTTGCCAACGGTGGTCTGGCGGCCCCAGTAGTGCTTGATGGAACCGCCGAGGGTCAGGCCGTCGTTGCGCATGTTGATGAGGCCGGTGACGGCACCGGTGAAGGCAGCCTGACCCAGCAGGCGGATGAGGTTGGTGACGAGGTTGTATGTAAACTGCTGCGGCGAGATGACATCGGCACCGCCCTCGATGTAGATCATTTCATCCTCGGAGATGGGAGCATAGGCTGCCGGAAAATGCAGCGAAGTCGAACTGGTATATTCCATGGCGGGAAAACTCCTTTCGTACATCAGAACCGCCGGAAAGCGGATCATAAACTAAATGGATTATAGCATATTCCACCAAAAACAACAAGAGAGCGAAGGTTTGAAAGCTGTGGGGGTTTTGTGAACGGTTTCAAAGCAAAACTCAAAAAACAAACGCAGGGAAGCGGAAAAACAAAGACGCGCATCCCAGGGCCCCGGTGAAAAAATGTTGTGTGAAATTTGTGCCAAAAAGAAACGGCGGGCCGGATGCAGTGCCACAATGCAGGGCACCGCACGGCTCGCCGTTCGGGATGGAGAAGCTATCAGAAGGAGAAAAACGCTTACTCTGCCGCCGGGGCCCGGTCATACAGGGTCGTCAGATCGGCGATGTGGTCCGCCAGCAGGCTCGTCAGGGGCGTGGTCAGACGCCACTGCCAGTTGGAGCCCTGTGTGCTGGGGGTGTTGATGCGGGCTTCGGCACCGAGGTGGAGCCAGTCCGCCATCGGGATGATGGCCATGTCCGACACGCAGGAAAGGCAGGCCGCAATCATGGCTTCGGTCAGGTCTTTGGGGGTGCAGCGCAGATACCGGCAGGCGTAGTGGACATCTTCCGGGCTGGCAGTCGCCCGCCAGCCTTCGGTGGTCACATTGTCGTGGGTGCCGGTGTAGACGACGCTGTTCCGGGTGTAGGTGTAGGGCAGGTAGTTGCCCGGCTCCCGGCTGTCGAACGCGAACTGCATGATCTTCATGCCGGGGTAGCCGCTGGCGGCCAGCATGGTCTTGACCTCCGGGGTCAGATAGCCCAGGTCCTCGGCAATGATGCCGCCCTGCCCCAGCGCCTCGTGCATGGCGTCGATGAAGGCGCGGTCCGGGCCTTTGACCCACTTGCCGCCCGCTGCCGTGGTGTTCCCGGCGGGGATGGAGTAGTAGCTCTCGAAGCCGCGGAAGTGGTCGATGCGGACGACATCATAAATGGAGGTGGCGTGTTTCATCCGGCGCTTCCACCAGGCAAAGTGCTCTGCTTCGTGGCGGGGCCAGTCGTAGAGCGGGTTGCCCCAGAGCTGGCCGTCGGCCGCAAAGGCATCCGGCGGGCAGCCGGCCACCTGGGTCAGGTGGACCTGCCCATCGGTCTGGAAGAGCTCCGGTCGGGTCCAGAGGTCGCTGGAATCCGGGCTGACGTAGATGGGGATGTCGCCCACCAGCTGAATGCCCTTTTGGTTGGCGTAGGTCTTGAGGGCGCTCCACTGAGTGAAGAAGAAAAACTGCACGGCCTTGTGGTAATCCACCGCATCGGCCAGCCGCACACGGGCGGCGGCCAGAGCCGAAGGCTCACGGGTGCGCAGCGCGTCGGGCCAGTCGGCCAGACCCGCTTGCCCCTGCTCGGCTTTCAGGGCCATGAACAGGGCGTAATCGTCCAGCCAGAAGTCCTGCGCGGCGCAGAAATCGGTGTAGGCTTTGCTGGGCTCGGCCAGCAGCCGGTCTGCGGCCCGTTTCAGGATCGCGGGCCGCTCGTTGTACAGCGCACCGTAATCCACGGTGCCGACCGGCACCGGAGCGGGGACCTCATCGGGGGTGAGCCAGCCGTCCTCGGCCAGCACCCGGTAGTCGATGAAGTAGGGATTCCCGGCAAAGGCGGAAAAGCTCTGGTAAGGGCTATCGCCGTAGCCGGTGGGGCCGATGGGCAGGATCTGCCAATAGGTCTGTCTGGCGCGGGCCAGAAAATCCACGAAAGCGAAGGCCTCCGCCCCCAAAGTGCCGATGCCGAAGGGACCGGGCAGGCTGAACACGGGCATCAGGATACCGCTTGCGCGCATGTGAACCCCCTCCTCTTAACCCTTGACAGCGCCGGCAACGACGCCCTCAATGATGTATTTCTGGCAGGTGATGTAGAGCAGGATGATGGGGATGATGGCGATGATGATGCAGGCCATCATGGGGGCCAGCTCCACGCGGCCATAACCGCCGCGGAAATACTGGATGGCCATGGGGATGGTGCGGTACTTCTTGATGTCCAGCACCAGAGTGGGCAGCAGGTAGTCGTTCCAGACCCACATCGTTTCCAGAATGGCGGTGGAGATCATGGTCGGCTTCAGGATGGGGAAGACGATCTTGAAGAAGATCTGGATGGGGTTGCAGCCGTCGATCATGGCAGCCTCTTCGATCTCAATGGGGACGCTCTTCATGAAGCCGGTGAACATGAACACGGCCAGACCGGCACCGAAGCCAAGGTAGATGATGCAGATGTTCCAGGGGGTGTTCAGCTTGAGGGTATCGGCCGTCTTGGACAGGGTGAACATGACCATCTGGAAGGGGACGACCATCGAGAAGACGATGAGCAGGTTCATGAACTTGCTCAGCTTGTTGTTCACGCGGGTCAGGTACCAGCCCGTCATCGAGCAGCAGAGCAGGATGAGCGCCACACTGGTCAGGGTGATCAGCAGGCTGTAGCCCAGGCTGGAGAGGAAGTTCATCTTGAAGATGCCGTAGGTGTAGTTCTCCAGGGCGACAAAGGTCTCCTTGGTGGGCAGTGCGAAGACGGTGGAGGTGGTGAAGGTGCCTTCCTTCTTCAGACTGTTGATGAAGATCAGGGCGATGGGGTAGACCCACAGCAGGCAGAGCAGAGTCATTATAACGGTGAGCACATTGTCCCACAGATGTTTACGTTTGATCATTACTGCTGTACCTCCTTGGAACGAGTGAAGTGGAGCTGGATCATGGAAATGACGACCACGATGAGGAAGAAGATCACAGCCTTTGCCTGGCCGATGCCCTTCCACTGCGCGCCGGAGCGGCCATAGAAGGTGTTGTAGATGTTCAGGGCCAGCATCTCACTGGCGTTGGCAGGCTCGCCGGCCGTCAGGGCGACGTTCTGGTCGAACAGCTTGAAGCTGTTGGTCAGGGTGAGGAAGGTGCAGATGGTGACGCTGGGCATGACCATGGGCAGCTTGATCTTGAACAGGATCTCGTGGTCAGAAGCGCCGTCGATCTTGGCGGCTTCGATCAGGTCACCGGGCACACTCTGCAGGCCGGCCACATAGATGATCATCATATAGCCGATCTGCTGCCAGCACATCAGGATGATCAGGCCCACGAAGCCTGCCTTGGCGTCCAGAGCCAGCAGCGGCTTCTGGAGATTGGCCAGCACACCGTTGAGCAGGATCTGCCAGATGTAGCCCAGCAGGATGCCGCCGATCAGGTTGGGCATGAAGTAGACCGTGCGGAACAGGTTCGTGCCCTTGATGCCGCGGGTCAGCACGAGGGCGATGGCGAACGCGCAGACGTTGATGAGCACAGTGGACAGCACCGTGAACGCTGCCGTGAAGCCGAAGGCGTGGAGGAAGGTGGAATCCTGGAAGACGGAAATGTAGTTCTGGATGCCCACAAAGGTGGTCTTCGACACGGTGGTGAACCGCTGGAAGGACAGGTAGATGCCCCAGATGAAGGGCCAGATGAAGCCGATGATGAACGCGATGAGGGTAGGCAGCACGAACACCGGCCAATATTTGCTGATGGCCTTTTGCATGATATACCTCCAAATCCAAAAAAGAAGGAGGCGGGCGAACCGCTCGCCCGCCTCCCGTATTTGTCAGCTGTTAAAAACGCTCTGCGGCATTAGCCGTTTGCCAGCTTGTACTCCTTGGCCCAGCCATCGACGAAGGCAGTGACCACAGCGTTCCAGTCACCGGTGCCTGCTGCATAAGCAGTCAGTGCGCTGCCGACGCCGTTCTTCCACTCCTCGGAAGGCATGGTGGAGAAGCACCAGTCCACACTGGTCTTGCCAGCGGCGACGTAGTCGTTTGCAATGGCGATCAGCGGGTTGGTGGAATCCTTAGCAGCCTTGAAGGGGATGACGAAGCCCATGTCGTCTGCCATAGCAGAAGTGCCGGTCTCGGAGGTGACGCACCAGTACAGGAAGTCCAGAGTGGCCTGGATGTCCTCATCGGATGCAGTGTTGTTCACGCACCAGTAGTTCTCGGAACCGGTGCACAGGCCCTGGTTCTCTTCGCCGTCCACGCCGATGTAGATGGGCAGCATGCCGAGGTTGTCGTCGCCCAGAGAGGAGACATCGCTGTAAGCCCAGGTGCCGTTCTGATAGAAGACAGCCTTCTTGCCCACGAACTCAGCCACAGCGTCGTTGCCGGTCTTGGAAGCCAGCAGCTTCGGGTCGCAGGTGGAGTCGGTGATGTACAGGTCCCAGATCTGCTTGTAGTTGTCCAGATAGGTGCCCTTGATGGCGTCGGTAGAGCCGATGCCGTCTGCCTTGTACTCGTAGTAGATGGGCAGGTTGGCCAGATGGGTCTTGAAACGCCAGTCGGAAGAACCGTCCATGCCGGCGGAGGTGAAAGCACCATCGACGCCCAGCTCAGCCTTGCGGGCCTGGATGTCGTCTGCGACCTTCTTCAGGTCGTCAAAGCCCTTGATGTCGTCCTGGGTGTAGCCAGCGGCGGTCAGCAGCTCCTTGTTGTAGATGATGCCGTAGGTCTCGATGACGTAGGCGATGCTGGTGACGGCGTCGCCGTCCTTCAGTGCGAAGGAGTCGCTGGTCAGTTCGCCGTACAGCTTGCTGCCGGACAGGTCGTAGCAGTAATCTTTCCAGTTGGCCAGACCGACGGGGCCGTTGACCTGGAACAGGGTGGGAGCCTCGCTCTTCTCCATCTCGCTCATCAGGGTGGTCTCATACTGGCCGGAAGCTGCGGTCACGACGGTGACAGGCACGCCGGTCTCCTTGGTGTAGGCAGCAGCCAGATCCTGCCAGGCCTGATCCTGCTCCGGCTTGAAGTTCAGGTAGTAGACTTTGCCGCTTGCACCGGAAGCGGATGCGCTGGCGGAAGCAGCGGTAGAACCGGCAGCGGAGGAAGCGGTGGAGCTGGAAGAGCCGCCGCAGGCAGCCAGACCCAGGGCAGCGGCAGAAACGCCAGCGGCCTTCAGAAAATTACGACGAGTGATCATCTTTTTCATAGTGTGTTCTCCTTCTTATTGATTGCTTATCTATCGCACCGCCACGATGGGCGGAGTTAAACAGATTCAAACCGGCGGCGGCAGGGGCAGACGCTTTCGCCCTGCTGCAGCTCCGGCTGCAGAGTCACGGTCCGGGCCGAGGCACCGTGCTCGATCTGCCGGATCAGAAGCTCGATGCTCTGCAGCGCGATCTGCTCACTGGGCTGGACGATGGTGGTCATCACAGGCACACAGTAGCGGGACATCGTGATGCCGTCAAAGCCGATGACGGAGACGTCCTCCGGCACGCGGAGCCCGGCGCTGACCAGCGCCCGGATGGCACCAAAGGCGATGACGTCGCTCATCGCGAACAGGGCGGTGAACTCGGCCCGGCGGGCCAGCAGGCTGTTCATGGCGTGGTATGCGGACTCGAAATCGTAGTTCGACAGGCCGTAGAGCTTGTTGTCGAAGACGAGGCCCGCATCCTCCATGGCGTCCTGTGCGCCCAAACGGCGCATCCGGCTGGGGAAACTTGTGGCCGGGCCGCCCAGCACAGCGATCTTGCTGTGCCCCTGTGCAATGAGGTGGGCGACCGCAGTGCGGGCAGCCGCCCGGTCGTCCACGCCGACCATCGACAGATTGGGGAAGCTCAGGTCGTGGGAAACGAGGGTGGCCAGCACCGAAGGAACGGTGATGTTGGAAAATCCATTCTGGAAGTTGCTCACGCTGCCGCCCAGGAAGATGATGCCCTTGGGCTTGATCTCCCGCAGGATCTTTTCGGCGGCGTCGATCTCGTTGGCGTTCTCGTCCAGATAGGAGACGATGCCGTTGTATCCATACAGAGTCGCGGCCCGCTGCAATTGTACGAGAAAGTCAGAGAAGAAGAGGTTGCGTGTGCCCTTGACGACGAACACCAGACTGCGGGACTGCTGGATCTTCAACTGCCGCGCGTTGGTGTTGGGGGTGAACCCCGCTTCCCGCATGACCTTCAGAACGTGTTCTTTCGTTTCCGGCCGTACATCGGGCCGGTCGTTGATGACACGGGAGATGGTGCTGACGGAACAGCCGCTGATGCGGGCGATGTCTTTGATCGTCATGGCGCATCTCCTCACTTTCTGTAAAACCATCGGGAACGTTGTCGGGAACGTTTCCAATGGCTATAGTATGGCACATTTTGTTCAAAAAATCAATCATGTTGGAGCGATTTCGTAAAATGTGTACAAAGAATCGGTTCGGCGTTGTGCAGTTTGATTTGCCACTGCGTCAAAACTCTGATTTGTTTCAGAAATTCCCGGAAATGAATCGCAACAGGCCGGGATAACCGTACCACTTTGTAACTTTTTGGCGGGAGAACGTGCAGCTTTGTCGGCAAAAACAAGAAAGTCCCGGAACCACAGACGCCAGAGAGCGGGTGGGTTCCGGGAACCGAAAAACGGGCAGAAAAAAGCGCCTTCCCCTTGTCATCGGGGAAGACGCTTTGCTGATTGCTGATTATTTTGAACTGGGTTGATAAAGTTCTGAAGATTAGTCGCTGACGTAGGGCATCAGAGCAACGTGACGAGCACGCTTGATGGCGACGGTCAGTGCGCGCTGATGATAAGCGCAAGTGCCGGTCACACGGCGGGGGATGATCTTTGCACGCTCAGAGACGTACTTACGCAGACGGGGCACGTCCTTGTAATCGATGGTGTCGATGCGATCGACACAGAAGCTGCAAACCTTCTTGCGGCCGCGGCGGATGGGGCGCGCGGGGCGAGAGCCTTCGGTTCTTTCAAAAGCCATTGCTTATTACCTCCTATAAGATTTTAACGGATAGACCGTTTCGGATCAGAACGGCAGGTCGTCGCTGTCGTCGATGACGGCGAAGTCATCTGCACTGCCGGCAGAATAGCTGGGAGCTGCCTCCACAGCGGCCGGGCGGGCAGGGGCTGCGTTCTGGTAGGACGGAGCAGAATTCTGATAATTTGCTCCGCCGCCCTGGTTGCTGCTCTTGGGGCCTGCAAAGTTGATGTTGTTGGCCACAACTTCCACAGCGGTGCGGTTGTTTCCCTGCTTGTCCTGATACTGGCGGGTCTGAAGCGAACCTTCAATGGCGATCAGACTGCCCTTCTGGAAATACTTCGAAACAAACTCGGCCTGCTGACGCCATGCGACGATGTCGATGAAATCAGCCTGGCGCTGCTCGCCCTGGCGGGCAAAATTGCGGTCGCACGCGATCCGGAAACTGCACACATTGGTGCCGCTCTGGGTGGTGCGGAGCTCCGGGTCCGCCACAAGGCGGCCCATGATAGCAACAACATTCAACATAGAACAGACTCCTTTTTGATCACGGAGAGATTACTCCTCGTGGGCAACGATCAGGCTGCGCATAACGCCTTCGGTGATCTTGTACACACGGTCCAGCTCAGCGGGGAAGCTGGGCTCGCTGGTGAAGTTGATCACGGTGTAGACGCCTTCCTCCTCGTCGTTGATGGGGTAGGCCAGACGGCGCTTGCCCCACTCGTCGATGGAATCGATCGTACCGTTAGCCTCGATCAGGGACTTGAACTTACCCACCAGAGCGGCGGTAGCCTCCTCGTCGAGAGCGGCGCTGGTAATCAGCATGGTTTCGTACTTTGCCATTTTGTAGCACCTCCTTTTGGACTTGAGGGCCTCAAGGTTATGAGGCCAAGGTACACGATCCTGCGGTTTCACAGGACTGTGCGGTGTGTCTGTTCAGACAGCAATTTATTATAGCAAGTGTTTGGCACTTTGTCAAGCATTCCGGCAAAAAAATCTGCACGAAAATAAAACGGGTCTGCGGCTAAACTTTAGCTGAATTTTCGCTGGGATGGCTTTGATTTTCACAAGCCGACAAGTTATAATGTAAAATAGGGTAGGTCAGGACGCGCGGTCGGGCCTGCCGGGCGTGAAAAACGCAAAATTGAGTAAAGGAAGGTCATTTGAATGTATTCGGTCTTTCGAAACCTCGCCATCATCATCCTCACGGCCAAGTTCTTCGGGCTGGTGGCCCGCAAGTGCAAGGCCCCGCAGGTGGTGGGCGAGATCATCGCGGGCCTGCTGATCGGCCCCTGTGTGCTGAATCTGGTCCACATCAGCGATACCATCTCGGTCTTTGCGGAGATCGGCGTGGTGCTGCTGATGTTCTCCACCGGCCTTGGCACCAACCTGAAGGAGCTGATCAAAGCCGGCCCCATTGCCACCCTTATCGCCTGCGTGGGTGTGGCTGTGCCGCTGGCGGGCGGCACACTCCTTTATAGCATCTTCTATGGGTTTGCTGCCGTGGGCAGCACGGAGTTTTACAAGGCGCTTTTCATTGGCACCATCATGACGGCCACCAGCGTTTCCATCACGGTGGCGGCTCTGCAGGAGATGGGCCATCTGAAGAGCTTCCTCGGCACGACCATCGTGAGCGCGGCAGTCATTGATGATGTCATCGGCATCGTGGTGCTGACCTGTGTGCTGGGTGCCGGTTCCGGCACCGGCACCGGCCTGGGTAAGGTGCTCTTCAATACGGTGCTCTTCTTTGCCACGGCCATCGGTGTGGGCCTCATCGCACACTTTGCGATGAAGTGGCTGGACAAGCGCAACCCCCACACCCAGCGCATCACCATCGTGAGCATGGCGTTCTGCTTTGCCATGGCCTACATCGCCGAGGAATACTTCGGCATCGCAGACATCACGGGTGCCTACATTGCCGGCATCGTGCTCTGCTCCATGGACGACGCATCTTATGTGGAGCGCCGGGTGGATATCAGCAACTATGTGCTGTTCGCACCGGTCTTTTTCGCGAGCATCGGCCTGAAGACGGACATCAGCGGCCTGACGCCGCAGATCCTGCTCTTCAGCGTCTGCTTCGTCATCATGGCCCTCATCACCAAGGTCATCGGCTGCGGTCTGGCGGCAAAGATCTGCCGCTTCAACTGGGCCGACTCGCTCAAGGTGGGCGTCGGCATGATGACCCGCGGCGAGGTGGCCCTGATCGTGGCCCAGAAGGGCCTGGACATCGGCGTGGTGGACCCTGTGTACTTCACGGCGGTCATCCTGCTCATCGTGGTATCTTCGGTGGCAACACCGCTGGTGCTGAAGGTGCTCTTCACCAAAGCCCCGCCGACACCGCATCCGAGCCAGAGCGAAGCATAAAAATGGGAGGTCCATCCTGGGGGATGGGCCTCCTGTTTTTTGTTGGACGCGGAAAATGGCACAATTTCCGAAGAACGATGGATTCCTGCCGGAAGATAGTGTATAATGAGGAAAATGTAAAATCCGGAAAGGAATTTTTCGTATGGGAATCGTAGTCATCGGCGCAGTTTTTGTGGACATCAAGGGGTATCCGCTCTCGACTTACATCCCCGGCGGACGAAACGCCGGGCGCGTGGAGCAGGTGCACGGCGGTGTGAGCCGCAACGTGGCGGAAGATATCGCCAACGTGGAGCTGCGGCCTACCTTTGTGGGCCTGGTGGATGATACCGGCATGGGTCTGGACGTCATCGAGAAGCTGAACAACCACAAGGTCAACACCCGGTTCATCCGGCGTGTGCCGGATGGCATGGGCACCTGGCTGGCCATCTTCAACAACGACGGCGACGTCTGTGCAGCCATCTCCAAGCGGCCGGACACCACCCCGCTGATCGGGCTGCTGGAAGAGCAGGGAGACGAGATCTTTCGGGACTGCGACAGCATCGCGCTGGAGCTGGACCTCGAAAAGGAGACCGTCAAGCAGACGCTGCGCTACGCCAAAAAGTACGGCAAAAAGGTGTACGCAGTGGTCTCCAACATGAGCATTGCGATGGAGCGCCGGGACTTTTTGCAGCAGATCGACTGTTTTGTCTGCAACCAGCAGGAGGCCGGGCTGCTCTTCTCGGACGATTACGGTCATCTGGAACCGGAGGAGATGTGCCGGGTGCTGGCGGCCAATGTCCGGAGCGCAAACATCCCCTGCATGGTGGTCACCATGGGCGACAAGGGCGCAGTCTATGCCCAGGCGGACGGGGACTGCGGCGTTGTTCCGGCCAAGAAGGTGGACGTCATTGACACCACCGGCGCGGGCGATGCGTTCTTCGCGGGCACCGTCATCGGCCTGACTTACGGCAAAACACTGGCGGAATCCTGCGAGATCGGCAGCCGTCTGGCCGCATCGGTCATCTGCATCACCGAAAATGTCTGCCCCCGCTTCCGCCCGCTGGAATTCGGGCTGGACGTGCCGGTCGTGGATTGAAACAGGGGGATTTCTTCACCGTTGTGCCATCTGACGGGGAACCCTCCACCAGGAAACAGCTTGAACCGAGAACAAAAATGAAAAACGGCAGAGCATCTGAAATTCAGACACTCTGCCGCTTTATTTTGGAGCAGGATACGGGACTCGAACCCGCCGCCTACTGCTTGGGAAGCAGTCGCTCTACCGGATGAGCTAACCCTGCAAGCTACCCTATTAGTTTAGCAAAGGTGAGCGGATTTGTCAACTGTTATTTGATTCATTTTTTCGGGGTTCTTTTTTGAACCTCTGCGGCTTTTCTTTGTCTGCAAAAAATGCTATACTAAAAAGGACAATCTGTTTTTGGAGAGAACCTGTATCATGATCTTTGTCCCATTGCTGCACTACTTCAAGTGCAAAAATTCATACAGCGGCAGCGAAGCCGGGATGCGGTATCTGCTCACGCCCGGCAAGCGCACGGTGCCCGACCCGGATGGCGGGGAGGGGGCCGAAAAAGAGGAGGCTATCCTCACGGTGGACATCTGGCCGGACCCCTGGGCGCTGGACCAGACCGACCCCGCGCTGCGCCGCCGCGAAGTCTTCCCGCTGAGCGACGCGGGCCGCGCCGCTGCCGCGCAGTGCATGAAGGAGGCCTTTGAGGCCGAGCCGGAGCGCTGGAAGAACACCCCCTCCATCCTGGATTGCGAGCCGTGGGCACCGCCTGCGGCGGAGGAGGAAAAAACTGAATGATCTACCGTTTGAAAGAGCAGAAGGGCGATGCCATCGCCGTGCCGCAGCTGGTGTTTTCCAAGCTGGGCATCGCGGAGGAGTACAATGTCCGGGTGGCGCTGTATGTGTTGGCCACCGGCGTGACCGACCCGGAGAAGATCTGCGCAGACCTCAAGCTCCGCAGTAAGATGAGCGCTGAGAGCGCGCTGGCCTTCTGGGCCGGTGCGGGTCTGCTGGAACGCTACGAGGAGAACGCCGCACCGGGCGAGGAACCCAGCGCCCCGGCCCCCATGACCTGGGCCGAGATCGCAGCGGCCTCCCGCACCGACCCGATGATCTCCAGCCTCATTGACTGCGCACAGGCCGGGTTTGCCCGTCCGCTGACCCACAGCGAGATGGAAAAGCTCGTCAATCTGTACATTGTCGAGGGCTTTGCGCCGGAGACTGTCATGCTCTGCGTGGCCTATGTGGCCAGCAGGGGCAAGCGGACGATGGGGGCTGTGAGCCACGAGCTGAAGGTCTGGCGCGCCGAGGGCGTGGAGTCCGGCGAGCAGGCAGATGCGCACTTACAGCTGCTGGCCCTCCGCGCCCAGCGGGAGCAGTACGTCAGCGGTCTGCTGGGCATTGCTGAAAGCGAACTGACCCTCGGCGGGCGAAAAGCCATCGCTCGCTGGTACGAGGTCTACGGTTACGACGATGCCATGGTGGAGGAAGCCGCCGTGCAGGCCGGTGCCAAGCGGGACCTGTGGTACTGGAACAGCATCCTCAAGACCTGGAACGCCAAGGGCTTGCGCACCGTCCACGATGTGCGCGGGCCGGTGGCCGGAGCGGGCGCCAGCCGGAACCTCCGGGTGGACCGCGAGACGCCCAGCGGAAACGACTTCCTCAAAAACGCTGTCCGCCGCCGCTCCCTGCGGAAACAGCCGGACGAAGCATCGCAGTAAGGAGAAATTATGCGTACCAAACGTGAACTGTATCAGGAGGCGATGCGGGCCGTCGCGCTGCGGCGTCAGACCGCGCGCGCCAACGCCGAGGATGCCCGCGCCGCAGCCGAAGCGGCCGTCCCGGCCCTCCGCCACGCCGAAGAAGAGGTGCGGGTGCGGGGTGTGCGCTGTGCGCTGGCCGGTGCTTCCGGCAAGGACCGCACCGCCGCTGCCGCCGCACTGGCCAAGGCAAAACAGGAGCTGACGGCTCTGCTGGCGTCCAGCGGACGCCCCGCCGATGCGCTGGAACCGCATTTCACCTGCAAAAAATGCCAGGACACCGGCACGTTCGAGGGGCACACCTGCATCTGCGTCCACAAGCTCATGCAGAAACTCCGCCGCGAGGAGATCGAGAGCCTGTCCAGCCTGTCCATTTCCAGCTTCGATACCATGGAGCTGCACTACTACCCGAACACCATGGACGACAAGCTGGGCGAGCCGGTCCGCAGCTACATGGGCGGTCTGCTGGCGGAGCTGCGCGCGTATGCCGAAGAGTTTGACCGCAGCAGCGAGAGCCTGATGCTGTTCGGCAATGCGGGCCTGGGCAAGACCCACGCGGCCCTTGCCATTGCGGGCATCGTGCTGGAAAAGGACTTCGATGTCATTTACGTGTCCAGCCCGGACTTTTTTTCCAAGCTGGAAGCACTGCACTTTGGTGCAGACCCCGGCGGCGAGGAGGAGACCCTGCTGCAGACCGCAGCCGGGGCCGACCTGCTCATTCTGGACGACCTGGGCACCGAGTTCAATTCCAACTTCTTCCTGAGCACCCTGTACAGTCTGCTCAACAACCGGCTGGGGGCGCACCTGCCCACCATCGTCACCACCAACATCACGGACGGCGCACTGCTGGAAAAGCTCTATACCGAAAAGATCTCCAGCCGCCTGTCGGCCTTCGTGCCCTGCCTGTTCGCCGGGCAGGATATCCGCAGCCAGAAGGCGCAGGAAGTATAAATGTTCATAAATAAGGTGTATCCTGAACAGGCTGCACCACAACGATAGAAAATGATCCAAAGAGATGGGGTAAACTGATATGCAGAAACGATCGCCCGCCAGGCGGATGACCTACCGGGAGTGGAAGATCCGCAAATGTCTGCGGCTGGCGCGGAACTGGGTGCTTTTTCTGGCCGCATGCGGCGGGGCCGTGGCACTGATGGCCACCGGCATCCTCTGGCTGCTGCCCAAGGCCCACGCCCTGATCGCGGGGCCGGTGCCCTTCACGGCGCGGAACTACGACAGCAGCTCCTATGTGTTCGACGCCGCCGACGACCGGCTCGTGGTGGTGAACGCCAACCTCGCGCTGGAAGAAGAGCCTGCGCCGGAGCTTGCAGTGGCCGACGACGCCACCGGCGAGCAGCTGGAGGCCGAGGCCGCTTCCGCTTACCGCAGCATGGCCGAGGCCGCGCAGACGGACGGAGTCGAGCTGAACCTTGTGACCGGCTGGCAGGATGCGGATGCCCGCACCGCCGCCTACGAGGCCCGCCTGACCGCTTACAGCGCCGAGAACAGCCGCCTTTCAGCTGAGGAAGCCGCCGACCACACGGCCTCTTTGCAGCCTGCGGCCAGCACCAGTGAGCAGGGGACCGGCTACTGCGCCGACATCCTCTCGCCGGACTGCACCGAGAAGACGGCAGCTTTTGCCGAGACCCGCGCCTATGAGTGGCTGACGGCCTATGCCGCCGAGTACGGCTTCATCCTCCGCTGGCCGGAGGACCGCCAGAGCGCCACCGGCATGGTCTACGCCCCCTGGCACTGGCGGTATGTGGGCGTGGAGAATGCCTGCGCCATCCGGGAGTCCGGCCTTGCGCTGGAAGAGTTCCTCGCGCTGGAACGCGCAAAATCATAAATCCAAAGGAGAAACCATTGAAACGAACCGAGATCGCGCCCGGCGTCCATCTTTCGTGGGACCCGGCGCCAAAATTCAACCGCTGCCGCATCAGCCTCCATTTCGCTTTCCCGGCAAAGCGTGAGACGGCCACCGCCCACGCGCTGCTCCCGCTGGTGATGGAGCGCGGCTATGCGGACTGCCCCGATATGACCCAGATGACCAAAAAGCTGGCCCGCCTGTACGGCGCAGACCTGACCGTGGACGCCCGCCCGCTGGGTGCGAACCACAACCTCTGCGTCAGCGCCACCGGCATCAAGAACCGCTTTGCGCTGGAAGGGGAGGACCTCACCCGCGAATACGCCGCACTGGCGCTGGGCACGGCCTTTCATCCCGCCTTTTCGGGCGGCGTGTTTGACCCGGAGGCTGTGGCCATCGAGAAGCAGATGCTCCGCAAATCGCTGGAAGATGAAGTGAACGAAAAGCGCATCTACTGCCAGCGGCAGGCCAACCGGGAGTTCTTCGGAGCCAGCCCCGCCGGCATCCGGCAGGAGGGCTATCTGGAAGAGGTGGACGGCCTGACGCCGGAGACCCTGACCGCCGCCTACCGCGAAATGCTGGAGACCGCACAGATCGAACTGCTCATTCTGGGCTGCGGTGAGGCAGAGACCCAGGCCGTCACGCAGGCGCTGCTGGGGGAGCTGGCCGCGGTGGCCCGCCGCCCGGTGCCGCTGTGCGAAAATCTGGCGATGCCCCGGCAGGAGGCCGTGCGGAAGACGGAATGCTTCGACACCGTGCAGGCCAAACTCTGTATGCTCTTCACGCTGGGCGAGCCGATGCAGCCGGACCAGATGGCAGCTGTCCGGCTGGCCATGGCGCTTTACGGCGGCAGCGTCACCAGCCGCCTGTTCCTCAACGTGCGGGAGCGCGACCACCTGTGCTACTACTGCTCGTCCAGCTTCCAGAGCTTTACGGGCAGCATGGCAGTGAACAGCGGCGTGGAACACGCCGACGCTGCCCGCGCCGAACAGGCCATCCTGAAGGAACTGGACGATCTGCGCCACGGGCCCATCACCGAAGAGGAACTGGAAGACTGCCGCCTCTCCCTGCTGAGCGGGATGGCGGGCATTGAGGACAGCCTGGGCGGCATCGAGACCTGGTACTATATGGAGGTGCTGCGGGGCGGGGCCGTGCAGACCCCGGACGAGGCCCGTGCGGCCCTGCGCGCCGTCACCAGAGAGGACGTCCGCACAATCCTGCGGCAGCTGACGCTGTCCGTGAGTTACCTGCTGACCAGAGAGGAGGGGCCGGCCCATGTCTGAATTGCAGAGCAAAGCCCTCGCGGAAGCGGCGGCAGACCAGTGGAAGGTGCTTCCTTCCGGGCTGACGGTCCTCGTGCGGCCCATGCCGGGCTATTCCGGCACCCATGTCATCTATGCCACCCGCTTCGGCTCCATTGACCGGGACTTCCGCCTGAACGGGCGGGAGGTGCATCTGCCCGCCGGTGTGGCGCATTTTCTGGAGCACAAGATGTTCGAGGATCAGGACGGCGACGCTTTCGCCAAGTTTGCGAAGACCGGTGCCAACGCCAATGCGTTCACCAGCTTCGACCGCACCTGCTACCTCTTCACGGCCACCCAGCAGCTGGACGAAAGTCTGGATGTGCTGCTGGGCATGGTGGGGCACCCCTATTTCACCGAACAGACCATCGCCAAGGAGCAGGGCATCATCGGGCAGGAGATCAAGATGTACGATGACAGCGCCGACTGGCGGCTCATCACCGGCTTGTGCGAGTGCCTTTACCACAGCCACCCCATCCGCAGCGACATCGCGGGCAGCTGCGAGAGCATTGCGGAGATCACCCCCGGAATGCTCTACGACTGCTGCGAGGCATTCTATGCCCCCGGCAATATGGTGCTGGCAGCAGCAGGCAATACCACCATGGAGCAGGTCCTGGCCGCCTGTGCGCGCCACGGCCTGCTGGACCCCCGCCCCGAAGAGCGGGTGCAGCGCCTTTGGGCCGACGAGCCCATGACGCTGGCAGCTGCGGAAAAGCGCATCCGGATGCCGGTCTCGAAGCCCTGCTTCGGCCTCGGCTTCAAGGAAGCACCCCTAGCACCGGACGACCTGCGCAGCGAGATGCTGTACGACCTCGTCCTCTGCTGCATCTGCGGCGGGATGTCGCCGCTCTACCGCCGCCTGTACGATTCCGGCCTGACCAATCCCGGCTTCGGCGGGGAAGTGCTGCGGGTGGACGGCTGCTGCTGCATCCTGTTCACCGGCGAGAGCGACGAGCCCGACACCGTGAAGCAGCTGCTTCTGGATGAGATCGAACAGGTCCGCCGTGCGGGCATCGACCGGGAGGTCTTCACCCTCTGCAAGAACGAAAAGTACGGCCAGCTGATCGAAAATTTGGAAAATGTGGAGGACTCGGCCAGCCAGATGGCAGACTTCGCCCTCTCCGGCCAGACGGTCGTCCAGCAGATCGCAACGCTGGCGGCGCTGACCGCCGAAGACGCAGATGCCGCCTTGCAGACCATCCTGCAGCCGGGCCGGATGGCAGCGATGTACATCGACCCGGACGGCACGGCAGACCTGCCCGACACGGACGACGAAGCAGAACTGGAGGACTGACATGACGCATTTGACGAATCTGGTAGAATTTCCGGCACTGGGGCTCAGCTTTCCGCTGAACCGTGTTGCCTTTTCCATTGGCGGCATCAACATTTACTGGTACGGTGTCTGCATCGCGGTGGGCATGTGCCTGGCGCTGGTGTTCGCGTTCCGCCACGGGGTGGAGTTCGGCGTGGACGCCGACGCCATGGTGGACGTCATCCTCATCGGTGTCGTGATGGGCATCCTCTGCGCCCGGCTCTACTATGTGGCGATGGCACCCTACAATTACGATTCCCTGTGGGAGGTGTTGGCCATCCGGGACGGCGGGCTTGCCATCTACGGCGGCATCATCGGCGGCTTTTTGTTCGGCGGTCTGGCCTGTAAGTGGCGCAAAGTGCCGGTGCTGCCCATGTTCGACCTGGCCGCGATGGGCTTTCTCATCGGGCAGGGTTGCGGCCGCTGGGGCAACTTCTTCAATCAGGAAGCCTTTGGCTGCAACACCACCCTGCCCTGGGGCATGTACAGCGCCGCCACCCACGACTATCTGCTCAGCAGCGTGGTCACAGCGCCCAAAGGCGTGATCATTGACCCGAATCTGCCGGTGCATCCCACCTTTCTGTATGAGAGCATCTGGTGCTTCGTGGGGCTGTTCCTGCTGGTGCGGCACATCAAAAAGCGGAAGTTTGCGGGCGACATCGCCCTGCGCTACCTCATCTGGTACGGCGTGGGCCGGTTCTGGATCGAAGCTCTCCGCACCGACAGCCTGCTGCTGGTGCCCTCCATCGGCCTGCGGGTGTCGCAGGTGGTGGCGGCTGTGGCCGTTGTGGGCGGCATCGTCGCCGAGGTCCTTCTGACGAAAAAGTACAAGGGCAAGCCGCTCATGGTGCCGCTGGCCCTTACCACCGAGAACCGCGCCCTCGCCGCAAAGGCGAAAAAGGCAGACCCTGCGTTCCGGCTAGAGCCGGAAGAATTGGCCGCGTCCAGCCCGCGCGCCCTCTTTGTGGAGCGCACCGAGGCCTACAACAAAACGGTGAAGGAGCAGCTGACCTCCGTATCCTGAAAAAACTTTGCGGGAATGCGCAAAACCTCTTGCAATCGGCTCATTTTTCTGCTATACTATTCTAGCCGCTTGGTGTGGGCACCGCAAATGGCCCCGTAGGGGTCTGCCTTTACGACCAGCGAGTACAACGAAAAGGAATGAAACAAATGTACGCAATCATTGTTACCGGCGGTAAGCAGTACCGCGTGGAGCAGGGCGACATCGTCTACATCGAAAAGCTGGACGTTGAAGCTGACTCCGAAGTGAAGTTTGATCAGGTTCTCGCTGTCGGCGAGGAGGGTTCGGTCAAGGTTGGCGCTCCCGTTGTTGAGGGCGCTTCCGTCTCTGCCAAGGTCATCAAGAATGGCAAGGGCAAGAAGCTGAACATCATCACCTATCGCGCAAAGAAGCACAGTGCTCGCCGCATGGGCCATCGTCAGCCCTATACCAAGGTTGAGATCACTGCGATCAACGGCTAAGGAGGAAAATTACAATGGCACATAAAAAGGGCGTAGGCAGCACCAAGAACGGCCGTGATTCTGCGGCTCAGCGTCTGGGCGCAAAGCGTGCAGATGGTCAGTTCGTTCTGGCCGGCAACATCCTTGTTCGTCAGCGTGGCACCCACATTCAGCCGGGTGAGAACGTTGGCAAGGGCAGCGATGATACCCTGTTTGCTCTGGTTGACGGCACCGTCCGCTTTGAGCGCGTGGGCAAGAGCGGCAAGAAGTGCAGCGTGAAGCAGTAACTTCTGCCTGAAAAACTGCAACCTGAAGAGCCGGACCCTTGTGGCCCGGCTCTTTTTTGAGTGATTTGAGTGAAAAGCAAGGACCTCTCCGGCAATGCCCTGCATTGCGCCTGCCCACATGAGGGGAGGCGAAACGGAGAGGCTGATAAGGAGGGCCTGTATGGCAGCACAAACCAACTTTATCGACATCGCCACCATCTGGCTCCACGCGGGCAAGGGCGGCGACGGCGCGGTGAGCTTTCACCGCGAAAAATTCGTGGCAGCAGGCGGCCCGGACGGCGGCGACGGCGGCCGCGGCGGCGACATCATCTTTGTGGTGGACGACCACCTGACCACCCTGATGGATTTCCGCTACAAGCGCAAGTATGTGGCCCCGGAGGGCGGCAAGGGCGGCGCGAGCCTGTGCCACGGCAAAAACGCCGAGAACCTCGTCATCAAGGTGCCGCTGGGCACGGTCATCAAGGACGCCGAGAGCGGTCTTGTCATTGCCGACCTGTCCGACCACACCCCCGTCACTGTGGCAAAGGGCGGCCGCGGCGGCTACGGCAATGCACATTTTGCCACGCCGACCCGCCAGATCCCCAAGTTTGCCAAGCCCGGTGTGCCCGGTGAGGATATCCAGGTCACGCTGGAGCTGAAGCTCATCGCCGATGTGGGCCTGATCGGCTTCCCCAATGTGGGCAAGTCCACCCTCATCTCCACCATCAGCGCGGCCAAGCCGAAGATCGCCAACTACCACTTCACCACTCTGGTGCCCACGTTGGGCGTGGTATCGGTGGGCGAGGGGGCCAGCTTCGTCTGCGCCGACATCCCCGGCCTGATCGAAGGTGCCAGCGAGGGCATCGGCCTGGGCCATGACTTCCTGCGCCATGTGGAGCGCTGCCGTCTGCTGCTGCATGTGGTGGATGTTTCCGGCAGCGAGTGCCGCGACCCCATCGAGGACTTCGAGAAGATCAACGAGGAGCTGGCAAAGTTCAGCCCTGCGCTGGCCGAGCGCCCGCAGATCGTGGTGGGCAACAAGTGTGACCTGGCCACCGAGGAGCAGATCGAGACCTTCAAGAACTACGTGGAGGGCAAGGGCCTGACCTTCGTGCCCATCTCTGCCGCCACCATGCAGGGTGTGCGGGAGCTGCCGGGCCTGGTCTACAACCGCCTGAAGGATATCCCGGCCATCCCGGTCTTCACCGCAGAGTACAAGAAGCCGGAGCCCAAGGCAAACGACCGCGCCTTTACCATCCAGCGGATGGAGGCCCACGTCTGGAGCATCGACGCCCCCTGGCTGGAGTATATCCTGGCGGGCAGCAATGTGGACGACTACGAGAGCCTGCAATACTTCCAGCGCCAGCTGGGTGAGAGCGGCATTTTGGATGCCCTCGTCGAGAAGGGCGTTCAGGAAAACGACACCATCCTCATCGGCGAGTATCAGTTCGATTATATCTTCTAATCATACCGCAATTTGGCTCCCCTATCAGGGGAGCTGTCAGCGCCTGATAGCGCTGACTGAGAGGTTTGACTCCAATGAATGAAATGGAAACCATCGACCCCCGTGAGCTCAGCCCGCTGGCACTGGCCTTTGTGGGCGACAGTGTGCTGGAACTGCTGGTGCGCACCCGTCTGGCACGGCACCACCGGCTGTCGGCAGGCAAACTGAACACCGAAAAGGTCAAGTATGTCTCGGCGCGGGCCCAGTTCCGCGAGGAGCAGCTGCTCGAACCCCTCTTCACCGAGGACGAGCTGGCTGTGTTCAAGCGGGGCCGCAACGCCAGCAAGGCCAGTGTGGCAAAACACGCTTCGCCGGAGGAATACCGGGCTTCCACCGGCTTTGAGTGCCTGCTGGGGTGGCTCTACCTTACCGGCCAGATGCCGCGCGTCGAGGAGCTGTTCGAGAAGCTGTGGGCCGATTTTGACCCGAACCAGAAGTAAAACGCGAAAGCCCGCTGCTTTCCGCACTGGAAAACAGTGCAGGGAAGGCAGCGGGCTTTTCTCTGTGAAATGGGCACTGGCACGCGAAGCGTGACGGAGAGGTTCTGGTTACTTGCCCTCGTCGTCGGCACCCTTGGTGTACTGGTTGGGGTGCTTGTGCTCGTTGGTGGCACGGTTCTCGGTGCGGTCGTCCGTGCGGTTCTCGGTGCGGTTGGAAGTGCGGTTCTGGCTCTTGCAGTTGTTGGTGCGGTTGCTGGAACGGTTTTCGGTGCGGTCGTTCATCGTCATGTCTCCTTTCGCGAGGGGGTCTGCCCCTCACACCCTTAGTCTTGCCGCCCGATGCGGCTTTATACATGGGAGGAACGTTCATGTCTACGGAATATTTTGAGCGCCGGGAGCGGGCGCTGCTGGGCGGGCGGTACGAGGCGCTGTACGCGGCACCCACCGAGAACGCGGCCCGCGGGGTGACGGTCTCGGCGCTGCGCACGACGCCGGAGGCGTTTGCCGGGAAGGCCGACTTCCCGCTCCGGCCATCGCCGTTCTGCAAGGCGGGCTTCGTGGTCGAAGAGGCTGCCTTCAAACCCGGACGCCACCCATACCACCATGCGGGCGTGTTTTACTCGCAGGAGCCGTCAGCATCCTCTGCCGCACCGCTGTTGGGCGTCCGGCCGGGGATGCGGGTCCTGGACCTGTGCGCCGCGCCCGGCGGCAAGAGCAGCCAGCTTGCTGCCGCACTGGGCGGCTGGGGCCTGCTCGTTAGCAATGAGTATGTGCCCGCCCGCGCAGAGGTGCTGAAGAGCAATCTCGAACGGATGGGCGTGGCGAATGCCGTCGTCCTCAACGAGGACACCGCCCGCATCGCTGCCGCCCTGCCGGAGTTCTTCGACCGTGTCCTCGTGGATGCGCCCTGTTCCGGCGAGGGGATGTTCCGCAAGGAGGCGGTGGCCGTCACCCAGCACTGCGAAGCGCTGGTTCAGCAGTGCGCCGCGCTGGGTGCGCAGATCCTGGACAACGCCGCCGTCGTCCTCGCGCCGGGCGGGGAGATGATCTACTCCACCTGCACCTTTGCCCCCGAAGAGGATGAAGGGCAGGTGGCCGCGTTCCTGGCCCGGCACCCGGAATTTGCGCTGGCGGATGTGTTTGGCAATGTGGACTACACGTTTGGCAGTGCGGGCGAGGCCAACCGTACCGGCGGTCTGCCGCTGGATGTGAGCAAAGTGCGCCGCATCTGGCCCTGTCAGGGCGGCGAGGGCCATTTCATTGCCCGGCTGGTCAAGGCGGGCACTCCCCGTGCTTTGTCCGCACCGGGCTGTTATCCCCCCGAAGAGCAGCTCTGGCTGGCGGCTGCCGCTGAGCAGAACCGGAAGCAGAAGCCCGGTAAGGGCAAGCCTGCCCGCTCGGAGCGCGGCGATGCCCGTGCATCCCGCCGGGAGAACGCCCGCGCCCTCCGGGATGCGGTGCAGGGCAGCCGCCGCCGCGAAAGCGCCGCGGCAGGGGAGAGCGTGACGCCCGCCCAGAGCCTCGCGGCCTGGAACGCGTTCGCCCAGCAGTATTTTCCGGCCCTCGCAGACCGTCCCGCCGTGGTCCATGGCGGCGGTGTGCTGCTGCCTGCGGCCTTCCCGCAGACGGGTCTGCATGTCCTGCGCGCAGGCGTCTTTGTGGGCAGTGTGCAGAAGGGCCGCTTTGTGCCCGAACACCACCTCTTCACGGCGTTCGGTGCCCAGTGCACCAACCGCGAGGAGCTGGCGCTTGCCGACCCGCGTGTGGTCGAGTACCTGTCGGGCCGGGAGATCGCCGCTGCCACCGCCGCCGACGGCTGGTGCTGTGTCACGGTGGACGGGTTCCCCCTCGGCGGCGGCAAAGTGTCGGCCGGGCGGGTCAAAAACCATTATCCCAAGGCGCTGAGGCTGCTGTAAAACAGGCGTCGGACCCTGCTTTTTTGCCGGATTTTGGCGCAAAACCCCCGGATAAGGCTTGAACGCGGTAGGGGATTGTGCTACAATAATAGAGTTAGATTTTGTGTGCTGCCACAAGCGGGCGACCACAGCCCGTCTGCCCGCAGGCGGAGATTTCGATAGAACTTTAGGAGGTTCCCATGTCTGGACATAGCAAATGGAACAACATCAAGCGCAAGAAGGAGAAGACCGACGGCGCCAAGGCAAAGGTCTTTACTAAGATCGGCCGCGAGATCAGCGTCGCCGTCCGTACCGGCGGCCCCAACCCGGCTTCCAACAGCAAGCTGGCGGACCTGATCTCCAAGGCAAAGCGCATGAGCGTGCCCAACGATAACATTCAGCGCATCATCAAGAAGGCCGAGGGCGGCGACAAGACCGAGTACGAAGCCATCACATACGAAGGCTACGGCCCCGGCGGCGTTGCCGTCATGGTCGAGACCCTGACCGACAACCGCAACCGTACCGCTGCCGATCTGCGCCACTACTTCGACAAGAACGGCGGCAACCTGGGCGCAATGGGCTGCGTGGGCTTCCTGTTCAGCCAGAAGGGCGTTATCGACATCTCTCTGGAAGACAAGGACGCCGACGAGGCCATGATGGACGCTCTGGACGCCGGTGCAGAGGACTTCGATGCAGGCGAGGATGCTGCTGAGATCACCACCGACCCGGAGAACTACTCGGCTGTGGTCAAGGCCATGGAGGAGAAGGGCTACGAGATCTTGAGCGATGACCTGGCCATGGTCCCCATGACCACCACCCGCCTGACCGACCCCGATCAACTCAAGCTCATGGGCAAGCTGCTCGATGCTCTGGAGGACAACGATGACGTCCAGAACGTCTGGCACAGCCTGGAGAACGAAGAGGACCTGCCGGAATAAGCTCCAGCAAGCCGAATTTCTCCTGAAATAAGACGCTACAAAGCCGCTTTTTGTGCTGCAAGGCACGAAAGGCGGCTTTTGCTGTATGGCGGGAACGTGCAAAACCGCTGTTTTGCTGTGACAGACGGGCAGCGGAAAAAGATAAAAAACAGTTCTCGGCTCGCACGGCCCTTTTGCTGCGGGCCAAGATGTGTTATAATAACAGAAAAGCACATCCGAAGGAGGCCTTTCCATGACCATCATCTGCCCTTACTGCCTGTCCGAGCTGAGCGAGCGCACGGCGGCCTGTCCGCAGTGCGGCGGGCGCTTTGAGGGCCGCAACCCGGTGGGCACCCTGCCGGTGGGCACGGTGCTGGGCGGGCGGTATACCGTCGGCGAGATCGAACAGGTGGACGGCGAAGGCATCCTGTACCGAGGCGCAGAGAACCATGGGCGCTTCCGGGTGACCATCAAGGAGTATCTGCCCCTGACGCTGGCGGCAGAGCGCGGCACGGATGCAACCCTGCGGCCCAAACTGGGCAGCGAGGTGCTGTTCAAGACCACCCGGATGGATTTTGCGGACCTGTACCGCTCCATCCAGCGCATCACGCCCGCCAACGGACTGGAAGCCGTGCTGGATGTGTTCGAGGAAAACAACACGGTCTATGCCGTGATGGAGAACCCCGGCGGGGTGCCGCTGGGCCGCTGGCTGGAGACGCATCCCGGCCGGTTGTCGCCGGAGCAGGTCTGCGCGATGCTGCAGCCGGTGTTTGACGGCGTGGCGGCGATGCACCAGGTGGGTCTGGTGCATCGGGGCATCTGCCCGGAGAACATCCGGGTGCTGGAAAATGGCCGCGCCCGGCTGACGGGCTACGCTACGGTCGGCCTGCGCACAGCGGGCAGCGGTCTGCACGAGCAGCTGTATGAGGGCTACTCGGCCCCGGAACAGTATTCGACCACCGAGTTTGAGGGCCGCTACACCGACGAATACAGTCTGGCTGCGGTGGTCTACCGGATGGTCTGCGGGCAAAGCCCGGTCCCGGCAGCGCAGCGGCTGGTGTCGGATTCGAACCCGCGCGCCCGCACGTTGGAGCCGTCGGTGCCGGAGTACCTCTCTGAGGTGCTCTGGCTGGGCCTGAAGCTGAAGCCGGTGGAGCGCATCCAGACCGTGCCCCAGCTGTTCAAGGCGCTGACCTCGCGGGAGTATACCGAGGAGCTGACCCGCAGCCTGCCGCGCCCTGCGCCCCGGCAGCTGACCCTGCCGGACGAGGAACAAAAGCAGCACATGCTCAGCCTGCGGAACCTGCTGGCGGCCATCCTCGTTCTGCTGGCCATCCTCATCCTGCTGATGCTGTGGGGGATGGTCTCGCAGGGGCTGCACACGGCCAAACCGCCTGCGGCGTCCTCGTCGGTGTCGGCACCGGAAAGCACGGTGCTGGAAGAACCCGTCACGCTGGTGCCGAACTTTGTCGGGATGGATTACGACGCGCAGGTGCGGAACAATCACAATTATGTGGGCGACTATCTCTTCTATGTGACGCTGGAATACAGTGACACGGTGGAGAAGGGGAAGATCATCCGGCAGGAGCCGGAGGCGGGCGATGTCATCGAGAAGGGCGGCACCGTGAGCCTGGTGGTCAGCAAGGGGCCGCAGCTGGTGCAGATGCCCGATGTGATCGGGTTCACGCAGGAAGGGGCCGTCAGCGAGCTGGAGAGCCGGGGCCTGACGCCCAGCTGCTTCATGGTGGTCAACGATGGCTCCTATGCGGCGGGCTGCGTCGTCTCGTGCAGTGTGGACGCAGGCACCTCGGTCGAGGTAGGCAGCGTCATCACCGTGTATATCGCGGCGGACCCCAGTGTGGAGATCACCGCCGAACCGCCCGCCGCGTCGGATTCCGACAGCGCGAGCAGCGCCTCTTCGGGGGAAACACCGGCAGACGACACCTAACACCTAATATGATACGGACTGAAACAAAACAGCAGAAGCGGGAGCCTCGTGGGAGGCTCCCGCTTCTGCTCGTTTAGGATAGGAAAAGAGGATGGCTTGGTTCAGGGGGTCACAGGTTGGTGTAACCCATGAGGTAGCGGTCTACCTCGGCGGCGCAGTCGCGGCCCTCACGCAGGCCCCAGACCACCAGGCTCTGGCCCCGGCGCATATCGCCGCAGGCGAAGACCTTTTCCACATTGGTGCGGAAGTGGTCGGTGTCCACACAGCCGCGGCCCGTCAGGCTGACGCCGAAGGCATCGGCCACATAGTTCTCGCAGCCCACGAAACCGGCGGCGATGAACGCCAGCTGGCAGTCGTAGGTGAACTCCTCGCCGGTGGGCACCATGCTGGTGCGGCCGGTCTCCGGGTCACGCTCCGGCTTCAGATAGGAGATGACCGCGCCGGTCAGGTTGCCGGCGTCGTCGGTCAAAAACTCTTTCACGGTGGTCTGGTAGACGCGGGGGTCCTTGCCGAACTTGGCGAGGCACTCGGTCTGGCCATAGTCTACCTTGAGCACCTTCGGCCACTCCGGCCAGGGGTTGGAGGCGGCCCGCTCTTTCGGGGGTTGCGGCATCATCTCCAGAGCCACCAGATCGGTGCAGCCCTGCCGCAGAGCCGTGCCCTGGCAGTCGTTGCCGGTGTCGCCGCCGCCGATGACCAGCACATTCTTGCCCGCCGCATGGATGGCCCGGCCGTCGGCAAACTGGCTGTCCAGCAGGCTCTTGGTCACGCTGGTGAGGTAATCGACCGCGAAGTGGACGCCGTTGGCGTTCCGGCCGGGGACATTCAGGTCGCGGGCCTTTTTGGCACCGCAGCAGAGCACGACGGCGTCGTAGCGGTTCAGGATGTCTTCTGCGGCCACCGCCCCGCCGATGTCCATGTTGGTGCGGAACTCGACGCCCTCGGCCTGCATGATCCTGATGCGGCGCTCGATGACAGATTTGTCCAGCTTCATGTTGGGGATGCCGTACATCAGCAGGCCGCCCACCCGGTCGGCGCGCTCAAACACCGTGACGGCGTGGCCCCGGATGTTCAGATACTCGGCCACCGACAGGCCGGACGGGCCGCTGCCGATGACGGCCACGCTCTTGCCGGTGCGGGCCGGGGGCGGGGCGGCATGGAGCCAGCCCTTGGCGTAGCCGGTCTCCACGATGGCGTGTTCGTTCTCGCGGACGGTGACGCTGCTGCCGGTCACATCGCCGCAGGTGCAGGCGGCCTCGCACAGGGCGGGGCAGACCCGGCTCGTGAACTCCGGGAAGCGGTTGGTGGCGCGCAGGCGGTGGAGCGCCAGCTCCCATTTGCCCTGATACACCAGGTCGTTCCACTCCGGGATGAGGTTGTTCAGCGGGCAGCCGGAGGCCATGCCGCCGATCATCATACCGGCCTGGCAGAAGGGGACGCCGCAGTCCATGCAGCGTGCCGCCTGGGTCTGCTGCTCCTCGCGGGAGAGCCAGATGTGAAATTCATTGAAGTTTTCGATGCGCTCCAGCGGCGGAACGTCCGAGCTGGTCTTGCGCTTATAATCCATAAATCCAGTGGTCTTGCCCATAACAGTTCCCCCTCCTTACTTCTTCTTCTGCACAGCGTAGAATGCTTCGATCTGTGCCTGTTCGCCGTCGAGGCCGCGCTCCTCCATGGAAGCGATGACCCGCAGCATCCGGTCGTAATCGTAGGGGAGGACTTTCTTGAACTTGGGCAGATACTCACTGAAGTTGTCCAGGATCTCTTTGCTGCGCGGGGAGCCGGTGGCTTCCACATGCTCGCGGATCAGCTCCTTCAGGGTGGCAACATCGTACTTATGCTCCACGGGTTCGAGGCTGACCGTCTCTTTGTTCACCCGCTGGTAGAAGTCCCAGTTCTCATCCAGCACATAGGCGATGCCGCCGGTCATGCCGGCTGCAAAGTTCTTGCCGGTCTGGCCCAGCACGACGACGGTGCCGCCGGTCATGTACTCGCAGCCATGGTCGCCGACGCCCTCCACAACGGCCGTTGCGCCGGAGTTGCGGACGCAGAAGCGCTCACCGGCCACGCCGGAGACGAAGGCCTTGCCGCTGGTGGCACCATACAGGGCGACGTTGCCGGTGATGATGTTCTCCTCCGGCTTGTAGGTGATGCCCTCCGGCGGGCGCACGACGATCTTGCCGCCGGACAGGCCCTTGCCCATGTAGTCGTTGCAGTCACCGGTCAGCTTCAGGGTCAGGCCCCTGGGGATGAATGCACCGAAGCTCTGGCCGCCCGCGCCGGTGCAGTTGGCGGTGTAGACGTCATCGGGCAGGGAATCGCCATACTTGCGGGTGATCTCGCTGCCGAAGATGGCACCGAACGCACGGTCGGTGTTAGAAACATCCAGCGTGACGCTCTGGGGCGTTTTGCTGCTGAGCTTGAACTTCTTCATCAGCACCTTCATGTCGAGGGTGTTTTCGAGGTGGAAGTCGTAGGTGTCCGCCGGGACGAAGTGCACGTTGCTGTTGGCGATGGCCGGGTTGTGCAGGATGCAGTCCAGGTTCATCTTGGCCGTGCGGCTGCCGGGGGCGCTGGGCTTGACGTGGAGCAGGTCGGTGCGGCCCACCAGTTCGTCGATGGTGCGGACGCCGAGCTTGGCCATGTACTCCCGCAGCTCTTGGGCCACGAAGGTCAGATAGTTGATGATGTATTCGGGCTTGCCCCGGAAGTGCTTACGCAGTTCGGGGTTCTGGGTGCAGATGCCCATGGGGCAGGTGTCCAGATTGCAGACGCGCATCATGACGCAGCCCTCGCACATCAGCAGGGTGGTGCCGAAGCCGAACTCCTCTGCGCCCAGCATACAGCTGATGGCGACATCGCGGCCGGAGAGCAGCTTGGAGTCGCTCTCGATGCGGACGCGGCTGCGCAGGCCGTTCAGGATCAGGGTCTGGTGGGTCTCGGCGATGCCCAGCTCCCAGGGCAGACCGGCGTTCTTGATGGAGGTGCGGGGGGCAGCACCGGTGCCGCCGTCGTAGCCGGAGACCAGGATGACCTGTGCGCCGCCTTTGGCAACACCGGCGGCAATGGTACCGACACCGGCCTCGCTGACCAGCTTCACGTTGATGTTGGCGTGACGGTTGGCGTTCTTCAGGTCATAGATCAGCTCGGCCAGATCCTCGATGGAGTAGATGTCGTGGTGGGGCGGGGGAGAGATGAGGCCCACACCGGTGGTGCTGTGGCGGGTCTTGGCGATCCAGGGATACACCTTGGCACCGGGCAGGTTGCCGCCTTCGCCGGGCTTTGCACCCTGCGCCAGCTTGATCTGGATCTCCTCTGCAGAGACGAGGTATTTGCTCGTGACGCCGAAGCGGGCAGAGGCCACCTGCTTGATCTTGGAGTTGCTCTCGCTGTGGTAGCGGCCTTCGGGTTCGCCGCCCTCGCCGGTGTTGCTGCGGCCGCCCAGGCGGTTCAGCGCGATGGCAATGGTCTCGTGGGCCTCACTGCTCAGAGCGCCGTAGCTCATGGCCGCGGCCTTGAACCGCTTGACGATGGACGATACCGGCTCGACCTCCTCGATGGGCACACCGCCGTTGGGGTCGTAGTTGAAATCGAGCAGGCTGCGCAGATGCATACCCTCCTCGCCCATGTTGTCCACCGTGCGGGTGAAGTCCTTGAAGGCCTTATAGTCGTTGGTCCAGCAGGCTTTCTGGAACAGGTGGATGGTCTGCGGGTTGAACAGATGCTCTTCCTTGCCGCTGCGGAACTTGTGGGCACCGCCGTCGGAAAGCTCCATGTTGATGTCCAGTCCCAGCGGGTCGAAGGCCGCGTTGTGCTGAGCCTCGACGTCGGCCTGGATGTCTTCCAGACCGATGCCGCCCACACGGCTGACCGTACCGGTGAAGTATTTGTCGATGACGTCCTTCGAGATACCGACCGCCTCAAAGATCTGGCTGCTCTGGTAGCTCTGGATGGTGGAGATGCCCATCTTGGAGGCAATCTTCACGATGCCGCTCAGGATGGCCTTGTTGTAGTCATCCACGGCAGCGTAGTAGTCCTTGTCGAGCAGGCCCTGGTCGATGAGCTGGCCGATGGTCTCGTGGGCCAGATACGGGTTGACGGCGCAGGCACCGTAGCCCAGCAGGGTGGCAAAGTGGTGTACCTCGTGCGGCTCGGCGCTTTCCAGAATGAGGGCCAGCGCGGTGCTCTTCTTGGTGCGGATGAGGTACTGCGAGACGGCCGACACGGCCAGCAGGCTGGGGATGGAGACATGGTATTCGTCGATGTCCCGGTCGGACAGGATGATGATGTTGGCACCGTCCTTATATGCGCGGTCCACTTCCAGGAAGACGCGGTCGATGGCCTTTTCCAAGCTGGTATTCTTGTAGTAGTTGATGGAAACGGTCGCGACCTTGAAGCCCGGCACGTTCATGTATTTGATCTTGAGCAGGTCGGTGGAGGTCAGAATGGGGTTGTGGACCTTGAGCACCTTGCAGTTTTCGGGCTTGTCTTCCAGCAGGTTGCCATGGGCACCCACGTAGACGCTGGTGGAGGTGACGACTTTCTCCCGGATGGCGTCGATGGGCGGGTTGGTCACCTGCGCGAACCGCTGCTTGAAGTAGTTGAACAGCGGCGGGTGCTGGCCGCTCAGCACGGCCAGCGGGGTGTCGGTGCCCATCGCGCCGGAAGGCTCTGCGCCCAGCCGGGCCATGGGGAGGATGAGGTCCTTGACCTCTTCGTACTTGTAGCCGAACACCTTTTGCAGGCGGGTCAGCTCCTCGCCGGTGTAGCTGGGCACCTTGATGTTGGGGATCTTCAGGCTCTTGAGCTGGACCAGATTGCGGTCGATCCACTCGCCGTAGGGCTCGCGGCTGGCGTAGTATTCCTTCAGCTTCTCGTCATCGACGACCTCGCCCTTGACGGTATCCACCAGCAGCATCTTGCCGGGGCGCAGGCGGTCTTTCTTCTCGATGTCGGCGGGGTCGCAGGGGAGGACGCCCACCTCAGAAGAAAGGATCATCCGGCCGTCCTTGGTGATGTAGTAGCGGCTGGGGCGCAGACCGTTGCGGTCCAGCACGGCACCCACGACATCGCCATCCGAGAAGAGGATGGCGGCGGGGCCGTCCCACGGCTCCAGCATGGTGGCGTAATACTGGTAGAAATCGCGCTTTTTCTGGCTGATGTGCTTGTTGTTCTCCCACGGCTCCGGGATGGTGATCATCACGGCCAGGGGCAGGTCCATGCCGTTCATCACCATGAACTCCAGCGCGTTGTCCAGCATGGCGGAGTCGGAGCCGGAGGTGTTGATGATCGGCAGGATCTTGTTCATATCCTCCTGCATGATGGGGCTGGCGATGGACTCCTCACGGGCCAGCATTGCGTCGGTGTTGCCCTTGATGGTGTTGATCTCGCCGTTGTGCAGGATAAAGCGGTTCGGGTGGGCGCGCATCCAGCTGGGGTTCGTGTTGGTGGAGAAACGGCTGTGCACCATGCCGATGGCGGATTCATAATCCTCGTCCTGCAAATCGAGGTAGAACAGGCGCAGATCGTGGACCAGGAACATGCCCTTGTACACGATGGTGCGGCTGGACAGGCTGGGCACATAGGTGCCGTTGCTGGCCTGCTCGAACACGCGGCGGACGATGTAGAGCTTGCGGTCAAAGTCGATGCCCTTGCTCACCTTGGCGGGCTTTTTGATGAAGCACTGCCAGATGGCGGGCATACAGTCGCGGGCTTTCTGGCCCACGGCGTCGGGGTTCACGGGGACCTCGCGCCAGGCGAGGAACTCCAGCCCCTCCTTGCGGGTGACGAGCTCGAACAGCTTCATGGCCTGAGCACGCAGGTGCTCGTTCTGCGGGAAGAAGAACATGCCAACGCCATATTCGCGCTCATTGCCGAGGCTGACGTTCATCTCTTCCGCGACTTTGGAGAAGAACTTGTGGCTGATCTGCAGCATGATGCCCACGCCGTCGCCGGTCTTGCCCTCAGCGTCCTTGCCGGCGCGGTGCTCCAGCCGCTCGACGATGGACAGTGCATCGCTGACGGTCTGGTGGCTCTTGCGGCCCTTGACGTCCACCACAGCGCCGATGCCGCAGGCGTCGTGCTCAAACTGGGGGTCATACAGGCCGAGGGGCGTGGAGTTTTCCGTATAATGTTCCATTGCCTTTCCCATCCTTGTCGTAAAATCAAAATCCTCACCACTGCGGCACATTCCGCAGTGTCTGACACGGAAAAACAAAAAAGACGCCCCAAAGGGGCAGACTCTGCCCCTTTGGAACGCCTTTGTTCCGGTACCTATAATTATACTGAACGCTGAAAATTTTTCAAGCGACAGTTGCACCAAACGTGAAAGCGCAATCGCAGCGCATCTTGTGCGGTTTGATGATGAGATGAAACGGATTCATCCTTCGCCCAAGATCGCTTTCAGGTCCTGCTCCGGTGTCGTGACGGCCATCAGATTGTACTTTTCCTGCAAAACGCGCACCACGCCCGGCGAGAGGAAGGCGGGCAGGGTAGGGCCGAGCCGGATGTTTTGGATGCCCAGCGCCAGCAGTGCGATGAGGATGCAGACGGCCTTCTGCTCGAACCAGCAGAGCACCAGCGAGAGCGGCAGGTCGTTGACGCCGCACTGGAACGCATCGGCCAGCGCCAGCGCGATCTGAATGGCGCTGTATGCGTCGTTGCACTGGCCCACATCGAGGATGCGGGGCAGGCCCGCCACGGTGCCGAGATCCAGGTCGTTCAGGCGGAATTTGCCGCAGGCCAGCGTCAGGATCACGGTGTCGGGCGGGGTGAGCTTGGCGAACTCGGTGTAGTAGCGGCGGGAAGGCCGGGTGCCGTCACAGCCGCCCACCAGGAAGAAATGGCGGATCTGCCCGCTTTTCACGGCCGCAACGATCTCATTGGCGTGGGAGAGCACAGCGCTCCGCGCAAAGCCGGTCACGACGCTGCGCCCGCCGTTGATGCCGGGCATGGCGGTGTCTTCCGGGTAGCCCCCTAGTTCCAGTGCTTTGGCAATGACGGGGGAGAAATCCCGCTCTGGCCCGATGTGCGGGACGCCGGGATAGGACACCACCGAGGTGGTGAACACCCGGTCGGCGTAGCTCTCCCGCAGGGGCATGATGCAGTTGGTGGTGAAGAGGATCGGGGCCGGGATGTCCTCAAACTCCCGCTGCTGGTTCTGCCAGGCTGTGCCGAAGTTGCCCTTCAGATGCGGGTACTTCTGCTTCAGCTCCGGGTAGCCGTGGGCGGGGAGCATTTCCGAGTGGGTGTAGACGTGGATGCCTTTGCCCGCCGTCTGCTCCAGCAGGCACTTCATGTCGTAGAGGTCGTGGCCGGAAATGACGATGAACGGCCCTTTCTCGATGACGAGCGGCACCTCCACCGGCTCCGGCTGGCCGAAGGCCCCGGTGTTAGCGGCGTCCAGCAGCTCCATGCAGCGGTAGCTGGCCTTGCCGGTCTTCTGCACCAGTGCCCAGAGGGTGTCGATGGAGCATTCGCTGCCAACGGCCTGCAATGCTTCGCAGAAGAAGCGGTCCAGCTCCGGGTCGATGTGGCCCAGCACCCGCGCATGGTAATTGTACGCTGCCATGCCGCGCAGGCTGAACAGGACGAACGATTTCAGACTACGGATGTCCTCGTCCGGCTCGTGCCAGAGGTTTGCCATGTCGTAGTCGAACCCGATGCCGGGGCAGGCCGCGTGGACGCTCTCGGTCAGCTGGTCCACGGTCTGCGGGTCGAAGTTCACGTTGGTGATGGTGGTGAACAGCCCTTCCATCAGCAGCAGTGCCTGTTCCGGGGCGGGGGCCCGCCCCTCGCCGATGAGCTGGCTGGCGTAGGAGATGAGTGCGCCGGTCAGGCGGTCCTGCGCCGCTGCGGTGTCCGCGCTTTTGCCGCAGACACCGGCCTTACCGGTACAGGCAGTGCAGTGCGCCGCCTGCTCGCATTGAAAACAAAACATCTGTTCGTCCATTTCAGAACCCTCTCTTCGCTTGATGTGGTCAGTATGGACGGGTTGGCGGGGCTTTATACAGGCCGCACGAGGGGAGTTTTCTCGGCGAGTATCCGAGGTGGGGCCCCGCTTGCGGGGCGGGCATGGAATGCCCGTTGACTCGCCGGGAAAAGCTCCCGGAGATGCGGCCAGCGAATCGATACAAAAAGAGCCGCGCTCTTGCGAACGCAGCTCTTGAAAATGCTTTGGAACAATTAGTAGGTGATGCCCTGTGCCATCATGGCGGTAGCGACCTTCAGGAAGCCGGCGCAGTTTGCACCGACCATCAGGTTGCCCTCGGAACCAGCGGCAACGGAAGCGTCATAGGAAGCGTGGAAGATGCCCTCCATGATGCCCTTCAGCTTTGCATCGACCTCTTCGAAGGTCCAGCTCAGGCGCTCGGAGTTCTGGCTCATCTCCAGGCCGGAGGTGGCCACGCCGCCGGCGTTGGCAGCCTTTGCAGGTCCGTACAGAACACCGTTTGCCAGATAGACCTCGATGGCCTCCGGGGTGCTGGGCATGTTGGCGCCTTCGCAGACGACGGTGCAGCCGTTCTTGACCAGAGCCTCAGCGGACTCCTTGTTGATCTCGTTCTGGGTCGCGCAGGGCAGGGCGATGTCGCAGGGGACGGTCCAGACCTTGCTGCAATCGGCCACATAGGTTGCACCCTCGTGGGTCTCAGCATACTCCTTGATGCGGCCGCGGCGGACTTCCTTCAGATCCTTGACGTAAGCCAGGTCGATGCCGTTGGGGTCGTAGACGTAGCCGTTGGAGTCGGACATCGTGACGACCTTGCCGCCCAGCTGGGTGGCCTTCTGGCAGGCATAAATGGCGACATTGCCGGAACCGGAGATGACCACGGTCTTGCCGACAAAGCTGTCGTTGCGCATGCACTTCAGGGCCTCGGCGGTGAAGTAGCACAGGCCGTAGCCGGTTGCCTCGGTACGGGCCAGAGAACCACCGAAGGTCAGGCCCTTGCCGGTGATCATGCCGCCCTGGAAGCTGTTGGTCAGGCGCTTGTACTGGCCGAACAGATAGCCGACCTCGCGGCCGCCGACGCCGATGTCACCGGCGGGGCAATCCACGAACTGGCCGATGTGGCGGTACAGCTCGGTCATGAAGCTCTGGCAGAAGCGCATGACTTCCATGTCGCTCTTGCCCTTGGGGTTGAAGTCCGAGCCGCCCTTGCCGCCGCCCATGGGCAGGGTGGTCAGGCTGTTCTTGAAGGTCTGCTCAAAGCCCAGGAACTTCAGGATGCCCTGGTTGACAGAGGGATGGAAGCGCAGACCGCCTTTGTAGGGGCCGATGGCGCTGTTGAACTGCACACGGTAGCCGCGGTTGACCTGGACCTTGCCTTCGTCATCGACCCAGGGCACACGGAAGCTGATGACACGCTCCGGCTCGACCAGACGCTCGATCAGGCCGGCCTTCTCATATTCGGGGTGCTTCTCCACGACGGGCTGGATACTCTCCAGCACCTCGCGGACAGCCTGCAGAAATTCGGGCTCATTGGCATTGCGCTGAGCCAGACCATCGTAAACACGCTTCAGGTATTCATTCGTCAACATAATCGAATACTCCTTTTCCCAGTATACTTTCACCGGTTCTGCCAAACAACTTGCAGAACACTTTATCATTATAAAGCTTTCTGTGGCGATTTACAAGAGAAGCGGAGCAGAAAATCTTTCAAAAAAACAGAAGAAAAGATGAACCCGCTTCACAAAAACATCCGGCCGCTGCAAAAACGGCGCAGCAGCTTCTGTTTTGCGGCAGACCGGCACCCAAAAAGAATGCCTTTTGCGGGGGAAAAGGCCCGGCGCAAAAGGCAGAGAAACCAGCGTGTTTACTTCTTCAGCAATTTCTCACAGGCATCGGCGGCACCTTCCAGGTACTCGCCGCCGTAGGTCTCGATCATGCCGGCATCGGAGAGGGCGGCCAGCTGCGGGTCGATGGGGCACTTGGCCAGAACGGGCAGGTGGTGCTTTGCAGCAACCTCGTCCACATGGCTGTTGCCGAACACACTGATGTGCTTGCCGCAGTCGGGGCAGACGATGTAGCTCATGTTCTCGACGATGCCGAGCATGGGCACCTTCATCATCTCGGCCATGTTGACGGCCTTGGCCACGATCATGCTGACCAGCTCCTGCGGGCTTGCCACGACGACGATGCCGTCCACCGGCAGGCTCTGGAAGACGGTCAGGGGCACATCACCGGTTCCCGGAGGCATGTCCACGAACAGGAAATCGACGTCCTTCCAGACCACATCGGTCCAGAACTGCTTCACCGCACCGGCGATGACGGGGCCGCGCCAGACGACGGGGTCCTCTTCGTTCTCCACCAGCAGGTTGATGCTCATCACGTCGATGCCCATCCGGCTCTGGATGGGCCAGCAGCCCTTCTCGTCGGCCATGGCACGGCCATGGATGCCGAACAGCTTGGGGATGGACGGGCCGGTGATGTCGGCGTCCAGAATGCCGCAGTGGTAGCCGCGGCGGGCCATGGCGCAGGCCAGCAGAGCGCTGGTCATGCTCTTGCCGACGCCGCCCTTGCCGGATACGACGCCGATGACCTTTTTGACGCTGCTGTTGGGGTTGGGGGCATCGTGCTGCGGGGCAGCCTCGCGGGAAGAACATGCTGCGCTGCAGGTAGAGCAGTCATGGGTGCATTCTTCGCTCATACTCTCATAAGGCCGATCCGGGTGGGATGCGGCCTTTCCTCCTTCGTTGATGTTTGGGAAAAATCTCTTGACCGGCTCCTATCATACCATAAAACCAGAAGAGAAACAACCCACACGGCGGCTCATATTTTGCAAAGCGGTGCCCATATAATAAAAGGAAGAAGGGGAGGTGCGGCGATGCGTCCGAGCTACCTGAAGAACGCGGCCCTGCTCACGGGGGCGGATGTGGTGCTCCGGCTGGCCGGGATGGGGCTGCGCATCTGGCTGGCCAATGCGCTGGGCGGCGAGGGGATGGGCCTGTACCAGCTGGTGCTGGCGGTGTACTCGCTCTTCGTCACGCTGGCGACGTCCGGTGTCTCGGTGGCGGCCACCCGCCTGATGGCCGAGGAGCTGAGCCGCAGCCGGGCCGAGGCCCGCGGGATGCTGCTCCGTCTGCTGGGGGCGGCGCTGCTGCTGGGCAGCGCTGCGTGGGCGGGGCAGTTCGGTCTGGCGGAGCTGGCCGCAGCGTGGTGGCTGGGTGATGTCCGCGCCGCCGGTGCGCTGCGGGCGGCGGCATTCGGCCTGCCCTGGATGGCGGTCTCTGCGGTGCTGCGCGGCTTTTTCATTGCCCGGCGGCAGGTCGGCCCCAACGTGGTGAGCCAGCTCGTGGAGCAGGCGGTCCGCATCTCGGCCATCTGGTTCGCGCTGGAGCGGGGCCGTGCGCTGGACGTGGGCGGCAAGTGCACGGTCGTTCTGGCGGCAACGGCCCTCAGCGAGACGGTCTCGGCCTGCCTGATGCTTCTGTTTTACCGGCGGGAGGCGGTGTCCGCATTCGGTGCGGGCCCGGCCCGACGCCCCATGGACCCGGCAAAGCGGCTGTGGGAGATCCTCTGGCCCGTGGAGGGCGGGCGCTGCCTTGCTAGCGCGCTCCACACGGCGGAGAACATGCTGGTGCCCGCCTGCCTGACGGTCTATCTGCTGGATGCCGGGGGCCGCAGCGCCGCCGTGGCCCAGTATGGAAACCTGAAGGGGATGGCCCTGCCCCTGCTGACCTTTCCGTTCGGGCTGCTGGGGAGCCTGTCGGTCCTGCTGATGCCGGAGATCACGCAGGCGCACATCCGGGGCGAGACGGGGCGGCTTTCGGCGCTGCTGGACCGGATGCTCCGGCTCACGGGCTACTTCTCCGCGCTGGCGGGGGCGGTGTTCTGGGTGTGGGGAGCAGCGGCTGCCCGGCTGTTCTACGGGCCGGATGGGGCCGAGGCGGGCTTCTATCTGACCGTGCTCGGCCCGGCGATGCCGCTGATGTATCTGGAAAGCATGGTGGACGGTGCCATGAAGGGGGTAGGGGAGCAGAAGGCCGTGTTCCGGTACAGCCTGTGGGATGCCGTGCTGCGCATCGCGGGGGTGATGGTGCTGCTGCCCCGGTTCGGGATGAAAGGCTTCCTGTTCGTCATCCTGCTGTCCAGCGTATATACCTGCCTGGCCAACACGGCCCGTCTGCTGCGGGTCAGCGGGATGCGTCCGGCGCTGATGCGCTGGCTGGGGGCACCGCTGCTGGCGGCGGGCGTGTCGGCCGGGGCGGGGGTGTTTCTCCGGGAAATGCTGTCCGGCTGGCAGGCCGGGGAGATGCCGGAGCAGCTGGCGGCGCTGTGCATCGGCTGCTGCGGCATGGGGCTGGTGGGGCTGGCCGCCGCCTGGCCGCTGGGTCTGGGGGCCGAGGTGCGGGCCGCGCTCCACCCGGACCGGGCCCGGCAGAAGGCGAAAAAAGCGTGAAATCGACCCGGACGATGAAATCTTCTGGACACCGGGGCACGAAACGAGTATAATACAATGGATACCATGGTGCAGCAGGCTCTCTTCCCGCTGGCCTGGAAAATGAACCGGCGCAGAACGAGCGCCGAAGATAAAGAGGATTTTCTGTGAAGAATATCAAAAAAATTACGCCGCAGGTCGGGCTGCGCCGGACGTTTCTGGTGGTGCTGGATGCGGCGCTGATCCTGTTCAGCTTTTATTTTGCGCTGTTGCTCCGCGCAGACGGTGCGGTGGAAGCAGCCTGGTGGCCCCATAACCGGGCCCTGCTGTATGAGAACCTGCCCTGGATTACGGCGCTCTATCTGATCAGCTTTCTGGTGGGCGGGCTGTACTCCATCTTGTGGAAGTACGCGGGCGAGCGCGACCTCATCCGTCTGGCGGGCATGATCGCAGTGCCCACGGCAGTGGTCTACTTCGTGAACCATGGCCTCATCCACGGCGTGTTGTTCGACTCGGCCAACGCGATGGCGGCGGTGCTCATCTTCCTGCTGGTGGGCGGGAGCCGCCTTGCCTGGCGGCTGTTCCTGAACCACCCCATTGGCGAGCGGGTGCGCGGCGTTCCGTCCAAGGACCCGAACCGCCCGGTGCTGATCGTGGGCGCAGGCGAGGCCGGTGCGTGGGCGATCAATGTCTGCAAATCCAACGAGAGCTACGGCCACCCGGTCGCCGCTGTGGACGATGACCCGGCCAAGTTCGGCCAGACCATCCACGGCGTCCCGGTGCGGGGCACACTGGAGCAGATCCCGCAGGTCTGCGAGAGATACAACATCCACAGCATCATCATCGCCATCCCGACGCTGCAGGGCAGCCGACTGAACCATGTCATTGACCTCTGCGTCTCCACCCACTGTGCGGTCCAGATCCTGAGCGACCCGCAGCTGGTGGGCACCGGTGCGCCGCAGCAGAATGCGTTTCGCGAGCTGAACACCGCCGATTTCCTCTCCCGCGAGGAAGTCACGCTGGACATGGAGCAGATCTCCGGCTACCTGACCGGCAAGACCGTCCTCGTCACGGGCGGCGGCGGCTCCATCGGCAGCGAGCTCTGCCGTCAGGTGATGCGCTTTCAGCCTGGCAAACTGCTCATCTTCGATATCTACGAGAACTGCGCCTACGAGCTGCTGATGGAGCTGCAGCAGAAGTATGGCCGGGACATCCCGGTCACGGTGCTCATCGGCTCCATCCGCGACAAAAAGCGTCTGGACGAGGTATTCGAGACGTATCATCCCACGGTGGTCTTCCACGCGGCGGCGCACAAGCATGTGCCGCTGATGGAGGTCAGCCCGGCGGAGGCCGTCAAGAACAACGTGCTGGGCACGAAGAATCTGCTCACCAGTGCCAGCGAGCACGGCGTGGAGCGGTTCGTCCAACTCTCCACGGACAAGGCCGTCAACCCCACCAGCGTCATGGGCTGCACCAAGCGCATCTGCGAGATGCTCATCCAGACCTTTGCGGGCAACACCGACATGAAGTGTGTGGCAGTCCGCTTCGGCAATGTGCTGGGCAGCCACGGCAGTGTCATCCCGCTGTTCGAGGCGCAGATCAAAAAGGGCGGCCCCGTCACCCTGACGGACCCCAACATCGAGCGCTATTTCATGACCATCCCGGAGGCAGCCCAGCTGGTGCTGCAGGCCGGTGCCCTGGCCGAGAGCGGCAGCATCTATGTCCTGGATATGGGCGAGCCGGTCAAGATCATCGACCTGGCCAAACAGCTCATCCGCTTCTACGGCTACGAGCCGGGCGTGAACATGGAGATCAAGGTCGTGGGCCTGCGCCCCGGCGAGAAGCTCTATGAGGAGCTGATGATGGACGAGGAGCAGGACAAGATGCGCCGCACCGAGCACAACAAGATCTTCGTTGCGCCGCCGAAGGACATCGACCTGGCCCGGTTCTACACGCAGCTGCAGGATCTGAGCGCGGCAGCGGCCCACAACGACGAGGGCGTCGTGAAGCAGCTGGCCGAGATGATCCCGACGTTCACGCCCACCCGCGGCAACCTCAAGACCTGATACCGCACCGACGTGTCGGTGACACTATAAAATGTGAGGGAAGTATATTATGGAAAAGAAACCGTTTCTGACCGAAGCGCAGGCCCAGGAGATCCTCCAGGACGTGCCCACCCCGTTCCATGTCTACGATGAAAAGGGCATCCGCGAGAATGCCCGCCGCATCAACAAGGCGTTCAGCTGGAACAAGGGCTTCCGCGAGTATTTCGCCGTCAAGGCGCTGCCCAACCCTGTCATCCTGCAGATTTTGAAGGAAGAGGGCTGCGGTGTGGACTGCTCCTCCCTGACCGAGCTGATGCTCAGCGAAGTCTGCGGCTTTACCGGCAGCGACATCATGTTCTCCTCCAACCAGACTCCGGTGGAGGATATGAAGAAAGCCTACGAGCTGGGTGCCTACATCAACCTCGATGACGCCACCATGGTGGACTTCCTCGACCGTGTGGCCGGTGTGCCGGAGAACATCTTCTGCCGCTACAATCCGGGCGGAACGTTCCAGCTGGGCGAGAGCGAAGAAGGCTTCCAGGTCATGGACAAGCCCGGTGATGCCAAGTACGGCATGACCGAGGAGCAGATGATCGAGAGCTACAAGAAGCTGATGCAGAAGGGCGCAAAGAACTTCGGCATCCACGCCTTCCTGGCCTCCAACACCATCTCCGACGCCTACTATCCGGAGCTGGCCGGCATCCTGTTCCAGCTGGCGGTCCGCGTCCAGAAGGCTACCGGTGCGCACATCGCCTACATCAACCTGTCCGGCGGCGTGGGCATCCCGTACCGCCCCGACCAGACCGAGAACGACATCATGGCCATCGGCGAGGGCGTCCGCAAGAAGTTTGAGGAGATCCTGGTCCCCGCCGGCATGGGCGATGTCGCGATCTTTACCGAGATGGGCCGCTTCACCACCGGCCCCTACGGCGCGCTGGTGGCCACTGCCATCCACGAAAAGCACATCTACAAGGAGTACATCGGTCTGGATGCCTGCGCGGCCAACCTGATGCGCCCGGCCATGTACGGCGCTTACCACCACATCACTGTGCTGGGCAAGGAACATGCGCCCTGCGACCACAAGTACGACGTGGTCGGCGGCCTGTGCGAGAACAACGACAAGTTCGCCATCGACCGGATGCTGCCCAAGATCGACATCGGCGACCTGGTCTATATCCATGACACCGGTGCCCACGGTTCGGCCATGGGCTACAACTACAACGGCAAGTTGTGGTGCGCCGAAGTGCTGCTCTGTGAGGACGGCTCCCACCGTCTCATCCGCCGTGCCGAGACCCCGCGCGACTACTTCGCAACGCTGGACTTCCTGCCCTTCATGAAGCCGCTGTTCGAGGGCTACGACGACTAAACTGGAACGAGGTGCGCTATGTTTTTCGGATTTCAACTGACCTGCGGTCTGATGATGGTCTTTTACGGCTACACGGTCATGAAGAACCCTCGCGTCTGGGGCGAACAGGGCCGCCGGGCCGTCAAGGCGGAACATTTCGACGAATACTGCCGGCAGAACGGCCTGTTTTTCCTGAAGGCGGGCTGCATCATGTCGGTCATCGCTGCGCTGGACGCTCTGTTCACGCTGGATGCAGTGCTGTACGTGCTGCTGTATCTGTTCGGTCTGGCGTTCTCGTTCTATCCGCTGGTCAAATGGTGCCGCGAGAACGAGGGCTTCTCCTGGCCCTGGCCCCGCGTCGAAAGCGAGAAAAAGCGCATCCGGAAACTCCGCGCCGAGCAGGAGCAGCAGAAGTCGGAGACGGAAGAAAAGTGAACACCGGGGATAAAACGTGAAATCCTCGTGAAACCGCTGTACGCGAAGCGCAAAAACTTCGCTGTGCGGCGGTTTCATACGTTTGGGCAAAAGTTTCGTCTCTTGACAGATTTTTCAGCAGCCTCTATAATGGGAATAAATGGACCCCTCTCGAACAATCATTTGGAGGTAAAGAAAAATGATGACTTATCCCAACAGCTACGCACTCCTCAGCGAAGAGGAATTGGAATATACGACCGGCGGCGCACTCGACGCAGAAACGGTCGGCAACTGGATCTCGACGGCAATGAACGTGACCATGGGCGTACTTGCTATCGTGAACGTTGTGAATGCCATCAAGAAAGGCCAGATCAGCAGTGTGCTGGCGTCGGTTCTTGGCACCGGTGCGGGTCTGCTGGCCTATGTGAACATTGCGAACATCGGCTCTGTTGCAGCGCAGGTGCAGAAGCAGTATCCGGAGCAGTACCCCGAAGAAGAGGGCACCATCAACGGCAACCTCATGATCGACTCCGCCAAGATCTACTTCAGCTCGCTGGGCGGTGCACTGCTCGGCGTCGCCAACGTGGGCGCAGCAGCAGGCGCTCTGTATTTCTCCTTCGTCTGAGTGCATAAAAATCAGGGGGCCGCTGCAAAATAGCGCCCTGAAAAACATTGCAAAAGACCCGGAACCTTTTCAGAGCAGAAATAGCTCAGAAAGGGTTCCGGGTTTCTGTGTTTGCATGATTTCTTTTTATCTGAGGTTATGCGAGATGCAGATACTTTTCAAGGCCCTCCTGCAAGATGGCGGAGTAAGGAGCGTGAGCGGCTTCGGCTGCATCATTCAGCCATGCGGGAATGCTCAATGTCTTTTTGACGGCGCGTTTGGTGCTGGCAGGCTTCGTGTCGATTAACGAAACGAAGCAATGCTCTTCGGGCTTGATGTTCTGGATGGGGGTGGGAGTGGGCAGTGGCTTGCCCTCTTCCAACAGAACCGCAGCGTATCCGGCGAGAGCCTCTTTCGCGCCCTCCATGGTTTCCGCGATGGTGTCACCGAAAGATTGGCAGCCCTCCAAGTCGGGAAATTCTACCCAGAAAGAGCCGTCCTCTTCGTGGAAGATAGCAGGATATACAAGCGTCATACAAAAGTCCCCTTTCATTTCAGGCCGTGCCGCTTCAGAATCGCGTTCAGCAATCCGTTCGGGACGTCTTTGCCGTGAATTGGAATCGTTTCGATTTTGCCGTCTTTTTCGAGAATATGGTGGCTGCCGTTCACGCGGACGACCTTCCAGCCGTTTTTCTGCATGAGTTTCAGTAGGTCTTTATCTCGCATCGCTCAATTCCTCCTCATCAATAGTATACTACGTATCTACGTATTTGTAAAGACATTTGATGAACAAGCGATAAATTTTTGAGAAGGGCAGCATCGTTGCCAAAGAATGACTGATATTTTTGGCTGCAGGCCTTGTGACGTATGAGGGCATAAAGAAAGACGCCGATTCTGAACGAACCAGCGTCTGAAAAGGATGGAGCGGGCAATGGGAATCGAACCCACCTCCTCAGCTTGGAAGGCTGATATACTAGCCGATGTACGATGCCCGCGAATGCAAGAAATAGTATAGCATGGTTTGGCCGAAATGTCCAGCATAAATTTTAGTTTTGCGTCGTTTGGCGGGACAAATTGCTTTTTCTGTTTACTTTGCAGGCATTTTATTGTAAAATAGACAGAAGAAACAAGGCCGTCCTTCCCGGCGGCTCAAATATCATAGGTGGTGTATTGATTATGGCATTGAAATATCAGCGTATCCTTCTGAAGATCAGCGGCGAAGCTCTGGGCGGCGAAAAGGGCTCCGGCTTTGATGAGCCGACCATGGACGCCATCTGCGGCGGCGTGAAAAAGGCGCACGATCTGGGCGTACAGATCGGCATCGTCGTGGGCGGTGGCAACTTCTGGCGCGGCCGTTCCAGCGGCAAGATGGAGCGCACCCTGGCCGATAAGATCGGGATGCTGGCCACGGTGATGAACGCGCTGGCCGTCTCCGACAAGCTGGAGCAGCTGGGCGTCCCGACCGAGGTGTTCACCTCCATCACCATGCCGCAGGTGGCACCGGCCTTTACCCGCAAGGACGCGCTGCGCGCTATGGAGGAGGGCAAGATCGCCGTCTTTGGCGGCGGCACGGGCAACCCGTTCTTCTCTACCGATACGGCCACCGCACTGCGCGCCGTGGAGGTGTCCGCCGATGTGATGTTCAAGGCGACCATGGTGGACGGCGTCTACGATAAGGACCCCCACAAGTACCCCGACGCAAAGAAGTACGACACCCTGACCTTTACCAAGGTGCTGGAAGATCAGCTGGCCGTCATGGATGGCACCGCAGCCACCCTCTGCCGGGACAACAAGCTCCCCATCCTGGTGTTCGATCTGGCAGACCCGGACAACATTGCAAAGGCCGTGCAGGGCGAGAACGTCGGCACTCTGGTCTACGAGGGCTGAGCATAGCCCGCACCCCGCAGCAATAGAATGAGACAGGCGGCCCCGCTGCCTGTGCAGAATAAGTACAAACAGGAGACAACGACAATGAGCAGCAACACTAAGGCATTCGAAGAAAAGATGAAGAGCACCGTCGAGCACCTGAACCGTGAGCTGGCTTCGGTTCGCGCAGGCCGTGCAAACCCCGCCGTTCTGGACAAGGTGAGCGTGGATTACTACGGCGCTCCCACCCCCATCCAGCAGGTGGCGTCTGTGGCCGTCAGCGAGGCCCGCACCCTGACCATCACCCCGTGGGACCGCACCCTGCTGCGCGCCATCAGCAAGGCCATTCTGGCCAGCGATGTGGGCATCACCCCCATTGATGACGGCCAGACCATCCGCCTGAACTTCCCGGCCCCCACCGAGGAGCGCCGCAAGCAGCTGGCCAAGGAAGTCTCCAAGCTGGGCGAGGACGCCAAGGTCGCGACCCGCAACATCCGCCGCGAGGCCATGGATAAGGCCAAGGCCATGAAGAAGGCTGGCGAGCTGACCGAGGATACCCAGAAGACCATGGAAGAGGATGTCCAGAAGCTGACCGACAAGTATATCAAGATCATCGACGCAGCCGTTGAGGAAAAGCAGAAGGAGATCATGTCTGTCTGATCGCCGCGGCGAACGAGACCTTTCCAAGTGCCGTGTGCTGGTCGTAGTGCGCGGCACTTTTTGCCGACCGGCAGAGGCAAAAGATCTTTGCCGCAGAGAGGAGAAGTACAATGGAGCATCCCAAAGAATTCGCCGAGGGCCTTTCCATCGGCATCATCATGGACGGCAATGGCCGCTGGGCCAAGCAGCGCGGCCTGCCCCGCACCGCAGGCCACAAAAAGGGCGCAGCCGTCTTCCAGGACATCGCCAACTACTGCGAGGAACTGGGCGTCTCATCGGTGTATTTTTACGCCTTCTCGACCGAGAACTGGAAGCGCCCTCTCGAAGAGGTCAGCGCCATCATGAAGCTGTTCGGCGAGTACCTGCTCAAGGGCTTCAACTACAAGGACCGCAACATCCGCATCAAGTTCCTCGGCGATCGCGCTGCGCTGGACCCCAAGCTCCAGAAGCTGATGAATGAGCTGGAAGGCGACTCTGCCTCCAAGACCGGTATGACCCTGAACATTGCCGTCAACTACGGCGGCCGCCCGGAGATCGTCCGCGCTGCGCAGCAGCTGGCGGCCAGAGTGGCAGCAGGGGAGCTCAAGCCCGAAGAGATCACCGAAGAGATGATGTCCGATGCCATGTACACCACCGGCCAGAAGGACCCGGATTTCATCCTGCGTCCGAGCGGAGAAAAGCGCCTGTCCAACTTTATGCTGTGGCAGGCGGCCTATTCGGAGCTGGTGGAGATGGACGTTCTGTGGCCGGACTTCACCCGCGATGACCTCGACGCCGCCATCACGGAGTTCAACAAGCGCTCCCGCCGGTTCGGCGGCATCTGAACCATCCCCGGCAAACACAACCAAGGAGAAACACTCTATGAAAACACGAATCATAACCGCCGTGGTGGGCATCCTCGTTCTGATCGGTGTGCTCTTTACCTTTGACACGATGATCTTCAACCTTGTGATCGCTGCCATCACCCTCATCGCCATCCACGAGATCTATATGGCCCTCGGCTTCGAAAAGAAGGACTGGCTGCTGTACGCCGTCACCGTGCCGTATACGCTGCTGATCATGCTGTCCAGCTATTCCGTCTGGCGGGCGCTGGTCATGCCGGCTTCGTTCCTGCTCGTGCTGTTCTACGCCATCTATCTCGTGGTGCGCAACGGCACCATCAGCTTTGCGAAGACCAGCGGCCTTGTGATGTTTTCGGGCATCGTGATGTTCTGCTTCTATTCGTTCATCCGGCTGAAGGAGCTGCTGCCTGTGGCGGAATACGGCTATGATGCGATCTTTTTCATCCTGCTGATCCTCTGCTTTGCCTGGGGCGGCGACACCTGCGCCTACTTTGCAGGCCGCGCCTTCGGCAAGCACAAGCTCTGCCCCGTGGTCAGCCCCAAGAAGACGGTCGAGGGTGCCATCGGCGGTGTGCTGGGCACGATGGTCTGCGGCGTGGTCGTCACGGTGATCTACTCCATCGCAGCCGACCGGCTGGAGGCCTTCACCCGCTCGAACATCGGCGTCTCGATGTATGTCGTCATTGCGCTGCTGGCCTGTGTGGCGGCGGTGCTGGGCATCTACGGCGACCTGTTCGCCAGCGTGGTCAAGCGCCAGTGCGGCATCAAGGACTACGGCACCATCTTCCCCGGCCACGGCGGCATCCTGGACCGCTTTGACAGCGTCATGTTCATCGCACCCTTCGTCACGATGGTCATCATCGCTGTGTTCTATCGCTGATTTGCTCAATTTAGGAGGAAACACGATGTCTAAAAAAATCACTCTGCTGGGCTCTACCGGCTCCATCGGCACCCAGAGTCTGGACGTTATCCGCGCACAGGGCTATGAGGTGTTCGGCCTGTCAGCCCACAGCCACGTGGAGAAGATCCTGGAACAGATCGAAGAGTTCCACCCCCGGTACGTCTGCATGACGGACCCCGGCGCAGCGGCCCGGCTGGACGCTGCACTGGCAGGCCGCGCCCAGGCACCCCGGCTGCTGACCGGCCCGGAGGGCCTCAAGGAGCTGGCCGCGATGGACGGCCCCGATGTGGTGCTGAACAGCGTGGTCGGCATTGCAGGTCTGGGCGCCAGCCTGACCGCCATCGAGAGCGGCCATGACCTGGCACTGGCTAACAAGGAAAGCCTTGTCACCGGCGGCCATCTGGTCACGCAGGCAGTGGCAAAACACGGCGTCAAGCTGCTGCCTGTGGACAGTGAGCACTCCGCCATCTTCCAGTGCTTGCAGGATAAGGAGAGCGCCAAGAGCCTGACCAAAATCCTGCTGACGGCTTCCGGCGGGCCCTTCTTCGGGATGAAGACCGAGGAGCTGCGCGGCAAGACCAAGGCCGATGCCCTGAAGCACCCCAACTGGAACATGGGGGCCAAGATCACCATCGACTCCGCCACCCTGATGAACAAGGGTCTGGAGCTGATTGAGGCCGTCTGGCTGTTCGGTCTGCCCCCGGAGAAGATCCAGATCGTGGTCCAGCGCCAGAGCGTCGTCCACTCCGCCGTCCAGTACAGCGATAACTCCATCATCGCGCAGCTGGGTGTGCCCGATATGCGCATCCCCATCCAGTACGCACTGACCTACCCGGCCCGTGTGCCGGGCGTGGTGCCGGAGCTGGATTTCACCACCCTCAAGCTGCTGACCTTCGATGTGGCCGACGAGGAGACCTTCCGCTGCCTTGCTGCCTGCAAAAAGGCCATCAAGAAGGGCGGCCTCGGCCCCTGCGCCGCCAACGGTGCCAACGAAGAAGCCGTCAAGCTCTTCCTTGAAGACAAGATCGGATTTTTGGACATCGGCCGTCTGGTGGAGGCTGTGGTGGACAGCGACCGCTTCGGCGGCGACTACACGCTGGCCGACGTGTATGAGTGCGACAGAATGGCCCGCGCCTTCGTGCGCAGCCACCTGTAAGCGCGCACGGCTTATGAATTCATTTTTGGAGAAGCTATGTCTTTTATCATTACCCTTTTGGCTGCGGTGTTCGTGTTCAGCGCAGTGATCGCCATCCACGAGTTCGGCCATTTTGCAGTCGCCAAGCTCTGCGGGGTGCAGGTCAACGAATTTTCCATCGGCATGGGGCCTGTTCTGCTCAAAAAGATGCAGAATGGCACCCAGTACAGCCTGCGGGCGCTGCCGGTGGGCGGATTCGTGGCGCTGGAAGGGGAGGAGAGCCCGGAGAGCCAGCAGGCGGAGAAAGGGGAGCGTCCCGATGCGGAACCCCAGACGCCCCCTTCGTGCGCTGACGCGGACGGTTCCCCGGATGGAGAAACCGGGAACGCGGAAGCACCGGCGCAGCTTGTCGGCAAGCCGCTGAACGAGGCAGCGGTCTGGCAGCGGGCCCTCATCATGGCAGCGGGTGCGTTCATGAACTTCCTGCTGGGATTCGTGGTCATGGTCGTCCTCATTGCGGCACAGAGCGAACCCATCACCAGCCGGGTCATCTACGCCATCGACGACGGTGCCCTCTGCGGCCAGACGGGTCTGGAAGCAGGGGATAAGGTGCTGGCCGTCAATGGCCGCCGGTGCTTTGTGGCGAACGACATGCTCTATGAGCTGATGCGCACCGAGGACTACTCCGCCCGCTTCACCGTTCTGCGCGGCGGCGAAAAGGTGGAGCTGCCTTGCGTCCGGTTCGACACCTGGCAGGATGACAGCGGCGAGACCCACATGAGCCTTGGCTTTACGGTCTACGGCATCCGGAAAACACCGGCCAACGTGGTAAAAGAAGCATGGAACAGTGTGCTCTATTATGGGCGCATCATCTTCACCTCCCTGATGGACCTGCTGCGGGGCCGGGAGAGCATCAACGACCTCTCCGGCCCGGTGGGCATCGTGACGGCCATCGGGCAGGCGGCCAGCTATGGCTGGCAGGACCTGCTGCAGCTTCTGGTGCTCATCACCGTGAACCTGGGCATCTTCAATCTACTGCCCTTCCCGGCATTGGACGGCGGCAAGGTGGTGTTCCTGCTCATCGAGGGCGTCACGGGCCATGCAGTGCCGGAAAAGATCCAGAGCGGGCTGACGCTGGCGGCGTTTGCGCTGCTCTTTGGCCTGATGCTCTTCGCAACATACAATGATATCGTCCGGCTCATCACCGGGGCGGTCTAAAGAAAGGAAAACGACAATGCGGCAGCTGAAACGAGAAGTAAAGATCGGCAATGTGACCATCGGCGGCAACAACCCCATCGCGGTGCAGACCATGTTGAACGTCCCGGTGGAGGACATCGAGGGCAATGTGGCGCAGGCGAAGCGCTGCGAGGCGGCGGGCTGTCAGATCCTGCGCGTGACCTGCCCCAGTGCAGCAGACGCCAAGTGCATCGAGGCCGTCAAGAATGCGGTGAATATCCCCATCGTGGCGGATATCCACTTTGATTACAAGGCCGCACTGGCCTGCGCAGACGTGGGCGTGGATAAGATCCGCATCAACCCCGGCAACATCGGCGACGATGACCGCGTCAAAGCTGTGGTGCAGGCCTGCCAGCAGAAGAACATCCCCATCCGCATCGGCGTCAACGGCGGCAGTCTGGAAAAGCACATCCTGGCCCGGTATGGCGCACCCGTGCCCGAAGCCATGGTGGAAAGTGCGCTGTATCACGTCCGCCTGCTGGAAAAGTTTGATTTCAACAACATCGTCATCTCCATCAAGAACTCCAACGTCCCCCGCATGATGGAGGCCTACCGCCAGCTGAGTGCCGTCACCGATTACCCGCTCCATGTGGGCGTCACCGAGGCGGGCACCTACCAGATGGGTCTGCTGAAGTCCGGCATGGGCATCGGCGGGATGCTGCTGGAAGGCATCGGCGACACCATCCGCGTCTCGCTGGCTGCGGAGCCGGAAAAGGAAGTGGAAGCGGGCTACAACATCCTGCGCGCGGTCGGCTTCCCGGTGGCCGGCCCGGAGGTCATCACCTGCCCGACCTGCGGCCGCACCCAGTACCCCTGCACCGAGATCGCCAACGAGGTCGAAAAGCGGCTGCAAGGTTACAAGAAATCCATCAAAGTGGCCGTCATGGGCTGCGTGGTCAACGGCCCCGGTGAGGCCCGCGAAGCCGATATCGGCATTGCCGGCGGCAAGGGCGAGGCGGTCCTGTTCATCCACGGCCAGCCTATCAAGAAGCTGACCGGGGATAATATCCTCGACCAGTTCATGGATGAGATCTATAAGATCTGACGGAGAATCTGAACCATACGCTGCTGCGCTCTTTTGAAGAAGAGCGCAGCAGTTTGTGCTGTCAATGCATCGACCAAAGGAGTACCATTGTGACACCACTCGTATCCCAGCTGTGGCCGCAGTTCATGGCGGACCCGGATTTCGCGTCCTGCTTCGGGCGCGTTGTCGTAGAGCATGCCCAGATGCTGCGGCAGGAGCGGCAGGTCATTTTCACCCTGCGCAGCTCCGCTCCGCTGGACAAGGGGCTGTGTGCGCGGCTGACGGCCTCGCTGCAGCCCGATTATGAGGGCTTCGAACTGCGCATCCACAACCTCTTCGGTTATCCCTCACTGAACGAAACGGCCCTGCGGGAGCTGATGGAAGAGATGAAGCGGGATGGTGTGCCCATCAACGGCTTTCTGGACCGGTGTACCATCCGCATCACCGGGCAGAACATCGCCATCGGCGTCTGCCACGGCACCAAATTCTTGCAGGAGATGGAGTTTGAGCGCCTGCTGGCCGAGCGGGTGGCGGCGCACACCGGCGTCAAGCCCAAAGTCACCCTGACCAGTGCGGTGGGCGAAGCCGAACTGCGCCAGATGGAGGAAAAACTGGAGCGCAAGATCGCGCCGCCGGTGGTCAAGTTCGAGAAAAAGAACACCGCTCCGTCCATCAAGGTGGACGGCCTCGACCTCACCGACAAACCCGTCACCATCTTCCACGGAAAGATGTTTGCCCCCAAGAACCTCACGCCCCTCAAGGAGCTGGGCGGCGAGGGCGGCAAGTGCATCATCTGGGGCGACGTCTTTTTCACGGAGGTCAAGGGCAATTACCGCAAGATCTACACCGTTTCCATCACCGACTACACCGGTTCCATCAACCTGAAGATTCGCGCGCAGGAAGGGGAGGACTGCTCGAAGTGGGAGTCCATCGCCAAGGGCACCACCATCATCGTCCGCGGCGACTGCTCGTATGACAAATATGAACATGACTACATCGTGTATCCCTACGATGTGCTGTTCGTTGAGCGGAAAAAGCGGGAGGACCACGCCCCGGTCAAGCGGGTGGAGCTGCATCTGCATACCAAGCTGTCCAGCATGGATGCGTTCTGCGACCCCGGCGGCATTGTCCGGCTGGCCCATCGGATGGGGCACCCGGCGATCGCCATCACCGACCACGGTGTCTGTCAGGGCTACCCGGAAGCCATGCTGGCAGCGGACGACATCCACAAAAGTGACCCGAACTTCAAGCTCATCTACGGCTGCGAGGCCTATTTCGTGGACGACATGATCCCCTGCGTCTACGGTGTGCAGGATGCGCCCCTGACGGGGGAGTTCTGCGTGTTCGATACCGAGACCACCGGGCTGGACCCCAACGTGGAGTACCTGACCGAGATCGGCGGCGTCATCGTGAAAAACGGCGAAGTCGTGGAGGAATTTGACACCTTCGTCAAACCCGGCAAGCCCATCACACCCAAGATCACCGAGTTGACCGGCATCACCAATGAGATGGTCGCCGATGCCCCCAGTGAGGCTGAGGCATTGCAGGCGTTCCTGGATTTTGCAGGCGGGCGCATTCTGGTGGCCCACAACGCCCACTCGTTCGACATCCGCTTCCTCCGCATCGCGGCCAAACGGAGCGGCATCTCGTTTGAACCGACCTATATCGACACCCTGACCATGGCGCAGGCCATGTACCCCGGCTTGCACAACTACAAACAGGGCACCATCAACAAGCATCTGGAACTGCCCGCCTACGAGGCCCACCGCGCCTGCGAGGACGCCGGGGCGCTGGGCCGAATTTTCTGCGTGATGCTGAAGGACCTGGAAGAAAAGCAGGTCACAGCCGTCAGCGGCATCAACACCGGCCTGGGCGGCAACCGCGAGGTGCTGAAGAAGAAATACTACCACCTCATCATTCTGGTCAAGAACCAGATGGGCCTGAAAAATCTGTACAAGATCGTCAGCGAGGCCCATGTCAACTACTTCTTCAAAAAGCCCCGTGTGCCCCGCAGCCTGCTGAACAAGTACCGCGACGGCCTCATCCTAACCTCCGCCTGTGAAGCAGGCGAGCTTTACCGCGCCATCGTGGAGGGACGCTCCTACGAGGAATTGAAGAAGATCGCGGCCTATTACGATGTGCTGGAGATCCAGCCGCTGGGCAACAACGCCTATATGGTCCGCGAGGGCAAGGTGGACAGCGAGGAGGTCATCAAGGATTTCAACCGCACTGTCATCCAGTTGGGCGAAGACCTGCACAAGCCGGTCATCGCCACCGGCGACGTCCATTTCACCGAGCCGGAAGACGCCATCTACCGCTCTGTCCTTCAAGCGGGCAACGGCTTCAAGGATGCCGACAACCAGCCGCCGTTGTTCTACCGCACCACCGAGGACATGCTGAAACAGTTCAGTTATCTGCCCAAAGAAAAGGCGTATGAGATCGTTGTGACCAACCCGCGCAAGATCGCGGCTTCCATCGACGGCAATGTCCGCGCCATCCCACGCGGTACCTACCCGCCCAGCATTGAGGGTGCAGAGCAGCAATTGCGCGATGCAACGTGGGAACACGCCAAGCGGGATTACGGCGACCCGCTGCCGGAGATCGTCGAGAAGCGGCTGCAAAAGGAGCTGGATTCCATCTGCGGCCATGGCTACGCGGTCCTGTACGTCATCGCGGTCAAGCTGGTGGCCTACTCCAATGCGGGCGGCTATCAGGTGGGCAGCCGTGGCTCGGTCGGCTCATCGGCTGTGGCGCACTTCTCCGGCATCTCGGAGGTCAACAGTCTGCCGCCCCACTACCGCTGCCCCAAGTGCAGACACAGCGAGTTCATCACCGACGGCAGCGTGGACGACGGCTTCGACCTGCCGGATAAAAACTGCCCCCACTGCGGCACCCGGATGCTCGTGGACGGCCACGACATCCCGTTCGAGACCTTCCTGGGCTTTTACGGCGACAAGGAGCCGGATATCGACCTGAACTTCTCCGGCGAGTACCAGTCCAACGTCCACCGCTACACCGAAGAGCTGTTCGGCAAGGCCAACGTCTTCAAGGCCGGCACCGTGTCCGGCATCCAGGACAAAACGGCGTATGGCTACGTCAAAAAATATCTGGAAGAGCGGGGGAGAACGGTCAATCACGCCGAGGAGAACCGCCTGACGCTGGGCTGCACCGGCGTCAAGCGCACCACCGGCCAGCACCCCGGCGGCATGGTCGTCGTGCCCGACACCTACGAGATCTACGACTTCTGCCCCATCCAGCACCCGGCCGATGACGTGGCGGGCGGCCTGCTGACCACCCACTTCGAGTTCAAATACCTCCACGATACTCTTCTCAAGCTGGACGAACTGGGTCACGATATGCCCACCTTCTACAAGTATTTTGAGGAGTACACCGGCATCCCAATCGACTCCATCCCCATGAACGACCCCAAGGTGTACAGCCTGCTGACCAGCCCGGAAGCGCTGGGCGTGACGCCGGAGCAGATCGACAGCCAGACCGGCACCTTCGGCATCCCGGAAATGGGCACGAACTTCGTGCGCGGAATGCTGGTGGAGGCCCGGCCCAAAAACTTCTCCGAGCTGATCCAGATCTCCGGCCTGTCCCATGGCACGGACGTCTGGACCAACAACGCCGATGAGCTGATCCGCAGCGGCACCTGCACCATCGCCGAGGTCATCGGCTGCCGTGACAGCATCATGCTCTACCTGCTCCGCAAGGGGCTGGAACCGAAGATGGCCTTCGATATCATGGAGGCTGTCCGTAAGGGCAAGGTGGCCAAGGGCGGCTTCAAGCCCGGCTGGGAAGAAGCCATGCGGGAACACGAAGTCCCGGACTGGTACATCGAGTCCTGCCGGAAGATCAAGTATATGTTCCCGAAAGCCCATGCGGTGGCCTATCTGATGTCGGCCATCCGGCTGATGTGGTTCAAGATCTATCGTCCCCAGGCGTTTTATGCGGTCTACTTCACAGTGCGCGGCGACGACATCGACTACGAAGCCGCTGTGGGCGGTGCCGCAGTGGCCCGCGCCCACATGAACGAGGTCAAGCGCCGCCTGAAGGAAGAGAAAAACGCCAAGGACGAAGACGTCCTCGTTTCGCTGCAGCTCGTCAACGAGATGCTGGTGCGCGGCTATGAGTTCCTGCCCATCGAACTGGGCAAGAGCCGCGGTTCCAGCTACATCGTGGAGGACGGCAAAGTCCGTCTGCCGTTCTCGTCGCTGAAGGGTCTGGGCGGTGCCGCCGCCGACGCACTGGAAAAAGCGACCATCCAGGGGCAGGAGTATCTGTCCATCGAGGAATTGCAGCAGGCATCCGGCGTCAGCAACGCCATTCTGGACCGCCTGCGCCAGGTGGGTGCCCTCGGCGACCTGCCGGAGAGCAGCCAGGTGAGCTTTTTCTAAACTAATAAAAAACATCTGTAGTCTACTTCGTTGAAGAGAAGCACTTGAAGTGCACCACGTCAAGTAGACAGAAAAATATTAAGAGCGACGTCAGTATGCGGTTGACGTCGCTCTTTGTGCGCCTTTCGGCGCGGCTGGTATTGTGGCCCCTATGGGGCCGTTCTGCATACCCTGCGTTTCCACGCGGGGTTATAATTACCGATTATTCCGGTTTGACCTGCAGCTCCTGCTCGCAGTAGATGCAGCGATACTTGCCGTTGGAGCTCAGCTCAAAGATCTGGTCGCACTCTTCCTCAATGGAGGAGATGCAGCGCGGATTTTTGCACCGCACGATGTTGACCAGACGCTTGGGGGGCTGGGGCTTCTCCTTCTTGACCGCCTTGCCATCCTGGATGATGGTCACGCTGATGTTGGGGTCCAGGTAAGCCAGGACGTCCAGGTTCAGCCAGGAAGCATCGCCCTCCACCTTGATGATGTCTTTGCGGCCGCATTCGGCCTTGTGGGAGCGGGCGTTCTGGATCAGCGCCACATTGGCGGTGCGGTTGCCCTTGATGCCCAGCAGATCCATCAGGCCCATGGCGGTGCCTGCCTTGATGTGGTCGATCACGATGCCATTCTGGATCTCATCAATGTTCAGCATTTCAATGTTCCTCCTTGGTTTTGGGGTCGGCCAGACCCAGCAACGTCATGATGAGCGCCATGCGGACGTAGACACCGTTCTGGACCTGTTCAAAGTAAGCGGCGCGGGGGTCGTCGTCCACGTCCAGTGCGATCTCATTCACACGGGGCAGGGGATGCAGCACGGCCATGTGTTCCTTGGCCAGCGCCATCTTGTCGCTGGTCAGGATGTAGCTGTTTTTCAGGCGGACGTAGTCTTCCTCGTTGAAGAAGCGCTCCTTCTGCACACGGGTCATATAGAGGATGTCAAGCTCCGGCATGGAGTCCTCCAGGCTGCGGGTCTCGCGGTAGGCGATGCCGTTGGCTTCCAGCACATCCTTGATGATGTAGTCGGGCACACGCAGCTCTTCCGGGCTGATGAGCACGAAGCGGATGTTTTTGCAGCGGGCCATGGTCTTGATGAGGGAGTGGACGGTGCGGCCGAACTTCAGATCGCCGCACAGGCCAATGGTCAGATCGTCCAGACGGCCCATCCGGGTGCGGATGGTCATCAGGTCAGTCATGGTCTGGGTGGGGTGCTGGTGGCCGCCGTCGCCCGCGTTGATGACCGGGATGCGGGAGTAGCGGCTGGCGCGCAGGGGCGCACCTTCTTTCGGGTGGCGCATGGCCACGATGTCGGCGTAGCAGGAGACCACACGGATGGTGTCGGCAACGCTTTCGCCCTTGGAGGCGCTGGAAACGTTCTCACTCGGAAAACCCAGCACATGGCCGCCCAGGTTCAGCATAGCTGCCTCAAAGGAGAGGCGGGTGCGGGTGGACGGCTCGTAGAATAGGGTGGCGAGCTTTTTGTGGGCCGCGACGTCCTGGTAAGCAGCCGGGTCGCTGCGGATGCGGTCAGCCAGGTCCAGCAGGGAAGTGATCTCTTCCGGGCTGAGATCCAAGGGGTCGATCAGATGGCGCATGGATTTTTACCTCCGTCAAAGTAATTTTCGCAGAATGGAAAAATCGAAGAAGTTGGTGTAATAACTCAGCGAGCGCATGACCGGATGACACAGCCGGTTGAAACAGATCTCGTCGAGCAGCAGCATGGCCTCGCCCGGTGCAAGCCGCATGGCAGCGCGGATGGACTCATCGCCGCAGCTGGCCTTCAGGTGCGCCACGTTGGACGAGATCTGCTGGCTGCACTCCTGCTCCAGGATATCGAACACGCCGCCGCTCAGGTCGATGCGGGTGTAGTCCCGGTTGCCAAACAGGGCGCGGGGCAGATAATCAATGGAGTAGATGACCGGGGTGGTGTCGGCGAGGATGCGCTTTTTGATGCAGATCACCTCATCCCCCGGTTCAATGGCCAGGTCGCGGGCCAGCTCGGCCCCGGCGCGGATGGGATAAATCTGGATGCCATCGGCGTGGGGGTAGCTGCCAAAGCTGCGGATCAGCGGGTAGTATTCCAGCTTCTGGTCCAACCGACTGCGCAGGTTGAGCACCGTGCGGTTGACCACGGTGCCGATGCCGCGCACCCGCTCGATGTAACCGGCGCGCTCCATCTCGCTCAGAGCATCGCGGATGACCGTGCGGCTGACGCTGAGCTGTGCAGCCAGATCGACCTCTGCGGGCAGACGGTCTGCGTCGGCGTAGCGCCCGGTGCGCAGTTCCTCCAGCAGGGCCGACACAATGCGGTCGCTGATGACGGCCCCGCCCAGGCGGATAGACGAAGAGCTGGAATCTTTCATAGGTTGTATCCTCCGGTTCACGGGCGGGAAGCTCCCGCCTGGACTTTCCGAAAAACTGCCCGGCAACCCCAAAGTTTTACTGGACAAATTTTCTTGTATTCATTATAACATAAGATGAGATGATTTCAAACGGCAATTCTACTGGAATCCGGAAGAAAGTATGATTTTATTTTGGAGGGTCTTGGAAATGGAACTTCTGCTGAACAAAGTGTGCGGTCAGCCCGCCGCACTTCCCGTTGCGGTGCGTCGGTGCGGCCCGACGGACGCCGCCGCGTTTTACGCGCTGCAAAATGAGGTGCGGGCCGCCATGCCGCACCCGGAGCAGTTCGTGCCCGACACACAGGAAAACATCACAGCCTATCTTGCGCACGACCTGTGCCTGGGTGTGTTCGATGGAGAGCGGCTGGGAGCCTATTTCATCCTGCGCTACTGCGGGCAGAGCGAACACAACTATGCGGCCTTTTTGGGCATCCCGCAGGCCGAGTGGGACCACTGGGCCAATGCCGACAGCGCCGTCGTCCACCCGGACTGGCGGGGCAACGGCTTGCAGCGGAAGCTGCTGGAAGCCGCCCTGCCGCTTCTGCGGCCCGGCATCGTGGGCATCGGGGCGACCGTCAGCCCGGAAAATCAGTACAGCTTAAACAACGCTCTCGCCTGCGGCTTCGCCATTGCGGCCCGCCGGGAGATGTACGGCGGCTATGACCGGTATCTGCTCAAAAAAAGGATATGAAAAAGCAGGGCTGCGGCTTTACTCCTTCCGACATCGCTCACGCGATGCCACCTCCCTCTTAGAGGGAGGCTTTTAGGCCCCCTCCCAGAGGGGGCTGGCACGGCGAATGCCGTGACTGGGGGAGTACGCAACAGCCCTGTTCTTTTTTGAGTTTAAGCCGCGATCTTTACCGGCTTCCCTGCGTTGTTCATTTTGTGCCGCACCACCAGCAGGCAGGCGAGGTGGACGGAAGCGGTCAGGAGCCAGCTGATGGGGTAGCTGATGTACAGCGTGGTCGTGGAGCGGAACAGCTGAAAGATGGTGGCGATCCACACCAGACGGAGCAGGCAGCTGCCCACCAGACTGACGATCATGGGCAGGACGGAGTAGCCCCGCCCGCGCAGGCAGCTGGCCAGCGTGTCCATGATGCCGCAGAGGAAGTAGCTGGTGCAGATGACCTTCATCCGGGCCAGACCGGCGGCGACGACCGTTTCATCGGTGGAATAGAAGTGGAGCAGCCCCTCACCGGCAAGGTAGGCACCGCCGCCCAGCACGATGCCGACCACCACGGCACAGAGCAGGCAGTTCCGCATGACGCGGTCGAGGTTGTCATACCGGCGGGCACCCACGTTCTGGCTGGTGAAGGTGACAGCAGCCTGAGCAAAGGCGTTCATGCCGGTGTAGATGAAGCCCTCGATGTTGGCAGCGGCCGAGTTGCCCGCCACGATCGTGGAGCCGAAGGAATTGACCGCCGACTGGATGACGACATTGGAAAGGCTGAACACGGTGCTTTGCAGACCGGCAGGCAGGCCGATCTTCAGGATCTGCACCAGCGCTCCCTTGTGGAAGCCCAGATGCCGCAGGTCGAGGTGGAGGGGGCCTTCTTCTTTCATGAGCAGGACGGTGACCATGAGGGCGGAGACCGTCTGGCTGATGATGGTGGCCAGCGCCACGCCCGCCACACTCATCTGGAACAGGATGACGAAAACGAGGTTCAGCACTACATTGATGACGCCGGACACGGCCAGACAGTACAGCGGGCGGCGGGTGTCGCCTACGGCGCGCAGCAGCGAGGCATTGAAGTTGTACAGCATGGTCATCGGCATCCCGATGAAGTAGATCTTCAGATACAGCGTCGAAAGGTCAATGACATCTTCCGGGCAGGACATCAGTTCCAGAAGGCCGCGTGCCGCGAAAAAGCCGACAAAGGCCAGCAGCACACCGCTGACGAGGCCCAGCGTGACAGAAGTCTGGACGGTGTTCTGCACTCCGCGCTCGTCTTTGGCACCAAAGCAGCGGGCTGCGACGACATTCGCGCCCAGCGAAAGCCCTACGAACAGGTTGACCAGCAGGTTGATGAGCGCACCGTTCGAGCCGACAGCGGCCAGCGCGGTGCTGCCCGCGAACCGTCCGACGACCACCACGTCTGCAGCATTGAACAGGAGCTGCAAAATGCTGGATGCTGCCAGCGGCAGGGAAAACAGGATGATCTTTTTCAGCAGCGGGCCGCTGGTCAAATCGCCCGTCCGGGTCAGTTGTGCCATGAATCGCTTCCTCCTTGTATCAGGCTGGAATCAAAAATTCGTTGTTTGTCATCAGAAAGCGCCGCCTTCCGGAGAGGGCGGCGCAATTTCTTATTATAGTCCCTGAAAACGTAAATTACAAGCAAAAATTGGATAAAGTCGAGCCGAAAGGCCGCGTTTCCGGTGCGGACGGCTCAGCTCTGGATGAGCCGCCAGTGCTCCGGCGCGTCATAGTCGGTGGTGAAGCCGTCGTCGGTGTACATCCGGTAGGCGGCAGAGCCTCCGTCCGGGAGATAACTCCACAGGGTCAGCTGCGTGTCGTCCAGCTGGGCGGTGTTGTCGGCCGGTGCTGCCACCGGCACGATGCAGCCGGGCCGGAGGAAGAGCAGCACCTCATCCAGCGCACAGCGCAGGTAGTGGTGCCCGGCGGGGAGGACTTCCTCGTCGTAGTCGTCCACGCTGCGCAGGCGGAGCATCTTCATGGGCTCCGGCAGATAGACCATCCGGCCATGGGTGTTTTGGGTGTAGATGGGCGCGGCCATCAGCCCTTCGCCGAGCAGGAGCTGGTCCTGCACCTCGCGGGCGTCGGGGTCGGCGGGGTAATCAAAGGCCAGCGGGCGGAAGTAGGAACCATTTTCAAGCGCGGCCTTCATGAATTCGCTGTACAGGTAGGGCAGCAGGGCGTAGCGCAGGTGCAGCATCCGGCGGATGGCGGGCAGCATCTCCGGGAAGCAGTAGTATTCCTGCATCCGGGTCCCGATGGCGGAGTGGTTGCGCATCAGCGGCGTCAGGAGGCCGAATTCCAGCCAGCGCAGGGCAAGGTCCGGCGTGGTGTCAGAGCTGAAGCCGCACAGGTCGGCACCGGCATACAAAAAGCCGCACATCTGCACACTGGGCATCATCTGGATGTTGGCCAGCAGCTGCCCCCAGGAGGCGTTGTTGTCGCCCAGCCAGATGCCGCCGTACCGGTGCGAACCGATCACGCTGGAACGACTGTACAGCAGCATCCGCTTTTCCGGGTGCTGTTTTGCGAAGGCTTCGCCCGCTGCGCGGGTCATGCTGCCGCCGTAGAGGTTGTGCACCCTGTCGTGACGGATCTTCTGGCCGTTCACTTCGTGGTAAAAGCTGGCATAGTCTTCGGGGCTGTTCATCAGGCCCATCGCGCCGCCCACGACCTGGCTGAAAAATTCCTCCTGCTCGATGTTGTCCTTTTCGCGCAGAGCGGCCATGGAGTCCAGAAAGGCCCGGAGCCGGTCCGGCGAGTAGAAGAGGGACGGTTCGTTCATGTCGTTCCAGAAGCCCTCGATGCCGAGGTCGGTCAGAACCTTGTACCGCCCGCCGAACCATTCCCGCACCTCTGGCCGCAGGAAATCGGCAAAGTAGGCCTTGCCGGGCCAGACCGCCGCCACGAAGGGGGTGCCGTCGGCCTTTTTGCAGAAGTAGCCTTTTTCCAGCCCCTCTTTGCAGGTCGCGTCGGCATCGTCGATGCGGATTCCCGCGTCGATGATGGGCACCAGCCGGATGCCCTCCGCCTTCAGCTCATCGGAGAGCTTTTTCAGGTCGGGGAAACGCTCCCGGTCGACGGTGAAATCGGCGTAGCCCTGCATGTAGTCGATGTCCATGCAGATCATATCCAGCGGCAGGCCGTTTGCCTTGTATTGGCGGGCGACCTCCCGCACATCTTCTTCGGTCTTGTAGCCCCAGCGGCTCTGCGCCAGACCGAACGCCCACTTCGGCGGGATGTAGCTGCGCCCGATGAGGGCACGGAACTCTTTGCAGAGCGCGTTCTCGTCCCCGCCGGAGAGGACGTACAGCTCGTAGTCCGGCTCCTCGGTATGGAAGCACAGCGTGTCGTGCCGGGTGTAGCCGATGTCATAATGGACTTTTCCGGGGAAATCCACAAAGAGACCGAAGCAGTCCTCCCCGTTCCGGATGAGCAGAAAATTGTGCGCACCATAGTACGAGAGCTTGTCCTCGGTGTGGTGCGATTCATCGGTGTTGTTGGCGATGTAATGCCAGCCGCGCTTGTTCAGCCCGCGGGGCATCTCGCCCAGGCCATAGACGACGCAGTCTTCCCGCATCCGATACGTCCAGCCTTCGGCGGCCGGGGTCAGAAAGGGGACGCTGCCTCCGCAGAGGGGGAGCACCTGCTCGACGCTCTCGGTGGGGATGGGATGCCCGAAAGAAAATCTCTGGATCATGATGGGACCCTCCTTTAGGATAAAAAACTCACAATGTCATTCCAGTGGTATGATACGGCAGAACGCCGCCCGAAACAAGGGGCAAAACCGGCTGAAAAATGCAACAAAACCGGCGTTTGCCCGGCGGCGGGCTGCCCATACTCCGGATGCGGGTGTTCCGGAAAACCTTGCGCGATGAATTGAAAAATGTCGGAGAGCTTGGTATACTAGAACCGTTCCATCCACACCAACGAATAAGGGAGAGAAAGTTCTATGTATCGTAACGGCATCAAGCGGCTGCTGGCGGTCATCCTGTCGCTTTGCGGCATGATTGTGTTATCGCCGCTGCTGCTCATCCTCTGCATCGCCATCAAGGTGGATTCGCCGGGCCCCATCTTGTTCAAACAGAAGCGGGTGGGCATCCACAAACAGCATTTCAACATCCTCAAATTCCGCACCATGCGCATGGATACCCCGCATGATATGCCCACCCACATGCTCAAGGACCCGGACCAGTATATCACGCGGGTGGGGCATTTTCTGCGCAAAACGAGCCTCGATGAGCTGCCCCAGCTGTGGAACATCTTCGTGGGCGACATGGCGGTCATCGGCCCGCGCCCGGCGCTGTGGAACCAGTATGACCTGCTGGCCGAGCGCGACAAATACGGAGCCAACGATGTCCGCCCCGGCCTGACCGGCTGGGCGCAGATCCACGGCCGCGATGAGCTGGAGATCGACGAGAAGGCCAAGCTCGACGGCTACTATGTGGAGCATCTGAGCTTCGGCATGGACGTGAAGTGCTTCTTTGGCACCATCGTCGCCGTGCTGGACCACGACGGCGTCGTCGAGGGCGGCACCGGCACCCTGCACGAAAAGAAAAAAGGGTAAGGGACAGCGCAAAGCGTGAACAAATGGGCCGCAGCGGGGAGAAGTTGCGGACGAAGATGGGGGTTTTGGGTTGATTTCTCCCACAAAAAGGCTATAATAAAAAAGTACACAAGAATACGAAGGAGGATTTCCATGAATCGCACCTACATCAACGAGGTACAAAAGGAAATTGGCAATACGGTCAAAGTTCAGGGCTTTATCGAGAACCTGCGCAACAGCAAAGCCATGGCCTTTATCGTGCTGAAAGATATTACCGGCAAGCTCCAGATCACCGTCGAGAAGGCCGACCACCCCGAACTGGTGGACACCATCGACCAGCTGACCCCGGATTCTGTCATCACCGTCACCGGCAAGGTGGTGGAGAACGATTACGTCAAGATGGGCGGCATCGAGATGATCCCCACCGCCATCGAGATCGAGAGCATTTCGGACGCACTGCCCATCGTCCGCAAGGAGATCGCCGCGACCAAAAAGAAGAAGGCCGTCGAGCGCTCCAGCATCGACCAGCGCATTGATTACCGCTGGGTCGATCTGCGCACCGATGAGAACCAGCTGATGTTCAAGGCCCAGAGCTGCATGGTCAACGCCATGCGCAAGTTCCTGCTGGACCAGAACTTCATCGAGATCCACACCCCCAAGCTGATCGCTGCGGCCAGCGAGAGCGGTTCCGAGGTGTTCAAGGTCGATTACTTTGACCGCAACGCCTACCTGGCACAGAGCCCCCAGTTCTACAAGCAGATGGCCATGGCGGCCGGCTTCGAGCGCATCTTTGAGACCGGCCCCGTCTTCCGTGCCGAGAAGAGCTACACCAACAAGCACGCCACCGAGTTCTCCGGCTTCGATCTGGAGTTCAGCTACATCACCTCTTTCCGCGATGTCATGAAGATGGAGGAAGAATTGCTGAAGGCTGGCCTTGCCGCTGTCAAGGAAGCATACGGCGAGCAGATCCAGGAAGCCTTCGGTCAGGAGGTCATCGTCCCGGAGACTCCGTTCCCCGTGGTCAAGCTGGCCGACCTGTACAAGGGTCTGGAAGAGGAGTTCGGCTACACCGTCGATGACTCTGAAAAGGGCGACCTGACCACCGAGGCCGAGCGCCTGAGCTATGAGTGGGTCAAGAAGCACTATGGCCACGAGTTCCTGTTCATCACCGATTACTCCGCCGAGAAGCGCGCGTTCTACCACATGCGCGACGAGAACGGTGTGCCCCAGGGCTACGACCTGATCTGGCGCGGTGTCGAGATCACCACCGGCGCACAGCGTGAGCACCGCTATGAGGTGCTGAAGAAGCAGGCTGAGGAAAAGGGTCTGGCCGAGGATGTCAAGTTCTATCTGGAGTTCTTCCAGTATGGCTGCCCGCCGCACGGCGGCTTCGGTCTGGGCATCGACCGCCTGACCATGCTGCTCTGCGGTCTGCCCATCAAGGAAGCCGAGTTCCTGTTCCGCGGCCCCAACCGTCTGACTCCGTGATGATGGGGCGTTATCATGAACGCCGCAGAACATTATACCACCCGCTACCTCGAACCGAAGGATCTGGACCAGTACAACGCGCTGCTGCGGTATACTTTTCAGGTCACGGAAGAGGAACTGACCGCCACCGGCTGGAAGGACGATGAGATCAAGCAGTCCAAGTTCCCGGTGCTGGAGCGCGCCGATGTGCTGGGCTGCTTCGATGGCGAAGACCTCATCTCGCAGTTCGCGGTCTACCCGCTGAAGATGAACATCTACGATACGGTGTACCATGTCGGCTTTGTCACCAGCGTCTGCACCTACCCGGAGTACACCGGGCAGGGCATCATGAAAAAGCTGATGATCCAGGGCCTGACCCAGATGCACGAGGAGGGCAAATCCTTCGCGCTGCTCTACCCGTATTCCATCCCGCTGTACCATCATCTGGGGTGGGAGATCGTCTCCAACAAGATCTCGTTCAACATCAAGGACCGGCAGATCCCCACCAAGGTCAAAGCGCCCGGCTACGTCCGCCGCGTCTCCTGGGACAACACCGAGTTCCATGAGCTGCACTCCCACTTTGCGTCCATCACCCATGGGTGCCTGTTCCGCAACAGCCTCGCGTGGGAGGAATACTGGCGCTGGGATGAGGACGACACCAATGTGGCCGTCTATTACAACGTCAAGGATAAGCCCTGCGGCTACATGGTCTACCTCATCAAGAACGACATCATGCACATCAAGGAAATGGTCTATCTGAACCGCGAGGCGCAGAAAGGCCTGTGGGAGTACATCCACGCCCACGATTCCATGATCGATGAGGTGCACGGCAGCACCTATTTCAGCGAGCCCATCGCCTTTGAGATGGACGATGGCGACATCAAAGAGAGCATCCGTCCCTATGCCATGGGCCGCATCATCGACGTGGAAGACTTCCTCGCCGATTATCCCTGCGACCCGGACGGTGGCACCCTGACCATCGCGCTGGAGATCGAGGACAAGCTCCTCCCATGGAACGACCGCACCTTCACGGTGAAGTTCGAAAACGGCGAATGCACCCAGACGCAGGAACCGCCGGAGCATCATCTCAAAATGGGCATCGGCACCCTTTCCACCCTGCTGCTGGGCTATAAGACGGCAGAACGTCTGTATGAGCTGGAGCGCATCGAGGGCAGAGAAGAGGCCGTTGAGCGTCTGGACGATGTGCTCTTCCACAAGATCCCGTACATCTCGGATTACATCTGAACAAACCATAAAACCCCTCTCCGTCATTGCTTCGCAATGCCGCCCCGCCCAAAGGGCGGGGTCTGGTGCTGTATGTTACAGCATCAAAAAGCTCCCCCTTTCGGGGGAGCAGGCATGTGTCAGCGTGGCGGAGAGGGTTTTTATTCGCTCAAAGGAGCGTCGGCACCACTTCGGCCAGCTTTTCAGCCAGCTGTGCGTGGCCGCGGCGGGTCAGGTGCATGAAGTCGATCTGGTTGAACTCGCACCCCTCTGCATCGAGGAAATGCACATGGTTGCGTGCGGCGATCATCTGGAACTGCGCGGCCACCCCGCGGGACTTCTCCACGCATCCGTCGCCCATGACTTCGTCGTGGAAGCCCTCCTTGATGCGGGGCGGTGCCACGATGAGGATGTTGGGCTCCTTGCCGCCCCAGCAGTCCACGCTCTTGCACTTCTGGATCAGCCGCTCCATGCCGACGCCGATGCAGGCAGCATTGGCACCGAAGCGCTCCTTGACGTCGTTCGTGCCCAGCATGATGATGAGCAGGTCGATGACCTCATGGCTCTTCAGCAGGGCATATGCAACGCTCAGAGCGTCCATGGATTCGTGGATGGGGTCCACGAAAACGGTCGTCCGGCCGGACAGGCCCTCTTCGGTGACGAGGTACTGGCTGCCCAGCGCGGTCTGCAGCCGACAGGTCCAGCGCTCGTCCTCGTTGAAGCGGATGCCGCCGTCGGCGTTGTCCTTCGGGTCGGCGCAATAGCCGTGGGTGTTGGAGTCGCCCAGGCAGAGAATGTGAGTTTTCATCGCAAATACACTCCTTTTTGAGTTATCGTTCCGGATGACTCTGGCGGAAATAGTAGATGGCGCCGACCATTCCGGCGTCGTTGTGCAGCTGGGCGGCGCGGATCTCCAGCCCTTCGGCAAAGGCGGGCATCACGGAGGCTTTTACCTTGTCCGCAATGGGGTCGATGAGCAGCTTCTGCTGGGCGCTCACGCCGCCGCCGATCAGGATCAGCTGGGGGTTGAAGATGTGCACCATGCCGGCAAGGCCCTGCGCGATCTCATCCGTCCAGTGGTCCAGCAGGGCAAGGACGGTCTCGTTGCCTGCCTGCGCAGCGGCGAAGATCGCGCGGCCATTCGTCCAGGCGGGGTCTTTCTCCTGCGCAGCACGGACGAGTGCGGTGGTGGCGGCGTAGCGCTCCCAGCAGCCCGCAGCCCCGCAGGTGCACGGCACACCATCGAGCGCGTGGAGCCGGTAGTGGCCCAGCTCACCGCCCAGACCACGGGCACCTTCCAGCAGGCGGCCACCGGTCAGGATGCCGCCGCCGACGCCGGTGCCCAGCGTCACCCCGATGACGTCGGTGTAACCCTTTGCGCCGCCGACCCAGACTTCGCCCAGGCACATGCAGTTGGCGTCATTCGCTACGGTCACGGGCAAGCCGAACAGCGATTCGAGTTCCGCTTTGATGGGGGAGCCGATGTAGTGGGGCAGATTGCCGCAGGTGCCGACGACCGTTCCGGCGCGGCTGTCGATCTGGCCGGTTGCCGAAACGCCCACGCCGACAAGGGCGGCAGGGGAGATGTTCTGTGCTTCCACAAAGGCTTTGGCTGCCTTGCACACCGTGGTCAGGATGGGCGTCTCATAGCCGTCAAAGCTGACGCTCTCCTCGGCTTTGGCCAGCACAGCACCGGTCTCATCCACGATGCCCAGCTTGACGGAGGTGCCGCCGATATCAATGGCAAGATACTGTTTTGTCTTCATAAAAACGTCTCCGCGTCAGTGGTTCATGGCGTTGATGGCACCGGTGAAGCGGGCCGTGATCTCAGCGGGGCGGGTGATGGCACCGCCGACCACGAGGGCGAACGCACCGGCTTCCAGTGCCTTGACGGCCTGTTCGGGATAGTGGATGTGCCCCTCGGCGATGATCTTGGCCGGGCACTCTGTGGCCAGCTTGTGGACGAACGCGAAGTCGATGTCGTTGATGCCCTGAGTCTCCGGGGTGTAGCCGCGCATCGTGGTGCCCACAAAGTCAGCACCGGCTTCGGCGCAGGCCATGGCATTTTCAAAATTGTCGCAGTCGGCCATCAGCAGCTGGTCGGGATACTTCGCCTTGATGGCGCGGATGAATTCCGCAGAGGTGGAGCCGTCCGGGCGGAGCGCACCGGTGCCCTGCACGGCGAGGATGTCCACACCGCAGGCCACCAGCTCGTCCACTTCCTTCATGGTCACGGTGATGTACATCGGGGTGCCGGGGTAGTCTTTTTTGATGATGCCGATGACGGGCAGGTCCACGACGGCCTTGATCTGGGTGATGTCGCGCACGGTGTTGGCGCGGATGCCGACGGCCCCGCTCATGGCGGCGGCTTTGGCCATCAGGGGCATCACGCCGCCCTCCTTGGTGTACAGCGGTTCGTGCTCCAGCGCCTGGCAGGAGACGATCAGGCCGCCCTTGATCTGAGCAAACAGTTTTTCCTTATCCATGGTATTTATCCTCCATTCTGATCTTTACGACTGCTTTGCGCACATTCCGGCAATCGGGCTGTGCAACGCCGGGCTTGTGCAGCTCGCCGGGGAAGAAGAGCACGAACCGCCCGCCGCCCAGGGTGCCGAACACGGCGTCCGGGCTGTCCTGAAAGCCGATGTCCGGGGCATAGGGCTTCACTTCGGTGCCGGGTGCGGTCTCGTAGCCCCAGCCCTCGCTGCCAGTCAGGTCGATCTGCAGATCGGCGTAGATGCGGTGGTATTCCGGGTGCGAGCCTTCGTTGGGGTGGAGTTCGGCGTCCATCACGTTGATGAACACCTTGTCGCCGTCCACTTCGGTGCGGCCCAGCGGCAGGGTGTTCAGGTCGCAGGTCGTCAGGAAGGTGATGGCTGTGTCGAGGTTCTTGTGGAAGCCCTGATACAGGGTCAGGTGCTCCAGAGTATCGCAGATCATAAGGTCCCTCCATCAAAAAGAGCGCCGACCCTCTCCCCTCAGAAACGAGACGGAAGAGGGGGCGCTTTTTCAGTTTACAGATTTACAGTTTCGCAATGGCAGCTTCGATCATGGCCTGTGCCTCGGCCACGATGGGCTCATCTTCGGGGATGAGGCTGGGCATCGGCTCACGGACGCCGCCCAGCTCCAGACCGTACATCCGGCGCAGGATCTCTTTCTGCACGGCGTACAGGTTGCCGTGTGCCTCGCACATCTTGTAAATGATGCGGTCGGCCTCATACTGGAGAGCCTGAGCTTCCCGGATCTCGCCCTTGTTGATGTGCTCGTTCATGGCCAGATACAGTTCGGGCATGACGGCATAGGTACCGCCGATGCCGCCGTCGGCGCCGATGACGCGGCCGGAAACGAACTGCTCATCCGGGCCGTTGAAGACCACGAAATTGCCCTCGCCGCGGGCAGCGATGCCGGCATCCTTGAACATCTGGATGTCCTGGGTGGGCATGGAGCTGTTCTTGACGGCCACCACGTTGGGGTTCTTCAGCATTTCCTTCAGCAGGCTCATGGTCAGTGCCGTGCCTGCCAGCTGAGGGATGTTGTAGATGACGAAATCGGTGTGGGGGGCAGCAGCGGACATGGCGTTCCAATACTTGGCGATGGCATACTCCGGCAGGTGGAAGTAGATCGGGGGGATGGAAGCAATGGCGTCCACGCCCACGCTCTCGGCGTGTTTTGCCAGCTCGACGCTGTCGGCAGTGTTGTTGCAGCCGACATGGGCAATCACGGTGATCTTGCCCTTGGCTTCGCTCATCACGGCCTCCAGGACCTGCTTGCGCTCATCGGGGTGCTGGTAGATGCACTCACCGGACGAACCGCCGACATACACGCCCTTGACGCCCTTGGCGATCAGGTGGCGGGTGAGGGCCTTGACGCCCTCCACGGAAATGTGACCGTCCTTGTCATAGCAGGCATAGAACGCAGGGATGACACCCTGATACTTGGAAATGTCTTTCATGATACTTGTCTCCTTCTCTATCGAATCATGGTTCAGACGTTGTTTGTTGGGGGAGGGAACCCAAAACAGCAAGCTCGTACGCTCTCTGTTCGGGCAGCGGGAGCAGCACCCTCTTGCGGTGCCCTGCATCCGCTTCGGCCCTTGGGCGGGTCTCGCGTCTTGCAGACCGCTGCGCCAAAACAGCAAGCTCGTATGCTCTCTGTTCGGGCAGCGGAAGCAGCGCCCTCTTGCGGTGCCCTGCATCCGCTTCGGCCCTTGGGCGGGCCTTGCGTCTTGCAGACCGCTGCGCCAAAAATCCCTCCCTGTTTCCGCCGCAGGCGGCGGTCGGGATTTTAGCCCTTAACCGCACCCATTGCGATGCCCTTGGTGAAGTACTTCTGGAAGATGAGGAAGATGATGATGATGGGCACAGCAGCCAGCGCGGCACCGGCCATGATCAGGCCGAAGTCGGTGCTGTTCTCTGCCTGCAATTTTGCAATGCCCAGCGAAATGGTCAGGTTGCTGGTGCTGGACAGCATGATCAACTGCATGAAGTAGTCGTTCCAGCTGTTGATGAAGGTGAAGATGGCCAGCGCACCGACGCCCGGTTTGACCATCGGCAGAACGATGCTGACAAAAGTCTTTGCTTCGCTCGCACCGTCGATGCGGGCCGCTTCCAGCATTTCGGTGGGGATGCCCTCACTGAACTGTTTCATCAAAAAGACACCGAACGGCCAGCCGACGATGGGGAAGATGACGGCCCAGATGGTGTTGTACAGGTTCAGGGAGCTCATCTCACGCAGCAGGGGGATCAGGATGACCTGCTTGGGCAGTGCCATGGCGCAGACGATGAGGGTGAACAGCACCTTGCGGCCGACGAAGCGCTTCTTGGCCAGCGCATAGCCCGCCATGGCGGCGGTGATGCAGGTCAGAATCATGGAGGTGACAGCCATGAACACGGTGTTGATCATCCAGCGCAGCGCAGCCGGAGCCGTGGGGCCGACGGAGAAATAGATGGGCTCGCCGTCGCTGCTGAATCGTGCGCTGAAGGGGACGGCCAGCTGCCACAGCGGAGCGCTCTTACCCGCGAACAGCTTCTGGTAGTTGGTCAGCACCCACTCATGGGGCCACCACTCCGGGGTGGTGGAGTTGATGGCAGCGCCGGTCTTGAACGAACCGGTGATGATCCAATACAGCGGGAAAGCGAACGTCACCGCAACGATGCTGATGAGGATCAGCGTCAGGATGGTGTAGGCGCTGGCTTTCTTGAGCTTGCTGGGGTGCCGCTTCAACGGCTTTTGTTTCTTTTCAGTTGCACTCATTGTTTGGCACCTCCCTTAATTGTCCTGATTGCCCAGTTTGAACTGGACCGCCGACAGGATGGCGATGATGACCGCCAGCACAACGCCCATTGCATTGCCGTAGCCGTAGCGGTACAGCTTGAATGCGGTGTAGTAGATGTAGTACATGATGGTGTCGGTGCTGTGGTTGGGGCCGCCGGACGTCAGCAGCTGGATCAGTGCGAAGCACTGGAAGGAGTTGATGGTGGTGATGACCAGGATGTACAGGGTGGTGGGCATGATGGCGGGCCACTTGATCTTCCAGAACGCCTGGAAATCGTTGGCACCATCCACTTCAGCTGCCTCGACGATGGACTGGTCCACATTGCCCAGTGCGGAGACGTACAGAACGATGGGCTGGCCCACGGAGGTAGTCAGCAGGATGAGGATGATGCAGCCCAGAGCGAACCGCTCATCGCCCAGCCAGTTGATGTTCTTGTCGATGAGGCCGAACGTTTTGCCCAGATAGTTGAAGATGCCGTAGTAGTTGTTGTACATCCACTTCCACACGACGGTAACGGCGACCGAACCGGTGACGACGGGGAGATAGAACACGCAGCGGAAGAGGCTGGTGGTCCACTCCGGCAGATCGACGATGGCCGAGCTGACCCACAGCGAGAATGCACAGGTGACCGGCACGGAGACCACGACGATGATGATGGTGTTCTTCAATGCGCCGATGAAGATGGGGTCTGCGAACAGCTCTTTGTAGTTCGCCAGGCCGACGAAGATGTCGGCGCGGTTCATGGTGGAATCGAAGAAGCTCGTGACCACGCACAGGACCATGGGGTAGATGACGAATCCCAAGAAGAAGATCAGGCTGGGCAGAAGAAAGAGGTAGGATGCGATGGTCTCCTGCCGGACCAGTGCGCGGCTGCGCTTCGGCTCTTGGATCGATGCAGTCTTTGCAGCCAAGAAAATCACCAAACCTTTCGTTTTGATCGGCTCCCGACGGATTTTTTGCAAAAGAATTGCCCCTCCCTCGCCGGGATTTTCGAGGAAGGGGCAAGGGTTTTATCAAGAGATGACGGTCAGGATGTGGTGTGCAGCTTATGCCTCAGCAGTAGCGGCAGCGTTTGCATTCTGAACGAAGGTCGCAACAGCCTGCTCGACAGGCTCGCCGGTGCCGACGCGCTGCAGCATGTTCCACCACTCGGTACGAGCCGTTGCCCAGCCCGGAGTGATCTGGTAGTAGTCGCCCAGGTAGGACATGAACTTGGTGTACTCGCTCATGATGTCGTTGCCGGCGTAGATGTCGCCAACGCTCTCACGAACGGGGAAGTAGGTGGAAGCCAGAACGCTTGCACCGACCTGGTCGGGGTCTGCTGCGATGAAGTCGATGAAGGTCTTGGCTGCTTCGATCTTGGCCTCGTCGCCGTTGTCAAAGATGCCGAAGCCCCAGATACCGCCGCACAGCTTCGGGTCACCGCTCTCGGTGGGAAAGGCCATGGGGAAGATCTCGTCGCCGCTGTTGGTCAGACCGGCGTCGTTGTTGTCGGAGTTCAGCTGCTGTGCGATGTTCCAGCAGAATGCCATCTGCAACGTGCCGTTGCGGAACAGGGTGATCTCCTCGCCGCCGTTGATGGAAGCATCAAAGTTGACGCCCTTTGCATCGTACAGAGCCTGGATGGCCTTGATGTTTTCGGGGGAGTCAGCAGTGTACTTGGTGTGGGCTGCATCGGTGAAGGTGCCGCCGTACATGTTGTTGATGATGGCGCGGGTGCCCTGGTCGCCGCCCTGGCCGCTGCAATAAATGGCTGCGACGTTCTCGTAACCGCCATTGTACAGTGCGTCAACGGTCTTCAGGAAGCCGTCGGTGCTCCAGGTGTGCTTGTCGGTATCAATATACTGGTCTGCGCCCACTTCCTTGACCTTGGTCATGTTGACGGCCATGCAGTGTGCGGTCATGCACAGGGGATACTCGTAGTAGTCACCGGCCTCGTTCTTGCAGGCGGACTCGACCGATGCGTAGATATCCTTCTTGGCATCGTCGGTCCACAGATCGTTCAGGGGAGCCATGACGCCCTTCTTGCCCCAGTTTGCGACCAGACGCTCCGGGCCTTCCATGATCAGGTCGGGTGCGCTGCCGCCCTCGATGGCGGTGTTGACCTGGTCGTCGCCGTTGGTGTAGTCCAGATACTCGACGGTGACCTTGATATCCGGATACTTTGCGTTGAAGCTGGAGATCAGCTCCTGCACAGTCTCATCCTTGCCCCAGCCGCCGATGGGGTATGTCCACAGCTTGATGCTTGCACCGGCAGAAGCGGTGCTGGAAGCAGCTGCGGAAGAGGCGGTCGAAGACGCTGCGGTGCTGGAAGAAGAGGAACCGCCGCATGCGGCCAGTGCGCCTGCTGCGCTCAGGATGCCGGCAGCCTTCAGGAAGGAGCGGCGAGAGATACAGTTTTTCATAACGAAATTCTCCTTGCATATCATATGTTTGCGGCTTATCGTGTCGAGCCGCTGTTGTTGCCTTTATTATAGAAAAATATTTTCATTTTGTCTATCTATGCAATGCACAATTTTGAAAAAACTTTCTTGTGAACAACTACCAAATCAAGCGAAGAGAACGACTCCTTTTCAAAAAATAGCGGACTTTTTGGTGATTGTAGCCATTTTGTAACCATTGCAAAAACACGGATTTTACATAGCCTGAAAAAAGTTTTCGCAGACAAAAGGGGTGTTTTTGTCTGATTTTGAAAAGAATTTTCGGAAATAAGTCGTACTTTCCGGCTGAAATTGGACGCTCTGCACAGAAAACGGCGATGATTTGTGGTGAAAGCCGCTCTTGCCAAGGAGGAAAGATTCTTTTATACTTTCATTAAGAAAGAGTCCCGGCAAAGGCGTCACAGCGGTATGTGCGGCGGAGCAGACGCGGATGCCGGGGAAAAAGTAGGAGAGAAAGCTGACATGTCTACTAATTTCTGGGAGCTGCTGCACCAGCGGCAGGACGAGCTGACCAAATCCGGGCGGATGGTGGCGGATTACCTCATCCACCATGCCGACGAGGCGCAGTATCTTTCGATCTCGTCGCTGGCGCGGGAGTGCAAGGTGGCCGAGGCGACCGTTTTCCGGTTCTGCCGGGCGCTGGGGTTCGAAGGGTATCATGAGATGCGCATCGCGCTGGCCCAGGCCAATGCGACCGCTTCGCTCATCAATCAGCAGGAGCCGGAACCGGGTACGACCACCGACAAGCTCTGTGAGCATGCGAGCGCGTTGTTCCTCACGGCCATCAATGGCACCCAGAGCGCCCTTTCACCGGATGCAGTGGACAAGGCCGTGGATCTGCTGCGGGCAGCAAGGCAGGTGTTCTGCCTGGGGCAGGGCGGCAGCATGCTGCTGGCCAATGATATCTGTGCCCGCTTTTCCAGCCTGTCCAACAAGTTCCGCACGGCAGGAGACAGCCACTTGCAGCTTCTCTCCGCCAGCCTGATGACGCCGGAGGACGTCGTGCTCTTCGTCTCCTATTCGGGCGCGACCCGCGACATGATGGAGACCCTGCGCACCGCAAAGGCATCCGGCGCAAAGATCGTCCTTCTGACCCACTACGAGGACTCGCCGGGCGCTGCACTGGCGGACGTGGTGCTGCTCTGCGGCGCACAGGAAAGCCCGCTGGATTCCGGCAGCATCCCCATCAAGGTGTCGGTGCTCTACGTGGCCGAGGTACTGCTGCTCCGCTATATGCTGGATGACCCCCAGCAGGCCAACGATGCCCAGGATCGCACGAGCGAGGCCGTGGCCATCAAGCTGCTCTGATAGAAAAAAGGAAACCCTCTCCGTCAGCCTTGTGCGCTGGGAGAGGGTTCTATTTTTGCGTTTTGAGAATATAGTGTCTCTGAGAACGCCAGATGCGGACAGGAGGAGACCATTTTGGAAAAGCAGGAACGTTTGGAAGCCACGGTCTGCCGCGAGATCGGTGCACGCACCGGCGGCGAGATCCTGATCGGAGTGGTGGGCCCGGTGCGCACCGGCAAGAGCACCCTCATCAAGCAATTCATGGAGCAGCTGGTGCTGCCTGCCATCGAGGAGGACGACGCCCGCCTCCGTGCGCGGGACGAACTGCCCCAGTCGGCGGCGGGGCGCACCATCATGACGACCGAGCCGAAGTTCATCCCGGAGCACGCCGTCCCACTCCAGCTGGAGGGCGGCGGTGAGTGCCGCATCCGCCTCATCGACTGCGTGGGCTATATGGTGGAGGGGGCCATGGGCCACGAGGAGAACGAAAAGCCCCGCATGGTCAAAAGCCCCTGGTTTGAGGAAGAGATCCCCTTTGACCTTGCCGCCGAGACCGGCACCCGCAAGGTCATCCGGGATCACTCCACCATCGGCATCGTCGTCACCACCGACGGCACCATCAGCGAGATCCCACGGGAAAACTATCTTCCCGCTGAACAGCGGGTCGTCGAGGAGCTGGAAGCGCTGGGCAAGCCCTTTGTCATCCTGCTCAACAGCACCCACCCGGACGCCCCGGAAACGCAGGCCCTTGCGGCGCAGATGGAGCAGGCGTATGGGCGCAGCGTGCTGCCTGTGAGCTGCATCGACCTGGACCGCGCCGCTCTGCACGAGATCCTGCGGCGGGTGCTCTACGAGTTCCCGGTGCGGGAGCTGGATTTTGCCATCCCGCGCTGGGTCACCATGCTGGACCGGGGCCACTGGCTCCAAACGGAGATCTACACAGCCGCGCTGGATTTTTCGGAGAAGATCTCCCGCATGAAGGATGTCCCGGCCCAGAACAGCGCCGGAGCCCTTGCCAGCGATTCGGTGGAGCGCTCCACCCTCAGCGGCATGGATCTCTCGGAGGGCATCGTGCGGGTGACGGTTCTGCTCAAGCCGGATGTGTTCTACCGGGTGCTCAGCGAGCAGACCGGCCTTGCCATCGGCGATGAAGCGGGCCTGATGCCCTGCATCATTGAGCTTTCCAGAGCCAGACGCGAATATGAAAAGATCCGCAGTGCGCTGGAACAGGTGGAGGCCACCGGATACGGCATCGTGATGCCCACCATCGACGAGCTTTCGCTCGAAGAACCGGAGATCATCCGGCAGGGCGGGCGGTACGGTGTCCGTCTGGAAGCCAGTGCGCCCTCCATCCACATGCTCAAGGCCGTGATCCACACCGAGATCAACCCCATCGTGGGCACCGAAAAGCAGAGCGAGGATCTGGTGCAGAGCCTTCTGGGCGACTTTGAGTCCGACCCGGAACGGCTGTGGGAGTCCAACATCTTCGGCAAGAGCCTGCATGAACTGGTCAACGAGGGCTTGCAGAACAAGCTCCTGCACATGCCGCAGGAAGCCCGCGGCCGCCTGCAGGATACGCTGGAAAAGGTCATCAACGATGGATGCAGCGGCCTCATCTGTATTTTGCTGTGAACATTTCACTTCCCGCCAAACTGTGACAAAAATCTTGACATCCAGCCCGGCCCGTGGTATTATACACAAAGATAATATCGTGCGTGGGTGGTTCTGCGCATCAAATCTTTTGAGCTAGAGAGGTTATATATTATGGAACGTATCAAGACGATCGCTACTCGTGACCTGACCAAGAGCGTTGTGACCGGTGGCTGCGGCGAGTGCCAGACTTCCTGCCAGTCCGCCTGCAAGACTTCCTGCGGCGTGGCAAACCAGAAGTGCGAGAACAGCAACAAGTAATTTCTGCAAATCGGATGCCGCCTTTGCCGGGCGGCATTTTTTTATGTAACAATGGAATGGAGACTAAAATGGTACATCAGTATCAATTGAACGGCTATAACATCGTGCTGGACACCTGCAGCGGCTCGGTGCATGTGGTGGACGATGTGGCGTATGACGTCATCGCCCTGTACAAGGAGCGCTCCGCCGATGCGATCGTAGCGGCCATGCTCGAAAAGTACGGCGACCGCCCCGACGTGACCGAGGCCGACCTGCGCCAGTGCCTGGAGGATGTGGCCGCGCTGGAACAGGCGGGCAAGCTGTGGAGCCCCGATACCTACGCCGACATGGCCTTCGACTTCAAGAACCGCAACACCGTGGTCAAGGCGCTCTGCCTGCATGTGGCCCACACCTGCAACCTGAACTGCTCCTACTGCTTCGCCTCGCAGGGCCGCTATCAGGGCGACCGTGCGCTGATGAGCTTTGAGGTGGGCAAGCGCGCCATGGATTTCCTCATCGAGAACTCCGGCACCCGCCGCAACCTCGAAGTCGATTTCTTCGGCGGTGAGCCGCTGATGAACTTTGAGATGGTGAAGAAGCTGGTGGCCTACTGCCGCGAGCAGGAGAAGATCCACAACAAGAACTTCCGCTTCACCATGACCACCAACGGGATGCTGATCGACGAGGATGTGATCGACTTCTGCAACAAGGAGTGCCACAACGTCGTCCTGAGCCTCGATGGCCGCAAGGAGGTCCACGACCGCTTCCGCAAGGACTACGCGGGCCGCGGCAGCTATGACGCCATCGTGCCCAAGTTCCAGGAGTTCGTCCGGAAGCGCGGCGACAAGGGCTACTACATGCGCGGCACCTACACCCACTTCAACACCGACTTCACCAACGACATCTTCCACATGGCGGACCTCGGTTTCACCGAGCTGAGCATGGAGCCGGTGGTCTGCAAGCCGGACGACCCCAGCGCCCTGACCGAGGCCGACCTGCCCATCCTGAAGGAGCAGTATGAGATCCTGGCCAAGGAGATGCTCAAGCGCGACCGCGAGGGCCGCGGCTTTACCTTCTACCATTACATGATCGACCTGACCGGCGGCCCCTGCATCTACAAGCGCATTTCGGGCTGCGGCTCCGGCACCGAGTATATGGCCGTGACCCCCTGGGGCGATTTGTACCCCTGCCACCAGTTCGTCGGCGACCCCAAGTACCGGATGGGCGACATCTGGAAGGGCGTCACCAACACCGCCGTGCGGGATGAGTTCAAGCACTGCAACGCCTACGCCCGCCCGGAGTGCAAGGATTGCTGGGCCAAGCTCTACTGCTCCGGCGGCTGTGCGGCCAACGCATACCACGCCACCGGCAGCATCACCGGCGTGTACGAGTACGGCTGTGAGCTGTTCCGCAAGCGGATGGAGTGCGCCATCATGATCCAGGTGGCCAAGAACCAGGAGCTGGCCGCACAGGGCATCGAGGTGCCCATCGAACTGGGCAGTACCTGCAATGCCTGCGCGGACGGCGAAGCCTGCGAATGAGCATGACCACGCCCATCGTGGACTTTGTGCAGAACTACGCAAAGTCCGGGACTTCCCGCCTTCACATGCCCGGCCATAAAGGGCAGGCCCTGCTGGGGTTTGAAGGGCTGGACATCACCGAGATCCGGGGCGCGGATGAGTTGTACGAGGCCGACGGCATCATCGCCCAGAGCGAGGCCAACGCGACCCGGCTCTTCGGCACGGCCCATACCTATTACAGCACCGAGGGTTCGTCCCAGTGCATCCGGGCCATGCTCTGCCTGGCGATGCAGGCAGCCCCCGCCGGGCAGCGCCCGGTGCTGCTGGCGGCTCGCAACGCCCACAAAGCGCTGCTCTATGCCGCCGCGCTGCTGGATCTTGACATCCAGTGGCTCTGGCCCGCGCCGGACGCGGCCGGGGCGCTGTGCAGCTGCCCCGTGACCGAAGCTCAGCTTGCCGCTGCGCTGGACCGGCTGGCCGGGCAGGGGAGAACCCCCTTCGGCGTCTACCTCACCAGCCCGGACTACCTCGGCGGGATGCAGGACATCGCGGCCCTTGCAAAGGTCTGCGATGCGCACGGTGTGCCGCTGCTGGTGGACAATGCCCACGGTGCCTACCTGAACTTTCTGGTGGGCGGCAGCCGCCACCCCATTGCATTGGGGGCGGCGATGTGCTGCGATTCCGGGCACAAGACCCTGCCTGTCCTTACCGGCGGCGCCTACCTGCATCTGGGGCCGAAAGCGCCCGTGCAGGAGGAAACGGCAGTCCGCAATGCGCTGGCGCTGTTCGGCTCCACAAGCCCGTCTTATCTGATCCTGCAATCCCTCGACCGGTGCAACCGGTATCTTTCGGAGGGGTATCCGCTGCGGCTCTACTCCTGCTGCGGGCAGCTGACCAGGATGCGCCGGGTGCTGAACGAGCGGGCCGCTGCGGCAGGCTGTCCGCTCCCGCTGGCGGTGGACGCCCCCGCCCGTGAGCCGCTCAAACTCACGCTGGATGCGGCGGCACTGGGCATGACCGGCACCGCGCTGGCCGAGGCTCTGCGGCAGGACCGCATCGAGTGCGAATATGCCGACCCCCGGTATGTGGTGCTGATGTTCACCCCCGAAAACCCGGCGCAGGATTATGAGCGGCTGGCAGCGGCAGTGGCACGGCTCTGCGCGGCTCTGCCGTCGGCCCCGGCTCTGCCGGAACCGGAAGCAGATGTCTTCACGGAACTGGCGGCGGAGGCTGCGCCGGTCTGCACCGTGCGGCAGGCGGTGTTCGCCCCGCAGGAGCTGATCCCCGCCGAAACGGCGTTGGGCCGCGTCTGCGCGATGCCCACCGTCTCCTGCCCGCCGGCGATCCCCATCGTGGTGAGCGGAGAACGCATCGGCCCGGCAGCACTGAAACTTTTTGCACGATACGGCATCAAAAATGTCGCAGTCCTGAAATGAACAGAAAGCGGCACCGGTCTGTAAAGCAAAACGGCTTTGCGGGCTGGTGCCGCTTTTGCATCCCGACTTGCGCCGAAATGCTTGACAGGCACTTCCGCGGATGATACGATTTGGCTATCAAACAGGAGCGCATCAAGACCGAAAGGAGAGATCCGAATGCTGGAGATCCGGCATCTGACCAAACAGTACGGCGAGAAAACGGCGGTGGAAGACCTCACACTGACCATCCGGCCGGGAGAGATCTTCGGCTTCATCGGGCCGAACGGGGCGGGCAAGACCACCACCCTGAAATGCTGCTGCGGCATCTTGCAGCCGGATCGCGGCGAGGTGTGGGTGAACGGCTGTTCCATGCGGGACGACCCGCTTGCGGCCAAGCGTCAGCTGGCCTATCTGCCGGATGACCCGGCCCTTTATGGCTACATGACCGGTATCCAATATCTGGATTTCATTGCGGATGTGTTCGGCGTCCGCGAGGCTGCCCGCGCCGAGCGGGTACGGGTGTACGGCGAGCGTTTTGCGCTGACCGAAGCGCTGGGCCAGCCCATCAGCTCTTACTCCCACGGCATGAAGCAGAAGCTGGCCATTCTGGCGGCACTGCTCCACGCGCCCAAACTCATCCTGATGGATGAGCCGTTCGTGGGGCTGGACCCGCTGGCCTCCCACCAGCTCAAGCAGACCATGCGGGCCTTCTGCGATGCAGGCGGGGCCATCTTCTTTTCCACCCATGTGCTGGAAGTGGCCGAAAAGCTCTGCGACCAGGTGGCCATCCTCCGGCAGGGGCGGCTCGTGCGGGCTGGCTCCATGGCCGAGGTGCGGGGCGATGCTTCGCTGGAATCGGTCTTTCTGGAGCTGGAAGGGGTGCAGGATGGGCACTGAGACCAGACGTCTGTTCCGCGCCCTGTTCCGGAAACAGCTGCGGGAGCAGGGGGCCTTCCTTGTCCGGAGCGCCAGCACCGGCAGACACCGCACCAGAGCGGGCCGGTTTGCGTTCGGAGCGCTGTATGGGGGCATCGTGCTGCTGGTGATGGGCAGTTTCTTCTCGCTGGCGTGGCCGCTGGGAGAGCTGCTGCTGCCCGCCGGGCAGGAGGCGCTGTACTTTCTGACGATGGAGCTGCTGGCGCTGGCCGTTGGTGTATTTGCGGGAGCATTTTCCAGCTATGGGAGCCTGTTTCAGGCCAGAGACAACGACCTGCTGCTGGCGATGCCTATCCCGCCGTGGATGCTCTTTGCCGTCCGGATGAGCGGGCTGTACGCGATGTGCCTGTTCTATCTGCTGCTGCTCTGGGTCCCGGCAGAAGTGGTGTATGGGCTGTATGCAGCTTCTCCGCTGGGCGGGTTGCTGAGTGCAGTCCCCATGGCGCTGGTGCTGGCCGGGGCAGCGACCCTTCTGGCTGCGCTGCTGGGGTGGGCGGTCGCTCTCTGCACTGCGCGGGCCGCACACAAAACGCTGGTCACGATTGCGGCAACCCTGGGGCTTGCGGTGGTGTATGCTCTCGTCTACCAACGGGGAATGGCTCTGCTTGAACAGGTGCTGGGGCAGGCGGCGCTGGGCGGAAGTGACACGGCCCTAACGGGCGCGGGGCACTTTTTGGGAGGTGCCGCCTGCGGGGAACCGCTTTTGCTGCTGGTGCTGGCCGTTGGCATCGTGCTGCTCTGCGCGGCGCTGGGCAGGGCGCTTTCCGGGCCGTATCTGACCTTGATGACGACCCGGCGCGGGGCTGTGAAACGGACGCGGGCGCGGCTGGCCCGCCGTTCCTCGCTGCGGCGGACGCTGTTGCGCCGGGAACTGCTCCATCTGGGCAGCAGCGCGTCCTATCTGCTCAACTGCGCCATGGGTTCGCTGGCGCTGCTGCTTCTCAGCGGCGCAATGGGATACAAGGCGGACGCACTGCGGGCGTTGGCGGCGCGGCTGCCCGCGCGGGAGCTGGGCGTGGTGCTGCTGACCTTCACGGTGGTGCTGGTGGCCGGGATGAACCTCCTCACCGTGCCGTCCGTCTCACTGGAAGGGGAACAGCTGTGGCAGCTGCAAAGCCTGCCGGTAACACCATGGCAGGTGCTGCGGGCGAAGCTGGACCTGCATCTGCTGGTCACCCTGCCGCCCGCGCTGCTCTGCCTGGCTTGCGGGCTGGTGCTTCTGCGCGCGCCGTGGACTTCGGCCCTGCTGGCGGGTCTGCTGGTGGCATTGGATGTTGTTTTCACAGCTGCAGCCGGGTTGATGCTCGGCGTGGCGATGCCGCAGTTCCACTGGACGAGCGAGATGGCCGTCATCAAGCAGAACCCCAGCGTTCTGCTGGCACTGCTTGTCAACTGGGCTGCTGGCTTTGTGCTGGGCGTGGGGGTGCTGGTGCTGGCGCAGTTCGTGCCGGCTGAGGCCGCATGGATGGCAGCATTGGGCATCCTTGCCCTGGCCGATGGGGCTGCGCTCCGCTGGCTGAAGACGAAGGGCGCAGAACGATTGCAGAGATTATAAAAGATAAAAAGACCCTCTCCGGGCATTGCAGCAAAGCAAGGATGGAGAAGGTCTTTTTGGCAGGTGCGGCTTATTCGATGCCGGTCACTTTGTAGTCCTGGTCTTCAACGGCCTTCTTCAAGGTCTCGTTGGCGACATCGGCGCTCAGGGTGACGACGGCGGTGCCGGTCTCGTGGCTGACCACGGCCTCGTGGACTTCGGGCAGAGCTTCCAGTGCCTTCTTCACGCGGGCCTCGCAGTGGCAGCACATCATGCCTTCAACGTGCAGGGTCTTTTTCATGAAACGTTCCTCCTTGACAGTGGATTCCGAAACGGGTTCGGTCGTATCTTCAGCCTGCGGCTGCGCGGCAGCGGGCAGGGCGGAAGTCTTGATCTTGTGGTCGTGTTTAGTGCTGTGCAGGTCGAACAGGTTCAGGCGCAGCGCGTTGCTGACGACACAGAAGCTGGACAGGCTCATCGCGGCGGCACCGAACATGGGGTTCAGCGTCAGGCCGAAGGGGATGAACACACCGGCGGCCAGCGGGATGCCGATGATGTTGTAGATGAAGGCCCAGAACAGATTCTCGTGGATGTTGCGCAGGGTGGCGCGGCTCAGGCGGATGGCGGCGGGCACATCGGAGAGCCGGGAGTTCATCAGCACCACGTCCGCCGCATCAATGGCGACGTCCGTTCCGGCACCGATGGCGATGCCGGTGTCGGCGCGGGTCAGGGCCGGTGCATCATTGATGCCGTCGCCGACCATGGCGACCTTGCCGGAGGCTTGCAGCTTGCGGATGACGGCCTCCTTGCCGTCGGGCAGGACGCCAGCGATGACCTCATCCACGCCTGCCTGACGGCCGATGGCGTCGGCGGTGCGCTGGTTGTCGCCGGTGAGCATCACGACCCGGATGCCCATGTTCTGCAATTCACGGATGGCGCGGGGGCTGTCCTCCTTGATGGTATCGGCCACGGCCACTACGCCCAGCAGACGGCCGGCGCCACCGAAGTAGAGCGGCGTTTTGCCCTCGCTTGCCAGCGCGGCGGCTTTTGCCTTCAGGCTGGCGGGCACAGCGGCCTTTGTCGCAAGGAAGGACGCATGGCCTGCGTAAACTTCTTTGCCGTCCAGCGTTGCAGTCAGGCCGTTGCCGGGCAGGGCTGCAAAGTCGGAGATTTCCGGGGCCTCGATGGCGTTGGCCTCGGTGTAAGCGAGGATGGCCTTGGCCAGCGGATGCTCGCTCCTGCGCTCCAGCGCGGCGGCAAGGGTCAGCAGCTCCGTCTCGCTTACCCCCTCGGCGGGCAGGATGTCGGTGACCTTGGGTTCGCCGCTGGTGATGGTGCCGGTCTTATCCAGTGCCACGATCTGGGTGCGGCCTGCGGCTTCCAGCGAAGCGGCCGTCTTGAACAGGATGCCGTTCTTGGCCCCCAGACCGTTGCCGACCATGATGGCCACCGGTGTGGCCAGACCCAGCGCACAGGGGCAGCTGATGACCAGCACCGAGATGCCGCGGGCCAGCGCATAGCCGAACTCCCGGCCCAGCAGCAGCCAGACGATGGTGGTGACTACTGCGATGGAGATGACCGCCGGGACGAAGAAGCCCGACACGGTGTCGGCGATCTTGGCGATGGGGGCCTTGGTGGCGGCGGCGTCGCTGACCATCCGGATGATCTGCGCCAGAGTGGTATCTTCGCCCACGCGGGTGGCCTCGCACCGCAGGAAGCCCGACTGGTTGGTGGTGGCGGCTGAGACCTTGTCGCCCTCGGCCTTGTCCACCGGGATACTCTCACCGGTCAGTGCGCTCTCGTTCACGGCGCTGCTGCCTTCCAGCACGATGCCGTCCACCGGGATGTTCTCACCGGGGCGGACGACAAAAACATCGCCCTTGCGCACTTCCGCGATGGGGACGCTGACTTCGGTGCCGCCCCGCAGGAGGGTGGCCGTTTTGGGGGCCAGCTTCATCAGGCTCTTGAGCGCGTCGGTGGTCTTGCCCTTGGAGCGGGCTTCCAGCATCTTGCCCACCGTGATGAGGGTCAGGATCATGGCGGCCGACTCAAAGTAGAACTCCATCATATAGTGCATGACGAGGGCGTCGTTGCCATCCACCTGCGCGCGGGTCATGGCGAAGAGGGCGTAGGTGCTCCAGAGGAAGCTGGCAGAGGAACCGAGCGCCACCAGTGTATCCATGTTGGGGGCGCGGTGGAGAAGGCCCTTGAAGCCGTTGATGAAGAACTTCTGGTTGATGACCATCACGATGCCCGCCAGCAGCAGCTGAACGAGGCCCATCGCAACGTGGTTGCCGTCGAACCAGTGGGGGAGCGGCCAGCCCCACATCATGTGCCCCATGGAAAAGTACATCAGCACCGCCAGGAAGAGCAGGGAGGCGATGAGCCGCTTTTTCAGTTTGGGGGTCTCGTGATCTGCCAGGGCGTCGAGGTCAGCGCTGGGGTCCGGGGCGGCGGTGGGCCCGCCCGCCTTGGGGCTGGCGCCATAGCCTGCATCCTGCACCGCCTTGACGATGGCGGCGGCACTCGCGGTGCCCTCCACGCCCATGGAGTTGGTGAGCAGGCTCACCGAGCAGCTCGTGACGCCGGGCACGGCGTTTACGGCCTTTTCCACCCGTGCAGAGCAGGCCGCGCAGCTCATGCCGGTAACGTTGTATTGTTCCATAGTCTCACTCCTTGCGATGGGTCAGCTTGTCCGAAAAAGGGTCATTTCATGAGTTTGGGCAGCAATTTCAGCAGCTCATCCAACTTTTCGTCGCTGCCCGCGCGCAGGTCGTCCGCGACGCAGGTGCGCACATGCTGGCTGAGCAGCTCTCTGGAAAAGGCGTTCAGCGCAGAGTTTGCCGCCGCCACCTGCACGAGGATGTCGGCACAATAGACGTCTTTTTCGACCATGCCGCGGATGCCCCGGATCTGGCCCTCGATGCGGTTCAGCCGGTGGATGAGACTCTTGTACTCCTCCTCGCTCCGCTTTTTGTGGCGGCAGCAGCAGGCGTTCAGGGTCTCTGCTTCGGCCTGCGCTGTTTCGGCAGCTGCATCTTCGCAGCAGGGGGCAGGGGACGCTTCGTGCAGGGCACAGCGGGGGCAGGGTTCCATCTCGCTGCTCATGGGAACCACTCCTTTCAAATTACCCCTTGGGGGTATCTTTCGTACAAAGGCATTGTAGCACAGCTTGTCCTACAGAACAAGTAGGAAATGAAAATTCAATTGTGAATTTTTTGTGAACACAGAAGACAAAAAAAGAAGGAGTTGCTGCAAACTCCCTCAGTCACAGCGTCGCTGTGCCAGCTCCCTCATGGAGGGAGCCTTGGCGCAAGGGTCAGCTGTAAAAGGCCCCCTCTCAGAGGGGGCTGTCACCGTAGGTGACTGGGGGAGCATCAACAACTCCTGAAAGGCAAGCGCTTATTCGCAGAATTTCCGCATAAAGGCGATGTCGCTGGCGGCGCGGGCGGGGACGGCTTCCTCGCGCAGGACCGGGAAGGCGGCCTGCGGCATCTGCTTCAGCATGGCGAAGCCGCCTGCATAGTCCACGCAGGAATCCTCCAGGCTGGTGGAGTACAGGGTGCCGTCCGGCCGGAAGTTCTGGCCTTTGAAGTGGACAGCGGCGATCTTGTCGCCGTACCAGCTGCCCACCTTGTCCCAGATGCGGCGCTGCGCGTCCAGCGAAGCATCCTCCGGGCCGACGTAGTTGGCAAAATCGCAGAGGACGCGCAGATTGGGGCTGGCGATGGTGTCCAGCACCATCTTGACGGCCTCCGGGGTGTTCATGGCGTGGTAGTAGACGCACTCCACGGCGAACAGCACCCCCTGCTCCTCACAGACGGGCAGGATCTCGCCCAGGCTGCGGAGAAGGGCTTCCTGCGCTTCCTTGCGGGTGACACCGGGCTGCTTGGCCATGTTGGTGGTCTCGCTGCCCATGCAGCCGGCGTGCAGCACTTTGGCGACCGGGATCTGGCTCAGCACCTTGGCGACCTCGGCGCGGCGCTTGTCCTCGTCGGCATAGCTCAGCTCGACGTAGGTGCCGTTCACCGCGATGGAAACACCGGCAGCGGTGGCTGCAGCGCGGGTGGCTTCGACCAGTTCCGGGGTGACATCGGCATAGCTCTTCACGCCCTCAATGGCCTTGGTGTAGGCCAGCTGGGTGCAGGCAAAGCCCGCCTTGCCGATGGAAGCGAACAACTCATCCGGGGTGTGACGGCCAAAATCGTGCCCGCGGGCACCGATCACAAATTCAGGCATGACTTCCTCCTTCTCCAAAGATGCGTTCTGCGAACAGGTGCAGCTCCTTGCCCCACCAGTACCAGTCGTGGGAGACATCACTGCCCCAGAACTCGCAGTGGGCGGGCAGCCCGGCGGCGGTCAGGGCCTCGGAGAGGGCGCGGGTGTCGGCCTGTGCCTCTTCCTCGTAGCTGCCCTGCCCGGCGCAGAGGATGAGGTCGTTCTCCTCCGCCTTGGCAAAGGCCTTTTTGTCCACGAGGCCGGTCTCGGTCAGGTAGGCGAGGGGGGCATTGCGGAGCACGAGGTCGTCCTCGGCGCTGCCCAGAAAGCGGCTCATGTCGTACAGGCCGGACAGGCCGATGGCACCGCCGAACACCTCCGGGCGGCGCAGGCGGCAGTTGACGGCCTGACAGGCACCGGTGTCCACGCCGACGCACCAGATGAGCTGGCCTTTCTTGGTCTGGTTCAGTTCCCGGATGTGGGCGGCCAGCTCGGTGGACAGGTAGTTGAAATACTTTTCCTGCATCTCGGCCCGGCGGCGGGGCGCAGCATCCCCGGCCAGCAGGCTCTCGGCGTCGATGCCGTCGGCGGTAAAGAGCTGGAGTTTGCCGCTGCTCAGCAGGGAAGCCACTGCTTCGGGCATCCCGTTGTTTTCCCAATCGTAGAAACGGCCCCCGCGGGCGGGCAGGGCCAGCACCGGCACACCGGCCGTGCCATAGACCTTGAACTCCATTTCGCGGCCGAGCATCCGGCTCCACTCTTTATAATAGGTACCTTGCATCATGAAAGCATCCTCCTGAATTTATACGAATTGATTCCGCACCGGGTCGTATCCATACCCGGCGGCAGCGAGCGTTGCGCACAGCGCGGCCTTGTCCTCGTCCAGGTCGTCGCACAGTGCGTCGAGGCTGGGGTAGAAGTCGCGCAGCTTCAGGTTCACCATGCTCAAAAGCATGATGGGGTCATGGGGCAGAGCCATCTGAAAAACCTCCTCCTGGAAAACAAAAAAGCCGGTCACTCGACAAAGTGACCGGCAAATGCAGCTACTTAGACAGCGCGGGTAACTTTGCCAGCGCGCAGGCAACGGGAGCATGCGTAGATATACTTGGGAGAACCCTCCACGACCGCCTTGACACGACGGACATTCGGCTTCCAGGTACGGTTGGAACGGCGATGGGAGTGGGAGACCTTGATACCAAAGGTAACGCCCTTGCCGCAGCATTCACACTTAGCCATGATACTTGCACCTCCTAGCAGTGAAGTAAGGAATTCAAAATAATCAGCTTGACTATTGTACCAGAGTCGGGCAGAAATTGCAAGCATTTTTTTGAAATTTCTGCAACCTTTTTTATCTGTGGGCCAAACCCTTGTCTGAAATCGAAAAACATAGTACAATAAGACAAAATAATCCACTGTTAGGAGAATACGATGACCTCACGCGGACTGTACTATCTGATCCGGGCGCTGGTGACGCTGGTCGCCATCCCGTTCCACGAAGCGGGCCACGCCCTCGCGGCCTGGCTGCTGGGCGACCCTACGGCCAAGCGGGAGGGCCGGCTGTCGCTGAACCCGTTCCGCCACTTTGACCTGATGGGCACCCTGTGCATGGTGCTGGCGGGCGTGGGCTGGGCAAAGCCGGTCTCCACCGACCCGCGCAATTTCAAGAACCCCAAGGCGGGCATGGCGCTCACGGCGCTGGCAGGCCCGGTGGCAAATCTGCTCCTGGCTTACCTCGCGATGGTGGTCTGGAAGCTGCTGTATTACTGGGCCCCGGTCACGGTCGGAACCGTGTTTGCAGCCCGCTTCCTGCAATATCTGGTCATGATGGACGTCAGTCTGGCGGTGTTCAACCTCATCCCGGTGCCGCCGCTGGACGGCAGCCGGGTGCTGCTGGCGGTGCTGCCCCAGCGCATCTACTTCGGCATCATGAAATATGAGCGGGTGATCCTCATCGTCATGCTGGCGGTGGTCTGGAGCGGCTTTCTGGACGGCCCGCTTACCCTGTTGAACGATGCCGTGTGGGACCTGCTGGATCTGGGCACCGGCTACATCGACCAGATCGCCTATTCCATGTATTACGCATCCATCGGGACGGTGATCTGAGTGGCAGAAGAGCTGACGTTCCATCTGGCGGACTTCGAGGGCCCGCTGGAACTGCTGCTGACGCTGGTGCAGAAGCACAAGATGGACCTGCACAACATCCCCATTCTGGAACTCATCGACCAGTACACCTGCACTGTGGCGGCGGACGCCGGAGCCGACCCGGAGACGGCCAGCGCCTTCATCGAGATGGCGGCGCATCTGGTGGAGATGAAGAGCTATCTGCTGCTGCCCCGCAGCGAAGAGGGCGAGCGGATGAAACAGGAACTGACCGGCCAGCTCATCGAGTACGACCAGTGCCGCCGGATGGCCGGGGCATTGCGCGCAAAAGGGGAGCAGGCCCCGGTCTTCGTCCGGAGACCGCTGGAAGTGGAGCAGGACAACACCTACGACCTCTTCCACTCGCCGCAGGTGCTGGCGGACTGCTGGCAGGCGCTGGCGGGCCGGAAAGCGGCCGTCGTCCGGCAGCCCACCCAGCAGCAGTTCGAGCCGCTGGTGTCCGCGCCGGTGGTGTCGGTGAACAGCCGGGTGGTCTATATCCTGCGCCAGCTCATCGGGGGCAGTGCCCGGAAGCTGGGGCAGCTGTTTTCCCGCCGCCAGAGCCGGAGCACCCATGTGGCCACCTTTCTGGCCCTGCTGGAACTGGTGCGCGGCGGGCGTGTCACCCTCGGCCCGGACGGTGCGATGACCATGCGCCGCGGGCGGCTGGAACGCACAAAGGAGAACGAATGAACCAGAAAAAACTGCGAGCCGCCGTGGAGGCGATGCTCTTTGCCTATGCGGAACCCATCGGAGCCGACAAACTGGCCCAGGCGCTTCAGATGCCGGTCTCCAGCGTGGAGCCGGTGCTGGAAGAGCTGCGCACCCGCTATGCCCGCGAGGACAGCGGCCTGTGCCTGCTCCACCTGAACACCCACTGGCAGCTGGCTACCAAGGCCGACTTTGCCGAACCGGTCCGCCGGGTGCTGGATACCCGGCGCTCGGTGCCGCTGGGCCCGGCGGCGATGGAGACACTGACCGTCATCGCTTACAACCAGCCGGTCTCCCGCGCATTCATTGAGCAGGTGCGCGGCGTAGACTCCTCGTCCAGCGTGTCCGGCCTGCTGGAAAAAGGCCTCATCGAAGAGGCCGGGCGGCTGGACCTGCCCGGACGGCCGGTGGCGTTCCGGACGACGGATGTGTTTCTGCGGTGCTTTGGCCTGTCCAGCCTGGACGACCTGCCGCCCATCCACAGCAGGGAAGAAAGCGGGGGAGAGGTATGAGTGTTCTGAGCGTTTTGGGAGCGGTGCTGCTCGTTCTCTTGAAAGGGATCGGCGTCCTGCTGCTGGTGGTGCTGATCCTGGCGGTGGTGCTGCTGTTCTGCCCCTTCTGCGCGGACGTGCAGTGGGAGAACGATGTGCTGACCATCCGGGCCGGTGCGCTGGGGCTGACCCTGCCGGTGTTCCAGTATCCTGCACCGGAAAAGCCGAAAAAGAAAAAGAAGAAAAAACCGGCCGAACAGAAAGCGGACAGGAAGCCCAGGCCGGAGACCCCGCCCCGCAAAAAGGCCCGGCTGACCCTGAACATCCTCTGCACCATCCTGCGGGGGGCGGGCCGGCTGACCAGAGCCATCATCGGGTCGCTGCGCATCACGAAGATCGACGTCGTGCTGGGCGTCCGGGGTGAGGACCCCGCCGAAGCTGCCCTCAGCTATGGCAGCCTGAACGCCTGGCTCTATCCGGCACTGGGCTTCCTCGACCGGTTCGTCTATCTCGATTTTGAGCAGCTGCGGCTGCTTCCGGATTTCGGCTCGGCCCAGCCGACGGTGCAGGACCGGGTGTCCTTCCGGGTGTCGGCACAGGCGTATGCCATCGTCTTCACGGCAGTGCGTGTGCTTTACGAGTTCTGGCGCGAAAAAGTGCTGGACGTCTTCCTATAATTTGGTTATAATATAACTGTATGGTGTGTTCTGCCTGTCCGCTGCGGCGGGGGCAGTTCCGGAGAAAGCGTTCCCGCTTTTTCCCACTCATTGAAATAAGGAGGCCGATTTTATGGCTGAGCATCCGATCCAGGGTTTAATGAACGTCACGATGGACAAGGTCCGTCAGATGGTGGATTCCAACACCATCGTGGGCAAGCCCATCACCACCGAGGACGGCACCACCATCCTTCCGGTGTCCAAAGTCAGCTTTGGCTTTGCGTCCGCAGGCACGGACTTTGACGGCAAGAATGCTGCCAACAAGGACCTGTTCGGCGGCGGTTCCGGCGCGGGCGTCAACATCCAGCCGGTGGCCTTCCTTGTCATCAAGGACGGCTGTGTCCGCACCATCCAGCTGTCCGACGGGGCCAACACCGTGGACCGCGCCCTGACCATGATCCCCGAACTGGTGGAGAAGGTTAGCGTCCTCATCGACAGGAAGGGCGGCAAGGCGGCCCCCGCGGAGACCGGCCCCGAAGCGCCCAACGCGTAAGAAAAGGCGCATGAGCTTCCCCTTGAGGGGAGCAGCCGAATGAAGCAAGATGGATGAGGCAAACGCGCGAACATGCGCACCCTCATCCGGCACTGCGTACCACCTTTCCCGCAAGGGCAGGGCTCTTCAGCGCGGTGCATTTTGAGCGCCGGGAGGCGCACAAGGAGTAAACGAACAATGGCAGAAGAACGTATTCAGAAGATCATGAGCGAGCAGGGCCTGTGCTCCCGCCGCGCGGCCGAGCAGATCATTGCTGAGGGCCGCGTCAAGGTCAACGGCCACCCGGCCAAGGTGGGCGACAAGATGGACCCCAACCGCGATGTGCTGCATGTGGATGATGAGCGCATCTACATTCAGAAGAACCAGCAGCTCTACTATCTGGCGCTGTACAAGCCCCGCGGCTACGTGACCACCGCCAGCGATGAGCTGGGCCGCAAGACCGTCATGGAGCTGGTCAGCGACATCCCCGCCCGCCTCTACCCGGTGGGCCGCCTGGATAAGGACAGCGAGGGTCTGCTGCTGATGACCAACGACGGTGCCTTTGCGCAGGCCGTCACCCATCCGTCCGGCGGCATCTCCAAGCTGTACTGCGTTACCGTGCAGCCCCGTGCCGACGAGAGCCAGATCCTGAAGATGAGTTCCGGCGTCGTGCTGGACGATGGCACCAAGACCATGCCCTGTGCCATCAATGTCGTGACCGACGAGCCGGGCCGCACCGTGATGGAGATGACCCTGAAAGAGGGCAAGAACCGCGAGATCCGCCGGATGTGCGAGGCCGTCGGGCTGGAAGTCGTCCGCCTGAAGCGGAACGCCGAGGGCGTCGTCAAGCTGGGGATGCTCAAGCCGGGCACCTACCGTGAGCTGACCAAGGCAGAGATCAACGGCCTGCGCGCCGCAGCCGCCAAGGGCCGTGCCCAGACCCGCAGCGCTACGCTGCAATCCAAAGCGGCCGAGCGCCGCCCCCGCGGCCCGGTGGGGCAGGGCGCAAAGCGCGGCGAGCGCAATGCACCCGCAAAACGGAGAAAATGATGGTCCCCACAGCATCTTTGTCGGGCAGACCAAGGCGGCCGGGCCTGAGATGGAAAAGATTGTGAGATTTTCCCTCAAAAATGGGGCGTTCGGCACTTGAGAATCCTGACAAAATATAGTATAATAAACCTAATTTTGAAAATATAGATCAAAAACGTCGTATCATCGTATAAAATATAGGTTCATACATCGGAAAATTACTGGTTTTACACCACTACTACACCAATTTCCGCAAGGGCACACAATTTACACCACAGCGGTGCACGCAGCGCAGTAGTCGAATCCGATTTTGAGTCTTAAACTAAAGGGCTACGATGTGACAATCTAAGCGCTATCAGCGAAGTATTAAAATTGAAAATCGCATTTGAAACCATTAAGGCGTAGGGCAACCTGCGCCTTTTCTTGTATACTTCCTAATATGATAAAAGGAAATCCACTTCCTCTGTTGACAATAGGAAACGAGAAGTGTATAATGAAATCATAAAACAAACAGGAGGTATCAACCATGACTTACAGAGTACACAGATCCGGCGCTTCCGAATTTAACATTGAAGGCACGGACATCAAAGACGCAATCGAAAAAAACTTTAAGATGCTGGCGAAGCAAATGAACATCGGCAACGTAGCAGGCTATACTCTTGACCGCGCTACGATCGAATATAAGCCCGGTATACTCGGCGGACAAGGCGGAATCGAATTGAGTGTCGTGGCACATGGTTCGGATTCTCTTGTTAATTATGACCCGTACAACGATAATCCGAAGACCAGCACGATTTGGATCTATGCGAAAAAAGAGGATCTCCCAGAGGGATTCTACGAATTTGAAATCAATCATGAAAAGAAGATTGAAACAACGCCATTTGACGTTCCCAATTCTGCTGGACAAGCATTGGGCTTTTTCCGTGCCGTCTGTGAAGAAATCGCATCCAATCATTCTCGTTTTCCGGTTGATGGAACGACTTTCTCTGGCGTCTGCGCAAATATCGAACTTCGTTTTCCGACTATTAAAATCGTCAACCCCCATAAATATGTGGAGCTGATTCAGCAGGAAGTTCATCGTTGCCGTCCCAAAGAAGATGCTCAGACAAAAAAGTTGGTAGAAAGAGCAAACGAACTGGCTCTCATCTTGATGGATTACGATAATAAAGAAATCATCAATGACGCGAATAAGGGAATAGATTTACTTGCTTCGGTTCGTGCTTCTAAGTGGTTCCAGGACAAAAATAAGATCACTGCCCTCGCATATTATCGCAAAAAGGCTGGCCTCACCGGGAAGCAGCTTGCTGAAATCGTTGGCCTGTCTGACCGGCAGATTCGAAATTATGAAGCGTCAGATTCGAGACTTTGTGATGCGAAAAATATCGTTGTAGAAAATATCGCGAAGGCTTTGAACGTCAGGCCGAGCGACCTGGTTGAAGATGGTGTTGTTGTTATGGTAGACGGTAATAAACAATAAATATCCGCGAAGAACCTATTTTGTAATCCCGGAGATTGACTCATGAAAAAAGAAATCTATCTTCCTCTTTTTGTACTAAAGAAAATATCAGAACAATATCCCAAGGCTTGGGAGCAGATGGAGATGTTTCATAGTGAAAATGGATCTCCACAACTTGGATCGTGGCCTGATTGGTGTTATGCTCCTATGAGTGCTGCATTAGCAGTTGCATCTAAAGGATATGACCTAAACAAACTTCCTATTGATATAAGAATGGGAATGACATCTGTGGCTCAAGCAATCTTTGCAATAGCTCCGTGGAGACTAAGTAAAGAGGTCTACGTTATCGACGAAGATCTGAAAAATCTTTTGTTTGAGCAGGATGGAGAACTTGATGTTCCTGACGAAATATTATTACAGCTTCCGTATCCATGCTTTTATGTGGAACTCCCAAACACATATTATAAGGCAGATAAAATCCATGGATTCTTTGTAACGCTAGAGTATGATGTTAACAACGGAGATAAAGAATTAAAGCCAGTTTTCCTTACGGACGACGGAGATGTATTCAGCTATTCTATTCATATCGGAGCAAAGACTATAGAAGAAAGTGTAGATATGCTCGATAAACAGGCGCTTGAAAATACAAACGGGGATAAGGAATTAAAGCGCCTGGCATTAAGAGCAATGCAGGATTCAGCAGAAACAAAAATATTCCTAAAACAAATCCTTCAAGTGATATTATATATTCTTGCACAGAACGCAGAAATCACGCCAAGTTCTGAACAGTCTTTTATCACAAAGAGAGGGAAAACGGTCAAGGATAAATATTCAGAAATTCGAAAGTGGGACGTTGGCATTCGTGTCGGAGCAGCGATTCGTCAACAGAAAGCAAAAGAACAATCCAGGAAAAAAGAATACAAAGAATCTGAACATCAGTCGCCGCGTCCTCATATGCGTCGTGGCCACTGGCATCATTTCTGGACAGGACCCAAAGCGCAACCAGAAGAACGAAAACTTATCTTAAAATGGCTATCTCCGATGGCGATTGCAGCCAATCCGGAAGATATGCCTATCACATTCCACGAGGTGAAACAATGAACAACCCAACGATACTTGATATCGCACTCGGCTTCATTCTTCACAAACACAGCAAGGATGAATTTGGGCGTCGAAACAATAAAGCACAGGCCATCCGCGAAATGAGCGACGAAGAACTCGCGGCAACATTGAATGAAATTGTGGCTCAACAGGATAATTGCCCGCAAACCGTAAGTGGCTGGAAAGAATGGCTGTCTGAGAAAATAAAATGATTGAGTTCTAGTAGGAGGATTTTATATGCTGATATTTGAGAAAAACCTGTTCTATGATTGTACGAAAAAGGAACTTGAAAAGATTGTAGAAGCAATCAAAGAAGATAAGAATAATGGAGTGCTTACCTTTGGAATGGAAGCTATGAAAGTTCAGATTAAACGAATCAGAGAGCGTTTTAGTGTTTCCGGAAACGTATTTGATTGCGTTTCTGCTTATAATCTCGCCAAAGAAGAACTGTATGACGAAATCGCGGAACGATATTTTTCAATCTGATGAAAGTTAAGACTTAATGAGGTTTTGTAATGAAAAAAGCGAATGGTAGATATATGCAAACAGAATGTGACCGTTGTGGGGTTACTGTTCATATAGATGATACAAACAGAGCTCTGCTTCATGGATGGGGTTGGAGGAAAGATACAGGCGACCTGTGCCCGGAGTGTTATGCGGAGTACAAGAAGATGGTGCTTGAATTCAATGCGAAAAAACGTCGCATCATCCGATAAAAGCTGAGATAAAAAAGAGGTGAAATGCCATGGGAAGAATTATTGACGCAGATGCCTTTTATCAACAAGAATGGATTCGCTGTGGGATGTATGAACCAATGATTGGCGTTGATAAAGTGGATTCTAACAAGGAGACATTATACAGAACCTTGCGAAGCCGATTAAATAAAGTCCCAGAGGTGGATGCAATCAAAGTTGTTCGCTGTAAGGATTGCAACCTTTGGAACACATGGGATAAGCAAGGAGAATCATGCAGCTGTGCTCATTTCACTCTGGATGATTCTAACGCCGTATATACCAAGCCTGAAGATTTTTGCAGCTATGCTATTCGTGAATATTATTGGGAGAAATAGGAGAAAGCTATGTGGTATGAGCACATCAGATGCAAGGAATGTGGTGGAATCATTGGCTCTTTTGACAGAATTGAATATGATACTGTGTTTTCAAACCCCAAAACAGGATGGCTGTTTCCTGTGATAACGCTTGATAAAAGCTGAGCTTTAGGAGGGTTCGTAATGAAATTAAACTATAAATGCTTAGAAGCATCCGACGAATGGGGCAGCCCTGTGGAATTTAGCATCCACAAAGAAAAAGAGACGAATCGTGTCGTGTTTTTCGTTGACGTTGAATGCCAAGAGGTTCATCTTACAGTAAAACAAGCGAAAGAACTTGCCAAGATGCTTCTGGACGCTGCAAAAGAGTAATTTGATAAAAGCTAAGATTTAAGGGAACGATTATGCTGGTTGTTGTTGATGAAGAAAAAACTAAGCGAGCACTAAAATATGTCAATGAAATGAGCAACTCTGAATTTCTTGAACTTTGCTATGACTTTTATAATTATAACCATGGTGGGAACAACAAAGAGAATGGGGCTTACAACAAGGCTCTTGAATACCTGAACTTATGGAGTGAGCCATCTGCGCTTGAAATTGCTATCTATAAAAAGGCACATGAGACATTTGATAAAATTGTGTTAATGCTCCTTGAGGATGATATCAAACGCTATTTGAATTATGAGGTGTAAAAGGTTCAAGCATAACGCTGAGTTATAGTAAAGCGTTTGAAATTGAGCCATCTCTGCACAATAAAGTGATCTGGCATGTGTTTTAAGGAAGGAGGATAATGTAATTATGGGCAGTATGCTTATTGATCGGAATACAGCTAAGAAAGTGGAATTTATCTTCGAGCATCCTGATGAAATCTATTCGGTATATCTGAAATCCGGCGACGATGCCATCTGGTTACAAGGCAAGATTGAATTGTATGAATTTTTACGGAGCTTATAAAGCCAGGCTTTATGGGCGCTATGTGGAAAATCATTGATGCAGATGCTTTTTATCAACAGGAGTTGGTTCATTGTGGGATGTATGAGTCTATGGTTGGAGTAGAGAACATTAAAGGCGGAAGAGAAATGCTAAAAAATGGGGTACTGGTCCAATTAAGGATCAATACCCCATCTATTTTTATTATTCGTAGTCTAGTAAACCAATCAATCAGTCATTGTTATCTTTCTTTCCATTAAACATTTCCATGAAGTAGTTGATCCACGAGCTATCTTCTGACACATTGCATTCAATATTATCCTGAAGGAACTCTTCAACATATCCGATAACCTCATCAATAGAACAACCGTATTTTTCTTCAATCCAGTCCGCATTAAATTCGAGCTGATTCTTAGCATTATCAATACGATACTGAAGTTCTCTATAACGGTAAGCTGCTTCAATTTGTTCTGGCGTCATCTCCCAAGACTTTCCCGTCCAGCTAGTCACAACAATCTTGTTTTCGTTATTCATATTGCAATCTCCTACACTCTATTTATAGTTTTGATTCGCTTGTTTCAACGATTGAAATTATAACCTTGGACTGACATTCACCGATATAGCATCCGCGAATAATAACAGATATGGTATCTTCTCCTTGGAATAATAATATCAATATCCATTCGCGTTGTCAACTAATTTAATATCGCTAGGTTCAACATATCCAGATACGTTCACTGAAATAGGATACTTACCAATGCGGCTTTCAAGATTTGTCACCCGATAGCGCCCATTGACGAGTTTCCCATCGTAGATGAACCATTCACCAAAGCGGCGCATTCCGCAGTGTGTCTGGCTGTTTGCAAATAGCGTTCCGTCTAATTTGATTTTATCTCCTGCGTGTAACTGTTGCATAGTCATCAAGTGAATGAACCCCATGTGCCAGGCCCACAGATTCCATCCGCAGTCAGACCATGTGCTTTCTGATATTCGATCAGTTTTGCTTTTGTCCCAGCCCCGAAATTTCCATCCGCTGTAATACTAAGATGCCGCTGTAGTACAGTTACCGCGTAGCTGATTCTACCCACACAGTCTTTAGCTCCCTGCTTGATGGTAGGCATGATTTTGCTTACGCTCACATAAGCAGTACCAGCCTTACTGATCCAGCGAGACGACCAGGATCGGACATCAACATGCACAAACCCATCTTTCAGGCCGACACGGCTGTAATAGCCGATACCGCCACGCTTAGCATAAAGGGGAAGAGAGGCCGCATAGAGCGCAATCTGAATCGGGTCAACTCCAACGATGCGAATGTCTGCTGCAGTTCCAAGGCAATGTTGACTGCGCGGGCTGCCACCAATTGAAATGTTATATGCAGGAGTGCGATAAGCCGAATTGATTTTTACAGGCTTTCCAAAATGAGCCCGAATCTGTTCCAACACTTCAATCAATGAGGTGTCAACCAGTACCATATCACTCTTATCAGAACAGGCGAACTCATAGACGGAAAAATGAGCCGACACCTTTTTATTCCAATCTTTCTTCATTGAATATGTATTTACTGCCATAAGGAGTCACCTCAGTCTTTCTTCAGTTCATTCTTGACTTTGTTCTCCTGAGTGTCCAGCTCCTTGACGGCAGCTTCAATCATTGCTTCGATCACAGGAGTGACCTTGATACCAAGCATACCGAGAATCTCTTTTGCCTTGGCGTTCTTATCCACCTTGGGGATTGCCCCAGACTCGGCCAGCTTCTCTGCGGCCATAACACCGATCTGAACCATCTTGTACAGACCAATCTTCTTCAGCCAGGGAAGACCGTATGCAATCAGATAAGAACCGCCAGCAGTAACGACCAGCTTCACGAGGGTAGTAAGCAATTCATTTACAAGTTCCATCATAATAAGCACCTCCAAAATAAAAGCCCGGCGGCATACAGCCAACCGGGTTATGTATCAAGTATTCTTTGAACTTTGTCCATCGATCAGATAGCTTTCCAGAGCAGCTTTCGCTTCTTTCATCGGGTCGATTGCGTTTCCGTCAATACCATGACTGAGCAGAGCCAGCAGAGCTTTCATCATTACATTGATTCCATGTTCGCTTCGATTTACACGCTGTTCAACGCCAGCGATTTTACGACTATGTTCCTCGACAATGATGTCCTGTTCTTTCTGGTGTTCTTCCAGTGACAAAATTTTAGAACGATATAAGTCCAGAACTTCCTGATCATTCTTGAGTTTGCGGTCTACATCTTCGAGATGTTTGTCATGGTCGTCCAGCTTTGCATTCTGTTTCGTGTCCGGTTCTTTTGCCTTCTTGATTGCGCTGAGAATAACGGCGACGGCAGCTGCAATTGCTGTGATCCCTCCACAAACACCAAGGATTGATGTCCATAACTGCTCAATGGTAAAAGTATAAACGTGCGGACCAGCATTTAACAATCCAATCATTCTGTAACACCACCTCCTCCAGCAGTAGAGCCGCCAGTGGTATCATTTTTAGGCGTCAGCGTTTTATTCAATGCGGCCAGTTGCTCGGCAATTTTCTGCAATGCAGTCACGATGGATTCTGTATTGGTCGTACAGTTCGTATCAAATGTCTGGATTGCTGCGGTAAGCTCCTTTCCGGTCTCATCGAGGATAAAGGGTTTTAGTATTTCCTGTGCCATATTTTCTCCTTTCTGTTGACAATTTCTTGACGATATGATATATTCCAAGCATGCTAGTTTTTCGTCGAGCTAGTATGTCGATTAGGCAAGGGAAGAGTCTCCGGTGGTTTTCCATCGGGGATTCTTTCTTTTTAGCTTAGAGCTATCGCATTACCAGTGATATTCTGGCTTCTGTTCGTGGAATAACAAATGGCGCAGCCAATCATCAACATAGATGCACAATAGCGCAAGGAAGAACCATAGCACAGTGAATGGGAGACAGATTTGGCCCAGTAGATTGAAGGGTAGGGAAGAGTAGTCCCAGATATGCAAGCCCATCATCAGGTTCAACGGGATGCCTACTACCAGTTCCATGCCGGTTACAAATAGTGCTCCGACGAGACCTTGTTTCCACATCGGCATTTCCCACGGAATGTAATTGTTCAATCCACCGATCACGACGAAGCAAATGCCGCCCACAACAGCCATCGTCCAGTGCGAATAACCACGCCAAAGAATTTCGATGCAATAATAAAGCGCCCCTCCAATCAGGAAGAGCGCGATACACTTTGCTAATTCTTTGTATTTTATTCTGACATCATTCATGAGACGACCTCCTTACCGGCTTCGGCCAAGTATGCGGTCAGCACAGGATCGTATGTAATTTCAATGGCGTCCAGTTCTGCCTGGGTCGTACATTTCTTAATGGCAAGCTCCAACTCCTGCTGACGAGATACAAATGGCTTTACATAAGTTCCAATTGCCAAAGCAAGTGCGGCCAATTCTTCGTAATTCCACTCCACGCACTCGTCACCAGTCGAATTCCACGTCAGCTTGAACGATTGCCCGGCGGTGGCGGAGATTTGATACAGCGCCAAATTCGAGGTCAGCAATGCCTGTTTCTCAGTCGTAACACTGTAATACTTGCCGTCTGACCACTGAATCGGGTGCGCAGCCAGATATGCAGACAGTGTCGTTTTTGATTCAGAAATTTTGTCTTCTTTACGAGGTTTGAGAGCTTCTTCTTCGGTTGGAACCGTACCTGATTCAATAATCTCATAGCGGTCTTCTTTGTCATCAATGGCCCAAAGAACACTACCTGGCAACGCAGAACTATTATGGTCGTTTAGCTGTGTCGCCATCGTAGAATATTGATCGCATTGTTCTTGAGTTTCGACTGGTTTCATGATAAAATATCCAACTTTAATTTCTTCGTTCAAATTTTTCACCTCTTCTTTCTAATAAAGCAACACTCATTTCCAAGTACCGACCGCGATCCACTGAACATCGTTATATGACATGCCGTGTCTTGCATAGGAAAAGCTAGTTGTAGAGCAACCAGTTATATATGAGGCGTTATTTGATGATGTAGTTGCAGTCAGCGAAATACTATACTGTGAATTATTGAATGCAACCGGGAAACTTGTACTGCCAGAATGATCGGATTCTTTATAAAAACCCCAACACATTTGAGTACCATTGCCAAACCTAACATAATAAATACCAGCACCAGTTTTGCCCGATGCGGTGACACCGTTGCCTGCGCTATTAGCAGTACCGGCGCTTGTAGCTTTACCATCGAATGATGCCGCGGTTACTTTTGTGAGACCACCACTGCCGTTACAGAACCTGTAATCATTTATAGTTGAATTGCGATATCCAAAATAGACAGCATTATTTGTTGGCGTCCCTGTAAAGTTGATTTCGTTACCTGCTGTGAAGTTGAGATAATCGGCAGAGTTTGCTTTATTTGCTACGTCAGCACTAGGGTGATAGTTTTCTGTATAGATGCGCTGCCAACCATACCAATCGTCACAACAATCTCGCAATGCTCTTGACCATAAACCTTTACCACCTGTCCATTCGCCACAGATTTCAACAGTACCGGATGCGCCTTGACCGAATCCAATTGTTGAAGTATAAGTAGTTGGCATTCCAGTATGAGCCGATGCGTTTGAATTGTAGCTATACACATTACCATATATTTGATTCCTGCCTGTTTGTGCGTTTTTTACTCCAACGGAATTTATAAACGAATGAGAATGTCCTGCGATAGCAAACTGACTCTTATGAACAGCTCTCAGTTCATAACCATTCCAACCGGCGAGCCAAGTATAATCTGCATAACTCATACCGTCTTTTGAGTAGGCAAATGTGGTAGTTCTGCCATCTCCGACATCTTTTATACTATTATGTGTGTGTCCAGCAACCGCGTAATCTCCAGTATTTTTAGTCACGATTGTTCCAAATCTACCACGGTCACAATACGATAAATTCGATGCACCGTTAGAATTATATGCACCATCCCAATACGCCATAAACGACATAGTAGGTACAATGGCATCGTCTGTTGCATTATTTGTCCAGTCTGTGCTGCCCTTGTTTGAACGTGATTTCGTATTCTTATATGCAGAATCTCCAAGACCAAGCCAACTACGAACTCCGTCTTTTGAGGCGGGGTGTATTTTCTTATCGGACGTATAACCAGCAACATAAGCAAGAGTTTTGGCATCAAGGTCAGCACCCTGCCAACCGATTTTGATGGTATTATTTGCGTTATTATAATCTCGGACACCTGTGGTAGCTATACCGGCAGTCGCAACATTCTTGTTTTTATCTGCGGTGTTGTCCACGTTCTCTAGGCCGACATCATTTTTGTCCAACTTGCGAAAGGTTGCTATACCATCTTTATCTTGAGGACTTGCCAATACTGTATCAGCTTGCCGAACGATCGTTGCATCCCAAACTCGCGTTGTATAGTCCTCTAAATTTTGAATTTTATGGTTATGACCAATGGCAGAATATACACTGTCTGCTTTGGATTTAATATAATCCCACAGAACAGTCAAAGGACGCCGATAATATTTTTGATTTGCGGTGTTTGTATCTTGTGTGATAATTTGGACACTATCGTTTAATGTGGTAGAATTTCCTATGCTTAACCCACTTATAAGTTCACTCAAATCATGCGTGTGGTCTGTGGGACTCTTTTTCTCAAGCTTCCCGTCCATTTCAGCCTCGGTATAATACCTGTCGTCGTGGTTATGCGCTTCAACAGGGAATGTCGTCGGCTTATCTCTCACATTTCCCCATGCAACACTATTTGCACTGTCTGCTGTTCCGGCAGTAGTTGCCCGCTTAACTGTTTTATCAGCATCCGCAATATTATCTACCTTTCCCAGTCCAACCTCTGCTTTTGTATAACTCGGCTTTGTTGCCGCCTTTGCCCACGGATATACATCACTTGCAGGCATCGAGGTAGGAAAGTCAGTGATATCTGCTTTTCCGTGCTGGTGGTTTTTCGCCGCAAAGAAATCTTGCGCCTTTGTTTTGATGTATTCCCATAGCACTACTAACTTGCGCCGGTAATAATGCGACTGCGTAATGTCCGTATCCTGTGTGATGATCTCCACATCATCATTCAAGGAGGTCGAATCTCCGGCAGGCAGCTTTGCGATAGCTTCGTCTAAATCGATAGTTTTATCATTCAGCAGTGTCCAGTTCCCACCCAAGAACACATACAGTTTATCAGGCTTCAAGTAATAAAGTTTTTCGGCTAGAGGAGCCAATGGTAAGTCACTCACAACCTCTAAATCGCTTCCGATTTTTACGTGAGCCGTAGCAGTGTCTCGATAGGCGTTTCCCGTGTCAAGGCAAACAATAAGCTGTCCATCAATTACAGGAGTCGAATCGAGCTGTGATTGCGCAATTTCGCGCAGAGATAAATTTGACATCAGAAAACTCCTTTTCGATAAAAAATAACCCTGCACTCCATTACAGAATGCAGGGATTCATATTAGATTATTATGTCTCAGCGCTTGCACCGGTATCATCAATCGGTTTCCAAGTCAGAGCCTTCTCAACCACCTTCACGCGGCCATCCATTGCAGTATTCAAACCATCTGTATAGGTTTTAGCCCCAGCGAGAGCAGCGTCAGCCTTCTTGGTAGCATCCGCAGCAGCCACAGAAACAGCATCATCATGAGAATTCTTCAATTCGGTCTGCGACACTTTTACGTTCCATGCTTCACGTTCTGCTGCAGTGATATGTACGGTAGTATCCTTCGCATGAGTATTAAGTGCATCCTGAATGGTTTTGACCTTGGTATCAACTTCGGTCTTTGTGTACGCATCAGGCACAGAAACATACAGACCATCTTCCTCAAGCGTTAGCGTATTATTTGCTTTTGCAGAAACCTTCACTGCGACACTGATCTTATTATCTGCAGAAACAGTCACCTCAGCGGACGGGGTTGCAACACCTGTATAAATATCAATCAGTGAGCCAACCGGAATCTTGATGACATCGCCACTGGTAAGTGTCAGTTCAATGTTCTTGTCCTTGGTATTATAAGTACCGTTCTTTACCACCAGATCCTTACCCAGCGCAATCGTCAGTGTATCACCACCAAAGACGGGCAGTTTGATTGTGCGAGTCTCTGCGTCATAGGTGGGCTCATGAACAACACCAGTCAGAGTAGTGGTAACAGGTTCATCACCCTTTGCCACACTCAACACACCAGCATTATAGGTAACATCTGTAACGAATTTACCCTTGATACCTTCCACTGCGGCAACCTTGGCATTGACATAATCGGCGACAGCCTTGGTGGTCGGAATATCATTGTCGGTTGCATCTGCCGGGATCTGAGTTACTGTGGATTTATTCAGCTGCACAAATTCCACGCCGTTCCAGATGTGCATACTATAATCTGTCATGCGGAAATAGATGATACCCTGAATCTGACCAGTCGTCGGCAGAGCAGAGACCATCTTACTGGTTTTCGTGTATTCAGCAGTGCCTTTGAATAACTGTAATGTATCAGTCGTAAAGTACAGCGTGTCCATATCCTTGGGGGATAGGGCATCATACCGTGCTTTCGTGCCATATGAAAATTTTACTTGTGCCATTTGTTCCTCCTTCTTTTTAGAATTCCGTCCACTGGAAATTTGTCTGACTCACAATAAACGGTTCAACTAAAAAGCGCCCCGTGGACGCACTTTGCTGTACGACCCACGGAGCGTATTTCCCTTTATTGTCTTTTATCATCACGGTCTGCCCAGCATATGAATCATCTGCAGCATTCAGCGCCTTGTTTGCTTCCGAAACCGTATTGAACATCAAATTTCGCGGACGAATCGTTTGAACGGATAAATCATCGCGCACATACTTCAGTTCAGAAGTGTCTTTTGTAATGATCATGTCACGTTCGTCAATCAGGCCAAGAGCAATGGCAGCATCAATATCTTCGTCATTGCCGTAGCCGAGTTTCGAATATTCTTTTGCCATCGTTGCCTCCTTATTAAGAGAGCGGATGGCTTAGAACGGAACCACCCGCATCGTATGAGAATCTGCACCAGAACCGCCGCCTGCAATTTCGACAGCATTGCCGATCTCTTTACCATTCGAGGTAAGCTGTAGGATGTTGTTCTGATATTTGATGTTGTCTGCCTTACCATCCAGATTGATATTCAGCTGGTCATACATACTCTTGTTCAGAGCAATCAACTCGATAAGGCGCTGGTCAAGCGAACTCAAAGCTTCATCGGGAACCACGTCTGCCCAGTTGCTAATCGGGATGATATGTACCACGCCTGGGCCAACCTTGCGCACATGTTGGATCGTTTCACCCTCGGCAGTCATCTCAACATCAGAGAAGGTCAGCCAGAACTCAATATCGCCAGCTTCGCTTGTCAGGTTCGTATCAAATGGCAGTTTATACTCCAACTTGTTTTTGTATAGCTCTGTAGATTTTTTTAGAATCTCAGTTTTATAGCTTTTGCTAACAGGGAGCTTGTACTCCAGCAAAACTGTATACTCAGTCATGTCTACGCCACTATAAATCGTATCAGCCAGAAAATGGAGGCTATCCACCAACTTACTGCGTTGCATAATACGCTCAGTCAGACTTGCGGTAATACTGTTATCTGCATTGATCAAAAAAGTGTACATGGCTTACACCTCCTTTCCGTTCACGATATACTCATACTCATCCAGAGAGATACGCCCTTCATCAAGCTTCTTCTTCAAAAATGAATTCTGCACCTTGTGGTCATGATAGAGTCGATGCAAACTTTCAACGAACTCGTTATATTTCTTCTCCTCGCTCATAACAGCCCTCCTTCAATCAGTGTCAGAGTATAAGCATCAATAATAGCCTCAGGCGAGGTTCCACCCAAGGCTTTGATCTGGTTATATTCGTATTTGTCAATTTCCTGCAACACAACAGTATCGTAACCATCAACAGGGATGTAATAGTAGCCATCTACATGCCAGATATACTTGCCATTGCTACTGATGATACCCTGTGCATCGTCTTCCGTGCAGTTCACCATAATGCCATGTTTCGGCTGGTATTTCACAAACTGAAGGCGGTCAAGAGCATCGATCGCTCGACCGTTTTTAAGTACCTTGTAATACACTCTCAACACCTCCTTAAATGCTGAACTCAACAGTTACACCCAGCGACTCAGACGGATAATGGAAGCCATACAGCTCGCCAGTTTCCTCAATTGCGTAGAAGTAGCCATCGTAATTAACAAACGGAGAGCGCAGCCAATACTTGGTCGGTTCACCATCTGCGTTATGCTTAATGCGGGATTCATTGCCAGTCAGGTAGCTGATAGTCTGACCTTCGTAGATGTATGGTTCATCGATCATAGAAGAGCTCACTTCAATCGCAGACGGAATGAAGAAGTAGCAGTCCGAAGTCACAATCTCCTTGCTCTTACCACCGGCAGAACTCGGCACCTTGACTTGCTTGACCAGCTGTTTCCAACCAATCGGAAGCGCATCAACCAGACGAGAATCCAGATATTCGCGCAGAGAAGTGTTCGCCCAGCCACCCGCATTCGAAGAGGAACTGTTCAGCGGCATATTCTGACCCAGCGTGTCTTTCTGCAGGAAGGTAATAGAGCAGCGCTTGTTGGAGTTGTCACTCAGATAGAAGTTCTTGAAGCTTGCAACCTCAACAACCAGATCATCGTGTGTCCATGCGGCCAACTCACGGCAAGCAGCATCACCAAGGTCTGCGTACCAAAGCTTAGACCAATAAACAGTACCTTTAGCATGGCTCTCATAAGCACCATCGTCTGCTTTTGCACATCCAAACACCAATGTAGCGTTCGTCTTAGTAATGCGAGTACGAGCGATTTTTGTGTAGGAAATGCTGGAACCATAAATATTAGAAGAGTAGACATACAGCCCGTTGTCTCCCTTGATGTGTCGGATAACGATCATATCGCGGGAACCAGCAGAAGCGCCGTTTGCAGAGTCAATACCCCATGTCATCTTCACACCATTTGAGTTCCAGAGCTTGATACCATTCATGCCATTCTGCTCAAAGCACTGCATCAGAACGGTGTTATTTGCATTAGCTGAGTCTATCTTGTAATCAACAGCCAGCACAAAATCTCTGTCCTCATCAAACAGGGTGACGTCTGTATCAACGTAGGTCTTTCCGTCAAATACCTTCGGCTCATTGAACAAAACCTTTTCAGTGATATCGTCATAAGAGAAGTCATTGCCAAGCTGAATTGTAACCTCATCCTTTGCTTCAACAACAGTCTGTTCTACGCCAACCTTATTCATTGCGTAGATTTCAACCGGGCGCAGTTGACCGATTTCCTTTCCGTCAAAGTAGTTGGAAACATACTCACACACGTCATAAACAGCGTTGATATCCTTGTCGCCAACAACATAACCACCCTTATCCCAGCCGCTAAACAGGTAATACTTGAATGCAGTCTCTTCTGCGGTATAGACCGGAGTGTCGCCGGTATAAAGCACCATAGAACCATACGGGGCAACAGTTTCCTGCAGCACAGCGCCACGGTTCATATAGCGGACAGTGTACTTGCGCACAGATTCGGTATAAGTTGCGGTAACAGTCTGATTGCTGAAAACAGTCGTAAACTCAGTATCCCAGCCGCTGAAAGTAAAGTCCGTAGAGATGGTGCTCTCAGCAGTAGGTGTCGGAATCGGATTCTCTTCACGGGTAACAGGGTCAACTGCCTTACCACCCTTATCAATGTACTGGATGTCCAGAACAGTGCCGTCTTTATTCACAAACGTCCACTTGAACTGCTGAACCAGCGTGTTATAAGTGATATTCAAATCAGGCCACTGTGCCGTAAACTCTGCCAACTGACGCTCACGCATAATGGGCACATGGACACTACCTTCAACAACAGAATGGTCAGTGTTATAACCGTTTTCATCCAAGCCGGTCATCTTCAGCAGACGATCCAGCAGGGAAGTATCATCCAGCTGCCAATCAACGCCGGTCAGACGCACACGGTTCAAACTCGTGCACTTTGCCAGCATTCCAACTAGGTCAATAGTCGGGCAGTTCTCGGCAGTCAGAGTGGTAATGTTCTTATAATCTGTAATCTTTAGGTCAGTCAGATAATTCAGATTCTTAGCGCTCAGGCTTGCAATCGCAGGCAGTTCGGCCTTCTTGATCTTACCACCTTTAGCGAATGCGACACCAGTAATCCCAGAGCCACCAGCGTAGAACTCTTCCAGATTCGTACAACCAGTCAGACTAATAGATTTCTTCAGGTTCGGCACGTTCTGCAGGTTCAAATGCTCCAGCAGAGTGTTGTTACCAACTGCGAAATCCGTCATGTTCGTATTCTTGTAACCCTCGACAGCAGAACCAATCTTCAGGTCGGTCAGCTTTACGCCATGGCTGAAATCAACATAGCCAGGGTAGAAGCCAGAAATGTCACCAATACTCTGGATGATAGAGGCGTTATAGACATAGACCTCAGTATCATTCATAGCCTCGATCGGGCACTGGATTGCATAAGTCTGGCCACGCTTGCCACGCACCTTCACAGGGTTAGAGCCGTACCGCACAGAGACGTAAGTGTCAGCATAAGGAATAATATGGAAAGTGCCATCGGGCTTCACGCCCGTCCAGTTGGTCGGAGTGTAACCGCGAATGGTCATATCATCCGAAGTACAAGTAGCACCTGTATATTTAGATGCCATGTATTTTTCCTGATAGCGCTGGAATTGACGCCGCTGATGACGTTTGTTACCGTGCATCATAGGCAGATAGCTGGTCGTTCCATTGTCCTCATAAGTACGGAAATACTTGCGCCGCATGTCCATGATCCACAGTTTCTCAGGCTTTACGTCCTGATAATCCTCAAATTTCTTCAGGATACGGGTAGAACTCCATGCCAGAGCACTCTCACGATTCAGGAACATCTTTGCAAGGTCATCCGCAAACAGGTCGCGAACCTTACACCACAGCTTCGAGTCATGTGCGTTAAACACGCTCTTTGTGCCGATGGTGTCAGTGTCCTCGTAGCCGTAGCTCAGAGTCAGACCACCCTCGTTATCGTTGCCCATAGCGGTATCGTTATCATAATCAAAGCAGAAATCCCAGTGAATCAGGTCAGTCGTGTGCGGGAATACGTTCTTTGCACGGTTATCCACCATGGTATGGCGCTCTGTAAATAAATAATGGAACAGGGTGGAATCCTTGACAAAGTAATTTTCAAAGTTCTTCTTGAACTCCTCGTCATCAGCATTCACGACCCAATTCTGCACACGAATCCATGCGTTTTTCGCATCTTGAACTTCTTGCTCACTGCAGTTCTTGTTGATGTAGCGGAATTCAAAACTGTGGTCGCCGTTCCAAGTTTCCTCAGAAAAGTCTCCACTCAAGAAGCGAGTCTGTGCATCGGTATTGTTGTCGATTTCAATGATGACTTCCTTGTGGTTGTTCGGGTCCATGCCCATCGTGTCACTATTCTTCTTAGAGTTACCAAAATCGCCACAAGCATAAAAGTGCCACTGACCATCCTTAAAGACAGTTGCATTAGCGGTATCGGTCTCCTGAATAAACACAACACAGGGATAGAATGCCATGGTGTCGCGCACCTTCGGATTATCCTTGCGAGCCTGACGAATGTACGGATTAAACTCGTTGAACTCATCTGCCAGCAGAGCATTATTTGCATTCTCAGAGGAGGCAACATTGACTTTGATGTTAAAATACTTCTCGCCAACGCTGTTTTCTGTAAATGCATATTTGCTGCCAGTGCTCTCGTTACCAAAGGTAAAACCGCCAGAGCAGTCAATGTCAATATTACGACCGGATTCGCCATAAGCATTAGAGCTAGTACCTTGTCCTTTGTGAGAGCCGGTAGCGATCCAGTTGTCTTCCACGGCGCGACCATTCTTATAAATGTGCTGAATAGTCGTATTCGGCACTTCGTTCTTCTTGCCAGTCGTAAAGGTCGGAGCAGAGATCTTGATAATGCGCAGGTCTGGACACTTCTCAGCCAGCAAGTCGGGGTTCAACTCGCCGCTCACGTCCGTAATGTCGTTGCGGGTGTAACGTTCAATCATTTCCTCTGCGTTCTTTGCGTCTGCAATAAAGTTGTCAAGGATCTCATCGTCTGTCAGGTTCATCATGTAGGACTTCATGCGGTAAACCTGTACGTCGCAATCAGGAGAACCAATCGTAATGCCCACAGGAGATGTCTGTGTAAAGTTATCGCTCGCATCATACAGCTCAACACGGCAGGGAATACCATCCAGCCACAGAACCATTTCCTTATACTGACTATCGGGCAGAATATTAAACTCGAACTCCATGAAATCATCTTCACAGGTCGGTAGAGAAATACTGTTCTGCTCACTGGTCAGCGTGATTTTCTGTGCCTGAATATTCAAGCCAATGCCGCCATTCAAACAAGTCAGTGCCGTAGCATCGTAGTTTTTAACATTCGTGGTTTTAAAAACAAGCTTGAAATTCTTGCCCAGCTTCTTAGCGTCGTTACCAAAAAGCTTATAGCTGATAGTTGCTGTCGTGCCAGCCTTAACACAGAAGTAGGTATCGCCATCTTCGTCCAGCTGATAACCGCCATTAGACCAGTCAAAGTTATCGCTGACAGTCAGGCTGTTATTGCCATCCGTCCACAAACGAGTTGCATCTGCGTTCGTTTTACCGGCAGGGTTAAAATCAAATGCCAGATTCGTCTTGACAGGCTCAATGGTAATACCAAGCTCCTCGATGGTAACATTGATTGTCTTGCTTACAGAGCCGCATACAATTTTTAGCACATGAGAACCAACGTTAGCAGATTTCCAAGTCCATGTCTGCATTGTGCGACCAACAGTCAGGGTACCAGTCTTTACACCGTCAACTTCCAGTGTTACAGTGGTCGTAGAACTGGAAGGGTCATAAACGGTGTAATTGATTGCGACATTACTATATTGTTTTACGCTTGCCATCTTTGTAGCACAGCTGATAATAGGTGTTGTATTGCCCTCAGTTGCCCACATGATGTCTTTAGCAATCTTATTACTTGTAACCTGTTTCCCATTGATCTCAGCGGTCATGGAAACTTCCACAAGATGTGCACCATGGGCTTGAGCAGGAATCGCATAAGTCATCTGTCGGCCAGTAACAGCGGTCGTAGTAGAGCCAAGCGGCGTTCCATCAACCGTAAAATTGATAGTTTTGGAAATATTGCCATACGGAGTGTAACGGAAAGTAACCTCGCCGTTGTATACCAGCGTATCATCAAAAGAGCTCTCCAAGTAGAACTCAACGACATTGACTGTCCATGTCTTTGTTCCGATGCTGCCAACGCTATCTGTGACTTGCAACTTGACCGTATTATCACCGCTGTGCAGATACTGAGTCACATCAAAGCTATTCGTTCCCTGAATGACGGTCTGTGTTCCGACTTTTGTGTTGCCAACGTACCAGACGCCAGTAGCGGAGCCAGTATCGTCACCAGAGTTGTCCACAGAAGTGAACTTATAATTGATAATAGCGGGGTCGCCTGCAATAACAGTCAACGCAGAACCATCCAAACGCTCGATGGTAATCACGCTGGAGTTTCCGCCACCGCCGCCACCGCCTTCAATGATGACCTGTGTTTTCACCGTGCCATTTTCCAGCAGACTCAGCTTAGAGTCCTCATAAGTGATATCATACTCGCGGCCAGAATTCGGATCGGGTTTCACATTGTTTAGTTGCTCTCGAATGTCAGAAATGTCACCATTGATGGTGTCAATAGAGGTCTGTAAGCCAGAAGTTGTATTTTTCACCACCGTCAGGTCGTTCGCCACAGTCGTAACGCTGGTTTTTTCGGCCTTCGCTTCCAGCAGCTTGTCCGTTGCTTCCTTATTATAATAGTCGCTCTGCAAAGTGTTCGGCAGATCCCCCACTTCAGTCTTCAGGTCATCCAGAGCGCTTTTTGTATTTTCCAGTTCTGTCTGAACAGGGGAGAGCTTATCAGCGATTTTTGCTTCGACCGTCTTATTGTATGCAGTCACCCAATCTGCACTAGGGTCAGTATTCAGGGTGATGGTTTTAATGACTTTGTCTCCATTCAGAAACTTGATTGTCTGTGTCTCGGCGCTATACTGAACATCAAATTTAGCTAGACCGTCCACTTTTGCAATCTCACCACGGAGCAGAGCCGTAAATCCATCGACTTCTTCCTTGGTGTAATAGTTCGCTAATGTATCAGCCAGACCATCCACAACAGCCTTTGCTTCCTGTGCACTTGCCGCTGCTTTGCTTGCCGCTGTCTGTGCTTCACCAACCTTCTGACTCATAGTAGCCAGGAACTGGGTATACCAGTCATCGCCGGTCGGGTCTGTCATTCCAGAACCAGAAAGGGCCTTCAAAACAGTCAGCTTATCATTCGGACGAGTACGCCACAGATAATTCTTGGATTCGCCAGAGTTGGGAACCGTAATTGCGCCTGTCGCAATGATCTCAAACTTCAGTGCTCCTTCTTTGGCCGTTGCATAGTTGCTTACCATCCAGTAGAAACGAATCTTGTCATTGCTATATGACACGTTCACGGGCGCAGTATAATTCTCATTGTTGTCAGCGTTCACATAGTGGATCTGGATCGTCATCTGCATCAGGTCTACGCCATCGTAATAACGCGGCATTTCAAACGGAATGACCTGACTGTTGTTTTCCTGAGTAATATTTATCTGATTCGGATTCAGCGTAATATCTTTTCCAGAATCGACCGTAGAATAATCATTGTCCGAAAATGTATCATACCATGTGTAATTGCCGCTCCGTGTGAAATTTGATTCCACCTGGTCAGCTTCCAAAGTCGCGATTTCATCATTGGAGTCAACGACCGGACGCTCAGCCTTCACAGAAGCCTCCATCGTCATTACAGGATTCGCAGCGGCCATACGTCTGGATTTGTTAAAAGAAAGTGCCATCTACTCACTCCTCTCGTTTATCTCGTTAAGATTCTGCCGTCAGACTCGGAAAATACCGGTCCATCAGAGAATCCATGTAATATGTGTGCTTGGAATTTTGTGCATTGCCTTCGCCTACAATGTAGGGATAGTATGGGTAATACCGGCTCAAGCTCAAAGACATCGTTCCTTCTCCCAGATTGATACTGATGCTCTTGATGATCCACTCGACCGGTGTTCTTGAATTCAGATATTTTGCCGCATATTCGATCTTTTCATTTACGTCAAGCCAGGGGACCAGCAAGATCGTAATTGAAAGACCATCGGTCAACCGTGCGCGTTTCCATAGCTCATACTCTGCTACTTCCATAGCTCGTGCATCGGTGGTATATCCTTCATAGTCTCCGCCCGACAACACTTCATTGCGCCGCCCGATTTTCTCCACTGTCATTTGCGAATTATACAAATCATCGATATTATTCGGGTCATTCACACAGATGAATTTCAAATTGTCACAATTTTCTTCCTCTTTCTGTGCTGCAATTTCTGCGGCAGTCGGGATAGTATCAACTAACTTCACCATCGCATGAGATTGCTGCTGTCCGATAAAATAAAAGCAGGATGTCGTCGCGTTAAATTGGATGACATAATATTTGCTACCCTGCATAACAGTCGCATCCTGTTCGTTATCGTTTCCATCTGGGTCTGTAGTTGAAGCAAACAGTTTGGATATCTTTTGCGTTTGACCAGCTTGAACGCTTCCGTCCTCTAACTTAGAGTTGTAAGTAATACTCCAAATAATGTTCAACGCGCCTTTTTGTGTAATGGTCACAGGGCATCTGAATGCAATTTTTTTGTCCGATGTAATGGATGGGCCACTGCCACTTGTGCCGGCAGGAAAACCAGCAGAATCAGCTGACACTGTAAGAGACAGCGTATGAGTTGAAGCATCGTAACTTGTGTTATCTGGCGTTGCGTAACAATCCGCGTCAATCGTCGCGCCAAATACCTCAACGACATTGCGTACAGAAGTATAATCTACGCTGGCCGATTCTCCATCCGATGTGACAAGACTTGCAAATAAGTCGCAATCCAAAACCGGTGGGTCATTGAATCCGCTCGGAATCTCCTTGCACACAAAAACATCATCATCAAAATACATTTCAAATGGGTAGTACAAATCCCGCAGTTCTGTGAGCATCTGCCAGATCGTTGTGCCAGTGTCGTAATCCAAATCATGTGGGACTTTACGGCTCCAATAATCAATGCAATATTTTGAGAATTCGCTTTCCTTCATTACCGCTTCAATACTTTTGTTGATATCTGCTTTTTTGTCGATTCGATGTGCTTGTCCTGCCAGCTGCCCAGCCAGGTCGCCATTCAGTCGGGATACCATATCCACACAAGAAGCACTCACTGTATTCGTTGTAGAATTGTATGTGAACCCATTGGAACTGAAACTAAAACAGCCCTGGTTATACCAATGGATCGAAGAAGTATCAAAATAACTGCTAGAAGCGTTTCTTGAATACTCGTCAAAGACCTCTCCGTAAATTCGGGTAACTCGTTTCCGTCCTTCGAATACGGCAGATTGAATATCGTGCATCGAATGGTCAACATAACGGCTGGTCTTTCCATATTCCTTGCGCAGTTCCGCCTCGCTCCAACCAGAGATCGCGCTCACATCAACTTTTTCCAATGTCGCGCCATTCAATTTCATACCTTCCACTGCGGCAATCATACATTTAACGCGAACCTTCTGTCCGTAGATTGTTTCATCAATGCCGGTCGCGTCCGCTGTTAAAATATTGTCGGGTGTCATACCACCAGGCATTGTTTTTATCTTTGCAACAAGAGCATCAAAATAATTCCAAAGGTCATTATCCAATAGTGGAATCAGTCCGTTATTTGTTTGCAATAGGGGAGTAAACGCTATATAAGGCCCAGTTTCACTATCCGTCTCATAAAGCGGGTCGTCTGAACCAAGAACCGTGGAATACGTACCAGCTTCGATTTCATAAGCTTTCGCAAATTCGCTGTATCGCAGCATATTACTGGACGTCCAGTCGATCTTGTCGCGGTTCAAATTGTCGATATTGCCGTATTTCGCATAGCCGTAAGTCTTAAAATTCTGAATCTTCTGGTTGTAATATGTCACGGCATTGATGTATCGGATGTCTTGTTCGGTCAGTAGAGCAGGAGATTTATCGCTGATTTTTGCTTTGGATCTTCCTGCCAGACCGATGTAGACTCGCACATTTCGACTCAGCCATTCTTCCTCTGTGATGTTAGAAAGATTGCTGTTCTTCCCTAGATACATCGTCACATTAAAGGTTCGCCGCACATCGGACTCACTGTCAATGGAAATCGAGCCATCAATCGCAACACCTTCCAAAGAATCAATCGTCGCAAAATCTTTGTTTAACAAGTCGATTCGGCAATATACGTGAGAGGAATGATTCTTTAACAGAGCGAGGTCTTCATCTGTCGGAAGATATGTCATACGCTACCTCCCGGTTCATAAGAACTCAGTCCATTGTTGTACATATCTGCTTCACTCTCGATACTGCCGATCTCCACAAATTCGAATTCGATCATGCCCTTATCAACATGCTCTGGGCAGGAGACAGTCACGTTCCCATTGATGCCAATGAGCCATTCGCGGCCATCTTCCATTTTGAGCACTTTTGCCTTGGTATCTGTCAGCCAGGCACTCAGTTCGTCGCGGAACGCATTTCCACCGTCGATATCAAAACTATCATCTGTATGCTGGAACCGAATACCAACGCCACTAAAACTACCAGTGTAATAATTCGCTTCACTGCCAGAGAAGAGGAATGGATACTTATTGCTCATCGTCTCAACCACTGCGGCAGAACGCACTTTATTTAAGCTATTAACCTTTGGCTCAAGTACGATCCGATAAGTCTTATCCCCATCGGTCAACATTGCACCATTAAAAGAGCTCTTTACCGTTGTCTTGATGTAACCAAGCTCGATTCCATTCGCGACAGGGGAGAGTGCGTACTCATATTCCGTGCCACGTCCTGCTGCATACAGGTCCGAAAATCCAACCGTCACATAACCATTGTCGGATGTATAAACGGTAAGGTCGTTAAAATCAGAGGTCGAAAGAGCCGCGCCGGAAGGGGAGATTACCTCGAATCGGTAATAAGCAACTTTATCAGCGAAAGAACCGGATAACCATGTGAGTGCCTCACTCGATGCCCGGAACTCGCTGCCGCTGCTATAGAATTTTGTTGCTCCAAGAAACGACTTTGTGCTGGAGTATGCGCGGAGACCGAATTGTTTATCTGTCGAGCTAAAATGGTATGAGTTGATTCGTCCAATGCTGAGATAATCCGACAAAACAGAACTATTCGATGCACTCACAGTGCCCGATTCGTTGATGTGTTGGTTTGTCCATGCAACTTTCACGGCCAGTCGATTTAGCGCAATGCTTTCCTGATAGATCGTCATCCACTGTGCCGTGCCTTTTTTACGTCGCTTGAACCGAACTGCATTCACACCGGTGCTCTGCGTCAGATAATACTTTGCATACAAATCGATCTGTGCGCCCCATTTGTCATTGGTGGCGGTGATTTGTGCGTCTCCAATGGCTTCTGTATAGTCCGTATAGATCTGCAAAAATCCAGTATCCAGCTGGAAACCACCCACCGATTCCGCTTTTGCCCGTACATAATAGGTCGTATGATTGTCCAGTCCGTTCACATCAAAACTCTTCATGGAGTCACGATAATAAAAGCAATTCGATTGCGTAATCAATTCCTTGTTTTCGTCGTACAGGTAATACTCGTAGCGATTGATGACTTCACCCTCCGCAATGGGGTAGTTATAACTAAAATCAAAGGAATAAGAAGGAAAATTGATGGTCTTAACCTTACCAAGTGTCAGTTCCGTAGAGGCAAGATACGGCTCAGAATGGCAGTAAAATAAAATGCGGTCACTGTATTCAGAGAACATATTTGTCCCAGCTAAACGGCATCGAATCACGATATAATACGGGTCATGCCGGTTTTTCATCAGATTTGCCGAGAGCGTAAAATTTCGCGCAAGGCCAGAACCAGTAGGTGCCACCGTACCAAACTTATAGATGCCCTGGTCTGTCATGTTCGGAGCAGTTGGATTATAACCAGTAGCCTTATCGAAGATGATAAAGGCGACAAGATCAATGTCCGCATAGGCCGCAAACTGGAACGTGACCTGCTTCGAGCCATCAAATACTCCAATTTTAGATAAGATAGGTTTCATTTTATCACCTCCGACGTGTGTTTATTTAAGATTTCATAACAAAGCAAAGTGCGCCGTCTTCATTTACGGCCATCCCAAGCTCTGCGAGAAAATTTTTCAATGTAATAGCAGCCACTGTTTCATTCAGCGCAGTGACAGAATCATTTGTGTCCGAAATACTCTGTGTCAGTTCACCGTAATGGTCGGATTCCGTTGACTTGGCATTGTTCAAATCGGTCGTTAAAGTACCGATATTTGTTTTGTTTGTCTTTACCTGATCGCTTGCCGTTTTCAAATCGGCCTGCAACGTTTCAATGTTTGATTTGTTTGTACCAATCTGAGAATTTGCCGTCTTGAGGTCGGTCTGCAAGGCTTCGATATTCGTTTTGTTTGTACCGACCTGTTTCTTTGTCTTATTGTAATCCCATGCAGTAAACGAGCCGACATTTCCTTGAATCTGTTCCACTGAATCTTTTACTTTTTCAATTGCTGTTTTATTATCCGAAACACCCTGCGACAGTTCATTATAGTGACTGGTTTCAGTATCGATCTGAGTATTCAAAGTTCTATTGACTTCTTTTGCAAAGGTGTCGTCTGTATATTTAGTTGCTAAAATCCAATCGTCCTTGCTGTATGACTCTGTATCGCCGCGTGATTTGATGCAGACATACAGGTCTCCAGACGGGCCCTCTGTCCAAATATCTCCTGCGTTATACATCGGCGTTGGTTTTTGTGTGAACGTCTGACTTTTTGAGTTCGCCGTATCACGAGCATAGATTGCCATGGAGAGAGCATTGATTAGGCCAGAATCCGTGATTCGCACCCACTCATAACCTTCGCCGGTGTCTGCCCAGCGGAAGCAGTGATTCCTTCGGACATTCTGATATAAGTCACCATCATGGGCTTTCTTTTGCTCATCAGTTGTCCAATTTACAGAGGGGTCATTCGAGCCTTTTTCATTGGGGTCTTTGTATCGATAATACGTTGTAATCGTGTTATTGATCTGGGACTGAACTTCTTTCTGTTCAGAATTCGCTTTGTCTGATAATTTTTCCAAGTCGTTGCCGAGCTGTCCGACAACCGATTTGATATTCAATAGTTCAACATTGGTATTGCCTTCCGTCACAACGATGTTTCGGAAGTTCTTCTGCAATGCCGTCACAACAACTTTCTGTCCAACGCTATATTCGTGAGAACTTGTAAACCGATACACACCGCCAAATGCGGCTACTTTATATGCGGTCCCCGCCTTTTCGGTGATTACACCATAAGTTGATGTATCAAATTTTGCTTCGTCTACGGCTTTTCGTGCGGCAGAAGCAGTTTCTTCAACCAAGATATCAAGTGCTGATTTTTCTGACATGTTCTGCCTCCTGAAAAAATAAAAAGCCGACCCGCTGGGCTATCCCAGTGGTATCGGCATTGTGTGTAGATATTCGATTTAGCGCTTATTCCATTCCTGCGCCATCCGGGTCGAGAAGTTCTTCTTGATTTCAGAAGCCAGATCCTCAGAGTTGCCAACAGGATTGTTGATCACAATATTACCAGTCGAGAAACTGGTGTTGCCAGTGCTCTTCGTAGTAATCGCCTGAGAACCATACTTAGCCATCTGTTCAGAGAACCACTTGTTCGGGTTGCCACCCATCTCAAACAATTTCGATGTAATATCAGCAGGCACCACACCATCACCAGTTTCGAGGTAAGTGTAACGACCAGATTGTGGCTTACGAACCAGAAGCTCAGGGCCAAGCTCGTCAACATTGGCGAAATGACTCTTAGATGCAGACTTTAAGCCGGAAGCGTGTTTGCCAAATAGACCACCAAAGAAATCCTTTGCAGCATTTCCAAGGTATTTTACTGATTCTACAACCGAACTGATCGGATGTGTGACTGTATGAACAGCATTTTGTAAAAAATTGTTCTTTGATTTGTCTTCTGTGTTATATTTTGTAACCGTGTCAAGCAAAGTGCCAACTGGATTCAGCACCCATTCATACCATGCGTGTCCTGTATTCTTTGCAACTTCTTCCGAATCGGATGCTTTTTTGTTGACAGCATCAATTGCGCTGGCAATCGCACTGAAACCTGCTGACGTCGAATTAAGGTTTGTATTGACAGAATTGACGGTATCAGAGCAGCCCTGCTTTGTAGCGAGGTAAGCCTGATCCATGGTCCACTGCATATTCTTCGACAAGTTCGTAGCGCCCGGCTCCACATTCTTCCAAGCATTGTCTGCATCGGTCTTCAGTGTACCTTCCGCACCAAATGTAGCATTACTCTGAGAAGTAATTTCTGCCCAAGCTGTTGAAAGCTTGTCTTTCGGGTTATTTGCCAAACTGCTGACACCCTGTTCCACAGCACCCCAGCCAGAATCAAAGCAGGCACGGGTATCATAGAGCATCTTCTCTGCGCTTCCGCTGGAATCTGCCCATGCTTTACTCAGTGTCTGGTAGGTACCATTTGCCAAATTCTGAACGCCACCGCCGCACTGCTCCCAGCTGCCGACCATCGTGTTACGGATGGTATCCATTGCCTTGGTGCAGCCATCAGAAGAGGACTTATATGCGGAATTCAGTGTATTTGCGGTTTCCTGAGACATGCCAGTAGAAGTAGCATAGACGGCATTCCAACCAGAAGTGTAAATGCTCTGCATCGACTGGAACAAACTCTTTGTGATGTCATTCAGTTGGTCAGAACTCATACCGGCGTTGCTGTCGATCGCATCGTACGTCTGATTCACCAAGGCTTCCATCTTGCTGAACATTTCAGAACTAATCGAAGTGATCTTATCTTTGCTTACGCCAGTCTCTTTTGCCACAGAAGCCCACGTACTTTCAAACGTAGACCGCATCTTGTTCATTGTGTCGATGGTTTTGCTCTTTGTACCACTCAACAGTTCCGTAGTAGAAGAATACTCTTTTGCGCTCTTTGAGATAGCGCCAGAAACACCGGAGCTGAAGCTGCCCAACAGTTTCCCCATATTGGCCTTGCCAAACATGGTCTTGACTCGGCTAAGAATGGTGCCAGCAGCCGTCGTAACACTTGTTGACCCGCCCTGGAACGAGTCATTCATGGAGTCAATCAGGTCTTCTGTGCTCATCTTCACGGTATTCCATGCAGAAGAGAAAGTGTTCACAACAGAGCTTGCAAGAACCTGAGAAGCTTTTGTGACAGCCCCTTCATCGACCTTGCCTTCTACGACATCTTTCGCGGCAGAAGCGCCAAGAATCTTACCGACATTTTCAGTCAACCACTTGAGCGGGTTTTTACCGATCGTCATCAGATTCTCAGTCTCATTTGCAGGAATAACACCGTCGCCCTTTTCGAGATAGGTCATCCGGCCAGTCTGAGGCTTACGGACGATAATTTCGTCGCCTTCTTCATCAACATTGTACGGAGCAGACTTCTTGATTTTCTTATCGCCTTTTGCCTTTTTGCCCCAGTTCCACGGCCAGATCTTCCACGAGCCAACACCCTTTTTGCCAGAAACAGAACTAGATGTGCTGACACCATCGCCACTTTCCTTGAACTTCACACCGAAGACTTTGAGAATACTCTTGATGGTGTTCCAGATATTGTCCAGCATCGTACCAAGGCCAGTCGCATAGTATAGGGATTTCGCACCATATTCTAATTTTTGCCACAGACCTTCGCCCTCAGCGGCCATCTTAGCATATTGAACCGACTTATCCCAACCCTCAACAGGGGAGAGGTGATAGAGCACGTTACCAACACTGCTTACGATCTTCTCACCAGTCGTGCTATTTTGATCTGCCCAGATCTTGGTGTTTTCTTTACTGATCTTACCGAATTGCTGAACAGCGTTATTTACAGCGACCGCAATAAGTGCGCCAACGACAGGAATAGAAGAAATACCAGTAGTTACCGTGGCAGTTCCTGCTCCAGTTGTCGCCGCTGTAGATGCTCCAGTTGTCGCCGCAGCTCCACCGAACCGTGTGAGTAGATTGCCAGCGCCTTTTTGAACGACTTCTTTTTTCGCCAAAGTAGCCAGAGTCTCGTCCACACCAGCTTCAACGCCTGTCGCTACAATTTTACCAGAGAAAATTCCCTTTAACTTATCCCATAGACCAGTTGCCGCTTTAATGATAGGATTGTCTGCATTCGCTTCGAGTGCCGCACCGGTATTGTCTAGGAATGTTCCAATTACTTCCTTCGCTGCTGTTTCGAGCCCCTTTGTTTTCGCTGTACTTATGAAATTACCGATATTGCCAAACAGACCATTCTTGCTAAACAGACCAGTCAGTCCGCCACCGTCTGTGCTCTTTCCAAGCGTACTAATCCACGTCAGCACATTATTCAGAGTCTCAAGTGTCGTAATCAGCTTCTCAATTTTAGTGATAATTTCGTTGACATTCGTGACGACCTGTGTGGATTTCATATTGCCGAGGATAGAGTTTTTCCAATTTTCATTGTAAGAAATCATATCATCGTAGGTCATCTTGTCGAACTCTGCGAGATATTTCTTCTTCTTCTCATAATCCTCAAAACTGGAGCCAATCAGCTCGTTATTTTCCTGGACGGCCTTCTTCAGTTTGTTCAGTCGATCAATCTCGTCCTCTTTGCGGTTCTTTCGAATCGTGTCATCCAGTGTAGACTGTGCATCACGAACGGCGTTCTGGTCAGCCTCCCACTCGAAGCCACTTCCGCCGGCATGATAAACATGGACAGTCTTATTAGCTTTGGCTTTTTCGAGTGCGTCCTGAGCTTTGGAGAGTTCAATGGCTCGTTCCTGGGCATCATTCTGTTCATTCAGTGCATCGATTCGCTTGTCAATCACGTCAAGCCATGCGTCGCCCTGAATCTTGAGGTCATTGGACTTGTCCGTATTGAACTGTTCAAAGACACCAATCAAGTCAGATAAAAGTGATTTGATATTCGAAAGGGTGTCTTCGAAATTCTTGGCCTTATCAGCCGCACTGGTAAATCCATCGCCAGCCTTATCAACTGCCGCAAGTAATTCACGAAGTCGTTGAGCAAGAGCTTTTGTCTGGTCAGCCTTGTCATACTCGTCAATCATTGCTTGAATCTTTAATTTGAAGAGTTCTTTGTAAAGCTGCGTATCAAACTTGATCTGGTCGCCTTCAAGTTTCAAGCATTTGATTTGGTCGTCACTCAGACTCATGAGCTTCTGATAATTATCAATGCTCAGACCACCATAGGTATTATACTCTTTAACAATGTCTTGGATGTCAGAAAATGCGCTCTGGAACCCATCAATCTGATTGTTGGCACGTTCAATCGAAGAACCAATACCGTCGATGTACTCGCGAATGCTCATCACATTCTGAGAGATCTTAGCCGCAGCGTCCTCAAAACCTTGAGCAAGATATTCTCCAGCCTCACCACCAGTCTCACGAGCAGTTGTTGCAAGCCCTGCGAGATAATCAGCAAACATCTGCTTGAATGCATCGCTATTGTAATCAATCTCACCGGTTTCTGGATTCAAAGCATCTTTATATGCTTGATTGGTAAACAAATCTGTGTTACCATATAAATTACGGATAGCTTGGAATTTCTTCTCGATATCATCCGAATCTAAGAACCCAAAATCGTTGTCTTGCTTATTCAAGCCAACACTGTATAAGTCAGAAAATGCGGATTTTATAGCGTCCGTCTTTTCCTTGGCTTCATCCATCGCAGTGCCGTAACCCTTGATAGCGTCAGTCAGCTGCTCAAAAGAGATGGTTGTTGTATCTACATTCTGATCAAGATAATTCAGAATTTTATTCATCTCATCAGCTGATTTTCCGCCATCTTTTGCGGCATTCGCTTCTTTGAGTTGTTCTTTCACAAACTTACGGAACTGCTCTACATTGATTTGGAGCTTATCGCCTTGCTTTGTTAGGCAAGCCGTGAACTTATCATCCAGACCAATCAAAGACTTTGCTGTGTCAGCACACAGATAACCATACTGGTTATACTCCTTCATTGCCTTATTTAAGGTATCGAAGGCAGAAGCTACATCAGTTACAGATTTGGCAGTATTCTTATTCCGGTTCTTGGTTTCCTTATCAAAACCATTCATGTGCTGACGGAACTTATCCGAATTGCCCATAATTTGGTCAACAGTTGCGTCCAAAATATCTAAACCAGAAGCAAGGCCAGCATAGACCTCTTTAGTCCTTTCTGGGTCAACAGACCATGCTGCATCTCCATTTGCCAAGAACTCTTGTGCTGCAGCGGCTGTCATAGATGCTTTTGCAAACTCGCCAAGGGCAGGACAGACCCGTTCAGTCAAAGCTGTTGCTTGGTCTTCTGTTGCCTTGGTTGCATCCTCGACTGCATCCTTCTTTTCGCCCTGAGCAATCTTTGCAAGCTCCGCATTTGCTTTCTCAACAAGAGCCATGGCCGCAGACTGATACTGAGCGGCAATCATACCCTGATACTTCTCGGTATTCACCTGAAGCTGACCATCAACGAGTTCGAGACAACTCAGATACTCGAAGTCTTCATTAAGAAGAGTTTGGAGTGTGTCCGCACTCAAATAGCCATATTTATTGTACTCCTCAATAGCGGTGGTCGCATTCTTATAAGCAGTCTGAATCTCATCAATCTTAGAGGAGATATCCTCCATCTTCTGAGAAGCTTGTGCTACCGCATCAACATCATTTGCAGAAGACTGAGCTACAATACCAACTTGAACAAGTGCTTGGATAAACGCATTCACGCCGTTTGTATCAGCGGAGAAGTCCATGTCGGTTAGAGCCTTACGAAGATTTGCGAGAGCTTGAGCTTGCTCATCAGACAATCCTTCGTTTGTACCCCATAAGAGTTCATTTAGTTTACTAGCATCAAACCCATCAATTGTATCTTCCAGTGTTTGAACGGCAGAATTTACTTTATCAAAAGTAAAGCTAACATCCATACTGTTATTATTGTCATTCTGCCAAAAATCTACAGCTTGAAGCTTTCTACGAGCATTCGTATTATTGTTGATGGCATCGGTAGAATCATTGTAAGCATCCACATCATCATGAAGTGCGGCTTCTTCATCCATTAAATACTGATAAACAGTATGATACGCACCTCCGGCTGCTCTTTGTGCTTCAGTTGTATTTTGAACAATATAATCTAAAGCTCTACCAAGTTCGGAATAATACTTTGCAATAGAATCTGGACTATTAAGGTCTTTTACGCCAAAATCACCGCTCTTATTGAATACATCAATCCCCGCATCCTTTAACTCATTCATAATACCAAGGTTGGCATTTGCAGAAATAGAACTAAAGAAATGAGAGCGATTGTTATCTTTTGCTGTTTTAACTAGCTTATTGCTTTGAGCATCCTTGGATTGCATCAACTTCGACTCGGAATCTTTGAGCTGTTCTTCCGTGATATCCTTCAGCAAACCAAGTTGTTCTTCATATTTTCCATTTTGAAGATCAAGCTGATTTGCTTTGTTTTCGTCAAGAGTGCCTTGTTCTTTTGCAAGAGCCAAAAGCTCCTCTTGGATATCCTTTGCTTGGTCAAAATCTTCTGTACTCCAACCAGACTTGTCACCAAGTTCTTTGTAGGCATCGACTAAATCCTTCAAGGAAGAAGTCGTGTTGTTGGCCGCATCAGCAGCTTCTTTCGTTTTTGTAGCTGCTGTATCAATCCGCTGTGTATAGCTTGTAATCGCACCAATAAGAGAGGAAACTACAAGCCCAGTAACAACACCAAGGGCCATATTCAAAAGTAACGCAGCACCACGAAGAGCCAAAATCTTTAACTTCGTAGCATCAATTGGGGCTTGACCAGAGATTAGCCATTTGATAAAATCAGATATGGAAAGATTTGTCTCGCCCAAAGCCTTTTTGTATGCTTTGTATTGCGCGATTAAGTCAACAAGAGACGCTTTTATTTTAGAAAATGTCTGAATTTGTAACTTTTGAATGTTAGCATCTACCGTGAAGAAAGTTAATATCGATTTCGAGGAGAAGAGAAATCATGGAAGAATATGTACGGTATTGCCCATTTTGCGACAAATATTACCATAAAAGAGATTTGTTGTGCGCGTTTTGTTTGAGAGATACTATTCTATTGCCTCAATGGAACGGAATGAGCGAGCAGAAAAAAATCAATTGGAGGTTTACAAACAGACCCAAAAGAGATATCTCAGAATTAGACCCGAATTTTGTTAAAGAGATGCAAGATAAAGCCAATGCCTTTGACGCTCAATATAGAGCCGATTTGGAGGAGAAAGAACATCCGAAGTATGTGCCTACCTGCCCAACCTGTCATAGCCCCAACATTCACAAAGTATCAACCACGGCAAAATTAGTTGACGCCGCCGTTTGGGGACTGCTGGCGCGTAAGCCTAGAGTTCAGTTTCATTGCGATAACTGTGGTTACGAATGGTAAGAGGGAAGTGAATTAGAATGTCTCTAGCACTAGCTGTCTGTAACAAAAACGGTATTGTTGTATCCACTGATGTGTGTACAACAATTACACTAACGGACCCTGATACTAATAAAATAGTGGAAGAATGGCACGACAACTTTGCTCAGAAATCTTACCTAACCAAACAAGGTCACGCAGTTGCATTCACCGGAGCTGGCGAATTAGATAATAAACAGAAAACACATATTGTAATTCTTGACCTCTTAAAAATTTCTGACATGATGTTAATGTCCGTAAAAGAAGAGCTCAATTTTCTCTTACAGGAATTATCAGCAAGAACCAGCAAAAATATTGTTTACCTAATCGATGCGGCTATTGAAGATGGAAATAACGTCATTCTTTATACAGACACAAGTAGTAAAATAGTTCACCCCAATATTGGGATAGACTATGCTGTGGCATCTGGAATGCACGACGTATACACAGAAGAGTTTCATAAAGGCAACTACGATATTAGTAATATGGACTTCTCTAATATGGTTGACTTCGTAAAGAAAATGACTTCTTTGACCGCAAAGAAATATGACTCCGTAAGTGAAGAAGTCGATTTAATCGTCATAGATGATACTGAATCTTACCGCGTGACAGAGATCCCTCGTCAGCCATACATAGTTGATCCGTAAAAGCTTTGAATTCTTCGAACGCAGAAAAACATTTCTGCTCCCAAGAATGAGTTCCTTTGTTCCAAATTTTAGCTTCAACACTTCCGTCCTTTGAGTTATTACAATCAGACGCAAAATAGTTTTGATCTTTTTCGTAATGTGCAAAATAATACATAAATACCTCCAAAGAAAAGGATGTGAATTAACGTGTCTCTGATTATGGCTCTGGCGAACCAAGACGTGTGGTAACAAATCCGTTTGATGGTGATAGCCAACTCGAAAAAGACTTTAACGATTTTGACGCTAAGGTGAGAGCCGAGAGGGAAGAGGCGCTGAAACCAAAACTCCAGAAGTAGCAAAACCTGTTTACACCCCAAAATGCCCCGTCTGCGGATGCCCCCATCTCGACAAAATAGGTGCAGGCTCTAAACTGGTTGATGTAGCAATTTGGGGATTTGCGAGTAAGAAACCTGGAAAGCAGTTTAAATGTAAGGCATGTGGGTATGAGTTCTAACATTCTACGTCAAATGTGACCTCCCGTTCTCTTTACATTTTGTCTTTTTATGGTAGACTTAAATAAAGACTAGAAGAAAGGAGGAGACTACAATGACTAGAGAAGAATTTAATAAGATTCTTCAGGACGAGATCGAGAAGAATCTGAATGATTTTGCCAACGTTCTGTCGGAAAGAGAAGACAAGAAGATAACAGTTGAGCAAATGGTCGCCGCTGCGTACAATATGGCAGTCACAGACGCCACCGCATCTCTTGTTGCTACTCTCGAAAAAATTGGTGTACTCAAGTACGAAGATTGAGTTGTGAAGTGATTTTTTGAGGCAGTCCCTTAACAACTTCCTCAGCTAATACTTGAGTGTTACCAATAGGTTCTCGCTGCCCCTTGATATAGTCAAGAAAGGCAGTGAGTTCTTTTGTTTCAATTTCAATTTTCATATACGAATTCACCTCGATTAAAAAATGCAAAGTTGGTTGATGTAGCAATATGGGGCTGGGCAAGCAGAAAGCCCGGCAAACAGTTCAAGTGTAAGAATTGTGGGTATGAGTGGTGACAAAAGAAAAGCCCTGCTACACAAAGTAGCAGGGTAGTGGTCGTATTTGTTTTAACGCAGAACATACTTTGCAGTTTTGGACTCAGGGTTTGGATACAAAATTTCAAATTGCTTAACTCGCTTTGTTGGAACGCATAAAACAGCATCAGTGTATGGCTTTTGTGCAGCCTCATCCATATCTTTTCCAGCAGGCGTTTTTGCATAGCAATAATTCGTCAGTGTAATATACTCATCGTCTGCATTCTCAAACAATCCAAGAATATATGTGTCATCATCCATATGGAGTGTAAGCAAGTTTCCTTCTGGATCGAGATGCCTTGTCCAAACATTGTCACCAGAGTCAACACCAAGAAATTTCGACACATTGCGTCTTACACAAATCGAATTCTTTCCTTTATAAAAAATGATAGCTCCGATGATTCCAACTAAAACGTACACAACAATTATCGGAAATCCAGCAATTGTAAACCGTCCTAGCAAACGGTCAGCGTAATCCACACAGTATTTAATTACGAAACCAATGGCAATACTAAGAGTGAGATATCCTTGGTATTCCATTTTCCGCAAGGATAACTTAGAGTAACACCATACGCAAATAGCACCTGGAACAAAGATATTGAAAAGTGTCTCTACATTATTTATTAGTTTGATTATCTCTGTCATCTGCTCCTCCTTCTTGATTATAATTTGAATGATTGTCGCTATGATTTCTCAAATATGTTTCCAGTGGATTTGCAGAACTACCATTCCCTGAATATGTATATTCAGTCGGTTTCCGATTACTGTAAGTCGAAATTTCATAATCCGGCACATGCTTCTTATTGTTTTCCATGATTTAACACTCCTTTTACAAGAGTGTATCACGGTTCAGAGATAGTGTCAACTAAACTTTGCTACACAGGGCTCCACAATAATCCAAAACAGAGATTGACAAGATATTACGATATATCCTATAATAGATAAGCAATCACTATGTACTATGCTAAAATTCCAACTGAAAGGAGGTCGCCAGTTATGACGCATAAAGAATTTAATGAAATCTTAGAGACTGAAACGAACAACGGTATCGATCTTTTAATGCAAAAAATGCGAGGACTCGAGGGAAAATCTCAAACTGAGCAGATAGCCAATATGATTTGTTTAAGTATGGGCGCTACAATTAAAATTATAATAGCCATACTTAAACAGTGCGGCGTTATCAAATTCGAAGACTAAATAGCAAAAGCCCGGCCTCCCAGTAGTAGGGAAGTCGGGCTTTGTTTTATGATGATACCTTACTTCAAAAGTTCAGCGATATCTTCAGCAGTCATGCCATTGGCCAGTGCGTTGGCAACAATGTCTTCTGCCTTTTTGCGATTCAACTCTGCCGCAATCTTTTCATCGGCATCAGCCTTTTTCTTTTCGAGTTTTGCAATCTCTTTATTGAGTTTTTTCAGCTCTGCTTCTTTTGCTTTTTTCTCAGCATTCAGTGCAGCAATATTCGAGCCGAGAGATGCGATTTCTTCAGCGATAGATTCCGCTGCGGCATTCTTCTCAGCGATCTGCGCTGCATAATCAACGCCATCAAGAACCTTTGCTTTGTTCTTGCTTCCTTTGGGTCTAGCCATAATAAAATACCTCCATATATTTTGGATACACGATTGTACTTATATTATAGCCAGAAAACTTCAGGAAAGCAATCTCTTTTTTATGTATTATAAATTACATTATAGTGATATTGACAGGATATGACAGACGGGTGTATAATAATCTGGCAGTCAAGGATTCCGCGTTTACTTTCTTCCTTTCATAGACGTGTATAGGCGAACGTCCTCCCATTCAGCCGAAAGGCGAGAAGGAGAATGCCATATCTTTTACTCCCTTTCGGTGAGTCTACCGAGAGGAGTGATGTGTAATGACTATTGAGATCACTACGGTCTACTATGTCGCAATGCTGATTTTCGGCTTTGCTGGCTTTGTCAAAACGCTTCTTGAGATTTTCAAGATGTTACATCATCATAGCGAAAGCCGTGATAAGTAAAAGAGCCGCCTATTAGCAGTAGGTGGCTCTTTCTGTGATGTGAATGTGTCCAAGCATTTACATTGCATTTTAAACTGTTCACCGAGGGCTTCGTCTATAGGAGTCCTTGGCTGTTTTTATTATACACTTTTTAGAGTACGCTGTCAACGAACAACAGTGTACTTTTTCTTTTTGTTCAATTATTCAATCATTTTTCTCTTACTTGTATCGCGCCAGAGAACAGCGTGTCTCCTCATTCCACCTACTTCTTTAAGTCGTCTGGTTACGTCTGAGGTGGACTTCTGAACTTTCGTCCAGAACTGACTATCCTTCCAGTGGTTGCTCACTGACCCTTTTTAGTCGATGAACCTTCCGCTCTCCTACATTATATAATAGGGGAGTGGATCGGCTGCTGACCGCCCATTGTAAATACTACTTAGCACTCAATTATTACCATATTTTAACAATACGATAAAACCGAGCTTTTATCTCAGCATATAGCATCCATATCCTTGTTTCTATCTTTCGATTCCTACATTATATAAATATAGGCGATATGGCTCTTAGGGTTTCCCAGCACTCTAGGGGCTATTTTATTTTTACATGGTGCCGCATCCTATATTTTTTATACACAACAAATATAAGAGGGCATATTAACTTTACCCGCACCATTCTTGAGCTTTCCGCTCATCTGCATTACAGACAACACGCCAGAGATGGCAGCTGTAATGGCCGGAATAGAACCTGCAAGATTAACCATCCCGTCTGCTGCGTCAACAATCTTCGTAGCAAGAGTCACAAAGAACTTGACTAGATCACTACTTAGAACGTCGTTTGAGAATTTCTCAAAGCTGGCGTTAAGCCGCTTTAAACGACCCTCAATTGAGTCCATCATACGCTCTTGTTCGGTCATTGCCGAATTAGAACTGTTAGCGGCATCCTCCATTGATTTTTCAGCAATGGAGAATTGCTCGATCACGGAAAGTACCGCATTCGAGTTTCTTTTGCCACCAAGCATCTCTGTGACGTTAGCTTTACTAACATCAGTAAGTTTATCCCATACGGCAGAAATCTCTTTTAGGATCTGATATGTACTCTTAAATTCTGTACCGGCGGAATCCTTCATAATGTCAACGCCAGTCAGAGACTTCAACTCGCTTCGAAGTTCCGAAACAGAATCTGCCATGTCATCAACTGAAACACCAAATGCCTCCGCGTCTGTCTTACTGGCTCGCAGATACATTGAAATTGTTTTCAAAGTTGTGCCTACGGTATCCGGGTCCTGAAGTACAGAGTTGGCTGCACTAATCAACGAAACGGACTCTTCAAACGAGTTCCCGGCTGCCGATAATGCACTTGCCGATCTTACGAGTGCCTCCGCAATACCACTTTCGGAGATGGGTTCGTTGTTACCCACCGAGTTAAGAACATTGACGACGTGTTCTACTTCGTCAGCTTCCATTCTAAATCCCTTTAGAATAGAGACTAGATAAGAAGCTGCGTCAGATGCACTATCAATTCCATCACCAATGTTACTTAGGACAGTGGACCACTTTGCAAGCTCTTGTGATTCGTCCAGTGTATAGCCTAGACGAGACCATTCTGCTGTACTATCAATAACATCCGAGATAGAAGCGCCAAGCTCACGCGCCTGACTTGAAGCAGACGACAAAAAGCTTGAGTATGCCGATTCAGTTTCATTTGTGACTTTTTTTAAGTTAGTCATAGATGTGTCTATCTCTACGACATTATTATAAACCTCTCGCAGACCCTGCTTAACCATAGCAACGCCATACATTGCAACGGCAGTCTGGAAGTGTTCCTTAAATAGACGAGACAGCTTTTGACTTAAAGTTTCAGTTGTCGCACCACATCTGTTGGCTTCGACCTCAAGGCTTGATAGTCTTGCGCTGAGTTCGGTCACATCGCCTTCACAACCAGATGCTGCCGATTTTATGCCATTTATGCTATCAATCAAGAAAGAATATTTGCTTTTATTTGAAATCGAGTTTTCTAACTTTGTTGCGCGTTCGTAGACACTTTTGAATTTTGTCATGTCAACATTGGCTTGCTTTAAATCTCTAAAATCAAACCCAAGCTCTTTCAGATGTTGACTCGTAGAATTGAGCGTTCCATCAAGTGCTTTACAATTTTTATCAAAGTCTTTAACAGCCTTGCTCGGATCTGTATTTTCAATAAGAGATAACTGTTCTCGAAGCTCTTTTATTTTGCCAGATGTATTACCAGTGCCGTCTTCACCATATAAATAAGTTTGAATATTGGAATTTTTATAATTGGAGTTATTCTTGGCATAATTCTCAAGAGCCTGAATTTGCTTTCTACGATTTTCATAAATAGATTCTTGCTGCTTTAGGGTGCGTTTTAAGTCATCTTCGGTTGCTTTTTGCTGTTTTTTTAGCTCTTGAGTTGCATTATCTGTGCCATTCAATGTTTTCCTGCTTGCCTTGAATTGCGCATCGGAATCCATGTTTGTTAGCTGTAATTTTTGTTTTTCAGAAAGAACATTTTTTATATTCTTATATAGTTCTTTCATCTGAGTATTTGTTTTAGTCAGCTCATCATTTACAGCTTTAAGTTCTGATTCTTTCTTACCATTTGCAGTTAATGCGGCTGAATCGACCAGAAGTTTTGCTCGTTTCTGTTCAAGCTGATAAAGTTTTTGAAATTCATCATCTGACGAATTTGCTTTAGCGCTATTTTTTACGCTCCCAGTGTTGACCTTAACCGTCTGCTTGGCCGCAGAAGCCATAGCTTTCTTTAACTGTGCGGTTACTTTGCTCTGGTCAATCTTGACATCAAGCGTTACCTTCGGGGTGATGATTTTTCCGCTTGAAATCATACTACGCAAAGCGGTATTGATGTTCTTTGCGGTCTCATTCTGATTCAACCCAAAGGCCAGCTTAATCGGACTATTTTTATATTTTTCTTTGACGGACTCGAATTGCTTATCGAGTTCTGCTTTACTCGTATCAAGAACGACCTTGACCTTTATGGCCGTTACAGAGGAAGTATCAGCACTACTTACGGTGTTTGTGTTATCCGCCATACCGTTGGTCACCTCTCTTTTCCATTTTCAACATTCCTTTCAAAACAAAAAAGAGAAGCGGCCAGCTCCTTAAAGCCAGCCCTCCTCTCATTGAATTTTATTCCAAATAAATTCTCATAAAAGATGGCTTTTACAATCCATGTAAAGCCGTCTTAACAATCATTGCCGCCTCGAGTTGAACAGGTTTAATGAATTCTCTTTTTGGACGTTTCATTTTTGCACCTTCGCTTCTGAAATACCATTCCAAATCCATCCACAATCCATGCTCAATCCAATTTGCGAACATGGTTCCACCAACAGCCTCGTCTTCTTCATCATTGAATCCAATATTAACGGCTCTTGGGTCGTCATTAAGCCCATTTCGCTTATCTATTCCATACTGAACCTCAGAACGATCTGTGCTATGATTAAGGAAAACTGATGGCTCTGGTTTGGCAATATCCTTAACAATTAGTGAAATTACGTTTCCATTACGAGAAACATTGCTAACAATATTTTTGGCATCAGTAATACCTGATATCCCGTATTTTGGATGGATGTTTTGTTTTGCACTTTCAAGCAAACGTGCTTCTAGCTGTGGAGCAACATCATCACGAACAATACGTTCCACACCATCTGCCACATCGCTCAATATGTCATCGAAGTTTGTGTATGACTGTTTCATTCACTCCACCTCAAATCTCAAACCGATCCTTTGCAGACTGAATTTTTGTCGTATCCTTCTTGATGTAATACTTATTGGTCACATCTGTACCGGCATGATTGAGCAGGGAAGAGACGTCCTCCAGACTCATACCAGCATTCTTCAGCAGGGTAGCACCACTATGCCGGAAGTCATGCGGGTGCAGCGTAGGCTCATCGATCATCTCACCAATCTTCTTACACCAGTCGCCAGCAGTGCTTGAAGTAATCGGCATCCAAGCTCCATTGATTTTTGTACCAACAAACACATAGCCGCCATCCTCAATATCATGCTCAGTGCGGTATTCCTTCAGCGCTTTTAAAAGCTCAGAAACTTCCTTGCTGAACATCAAATCAACAATTTTTCCTTCCTTCTCCAGAACGTCATGCACCATACGATTCTCATAGTCGATAGACTTCCAGAGCGTATTCCGCACGGCGTTGACACGAGCCATCGTAGACAACGAGAACAGGGCGTATAACCGCAGCGTCATCGCATTATCTTTCATGTGAACTGTGGTTGCAGATTCAACCAACGCATTCAGCTTCTCTCGCATCAACTTGACCTCATCCGGCGTAAGATATGTCTGCTTCACAACAGCCACATCCTTGGTTGGACGGTCAATAAACTCCATCGGGTTTTCTTTGATGATTTTCTTTTTGCGAAGATACCGGTACAGCGCAGAAATCGTACTCATGCGCCGTTTCATGCGAGCAGAGTTGTTTCCGTGCTTCTTACAATAGAACAGAAATTCCTCAATATCTTCTTCTTCAAGTTCCGTTACAGGGGCATTACCCTGATTGTCCAAAACATAAATCATCCACTGCTTGAAATCCGATTCATAATTGTAAACAGTAGACGGGCTGAGATCACGGATGCCCATATCAGTCTCATATCTATCCCAGTATTTCAAAGACACTGGGTTCACGTTCTTGAACTTCTCAGCATCCCATAACTTCAGCGGTTTACTTCTTGTAGCCATATTAAAATTCCCTCCAACCCACCTCTAAAAGTGTTTATTCCTTTTTATCTTTTGCCAGCACAGCAGAGATCTCCTGCTTATTATCCAGCATGGCAGAAGTTACTTCAGAAAACTTTTCAACATCAAAGTCTTTCAAGTTGCCCTTCACATCATTCAAATAGTTCTCCATAAAGTCAACGAAATCAGAAATAGGGTCAGGCTTCTTAATAATCTCGTTGAGCTTGCCACAGAGACCAAGAACCAACCATTCCTTATGAGAACGGTCAATCTGCTCGTAAACGGCCTTCTCCAGAGAATCATACTGATCCCAGAACGCAGAAGTATCACAACCAGCCTTGTTAATCTTGAAATTGAAAGATTCGTAAGCAATACGAGGCCACTCACTCTGCGGCTCGCTACGATAGTCATAATCTGCAAAATACTTCAGGATAGTCAACCGGAACACAACATCGAGCAGTGCAGGCTGATAATCACCATCGATAGTACATGTCTTGACTACCTCATCAAGAAACTCATTTCGCTCCTGAAAATTTAAAACCTTCATTTTATCTCCCTTTCGTCTGTGCTTGCTTTAATTTCTTTCGCTCTTTCCGAGCTTTTTTTAGGTCGTCATAATCGACCCAGCCTCCATCGATTTTGGAGTATGTGATCCAGCGGTAATCTACATCAGGATACTTGAACCAGAACATCTTGCGCTTCATCAAAGCAACACTATCAGCGAATCCCTTCGTATCAATCACTTGTTTGCTGCCATCTCGATATGTAATTTCATAGTCCGCCACATAGTCAATCTTCCGCACCGCTACGTCCTTGCCGTCCTTATCGACCCGGCGGAACGATTCTTGCAGAAGAAATGGGACCTGCTTACGACACTCTACAATTTCGCCGCTTGCCAGCCTTGGCAATACAATATCTCGATAAAACAACATTTCTGCCTTACTATCATAAACTACGCCATCATATGTTCTATCTGCTGGATTCTTACTGACATTAAACTTCGTTCTGTTCTTTTTCTCCATAAAATCACCACGAAAAATAAAGGGGCGGTTATGCCCGCCCCTTACGATTTGATGTTTTCTTAACTACCGGCTTCACGGGCGTTTCATCTTTTACATCACCAGATGACTCATTCTCTGCCTTTGCAGGCTCATCTATGATTTCATGGAAAATGTCACGAACAGCCGGGATGAAATTTTCCACCTCGGACTCCGTAATATTCTTGTACTTGCGTGTCAAAAGAGTAGTCAAGTCTGCCTTTGCAGTCTCTTTTGAAATAATTCCCTGGCGATACTGGTTTACAGCAGTCCACACAAGAAAGTGTGGCTCAGTGTCACAAATCATTCGCCAAGGGTTAAGACGCGCATCCTGCTCGCAATGCGGGCATACCGGATATTCTTTTCCGCAAGTACGGCACCAATTCAGATTTGCCATTAGGCAGCAGCAGTCTCAATACGGAACAGGCGCTTGTCTTCAGAGCAGTATTCCTGAGTAGCGCTAATCTTGACCGGATGAGCCAGCTCATTAGTGAAAGTCATATCGATAGCATTGTCCATCTTGGCATTCGGGAAGATGATACGCATCAGCTTCTTATTTGCCTTGTCGCAAGGATTGTAGCAGAATGCCTCAATCACGAACTCGCCCTCGGTAGAGAACTTATTGGCGCTATCATTGATAGCAATGCCCTCCTCGCTCTCGTACTGATACTTCACAACAAAGCGGTCGCCAGCCTTCAGGTTTGCACCAGTGGGCAGAGTAACCTCAGTGCCAGAAACAGAGAACTGAGATTCGGCGGTCTCACCCAGCTCAAAGGTCTTTAGTGCATTACCCTGACCATCGACCAGATCAATGTACTTAAAGGGGGCATTTGCAACAGCAGCCTTGGGGGTATGAGTCAGAGTCAGCTTCTGGCCGTCGGCAGAAGTCAGATACTCAACAGTGGTAAAGACCTGTTTTGCTGTAGAAGAAGCAACCTCCTTCTTGGAGCCCATCTGCTCTGCCAGAGCACCCAGATGCATCAGAGCATTAGACCAATCCGCCTCGGCAGTCTTGCTCTTGTCGAATGCCATGATGTTAACGCCCTGTGCATCCTGAGCATAAACGGTCTCGCCACCCAGAGTCAGCTTGAAATCCTTAACCTGATTCATGGTCCACAGGCGCTTGCCGTTCAGGTCATACTCGTGAATGCGATGAACGCGGTCAATAACGACCTCATTAAAATTAAAATCGCTCATAATTTTCTTCCTTTCAATTTATTTGGATAAAATAAAAAGAGCAAGGTAAATCAGTCAACCTTGCTCGTCCAATCCAGTTGTGATTTTGAAATCTTTCCAAACTCCACGGTGCCAGCATAAACGCCATGCATCGTATTGTCGTAGTTCTTTATTTGCTGAATCTTTCTTACATGATTCATAAACACACTCATAGGGTAGTCCATAGCCTTGAAGTAATCCGCTTTAAAGCCGGAGGAGCACGCCATTGAGAGAACAAGCTCCGCAAGTCGTGGCTCATAACGCTTTATTTTCTGATACTCCAAATTATCTCTGGCTTCCTCTATCATTGCAATCCTTGTCGGTTCGTCAGCGGCAAATTCGGAATGCTTTTCAATTCCATTCGCAGCACATAGGTACTGAGAAATTGTTTCATACACTACATGGTCAATACGGGTATCCGTAAGTCTGTTGTGTAACACAATTTCACCACTTATGTTATCTTTTGCCATTACAAACCCGGAAATATCCATATCGCCAAACAAAATAGACATATCTTGATTTTTGTTGCCTATAAAGAGCTGCCGAAACATTTCAAAGTCCGAAATTTTTTGCCAATCAACCCCAACAGAGTCAAGTTGTGCTTTATAGTCGCTTGATGTAGAGCAGAACAAATAAACCAACTGAAAATACTTTTGCTCACCATAATCGATAATATCACCGACAGACGGCATGTGAATCGTAATTTTGTCGTTGATTTTAAAGTCTCTTCCACGCATCAAGCTCGGCTCGTACATTTCTCTAAGCTCCATTAACCACACCCCACAAGGTCATCCAGATCCTGCGTCTTAAACGTCATAATTCGCACACGATGGTGTAAATCCATGTTGTCCTCGATATTGGATGTGATTTTAAGTTGCTTAATTCCAAAAATTGTACTGCCGTGTAATTCTTTCTCCACTAGACCGCTCAGATAGTCAACTCGTGTTGCTCCACCATGACCTTTCATCTTCATCAACGCCTGATTCACAATAACCCACACAGTAAGCGTAAAGTTCTCGTACCAGTCATTAACATTACTGCGGTCAGTCATGTTTACCTTAAAACAAATATAGCTGTGTGCTGCCTCAATCGTGTCGGGAATATGGAAGTATGGGAAGATATATGTATAAATTGCCTCATCTGGCTCTTCAATATCATCATTACCCATCGCTTCAACAAGCCCATCCGTATTGACCAACTTTAAAGCTAATTTGTTTTTGTAGTCCGTAATCAATTCACTCGTTGTCACAGCAAGCTCACCACCTTACATTCAATGGATGTATTTGCCGTACCATCTGCATTTGTCAGAGAAATTCTAACAGTTACGCCATCCATGATGCTATTATTCAAAATACGAATTTTGAAAACACCATCCGTAGCAACCTGTGTTTCAACAAAACTCTTAAACTCATCAAGGCAAATAAAGCTCCACTTTGCAACTTCCGCAACCTCTTCGCCCGTAATACTTGTGAATACCGGAGTGAATTTCTTCCAAGAACCACCAACACGAACTTCCGGCTTGCCTGCGTACTTAATAGTGGCCGTTACCTGAGAATCCGCATCTGGCTCATCACTCTTATTTGGCTCAAAATAATCACAAATCATCTTCTCGGCATTGTCCGTCTTACTGTTATACTGATCCTGCCGGATATTCAGCACAAGGAATCCCTGTGTCTTACCATGCAACTCATAACGCTCTGTACTCTGGTCAACAGAAGTCGTAACATATGTTTTCGGCTCTCCATTGATGATTTCCAGCATAAAGCGCTTATCAAGGTCAATCAGTGCAGTCTCATCATCAAAAGGCATCTGCACTTTATACTCACGTTGACTCAGTGAAGTCACAACAAGTTCCTTATTATTTGCGTAATAAGGCTTACTCAGTGTTGCCCAACGAGATACTATCTCACCAGTAATCGGATTTTGCCATTGAATCTGGCGGTTACACAGCTCCATTTTCCCACGAAGAAAAATCTCATCATTTGGTTCTATCTCAGTTACCAGCCATTTACAGTTGTAGCAGTCAACAATATCACCAAGATTCAAAGAATCACCGGGATACGCCCAAATCTTCTTTTCCTTGGCCACACTGTTACTACGGCTGACGACCAGTTTCTGAGGCAAACCATTTACTAAAGTATTATCCTCGTAGTCAACACTATCCTTGAAGTGTGCAGCGAAGTCACGTTTCGCAAAAGCAATTTTGACATCCTTTTTATTAGACATCTTTGCGGCACCGCCAACAGCTCGCACCCTCGTATAAAAGTCCATCGGTACACCTCCTTACTCAGAGTAGGAAGCGTATGTATCATAGTCGATGGTCTTACGCTTGCGGGTCGAGCGGTCTTTTGCCATATAGTTGTCCAACATCGTCATATTCTCCTCATGGATGTCTTTCACAAGAGCACGAATGCTCGTGCGCTCGTTAGCAGGGGAGAATACCTGTAAACTTGTAGGAAGGTCCTGTGCGCTAAATGCTTTCAACTTCCCAAACTCTCGTTTGAAATGCTGCTCTAACATCAAATGTGCAAGCATATCAATTTCGTCATATGTAAGGTCTAAGTTGAATTCCTCTAGCTCAGAATCGTAATCATCAAAGCTAAAATTCTCTTCAGGCTCAATATTTCTGGAAACAACAGAAAGTGACTCCATCAAATAACTCTTTGCACGGTCATGTACAAGATCTCTTACCTCGTTCTCGTTTAGGTCAAAATACTGAAAGAAATTACTATCAGTCTCGACTAACTCGTAGAACTTGTCGTATACCTGTGAAAATGCGGTCACATTATCCCTCCAATCTTACTCGGCGGGAACGGCCTCCGCCTTTTCTCCATCAGCCTTCTTGCGGCTACGCTTAGTAGTCTTCTCAACAGGAGTGTCCTGTGCCACAGGCTGTGCACCAGCCATCATAGCCTGCATCTGTGCCAGTGCTGCCTGCATCTGCTTCTGCATTTCAGCAAGCTGGTTCTTTGCGGCCTCAAGCTCCGCCTGAACATCAGCAGGGGCAGACTTGGCCGCAGGCACAACAGACAGCTCACTGTTACGCTTGCCAGCACGAAGCTCCTTATAACGCTCATCAATCAGGCGCTTGACCTTAGTGGACAGGTCTTCACCGGCATTCGTCATGCGATAAAAGCGACCACGAATACGCTCAAACTGAGCACCATCCTTAATGTCAATCATTCGCTGAAGATTCTCGACAGTGGGATTCAGAATCGCATCATCAATATCCTCAACGAACAGAACGTCGTCACCTTTAACGCCAATAGCCTTAAAGATTTCATTCTGCTCTTCAGGGCGAAAACGCAGAACACCATTCTTGAACGCAGAACAAGTGCTGTTCATATACATAATCTCCTCCGGCGGAATAGGAATCACACAAGGCTCTTCCACACTACCGGGCTCGAAAGTATAACCCTTACCGTTCAGTGACGAAATGGTAACCACGTTATCGTCGCAGTTCAGAACGTCAATAAACTTCTTTTCCATCACGGAACTCATAATTTGTCTCCTTTTCTATAAAAGCGGAGACTTTGCGGTCTCCGCCCAGATTTGTCTTTGGTAAAAAATTACTGCAGAACAATCTTAGCAACACGATCGATATGATCAATGCTGTAGCCGAAGGTGAAGTCCTTGACCATCAGATGAATCTTTTCGTTGTTGTTGTCGTGATCCTCGTAAGTATGAGTCTCACCCTTCATGTCAAGTCTTCCGATCTTGCCCGCAATACCATAAATACGTTTCCAAAATTTTTAAGAAAAATGTTTATCTAAAATATTTTCTACATTATCAAAATCTGTGTAGGGAATTCTGATAAGTTTGATTCCATTACGATTACAATATTCTGTTTTTAAAGAATCTTTCTTTTGCTGACTTTTATATGTACTAATAGAGTCGGATTCGGTTACACTCTTGCTAAACCTAACAGGCATAAAATGTTGTTGCCCGTCGTATTCAATGCAAGTGTTTTTTGATGGTATATAGAAATCAAAAGGAAGCTGCCGTTCATTTTTACAATCTTTAAAACGGTATTCTCGTATGTAATCAATGCCATGACTATCGAGATAATTGCATACTTTTTCTTCACCATGAGAAGAACAACACTTTGGACATCCATGCCCGCCAAGAACTGAATTGACAGCTGTTGACCATTTGTAACCACATTTCTTACATTTAAAATTTGCATGAGATAATATATTTTTATATCCGCTCAAATACTCAACACTTGGAGAAACCGTTCTTAGTCGTTCTATCATTTCAGACTCTAAAATATGTGCTCTCCCAGCACATTTTGGACAACCAGAATTTTTATTATTAAGTATCGTATCAGGAATTGCGGTCCAATGGTAACCGCAAACATCACATGCAAAATCCACTTTCACAGCAACACGGACATATTTTGAAAGAACATGAATAGTAGGAAATCGTTCACGCATTTCTTTTAAGAATTCATCTTCCGTTCGTCTGTTTGCAATCCGTCGATAACATTCTGGACACCCATGTCCATCAAGCAATGTATGAGGTATGCCATTCCACTCATGCCCATCAAGTTTACAACGACAATGCACTCTCGCATTGTTTGTTGTGTATTCAGATAACAACTCAATATTAGGATTTACTTCAAACAGCTCCGTGGAAAATTGTATTGGCGACTTTCTTTTTTCTGCTCCACGCTTAGAGGCAACACATGCTTGACACCCACGATTATCAAGCAACATTCTTGCCTGTACTTCACGTACATCACCGCATACTTTACATTTCCTGGTAATCTTTTTTCGAAGACCATTATATTCGGATAAAATTTCAAAATTTGGGTTTACATCAAACACTTCTTTTTTGAAGTCTTCTGTCGTTCTCATTGGTGTCATCCATGCTACCTCCTTTCTTGCAAAATAAAAGCCAGACATTCTACACAACATCTGGTCAAATTAAATATTAGATAAACATTATACCGGACGCTACTCCGTTCTTGTTGCATCTAGCAACCTCGTACTCTCATACGAGTGAAGACTATATCTTCACCCAGTAAAAACACTGGGGCACACCACTTCGGATGCCAAACACTTGCATCCTAACCGCTCCCACGCGGATAGTCGTTGAACCTTTTCCTTTTCGGAACTTGGCTGCTGATTGCCCATTATTTTATGTTTAGGTTTTAACCATGCATCATCTACAATTTTCTTTCTGCTTTCGCGACCACCCATCTAGGCATATTTCATCCTTCTGTTTTGGTAATTGTAGTTTTAGGGTTTTCCAGCAATTCAATGTGTATTTTTTATCGTGATTTGCATCACGACTGGACTATTTTATGTAAACTACATAGTTTAATCCGGGATCAGCAGGGAACCATCACCCAGCTTCTTGGCAGAGCTAATACCAGTAATAGCAACACCATCGTAAGTCTTAACCAGACCATAACGGTTAAACTCGTCCTTAGCTGCGTCAGACAGATACTCAGCGTAGCCGGTCATACGACGCATCTTGGCACAGTACTTCATCAGGCTGACAGTGAAGGGATTACCACCATCGGCGTACTCATTCAGATACAGAGCCAGAGCGTCCATGTCCTGCATAGTGGGCTCCTTACCCTGTGCATCGATCTTCTGCTCGCCACCAGTGATAGCGTCATCAACCATGCTGAAGATGTCATAGAACATCTGGTTCTTCAGAGCCTCAGTCATAAAGGTGGTCAGAGTTGCCACACTCTTCCAAGCATTGCGTCTTACATCCACAAAGCTAAGATCAGCCTCGATCTGCTTATTACGCCAGACGGGCTTAATGGTCTCGTAGTGCAGGTAAGACTTCGGCACGTTGCCGCCCTTGGCTGCATCATAAGCCTTCAGGGTGTTCTTAACAGTACGACCTGCCTCATAATCATCAAACTCACCAACATTACCACGCTCAAACATGGAGTCCAGCAGCTCATCAGGTGCACCATACAGCTCATCAGTCACGGTGCGGTTAACAAACTGAGCAATCTCCTTGTTGGGGTCACCCTTGTCAATCAGCTCCTCAACATGAGCGCCAACAACCTCAGCAATTTCCTTGTCCTCGGCATCCATAGCGCGATTGTACTGAGTCTTCTCAGCAACTTCATAAACACGACCAGGCTGCTTCATCAGCTCGGCCACTTCAATATTCAGTGCCATAATTCATTTCCTTTCTCTTCGCGCAAAATAAAAGAGCTACCGCCAAAAGACGATAGCCTTAAATTTCACGTATCGTATTCAAGTTTTTTCTCTCAATCAAGCAACAGTCTTTGCCTCGGGCAGCACACTGATCATAATCAGCTTGTGGCCGTTGTCGTCCATCACACCAGCAAACTCAAAACGAGAAGTACCAGTAGTAGCAACCTGCCATTTACCGTCAGTGTTGACCTCCAGCAGCTTGCCGACATTAGCATCCTGTGCATCATCTGCCTTATACTGGTCTGTGCCGTACAGCTCACCAGCATACAGCGGAACGCGCTTCACCAGCACACCTGCCTTAATCTCGGTGACCATCTTATCATAGTCATCAAAATTAGTCTGGCTTGCATAGATGCCCTCCGGGATAAACTCATGGGCAACCATCTCGATGCCCTCAGCGGTAGCTGCATCAGGGAACTTAACCTGACCAGCCTTGTGGTCAACCTGAACACCCATACCGGTGACCATAGCGACCTTTGCGGCATAGTTAGCGGGAATATTCTTCGCGCCGTTCACCATCAGTTCACGAATCATAATATTTTTCCTTTCTCTCAAATGTTATTACTTGCCCAAATATTCCCGCCATGCGTCACGCTTGTTAGCGTTAGTGGTGTTATACTTGGTTTCATTCAAATTCAGCTTGATACTCTCAGGCTTATGTACCTCAGATGTCTCAATCTTCTTTTCGGCAGGAGCCTTCTTAGCGGCTTCAACGCAACGCTCGGCAATCACACTCTTGATGCCGGTCTCATCCAGATTATCAATCAGACTTGCGTAGTTGCCACCCTCAGAAACCTCAGCTTCAGTAATCATCTTGCTGGAGATTGCGTACTGACGCAGATCCTCCTTCTTCTGTGCAAGCTCCGCAGCAGCTTTCTCAGCAGCTTCCTTCTCGGCCTGATCCTTATATGGGGTCAAAGAAGCAACCTTTTCCTTTGCACTCTGCAATTCAGTATTCAAGCTTGCAATAGTGTTATTCAGCTCCGCAATCTTGGTGTTGACCTGAGAAACAGAAACAACCAGAGTGATATTCTGCGGCTCGCCAAGAGAAACCTCATTGCCCTCAACGGTATAAGGGAACATGATGTAATCAAGGCTATTGATAGGACCATACTTTTTACACCAAACGGTATGGTCCTCCGGGAACATCTCTACCAGATACATATCAGAATTGATCTTACGAACTTCCATTCGCAGCTTACTCATGATATCATCAACAGTCAGACTGGAAGTCTCTGGAGCGGGTTCAGTGCCGGTTTCAGGTTCAGTCGGGGGAGGGGTTTCACCGCCTTCCTCGGAAGTTTGAACATCAGGCTCTGCCGGAGTAGTGGGCTCAGTGGTAGACTCAGTAGCGGTCTGCTCTGCCTGCTCAATCTCGGTGGGATTCTCAATCTGTGCGGTTTGAGTTTCCTTATCCTTATTCAGTTCCAAATTTTTTGCCTCCTTTTCATTAGATTCTATATTTGAAATCTCTTTTGTGTCCTCAATGTAGGCATTTGCCAACTCAAGACCAAAATCGGTTTCAGCGACTTCAAGCAGTTTAGAACACTTATATGCCGGTTCAACATTTGCACCAAGCAGACAATGTGCAGTAAACACGCCATCGTCAATAATTTTTGTCATGCGGCCACCCACGATTCCCTTATGAGCTTTCAGCACATCAATTTCCCAACTTGTATTCAATGTGCCACTCTCAATACGGCGCAGAATCGTCGCACAAGCTTTTGGATATCGCTTCCAGATCTTACAAGAGGCAACAATAAAGTCGGTATCGTCAATTTTCTCGATACCGACCGATTGAAAGCTACCGAACGCATCAGTGTCAAATTCGGCAGTCTTGTATTCATTGCCGTCAGCGTCTTTTCTGGTGACGACTTTCATATTGTGACCGGAAAAATCCAGCTCACCCTTTGGAGCTACAACCAACTTACCAACAAGCGGGTTGCCAACCAGTGTACTCATCCAACTTTCAATGGTTTCACGGTTCAAAGCAACCTGATTTCCATTTACTGAGAAATCACAAATGACAAACTTGGCAAGATAGTGGTCTGGATGCTCCGTAATCTCAGAGCAACAGATGTTTCTACTATAGAAATACTCCTTACTCATCGTTCATCACCTCACTTACTATCTTCATTTCTTTGCTGGTCATAAATCTGTTTTTCAGTTTCCTCGCCCTTTGGACGGCCTGTCTTTTTATCACTGTCACCACCGCTTGAGTTGCCGGTTGATGTATAAGAGGTCTGTCGAGCCACAAACACATCATCATAACCTTCCTCAGTTTCGGCCTGACGTTTACGGAGTTCGTCTTCAGCATGAAGCCCCATGTACTCGTAAGCAGTCTTGTAAGAACAATTCAAGGTGGTAAACAGGAACTGAGCAATCGCCTTCTTCATCTCCATACCCATCATTTCAGTAGTAGAGACCTTTACATCAGGGCAGTACATAGTGTCCACACCTGCATCTTCAAGGCGAATACGATACCATCGCTTTAATACATCCTCAATCTGTTCCGCAATCTTACCGATATTTTTCATCAGCTGGTCAAGAGACACCTTTGCAGTTGAAACAGTCTGTTGACCATCAGTGTTTAAGAAACTAATACCTAAAGCTGCCATTTCTCGGTTACGATACTGTTTGACAGTCTCGATATTCGTCATCTCAACCTTCGGCTCAACATATTTGATATCCTTGACGTAGGGAGCAGTCGTCACAAGCACGGTATTTTGCTTCCATGCACGCAGCAGGTTATCGTGTGCCGTCACCTGTTCAGAAAAACCCTTCTTGTCTTTGTTTGGACCCATCAATTCAGGGTCAAGCTGTTGCCAGATGATTTTCTTTGCCTTTGCCTTAGCATTCACACGGTCCGAAGTATCAAAAGTCTCAAGCATCAATGCCGGGCGTAAGGCGCGGAATAGGGGAGAAACACCATACTTCTGACCCATATTGCCAATGCGAATTACACCACAGTGGTCAACATCAAGCTTCGCGTATGTATCACCGTTTTTGAATGCCTGATATACCTCGTCTGGGTAGTTGTTCTGAATCTCAGTCTCCTGATTTTCAAAGAATAGCGCTTTATTCTTCTTATCCTTCAGCATAGACTTGCTTAAAGCGGATTTCAGCTTAGACATATTGATAAGCACAACAGGCTGTCCATTTGATAGGTAATCACTTATCTCAGCAATACCAAGAGGGTAGTAGTCTACAATGTAGTTCTCATCTTTCTGACGCAGATATGTAATATAAGTGCCCTCTGCGTAAGTCATCGGAATGGCAGCACGTAACAGACTTCGCACATTGATTTGTGTGTTGAAATCATCAACCACTTCACGGGCGTAATTTACCTGTTTTGTCTTATTACGCTGTTCAGGGAACTGCGCAAAACTGCATTTAAACTCCGTATTAACATTCGCTTCAATCGCATCATAGGTAATACCAATTAGGTCATCTTTATTGATGTAATTACGGATGATTCCATTGACCGTCTGCACATTCGTCAGACTCGACTGTAACCCTCGTGCAAGTTCATCAATTCGGTCAACCGTCAGCGTTTCAGAGGAGGCTGAAATTTTCAGGTATGTACTATATTGCTTGTTTTCAGGATCATAGGACGCGATAGCATGGCGGATAACATTGTCCATTCTTTCTTCCGAAAGCTCGTTTACAGATGTAAGCACAACAGTACCATCATCTGTCTGTGAAGCAGTCACGACATCAAAATCTTCCTTTTTCTTTCTTGCCACATTTTCACCTCCTCTGCTTAGAAGTCAATGTTAGAAATACAAATCGGCGGAGCAGTCATTGTCTCCACCGCAGACTGGCGCACTTTATCCTTACGACGTAATTCGTATAGACGATGAGCAAGCAAAATAGCAACATAGAACCTATCATCGTGAATTTTATTGGCAACATCGGGTGCCAAAGCATATGTTACGGTCGTGTTTTCAGAGTTTGTCGTTTTCTGAATGCTTGTAATCTCGTTCTTCATCAAGTCGATATTAACCCATGCAGTCTGTTCTTCTAAAGTGAGTTCATGCGTCTTCAAAATTTCTTGACCAGTTGATTTATCCACGCCGTCTACTACCTGAACGTAATCTCCGCCGTTATATTCAAGAGGGAAGTGAATGACGCCAAGATTCATCAACTCAATAAATTCCTCAACCATGGCAGTACGGAATTTACGAGGACTAATTAGACGTAGCTTATCAACAGCATCTGGGTAACGGGCATCATATCCTTCATATAATTCATGATTTGCGTCGATAAAACCACGATGTTCCGCACCTGTTTTATCGGTCCAATTATTAAGCAAACCGTCCGCATATGTGGAAGTACCACCGCCGCCAGCGCCTTGGTCAATCATCAATCTATCAATGTACTCGTAATCAGGATTTTGACCATTGTAATGTAGAATCAACTCATGTAACTGCTCAAGCTGACGATTAGAATCGAGCTTGAATTTTTTCTCATTTGCAATATCAACCATGTTCACGCAGTTGATAATATCTCCACACATGCCGTTTTCTGGATCGTTATAAATACGCATAACACCAACAATAGAATTATCCATTGTGCGGGCAGGATCAAACGCAAGAATATACTGATAGTTCTTATCCCAATAAAGCTGTGGGATATACTTTCGCTCATTGCGACGAACTGTACCCCATTTGATAATCTGGTTTACGCCACCATCACGGCTTGGGCGATTATAATATTCACGCAACGCCTTCATTTTATTTGACTTTAGAGCGGCTTCCACTTTGTCTCTTGTCAACAAAGCCTTGTATGGTTTACCATTCATATAGACCTGAATTGCAACATCGCAAATCATGTCGCAAACAAAATAATCACGGTCACCGGCAATCATACGCTTTGCAAAGTTTTTATAATAACGATAGAATAGTTTATCCATCGTATCCTGACTCGAAGCATACACAAGTTGTGTAGGAACCTTGCGCGGTTGTGTCTCGGGATTATAGCTGTCGTCTGTATCAGTCACGAAGTCTGTGTTCTGAGTTGCAAATGCTTCACAGACAACAATCAATTCGTCAGCACAAAACGCTGCCTCATCAAAAAACACAAGACTGGCACGGCGACTTCTTGCACTATCCGGGTTGGAGTTCAGTGTACTGATGGAACTACCATTATAAAACTCAACAACATACCCGGCGGGATTATGACTAAAACCACTCTTATTCGTCGCAGACTTTTTCGTTTCCTTCTCTGCAATATCTTGCAGACTACGTATAGACGCTGCCGTCTTACCAGCACGAGTGACAATTTCTTCGATTTTATTAAAAGTTTCTGAATGTATTTAATGTACATCGCAACTGTACATTGCCGCATAAACGACCACACAATTTCTTGTCGTGAATAGACTATTTCATCATCCAAAATAAATTTGGAGCTTGATTTTTCCTCCGCCATAAGCTTGCGGTTTTACTCTCCCACAAGGAGATAGTCGTTGAACCTCATCCTGTCATATAGACGTTACGGGTGGTGGCTGCATGAACATGGATTATTACGAGCCTTAGCACGTCATAAGACGCTTTTATTTCAGCATAGCTCATCTCTACGTTTTTTCTGCTTTCGCACATTTACGTTTGTCGTTTCCAACTCCGTTTTAGTGTAGAGCTTTACCAATTACCTGCAATTAACCAAGAAGCACACACACATCTCTGTATATGTGAGGCAACTTACCTTACTCTGATCACCAACGCTACTTACGATGTAAATAGCTTGATTCTCATATAGGATAGCCTTTAGTAGAATGAAAACAGAACCTACAAAAGACTTACCAAAGTTTCGACTACATGCCCAAAGAACATGACTTGCATTCCAGCTTTGTTCCAGCATATATGCCTGAGCGTCAAATAGTTGGATACCCAATAAATCTCTGGCCGCAATAACAGGATTACGCCGATAGAACGCAATCGTTGCCGCATCACACTCATAAATCTTACGTTTTACGGCTGTAATAATAGGCGCTCTTTGTTTCATTCTCATACGGCATCACCATCCGTATCTTTTGCGTTTGCGTCAATACCAGCATCTTCTAACAATTCTTTGAGCCGCTGATTTTCGATAAGAGACAGCCTGTATTTTTCCTTAGCGTCATCACTTTCTTTCTGGAACTTATCAATCAGTTCTCTTTGTGTATCGAAAATTTCCTGCATATCATTTTCGTCAAAGAAAGCATTTTCCTTGATTGCCTTAACACTCATATCTGCCGCCCATTGAGTGCCCGGAGACCGTAACTGGTCGTAAAAGTTTGCTTCTGCACCAGCAATATCCTTTTCCCGCATATCCTTCATCAAGAATGTAAGCGTATTACGTCCGGCATCCTTATTGGAACGGTTCTTGACAGAAATCTCGTTTTCCTTGGCAATTTTATCGTTGTTAGAAACCAACTTGACCTTAATATCATTAAGGCTCTTGATAGTGTCTGCTGAATTCATCGGGTCAAGCTGGGCAAGTCGGAAATCAATCTTACGAATCTGGCCGTTATTGATGACAACCTGAATAATCTGTGACAGCTTATAAGGGTCATCTTCAATTCCGTCTTCAAAATATTTAATTAGATCACTAAACAGATATCTTCGATCATTTTCGGCATGACCTTCAAATGGGTCGTAACCAACAATAGCGATAACATCGTCCTTCGCTTGGATTTCAGCTTTAGACCATTTCTGTTCTTTTTCATCTCGAACATCCAGAGCGTTCTTATTCAATTCACCATTCGTAAGAACGGTTGCAAATGTCTGAAATTGATACTGCCGACACGAGAGAGCTCTGGCGTACATTCCTGGTTTGCAAGAGCCTGAGTTCTGCACAATAGAATCATAAAGACTGTTATAGAATGGAAAATCCAACATATGACAGAGAATCATACATGCTGTACGTTCACTCTCATATCGTTTCGTGTACTCATCGAATAATTCATTGACACACTCTTTACAAAGAGTAGAGAACCCACCTCGATTTTTAAATAATTGAGAAAAACTATTTTTATAAAAATGTCCAGTTGGAGCTTCATATGAGTGTTCACAACGAGTACATTCCCATTTTTCCTTGGTGGGTATAGATGCCTCGACGGAATCTAGTACCTTTTTCTTTCTCGGCATCAATACACCTCCATTCAAAATCAAAATAAAAGCCGTAGAACGTGCGCACATTCCACGGCAAACAAAAGACACCCTCTAATGTGCTTGCGTAGCAGAGGCCAAGAGTGTTTCATTCATTAAAAGACCCACCATGATACGCGTCGTTGAGAGGCTTAGTGGGCTCAGACGACTCCGCCATTATACGCTTCCGTGAGAGGCGCGGCGGAGTCTTTATCATCTATATAGGTTTGCTACGTCAATAACGTACCGCGCCCTGCCACCGAAGTAGCATAATAATCTTCAAATACCTGAGTTATGGAGGGAGTAGTAAAACCATAACTCAGGCTTGCAAAAGGAGAGATGCTGGGTACAGCGGTTGGATTTGAACCAACGAATACACGGCTTATGAGGCCGGTGCCGTAGACCTGACTGGGCAACGCTGCGCTATATGATGCCTAAGTGTCTCAAGAAGTAGAAAGTCATGTGTACATCATGATTCTAAAACCAAGACTTCGGACTTGCTATATGTCGCGCTCATATAGCCATTTTCTTCGAGCTTGACAGGATTCGAACCTGCGCTGTATCCACGAATAAGCAATCTCGCTTCGTGCAGATGTCTGCTACCATCCGCCACGTTCAACCTCTTCGCATTACAAGCTCACAATAAAACCTACCTTTTAGTCGGTGGTAGGGAACCGGTATAATATAGGCCCTCCGGGAGAAGGACTGGCGCGGTCTCAGAGATTCGAACTCTGGCATCGGGTTCGCCGACCTAACGGTTTTCAGGACCGTTCTCTTCAACCACTTGAGTAAGACCGCACAATAACCCTACTTTCCTGTACAGCTACCTTTATATAAAGGTGTAGGGAATAGCTGTACAATCTTTGGAGGCCCTAGCCAGAGTTGAACTGGCGACACTCTGATTAACAGTCAGATGCTCTAGCCACTGAGCTACATCCCCATGTAAACAAGCATCCATCAAATCATCCGAGCTAGTTGAATTGTCCTCGTGTTGATAAAACGCTTGTTTTAGACTTTTAAAGCTTCGCATTAACGTGGCGAAACACGAATAGCTTATCATTTCGTTCCACAGAACTACTTTGTATCCAACCATCCGTAGATTGAGTTGGTCTAGGCGGTAGCAACTATTGACCGCACAGCTTGGAGCCACCTGTAGGAATCAAACCTACGACATATGTGGTACGAACACATCATTCTATCTACTGAATTAAAGTGGCATGGAGCCAGTGACATGACTTGAACATGCGAAATCCATAAAGGCATCGGGATTACAAAACCCGCGTTCTACCAACTGAACTACACTGGCACAATAAGCTGGAGCAATCACCCCAGCCCATAGAAAAGGAGACAACAAATGATGTCCCAAGCAGACCTTACGGTCGTACTTCTTTTTTAGGTTCCCGTTTAGTGGTAGGGGCTCACCGCTTTTAATTTAGACGTACAATGTGCGTCTTATCTTCATTCAGCCTTCCAAATTTATCCTGATAGACCAGAATAAATCCTTCTCGCTGAGATGGGGTTAATTTTCCATCTGCGTAATCCATTTTTGACGTTTCACAACAACAGCCCTGCTCATAAATTACAGAATTACCGATATCATAGTGACCTGTTTTATGAGTGTGTGCCATCACGATAGTATCAAAGAAATAATCATTATCCTTGAAATACCGATATGCCTTTTCTGCCGTTTTCAACATACCGCTAGAGTAAGCAAGTGGATGCACAAAAATTGTTTCGCCAACAAAACTAAACCAAGTATCGTTATAACCGATCTCGATACCACTGTCCTTAAAAACATCAATCAGAGGGTCGTAATGAACCTTTGTATGAAGCTCCTTGTTGTAATGGTTAAAGCCATCAACAAAAATAAGCTCCAAAGATGTCTTTGGCATCAGTTCAAGCAAGTCGGTGTCCAGATTCTTAGCAAGATAATTCTGGAAGCGTAAGTCATGATTACCATAATTGACAACAACCTTCTTAGGCTGAAGCATCTCAATCAGGTCAATCATATACTGACGTGCAATCAGAATTTCCTCCATTGGACTCTTACGATACACCTTGTTGAAACGAGAAATGGCCTGCGCATCTACCAGATCTCCGTTTACCTGAAGAATATCAATCTTGCCAGCGTACTCACTAAAAGTCTCAATGGGCTTCTGGAATGGAATATGTAGGTCGGAAATAGACAGAATGCAGGTTCCCACATCTCTATTAGATAATGACTCCTGATACTGCATACCCGCACGGAATGCCTTAAAACGCTTGCGATATGCGCACTCACCAAAATTCTTACCCAATTCATCATTGAGTACTTTGGATGCGCCATCCCAAGTCAATTCTCTAGCCAGAACAGCATTCCCGATTCTTACAAAGAAGTCATCGCTCGTTTCTTCTGGCCGTTTATTATAGCAACCCATTGGCATCAAGCCGGGTCGCCCAGCAGCTCATCAGAAGTGGAAATATTGATGGTGACACCCTCAATACCATCCCACTTTGCCAAAGCTTCCTTCAGATTGAAGACGTTCTCACCGTCCTTGGTGATCTCAGTGATAGTGCCCTCGGCAGTATCAATAATAGCGTTCTTAAAAACAACACTCTTCTTAGCAACCATAATTTTATTCTCCCTTATATTTTATTTCAAAATTGAAGTATTTTAGCATTCAAGAGCATCAGCCCAAGTGCTAATCCAACCACGATGATTTGTATTCAACTCACAAATTGCGGTACGGTCATGCCCCCTGAAATGCTCCGTGTACGGAATCAGTGCTGACCGTTCCGGGTGCTTATACAAGTCACATTGACCAGAATGTCCGATCGCAATGAGGAGGCACGAGTCTTTTACTCGCGTAATGACTTTCTTCGCATCGGCTAGAGTGAAATTTTGTATTTCGTCGAGGATAATAACCTTGTTTTCAAAGTTGACACCTCGCATATAAGTATGTGCTGCACACTGGATGTACGCACCATACTTCTGACTTTCAGGATTTTCATCAGCAATTACCGCCGTATTTGGATTAACGCCAATGGTTTCAAGAGCCTCGAAAAGTGGCTCCATGTACGGAGCACTCTTTTGTTCCTGAGTTCCTGGAAGGTAACCCTGTTTCTCTTCCTGAGTAGGAGATACAATATACACAATGCCATTGTAACGACCATACTTAACAAGCAGGTCAGCAACACCAACAGCAATTGTAGTCTTACCGGTTCCGGCACGGGCGTTCGCAAAGACGACATCAATATTAGGGTCCCAGATAGCGTCCCTAAAAATTTTCTGTTCTGGATCAAGCGTCATACCATAAAAGGTAGAATACTCATCCAGACTCTGAGGGATATCCTTCTTCTTACGCATTTCAGTCTTATCAGAAGCCATATATTACAACTCTCCCTTAATTGAACTCATCCACATCATCGCAAATCTTATCGACGATACCAAAATTGACCTGCTCATTAGCATCCAGATACCAATCCTTGGCCTTATTCTTTGTCATAGTCTTCTTGTCAATGGCAGAATGAGCCATAATATACTCACGCATCTTCACAACCTGCTTCTCGTAGTAGTCCATAGCCATCTTAGACTGCTCAAAAGTACCCTGCGTACCTCCAGAGCCACTGTGAATCAGCGCAGTAGAATGAGGCAGAGCAAAGCGCTTCTGACCAGACAGCAACATCACAAGAGCAGCGCTCATTGCAATACCTGCGTTAATCGTCCAAACAGGAGTCTTGCTCAGTGCAACAACATCAATGAAACTGAACATAGCGTCCAACTCACCACCATAGCTGTAAATAAACAGTTTAATGGGCTTGCGCTGCTCAACAGGGGTATTCTTATCGATACGATTGTATTGCAGAATTTTACGTTCAATTTCAATCAGAGACTGGTCAATCTCAAAGTCGATAAAAAAGATACGCTCTTTCTCATCAACATAGAAATTCATCATCTCAGGAGAGGGGAGACCACCCTTGTTCATCAGTTCAGTGATCTCTTCGGGCAGCTGAATCTCAAAATCCAAATTACTATACCTCGTTCTTTCAAAGATTAGTAACGTGCGTTACGCTGCATCTGCTTTAGCATCTCGACAGCGGCGATATTAAAAGGAAGCAGCTCAAGATATCGAGCGGACTCTTCCAGATACCGCTTGTGACGGGTCTTTGCAATACAAGCATGAGGGAAGACCTTTCGCACAGCCTTCGCTTCGGACTTAGTGATTTCAATCATTAGGTAAAACACCCTTTCAAAATAAAATAGGTAGGAAGAAAACAAGCATCCTCGCTCTCTCCCTACCATAACTTTCCGCACTGTGTTTTACTCTATATATGTAAAATTATAACGTATCTACGTTAAAATATTGCGCTTTTTCGCATTTCATAAATCAAACATTTTTCTATTTTGCACGGTTTTCTCAATATTTACGTTTTTAGCGCACTTACGACAGTATTTTTGTCTGCGTCCGGTGCGAGCAACCATCTTTCCGCAACAATCACACTTGATGTACTCTTTCCCACAATACTGGCTCCACAGAATACCAGCATTCTCAAAATCGTCCACGAAAATCTCATGAGGAGAATCCGGCTCCGCAATCAAAACATGGATGTTCAAGTTGTCAATCTTTTTCAAGCTGGCAAACCCAATAAAGCCAAGATTATGTAACTCACAAATCATCTCGTTCTGTTTTTTTTCATTCGCGGATACGTTTGCCATCCTGAAAATATCAGCCGTATCTTCCGTAATCCAGTAGTTGCATTTTTCATTAACTGCAATATGATATTTTGCCAGACACAGCATCGTAAACATCAAGCGTTGCATCTGCTTGCCCTCAAGTGCTTGAATCTTCTCTACCTCTGCTTTTGTAATGCACACACCATCAAGTTCCACCATAGGACGGCCTTTAGCAGAAGCGATTGCTTTATCAATCAGTTCTCTATCCAGAACCTTGTTGTACCCTTCAAAATGACGCAACATATACTCGTTGAGCTTTTCTCTTACATCATCCTTTGAGTACCCTTTGTAAAAATAGTACTTCGCAACATAATGCAAAACATGCCCCGCCCTTTTCCAAGGTACATCCTTTTCTAGCCACTCTTCAGCGTAAAGAACTTCATTCAATACAATCATCCGCATCCTCCTTGCTATTCATGTTAATCAACACATCCTTGAAACGCTTGCCATCATATTCAATGTCGCCATTCTCGTCCTGCACAAGAGAATGCACCATACCGTCATGGCGTTCCAATAAGCGTTTAATCAAAGTATCATGAAACAGTTCCCAGACGATTGCAATACTGGATGCATTCTTCTTACAAAGATCAAGCATAATATCGCAAAGCACATCGTCATTGGAACATTTATCGTGAAGATTACGGAACATACTTTCCTGATATAGCGCAATTCGCTCCTTGCGGTCTGCGCTGGTTTCTTTATTATTGTTTCCGTTGCCAGAATGGATTGCGTTGCCACGAGCAAACCTCAAGTAATCCTTAAAAATAGAGCGGATACCATAGTATTGAGAATTGGTGTACTCAACGCCAGACTTGAGTGAGTCATAATCAAACTTACGCTTTATCTTGAGTTCTTCTTCAAAGTCCTCTAATTCATCCTCGACAGTCCAGCATAAACGATTCATGGTACAAGAATTGATTCCGACCGGCATCCGATAGAGGTAATACTGGATAACCATTTCATCCACATCGTCCTTGACGGTCTTTTGCATAATCTCATCCAGGCCGGCAAACCCATCCCACTTGATGCGCTTGCGAGCTGCGGCCACATACTGCTTGTAATCACGCATCTGAGCAGGGTAGATGTAGCTCATGAAGTATGGCTTACGCCATGCGCAAATACTACTCCAGAACTTCTTATCCTCGATAGTATCAGGATTATCATCATCTTTAACGGCGCAAGCTTTATTGTCATACCAGTATTGCGGCATATCTGTCGTAGCTACGCCTTTTATTTTGTCGATCGCGTTCTGTTGATAAAGCTGTCCGCAGATAATGCGATACGTAAGTTCATCGTACTCTTTACTACCTTGCTCAAATTTACTTCGCACATCAAACATCGTTGTAATTCGGTTTGTTGTACGTCCAATATTATCTCCAAATCCGCTGATATTAGATTCAATAAAATCCTTTTCGGTCGGAACTTTTTTCTCGCATTTACGCTGAACACAAAGAACGACCGGCTCATTTACCCATTTATCAATGAGGACTCTATTGTCGGTAGAAAATGTAAGGTCGGCATCGAAATCTTCACCGTTAAGCGCTGCACACATATTATCCCACGCATTGGTGATAAACACGGACTTCATATAGCGATACCAGTATTGGCAATCATCAGATACATTCAAATTCATGCACCGAATATTTGCCATCTGACTCATAGGAGCTCTAAAACAAGCAACCCTCTTGACGTCTCTATCATTCCAAAAACGACTGTAAACCTCACCGGCCTTCAATAGTCCGGTTACCTCCATCCGAAACATAGACTGGCAAAGCGCATATGGATCGCCACTCGCAACTTGAAAATTCCCTCGTACCTTTACAACACCAGTTTTTGCCTGAGAGATTCGCTTTTTAATAAAGTATCGAATCCGATTCTGCACATAAGGGTCGTTAATCATTTCTGGCTCAATCATAAGAGCCTTAATATAGTCGTTTTCCAGACTGTTTATGTAATTCGGGTCATCACGCATTCCACTGCCACGCAAATACAGCAACGCATCACGCCAATCACCGCCCATGACGCCCTTGATTTCGTCCAAAGTCGGCTTTACAAGCTCACGAATCTCATCATTCGTAAGCTGATAGCTTTGGATAAACTGATAATTCAGATTGCGCTCCTCATCAAGCTCCAACTCACAAGTCTTGGTTACAGAGAAGTGATAGTGGTTCTCTCTACAGTTTTCAAGATAGTCCTCACAACTATGATAACTATCCCACAGCTTCAACATAGAGGTACTAAGAACTACTTGAATCCTATTTATATCACGATAATCTCCCCATGCGTCTTTTAGCATATTCTGTTTTGCTATCTTCTTAGCGAACTCGCGGAAAGGGAAGGGAAATAACATGCCTTTACAGAACGCATTCCGCACGCAGAAGCCAGACGCGGTGGATGGGAGCTTCAGATCCTCACTCCACTGCTGTGCAAGGTCGTAACTGATGAGTCCAAAACCGTCATTCGCACACAGCTCACAATCATGTTCCTTATCTTCAACTATCGTAGGTTCTCCAGACACTCCATCGTCCAGAACAACAACATGGTCTTTAAAGCGCGTATAGCAATCATCTATAACAAGTACACCATCAGGGTCAGTGACCGGAATAGAAGCAGAGCAAGCAAGGGCTCTATAAGCCTCTAACTTTGCAGGCACAAATTCCATTCCCTTGTTACGGCCATTATCGATTCGTTTGCGGATATCATCAATAAGACGGTCGCTCACAAACACAATCGTACTATTCTTTACACCACCAGTGGTTCCAACCAAGCGACGATATGTAATTCCATTGATTTTGAACCCTTTAGGAGAACATGCCCGGCGGTAATCATTCTTCTTGTCTACCACCAGACACATATAATCCGGTTTGAACTGAACTGTGTCAAGCTCAGTGTATAATCTCCGAATTTCCCGGCGGTTCTCTAAGCAAGAGGGTTCATTCCGTAACATCTTAATTCTACGCTTAATACTCCGTGCCTTAGCCTCTGCATCCGTAACACCATTCAACTCATCAATCCATCGTAGAACAGTGCTATCAGCCAACGAGATAATCTCGTGATTTCGTCTGGCTTCATCTAATGGTAGAGTTAAATCCCATTTTGCTTCAACCAGACGCTTCGTATGGATCTTAAAAACAAACTTTTGGCAAGTTTGCTGCTTTGCCATTCGGCAGTCACCTCCATGTTCTTTTTGAATGTATCCTGTAATGTATAGCTAAAGGGAAAATATAAAAGCAGGCTTTTACAAATAGCAGTTCTCACCATCTCTCTCCATCTTCCATAGCCTTGAGCCAAAGTCGTTCACGCTCCTGATAGAGCTCATCCAAATAATCTTCAGCAGATTCATACTCGCTGCGTGTCAGACTGTTGCTATTCATATCACGCACAAGCTGCTTGATTTCTGCATAAACATCCTCGTAAGTACGCATTATTCATCCCTCAACTTCCATTGTAACCATGCTGATTTTACGATATGGACACAAGACTTGCATACACCGATCAATATCATCAAATACTACATCTTTTCTTCGGCCACGTTCTATCTTTTCATGTTCAAAATATTGACAGATATCGTATAGACGAATTTCAATCACTTCTACCACACCATTGAACTTGTGGTGATTTATGATTACGGAATAAATATAATCAGAGTAAGTAATCCTGTCTATTTCCAATGAATCGAAATTTTTACAGATGTCTTTGATAATACATTCTAAAGCTATTACACCAGATCTATCTGGTGCTACAATATCACAGTCGTGCTCAATTGCGTATTTGCAAGCATCATATGAACGTCCATACCCACGAGGTAAAAGAACTTTCTCCATCACTTAACCTCCTCAGCTACCAAACGAATTGTCTCGTCAATCTGTTCAAGCTCTGCCAGCAAAACATTCACGGTATCAGCATCACTTTCGGAAATAATCAAGTCCTTAATCTTATGTAATACCCACTCAAGATTCGGATAATAGCCGACCGTAACTTCCTTCGTGCCAGTGCCTACCTCACCAGTCTTTGGGTTCTTACCGGCTGGCCGCTGCTCAACAATAACGAGATTCCGCTCGTCGCAGTTCTTAATAATGTATTTACCAATCTGAATACGCATAGTGCCTCCTAAAATTATTCTTCCTTTTTATTCTCGTCCATCAGCTTCTTAAAATATCTCAAAAAGAACGCCTGTCCTTTTGGTGTAAGTTTTGGAAAGTATCTCTTTTTTCCGTCTTGATTGATTAGTTCAGAAATCTTAAAGTATCCAAAACAATCAAATTCTGGATATGGAAGATTCCAATAAAATCCTCGCTTATTATTAAGAAATCCATTATTGCGAAGAGCGTTGTACACATTGCTGCGATGCGGAGCACTACCGTTTATCAGGATGTTATTCTCTTCCAAAATGTGAGCGAAGCTAGAAATTGTAATACAACCATCCGCATCCTCTATTTTTTGCGAAAATGGGTCTTGTTTGTAATACGTTTTATCGTCTTTTGTGTCTGGCACTAATTCAAATTCGTCCTTCAATAGCTGACAAATAAACTTACGACCCTCATACGTCCACTTGAGATATTTCTTTTCAATGCTACCACTTCTGCATACAACATTTTCAAGGACAGCATAACCCTTATCTTTATATTGGTCAGAAAGATACCACGAGTTCGTTTTCTCGTCTTTGTAAATCACACCATACTCTACAAGAATATTATTTAGCTTTGCACCAGACCACCCGAATCTTTCTGCAATCTTAGAAATTGGAAGATCTCTTTTTATACTTACATGAAAAATAGGATCTTTTTGATAGCTCATTTATGTAATTCTCCTTAAATATTTCTAGTGGCCTCAAATGCGGCCACATCGTTCATAAAATCATTGATATGTAGATACTTATCATCATTTCGCACAGTCTTAGGCTTAAACTCTCGGCACTTGCATCGCACCTCATCACAAGTAGTGAAGCACGGAATCTCATACTGGCATTTTGTGCAGACATGCTTCTTGTGGAATTCTGGTAAGCGGCCAGCAGCTTGGTAATACTCATACGTTACCTTTAAATCAATCCAGTAGGGGTTATCAAAATTCATTGTCGTCAACCTTCTTTCTTACCTTTTATAAGAACCATACCATTTAAATCCAGCACGAGGAATTCCAGAATTTGCAGGGACACGAATCATTCCATCTATAAAGAGCTGAAGAACCTCATCACTCAACTGTCTATGCACAAAGCGAAACGGCGGCTGAGAAGCATCGTTATAATATTCTGGATTCTCTTCCAACACCGCTCTACCTCTTCTGACGGTAGAAAGCGTTGGAATATTCTCACACATAGCGTCATTCATCTCGTGGAAACTTTGCTGTTGCAATTTGTATTCCGTCCGTGCAGCAGATCGCTTCAATGAGTTCGGCTCAATTGTAATATGATACATTGGTCGTGCTAGGTCGTATGTAAAAATTTCCTTGAATCTATTATCTAGCTCTTCATAGAACTCATGAAGTCGTCCGGTCAAAAATACGTCTTGTTCACTCTGACACACTCGCCCAGATGACGTGTAAAACTCATGAAGCACATTCGTATACATCTTCATATAAATTGCTTTTTGGTCTTCAGAAGGAATGTGATACTCTTCTGGGTTGTGGTTTATAAATACGGCAGCACAGTCTTCAAAAAATATTTCCTTGTTTTTTGCCATAGATTTGAGTGCAGACTCAATGTACCCAACCATTGTAGATTTCGTACAATGCTGAAACGTCTCGGCATCTGCAGCTAAATTTTCTCTAAACTCATCCATTTGCTCACGAGCAATACTTTCCAATGGTGTACCAACTATCTCAGCCCAAAAGGTATCCTCACCATGTAGATCTTCTGAATATTGATAAAAATTCTTGTTTGTCATCCCACATGCTCGTAATATTGCGGCAGGTGTCCAAAAAAATTCCATCCAACTACTGCCATCACATTCTCTAAGTAGGTGGTAAGCAATCTGGTTTTGTAGACGCAGGGAAAACTTTCCTTTGTTTCTAGTTTGCAATGGTGGAAGTATCTCATCCTTTTGACGCACCTTAATGACAACAAAGCGCTTTCCGTTCTTCTGAAGTTCAACAAACCGATTGAGTTCGTCCAAGAAATGTTTCCGGCTATTACCTTCAAGTGGTTTTCCGTTCTTGTTAAAGATATCAAGATATTTAGATAACTCTAAAAAATTTGAAAATACCTGACCTTCTTTTAATTTACTGACTACTTCCGATGAGACCCCATATTTTTTTTGCTCCATAGAACCTCCTACTTATATAATTTTGTAACTATTTTGTAATATATTCGTACTGACGAGTCTGTATATATATAAGGTATGAAGATACATAGTTGTCAGTACGAGTACGAATACTTTCAAGATTCCAATTCCTTCAAAAATGTTAGCGATGTCTGCGAAAGGTCGCTTGCGACCGTAGCTGACCATCGATAACATTTTCCTGCCATAGGCAGGGACCGCTTGCGGCTTGTCCGGGAGGACTACTATCAATGCCAACCATAATCATTCTAGCACCATCTCTTTTCCGTATCCTGTATTGTATAGCTATCTACACTCATTATACCATGAGACTGCCAAAAATTCAATAGCTACATAGTACAGGATACAAATATTTCTAGTACCTATTATAATAAGGTATGTTTCTTGGAGTTCATCTACTGTGGTCTTTCCAGACAGGGCTCGCAAGCTCGCTCCCGCTCTATGAGCGGCGACCATCGCTAAGTAAGCTGACGGTCACTACGTTCCCTCTGCATACTTAGCTCAAGTCGTTATTGCACATTATTCTCCATAAAAGATATCCAGAGGCTCTGTGTGTTCTGTGTAAGCTACCAGAGGCAACAATCATGCTTTTTGTAGGGCTTTAGAGTCTCTGAGAGTGCTATTCAGATGCCAGATCAGTCCATTTGTGATGATAGGGGAGTACAGATAAGTACAAATAGGTACTTTATGCTCCGAAGAATGGTCATTTTCGGTACATTTCGGGTACGCATCGGGAAAACCCGCATGAAACCTAGACTTTTCGGCTTTTATTGAGTCAGAAAGGAACAAAATAAGGGGAAAAAAGGTATAAATAAAAAGAAAAACTAGCCAAAATATAACGAAAGTACGTTAAATTATAGCTAGTTACCGAATGAGTTACCGATTGAAAAATAGCGATTTTAAGCCATTTTTAGGGGATTTTAGATGGAAATTGATAAATTAGTGGGTATGTGTTGGAGAAGGTATAGTGGTGTATTTTGGAGTGTTTTCGTCAGGGGAAAGTGTACCGGGGTAGGTTTAGAATGTCAAGAAATTATTTATTGACAGATTAAAAGGGAGGGGAGTAGTGTTAGCTGCCAGTAGGAGAAGTATTGGTGGAATTATTGAGATTATTGGGAATTAAAGATATAATAATGCGTAAAATATTACGATAAATCGTCATTAAATCGTTATTTCTTGAGGATGAATAAGAAAGATGTACTGGGCTTCGGCCTGCTGCCTGGAATACCCAAAAAAATGGAAAGTATACCCCATTGGATGGAATCTCGCTTTTGTGCAAAAAGCGGTATTTACTTTAGTTGAATAAAGCACCTGTTTTTGTGGTATCTGAGGCAACTTTTCAGGCCGGGAATTATTCCTATTTTCCCAGTATGTTTATAGTGCTGATTTTTGCCGGGAATTGAATTTGCAAATTAGTTGCATTTTCGTTATGTTCGATATCAAAATGATATCAAATGTTGCACACGCAACATTATATACTTTTCTATATATCGTATATATGTTTTTTGATATATATTCTATTTCCCCTTATAAGGTAATTATAATATAAAGCAAAAATCCATTTGTTGCGTACGCAACATTTACGGTGAAACCGCTTGACTTTCTACGGTGAAACCGTTATACTAATGCCATGCTCAAGGGCAACACCGGAAAGCGGAAAACATGATGGTTCTGAAACACCGGAAAAGTTCAGTTTCTACTTTTTGACGTTGTACCGCTTGAGCGGTTCAAAAAATAGGGCTTGACAGAACGGTTAAACCGTGATACAATCTAGTCAAGCTCAAGGGCAAAAACCCAAAAGCAAAACCCAAAACCCAATAGCACATTGACAAGTCAAGACTTCTGATTTTAGCCTGTTTGGTTTAACTCTTGTTTAATTACAAGAAAAATCATGCAACAAAAGTCAAGATTAGAAGTCTACCATATCGGCAAACATTTACTTGTTTTGTCGGTTTGGTGCGACAAGTCACAAAAAATCGTACCTTGAATTTTGATAACACTATCTTTGCGGTAGGGGCGGAAACGCATAACCAAAAGCAAGAAAAGCGCATATTGGCAAACAAGATGTTTTAGACACAAGTCTTTCACTGGTCCCTAGGTAGATTATACCTAAGAGGATCAGAAAGATACGCTCATTCTAACGAGTAAAGCGGGGATTAGAACACTACTTGCCTAGCTTCTGTACGGCGGGGGCAAGCACCTAGGAGATAGCCATAGGTTTATTCTGGCACAGTTTTACAGGGAGATTGTACGATTTCAAAGTACAGGGATCTTCACCAAAATCCAAACGGTTATTGCGCAAGATCGGGGAACACTATGCAGGGCATAGTATTGCGCACAAGGACGGTCATTAGTATGCACCTTGTAAGAAAAGCGTACTATACCACAACGACAGACAGTAGTTTGTCGCAAGTACGATCATACACACAATTATAGCACAACAAAGGAGATAATACTATGTCTAACCTGTCTAACGTCTGTCTGTCCATCCGTAGCTCTAATAACAAGACTTCTACCGCAAAGGGCTATGCAAGCAACGGCAAGGCTCTTGTTAGCTTTACCAACAAGGGCGGTGTTAATACGCTCAAGGCATACCCTAAAGCCGATAAAGTACCGTCTTATCTGCTGATGGACGAAAAAGAGTATACGGCATACGGCAACGCAATCAAGTACGTTTACAATTCCGCTTGCCACGTCAACGCAAGCACTACCAACAAAGAGGACGAAAGCATCATCAAGGTTTATACCACCGATTTCCATTCTTGCCTGTCTGATCTCGCAATCATCGTTTTTGGCGATACGTTCTCTATGCAAGAGTATCCCTCTTTTGGCACAGAAGTCCTTGCAATGGCAAAGACTTACCTTACCACCACTATGGATGGTGACGTTTCCCCGGCAAATCTTCCGATCAATCGTTTCGTCAAGGCTCTTGAACCTATGCTTTTGAGCGTAGCAGCACACAGCGTTTTCCTGAAAGACTATGAACGGGACTATAACCTTGCTTGCAAGCGTTGCAATTCCCGTATCAACAAGGCAACGGCACAGCTTGATAAAGCACAGGCAGAGTATGATAAGGCACTGTCTGAACTGGATAAGGCAAAAGAGCAGATTGTCAAAGACAAGAGCGACAGCACTATCAAAGCATCTACTAAGAAAACCCATGAAAACAATCTTGACAAGGCTCAGAAAGAATTTGATGCAAAAAAGAGCGTCCTTGATACTGTCAAGAACACTATTGACACATGGAAGATCAAGCTGGCTGATGCTGAAAAGACTTACAAGGCAGCAAAAGCGGCAGATTCTGAGAACTCTTAAAAACAAACCTAAGAAGTTAGTCTAAACATACCAGAATGCAATACATAACACGCCTGGCGACTAGAGGTACAGGGGAAGAAGTAACCTCTACCAACGGCAAAACGCCGTAACAAGATACCATGAAAGAGGTGAAATATCTTGAAATCCTATCAGAATACGATGGGAGAAGTGCGTCAGAACACTTCTGGGCACTCTATCATCTACAACGGCACAGAAATCAAAGAGCTTGATCTTTACGGCACATTTGACGGCGTTGTGTTCGTCAGTCGTCCGTTTATCGCAATGAAAACAGGCTTTATGCCTATGTACATCAAAACGTCTATGGGATGGACTTCTATCCATCCTTGCAAGATTGTTGACTTCCTTAAAGAAGCATACCACGCAAGGAGTGTTTCCCTTTATGACTGGAATGCCTATCAGCAGAGCAAGAAAGAAAAGCGTCTTGTAATGGAAAAGGCAAAACAGCAGCAGAGCGAAACAGCTTTTCTCAGAGCGTCACAAGCTAATGCAGAGGGCTCTTTGCGCTATCATAAGAGCAAGAAACGTCTTGATGACCGTTATAATGAAGTTGGTAAACCAGTTCAAAAAAAGCGTTCTCAGCGTGTCGTGTTTGGCTCTAGTGAATACGTCACAGTTTCCGGCTGGATCTACGGCAGAGAAGTCTTGATGAATAATCATAGCTTCCGCATGGATGAAAGAATGTCGTACTACATGGACGGAACTGGATGCTGTGCCCGTGATTTCGATAACAGAGATATGCGCCCTTTGAATGACGTGTTTCCTGTGAAATCTGGCAAGAAAGCAAGGTGATAATTTTGAGTTTGACAGCAATTCGTCAGAATGATATAATTGCATCATCAAGAAAAGGCGGTGCAATTATGGCAAATCGTGATTATAAAAAAGAGTACGCCAGAGAAAAGGATCAATCGAAGCATATCGGCCTGAAGGTTGAGCCCACTCTCTTTGAAGCGTTCACGGCGAAAACAGAGCTAAATGGAACGACGAAAAACGCCGTTTTGAAAGCCTGTGCGGAAGCATACACTTATGGCAATCTCATTATTGATGAGAATGGAAAGCCTAAGATTCTGAAATGATTTTGTTGTAGAAATCTTTGTTATCTTTTTTGATTTTTTCTAAAATTAAATCAAAGTAATCTCCATATTCTAAAACAAAAGCGGCAAGCTCTCGTATATCGTCTGGCACAGTTCCTTTTGTCCCATCAAAATGAAAGCCTGTTGTTATGTAATGATATGCGTCAGACAGATCATAAGAATTAGCATTTAGAAAAACCTGTGAATACTTTTTAGTACGACCTAATGCTAAATAACCATAGAGGCAATCTAAACAGATCTTGAAGTCATTATCCATATTGTTGTTTTGAGAAGCATGAAAAATATTCAACTTTGCTTCTTCAACCTTTGCGAAAACACTCGTCATAAATTGAATTTTTTCTGATTCAAGATAGTGAATGGCTATACATTTGCTTCCCATAGCAAGGACTTCCTTTCAAATTATGATGTCTTTATTCTAGCAGAACCGAATACTCACGTCAACAAACACCTTATGACCTAAAACTCATAGGGTGTTATTTTTATGCCCTAAAATGAATATTTATGCAAATGATATGCAAAATATGCAAGTCAGAAACACAATAAAAGAGGAGTTCTACCATGGCAATTTTGGCTATTGAATCGGCTCTTGATGTTGCCATAACGTTTGGTGACACAGAGCTTGTGAAAATCTATCAGGAAGCCCTGGCAGAAGCCGGTGTTGAATATGTCAGCACCGCAAAATGCTGGATGGAATAAGAGAGGAGAATGTAAAATGGCTTGGTATTTCTGGATGGTTAAGTGGGTTCCGCTCATTGTGATTGTGCTTTGTGCGCTTGGTACGGCATACATGATTTACTCTATGTTTTCGGAGGTATAACCTGATAAGAATTTTGAGTAAAGGAGAATGAAAAGCATGAAGAAGATCGTTGTTTTCAACCACTTTGGTAGATGGAAAATGACCACTTACGAGAATTACAGCGCATACATCATGGATGAGCGCAAGTGCTGCAACCTCATTGTGGCAGATGCAAAAGAAGCTGTGGAGTGTGTAAAAATGTACTATCCTGATGCTGAAATCATCGTAAAAGATATGTTTTAAGGAGAGTTTGATATGACCGCAAGAGAATATTGTAAGAGCCATCCTGTAACTGCTTATGATAGCAGCTACGGCAGATGTGGTGGTTTCCAGATTCATGGCGATATCGAATACGGCATTGACGATTATCTCTATGGTATGTCTGGTGTGTTGTGTGATGATGAGAAGTATTTTCACTATCATCATTTGAAGATCATCTATGCACCGTCTGGCAGAGCATACGTCAAGTGTTTCGGTAAACGAATCTATCTTGATGAGTGCATGAGAGTGTAAAGGAGAACACAAGATGAAAAAAGGTCAGTATTTTATGAACGATGATACCGGTATTATCACTAATATTCACCGTGAAGCTGTCGAGTGGTATCGGCAGGGCGCAAACATTTCTATCTGGATTAACGGCGTTATCGTGTGCCGTTGGGGTCACTAAGAAAGGAGAAAACGAAAATGAGAGTAAGTGTTGAAGTGTATGAGGATAATGCAGGCGGCATTTATGCGGCAGTCTTTGGTCAAGAAGGACTGAAAAATGTTCTCTCAGGTTTTGAGTACGGCGGAATGTCTACGTCAGAATTCTATGATACCGCTATGTATGGATTTTATGATGCGGATGAGTATAATTCCGCAGAACATAACGGAAGAACTCTCGACGAAGAATATACTTCGCTTGAGAGTTGTAATTTGATTGCAGAATTTTACAGCGATCGTGTTATAAAATTGTACCCGGCAGACATGGGATCTGCTGGTATGAAATTATTTGGTTTGAAAGATTGAAAAGGAGATACATAAAATGAAACTTACTCAGAATAAGCTGTCCGTCATCCTGGCTACCGTTGTGGCTGGTGTTTCCATTCTGGCGAACTGTATGACTGCAAATGCAGCAGAGCCTATGAAAACTCGCCTGGAGAATCGTTATGTCCTGGCCGGTAGCGTGGATGAAATCGAAGTATTCCGTAACGGAATCAAGACAATCCATGTGGTTGATGAGAACGGCGAAGAATGGCTGTATTCTTACGCAAGCATGGAAGAAACCCCGTCAGATGGTCAGAAAGTTACCATGGTTATGAACAGCAATGGAACAGAAACCATCTATGACGATACCATCGAAGACGTTCTGTGGGTACGGTCTGATGAAGTGGATGTTGATTGACATTCACAAAACAGTCACAAATAAACAACGTATCAACGCACTAAAATGCGACGTTAATAAAATCTACATTTTAGTGCTTGACATTTCTATCAGTATCCTGTATTATGTAGCTAAGAAAGGCAGTCCGTTAGAGGACTTTTATTTTTACCGTTCAGCTATATAATACAGGATACGCAAGAAAAGGAGATCCAACTATGGCTATGTATAAAACTAAGAAAGACGCAGCATACGCATGGGTTCAGGAATTTAATGCGATTCCTCAGAGCGTTATTGAAAAGCTCAATAAGCTGAATATGTATGAGAACGGCGAAGAGATGACGGAGATCACCCCGCCAACTATCAATGATCGCGTTTCGATTTTGGGTGGTGATTATAACGGCGAAGGTGAGGTTGTTGGCTATAGCAAGAATGACGATGGAGAAATGATTTATACCATCGTTCCAGATGAGGACACCAGCGTGAAGATTCATCTGAGTACGGACGAATTTGAAGTCATTCGTTATGATGGTCTTCCGATGTGGGGCACGATGTGGCAGTTCAGTGACGGCTGTGACAATTGGTGGCTTGAGAATCATCTTCAGGAAATGGCAGACTGTGGTTTTCGTATCTATGAGCAAGAAGATTACGGTTACATTTTCGGCATTGATGGTTGTGGCTACGACTTTTTTGAAGCTCATTGGATTCCGCTTTATGAAAAGCGTGGATTTCATTGGGACGATGAGACTGTAAAGGAGATGAAAGAAAATGCGTAAGTACACTCGGAAAGAACTGAAGAATATGGTTGCCCTTGGAATGGCAGAAGATGTTACTCGTGCAAACAATGAGGATTATGAAAAGATTATCAAAAGAGAAGATTATCTTTCTCAGGTCGGATATTCCTCTGGTGTTTATGGTTGCGATGGAATGTTACTCAAAGGATACAAAACCGGAACATATTATGCCGTGACTTCCAGAACGTCAGCAATTTATATTTTTGGTTAAGAGGTGAAAACTTTGATTATTGATTCCATTCTCGACCGCCGGGACGGAAGGCACTACAGTGCATACGACTTCTATCTTGAAGTCAGAAAGTATGAACGCCTGGGTGTTGGAACTCACGGTGAAGATATCTCGTTGGCAATGGACTATGGTGACAACCGTGATGTGCAGCGTATGCTGTGTCAGTATGTCCAGCGCAATGGTTATCCAGCAGATATTGAGGACTACATAAGAAGTCAAGTCTGGGTAGTATAAATAGCAGATGCTAGGTGATTAGCGGTACTAGGGCAGACATAACCGCTACCAGAATGTGAAAACACAATAATATTAAAAGGAGTGTTAGGTATGGCTTATATCGGTAAAAAGGACTTTCAGATGCTTGGAAAGATGTGGACACAGATGCGAGATCACAATGGATATGTCCCTGAAAGTATGTTTCTTGAGTTTTCTGATGTAATGCATAGAGTTTCGATAAATAACGATAAGGTCACTGAAAGAACTGTTAAAAAGATATATGAAGCTAGAGAAAAGGATAAGAATTATGGTCGCCGCCAGCAGAGATTTGTAAAGGCTTATCGGTGGGCATACGATTGTAAAGCAAAAGAGGCAGTGGAGATGTATAAGAAATATAGAGAAGAATCTCCTGAGAAGATTAACGAAGTTATTGATTATTATGACAAGTGTCAAGAACAGTGTCGTCTTAAAAACGAAGAGAGTGATATCTAAAAGGAGCGATTGATATGGAAACATTGTACGACCGCATTAAGCGAATGGATAAGCATGAGCTTGCTGAGTTTATCTATGTTGTTTATCAAGCTGGTGTTAAAGATGGTGAACAGAATCTTTGTGATTCTCCTGCTGGATTTTTTGGTTGCGGTTACTTCCTTAATGATAATGCAAAAGTATGGATGCCGAATGATAAGCCCGAAGATCTTTATGATGCTTTTGATATCTAAAATCATGCTTTTATGAGGTGATAAAAATGAAACGCGGAACAAAAAATGAATTTGTTGTTGGCTATGCAAAAATGTTTGGTGTTTCAATTCAAAAATTGGAATATCTTGAGCAGAAAATTTTGAACATTCCATATGTGACCGAAGTTGATTTCGATGCAGCTCCGCTTGAAGGAAAGCAACTTTGCGTTCTTGTCGGATATGATATTCCAGTAGGTGCAACAGATTATTGGATTCTTAGAAGAGACTTCAAAAGAGCTGTTATTAAATCAGCGAAAGAATGTGGTCTTAACCGAACGGAAGATTTGATTGAAGATTATGGCGAACATTTCTATTTTGTATTTGATGCTAGTGCATGGTTTTGATAAATCAGATATTTTACAATGATTGAGGTGACAAATATGACTGAAAAAGATAAGCGTGTTTTGAAGTGCGCGATTGATAATTTGATTGCAAGAGAAAACAACTTGTGCGAAGGATTTTGCAAAAACAATCCCGCACATAGGGCAGAACGTGAGCGTGATAGGGATTTTATTATCATTGGTATTCGTAATGTTTTGTGTGAAGTTGAACGTCTTGAAGAACAAGAGAAAGAGATGCTGGAGAAAGCCAAACATGAAGTGGTTCAGTTTTGATTGAGGTGATAAAAATGTATACTAGCGAAACTGTAAAACAGGTTAACGATTGGATGATTAACAGTATTTCCGATTGGATGGTCAAAAGTGGAACAAGAAGCACCACAGAAGGTAATTGGATTATTCATGTTTATGAAATCACTAGAAAATTCAATGTAACAAAAAACTGGATCACAGCATACCGTGATGAAATTATTGATGCTCTTTATAAGCACAATGCAGTTGCAGATGTGACTTATGGGTGGTCCCCTGATGGTGATGTGGAATGTTTCGATATTGATTTTTATTTGAGTTTTTGTCAGAACCTGAGCGATGAAGATTGAGGTGATAAAAATGGAATCTATGGTTACTTATAGCGTTTGTGGATGGTTAGATAAACATGGTTGGCCCACGTTTAGGAAAACTGGATACAAAACAAAAAAACGGCGCATTTCGTATGATGAAGCGGTTGATTGAAGATGGTTTCTATGAACGGGTGATTCTCAGAGAGAGGATTATTTCGGATGAGCACCCTGATGTTTATATAAGTGGCGTGATTTATTCTTGGGATGATAAAAAAGGTTGGATTGTCTATGACGGAAAGGACGTGACAGAACATGACCAACACTGAAAAGAATATCGTTCTCGCAGCTCTTTCTTTCTATCGGCGTAAGCTGATGGATCAGAGTGTTTCGTTCCTTAGAGCTGGTAATCACGAGGATGCAAAGCAGTCAACGATGGAAGCGGCCAACGTGAATGCGTTGGTGATTAAGTTTACAAGAGAAAAGGAGTTTGCAATATGACCGATCCTTGCCGTTACTGTGTGGCACCGGAGCGTTATCCTGGTTGTCATGACCATTGTGAAAAGCTGAAGGCTCATCGTGAAAGTGACGAGTATAAGAAGCTGTGTGAATACAAAGAAAAGTATTTCAGAAACAATATGCCGAAAAATACGGTAGCAATCTATTATGATATGCGTCGTAAGAAGCATAAAGGTTTACATATGATGGGCTATAAAGGAATGGGTGTTTAATGTGAAATATTGTATTTCTTGTGCAAATACTGGATGCCATTTTAATGGCGATAGAGGAATGGATATAAATCGTTGTCCTCAGTACATTGAAAACGACAAAGAATATAAGTGGGACGCTGGTTTATGCGCTGAAGATACGTGTGAAAGCACTGTCTTGCTTACTATGGCAGAAAAACGTGCTGTCGATAAATTCATTTCCCAACTGCATCAGGAGGGATATTGCGGTTTCGTTTGGATTGATGACAAACCGATTGAATTTTATGGAGTGTGATAAAATGTGGGATTTAGTTGAAAATGAATATTCTAAAAAATATAGAATTGGGTGCGCAACCTTTTTTCGTGACAAACAATTAAAAACAGCAATGGTTATGTATAAATATAATGGCCGTAGCATTATGTTTTGCTATTCCGAGTACGATAATAAGATTCTATCTGACGGTGATAAAGACGAAATTGAGATGACAATCAAAAAGAAACTCAACTTTTGGAAGGATTAACTATGTGGGATTTAATGGGTAACAATTATTCAGAAGTATACGGTATTGGATATGCTTTACTGAATGGAATTTCAGCTGGGTTTTATGTGAGTGTCATGTACAAGGATCTTGGAGATGAAATTTACTTCTATTATCTTGACAATGCTCCTTACGGAAAACTTGATGATAGTACCAAAAATAAAATTGAGGATATTATCCGTGATGACCTTAACAAGCGTCATATCTTTGGGGAGGACTGATTATGTGGGATTTAAGAGAAGTTCATGCACTGCACGATGGTGATGGCTGGGTTTGGAATGAATCTTTCCATCACAAGAATGTGTTCGTAGGAGAGAATGAAGATCCGAAAGAAATCTTCTGGCAAGAATGTCAGATGTTCTTCCTTCAGGATTATCTGAACAAATGTGAGGTCGTGGATGACGGCGACATTCTGGAACTTCAGCTGAAAGATTCCGGTGAACCAGTTCTCGCTATGATGATTGCAGAGTAAGAGTAAAGGAGAATGAATATGTTGCTTTTTAATGACGTTCTGGACGACTGTGCAGTAATTGTTAAGGATGATAATGGCAACAGTAGAGTTATTTCTGGCAGTGTTGATTCCATGCTTTATGACTGGTGGCACGAATGTAATTATGTGGCAAGTAATGACTCTTTGGTTGTTTATGCAGCTTGTTTTGGAGTGGAAGTGAAATGCAAAACATTCGGAGAGTATATAGAAATGATTGATAAAATTGCTGGAAGTTGCGACGGAATGAAAAGAGGAGAATGAATCATGACACGGTTTTATCTTAATGCGGGTGCTCTTGGCCGTTGGATGCACCAGAATAAAGCACAATATACTGGTGCTTATGTTGAAGGTGTTTTGGTCGATAGCTTTGTTGTTGAAACAAAGCGTGGTGTTGCAGCCATTTACGAACACGCTCTGAATGAGTGGACAAGCAACTATTATGTTGAGTTTACCGATTATAAGAAAGGCTTTAAGAATGGCGAGGTCGATAAGATTTGGTCTGATTGGTACGCTTTCGAAGAAAAGGCAAGTGCATAATGGAGGTATTGGATATGAATGCAATTGATTGTATCGAGAAAGAGCTTCTTGATAAATACGACGCGATGATGGCGTTATATATATCAAACCCTGATCGCCATATTATGTGTGAACGTCTTGAAGCGATGCTTCTTTGTTTATCTTCTGATATTGAGATTGTAAGAAAATATAAAAATAAAATTTAATAAAAGGGAGATTTTAGATATGTTATATTGCTACGACAATGAAACTATAAAGTGGGAGAATGATGGTGTAAATTACTGCTTGCATATTTGGGCAGATAATGATGGAGAGTGCAATCCTCGTGATTATGGGCATGATTCTATTATGGCTTGTTTTCATAAAAGATACTCTCTTGGTGATGATATTGGTTTTAGTGACCCTAAATATTTTTGGAATGATCTTGTTTGGAAGTATTGCAGTGACGAAGAGGTTCTTGATGCACTAGTGAATAAAAAACTTTTCGATACATGTGCAATCCAATATCATGACAGCGATGATGATAATGATTATTGGGCGATTTGTACTAACGATTCTGAGTCAAATGATTGGATTCCTAACAAAGATGAATACCGATGGATAAATCTGTTTTATGATGATCTTGTTCAGTACTCCAGAGAAGAGTTTTCTATTCGTGACTGTATGATGTTGCTTGAAAAAAGAGCAGTTTGGCTTCCTCTTTGGACTTACGAACATAGCGGAATCACAATGAGTTGCGGGGTACGCAAATATCCTTATAACGATATGTTTGATTCGAGTTATGTAGGATGGATTGTTACTATTCTTTCTGACTTTAACGAAAAGAATAAAGCAATTGCTGAAAAAAATATGGAACTTGAAGTTGAGGCGTATAACAACTATCTGACTGGTGAAGTGTATGGGTATACGCTTTATGAACAGGATGGTTTTGTAGAAGATGATGTCGAAGAAAGCGCCGAACCTAATTGGACTGAAATCGATTCTTGTGGTGGTTTTCTTGGAGATGACCCTGTTCAAAATGGTATAGCCTACAATGCGGGCAATGGTTTAGAAGAAGCTATTAAAAACAACAAATACGAACAAGGCGAAGCAAAAAAGGTTGTTACAACTAGCTGGCGCTTTTGATAAATGTTGAATTTTAGGAGGAAATATTATGAAATATGAAGAATTGGTTGCTGAATTAAGAGCTGGTAAAACTCTTGAGTCGTTATTGGATTTAACCCAAGGTCAGAACTGTCTTATCTATAAGGCAAAAGGAAAGTGTTTTGATCTTAATGAAGTAATTTATATTCCTGATGTTTCATTGAATGATATTCCAACTGATTATATGATGTCGAAAGACGATCTTGCCGAATGCTCGGCTTACTTTTATACATGGAAAGACTTTTTGGATTTGTGTAAAACCGAAGATAAAGCATTGGAGTTATTCGACCTATGTGACTGGGCAAATCCATGGACTGTTTTGGACGAGATGGAGCGAGAAAATCAAGAAGATGATATTAAAGAAAAGTGGTTTGCTGAAACACGTTGGTGCACCGATGATATTATCGGTGTTGCAAAAGACAATGGAATTGAAATGACTCCGCAGCAAGCAGAACAGTGGTGGAAAAAGAATGAAAATTGGTTCAGAAATGTTCTTGTTGAATATGGCAATGAAGTTCTTGCCAATGCGGATTTTAGTGAGGCATAAATTATGAGTTATTATAATGGCCCTTGTTGGTCTTGTATAGAAAAAACCTGTAAAAACTGTCCATGTGCTGTTGCGGAAGCATATGAAAATACATATTTAGATGCACAGTGGATGCAGAAGCTAAGTTGGAATAAAGATGATTGCGATAAATTTGTTGAACGTCTTTGGAAAGAGAACACGGATTTTACATGGGTTGGAAACGAACATGGAGAATTAGTTCTTGATCAGAATTGGAGAGGCTTTCCAGTTGGCAGTTTCACACAAGATGATTGGTTTCGTTGGGTGGATGAGTTCCATAGTAAAGGCGTTGACTGGGTTTACAAGAATGTGAGTGTGTAAAAGGAAGAATACTATGTGGTGTGTTATTGAATGTGGTTCCGAAGGTGAGATTTTTGAGCCTGAATTTTTCAAAACCAAAACGGAAGCAATAAAATACATTATGGATGATTCAGAAGAATGTTATGCAATGTATTCTGATTTTCCTGACGTCCAAACTGATTATGATGACAATGAATTTGAGGCACAAGTTTGGACAGATAAATTCAGTTTCAAATGGAAAGCATTTGATGTTTCTGGTAAGTTAATGTAAAAGGAGAGTTTTATTATGAAATATGACACTCAAGCGATGGCTGAGGTCCTTTGTAAAACAGCAGGCGTTGAGTATAGCTCTGATTTGGAAAAATTGCTATGCCATTTAGATGTTCAAGCACAAAATCCTTACAATGCAGATTTTCGGCGTACAGGTTTGGCTATCATTGTAAAAGTGTGTGAGGAGTTGGAAAAACGATAATGTATTACCATCTTGAATACTCTGTCAGACACTTTATGTACGGCGATACATATAGAGGGCATGAAATCTATCCCACAAAAGAGCTGCGTGATGCGGAGCTTGACTGGATGAAAACGTGTTACAGTAAGCCGACAGAACTTGTCTATACAACATATGAAACTGAAACGCTTGGTGAAGATAAGATAATAATATAAAGGAGAAAGATATATGTATAATGTTGATGAACATGATTTCAAAGTCAAAATTCATGATGGCTGGCTGATTGCTACGGAATCGGCAGATAAAGAAAGCTTTCCAGGGATGGGAATTTTTTACTCTAAAGACGGGGAAACATTTTCATGGGACGATTTGATTACAATTATTGAACAGGACGCAGAAAATGATAAGATTCAGACTGACCTGTACAAGAAAGATTATGAGAATTGTTGCTATGTTTTTGATTACGAAAATGGAGAATTGAGGGAGTGAATGTTATGACTATTCGTGAAGTTGCAGAAGATTTTATCAAGCGTATGAATCCGTCTGGCTGGGATGGCACTGGCAATAAACCGAATGATTTTGATACCAGAATTGTTACATACGATGTTGATGGGTATCCTGGCGTTGAAATGGACTTACATTTTGAAGAAGATGATTTTGATGGATTGGAAGAAGATAATAATTATGAATGGTTTACTGTGATTGAAGGGGTTGATAAGGCGTCTAGTGACCATCTAGGCGGATTATGGACAAGAACTTTATCCTCTGTAAGTGGTATTGAATATAGCCTGAAGAATTATATTAGGGATTTTTTGAACAAAAACAATGAACGTTACATTTAATAGAATCGAGGTTTTAAAAATGTGGACTTTTACTAGGTTTTATCTTCGGGAAAGTTGTATTTTGCTTGTTGATGAGGACGGAGAAAAGAGTGCAATCACAACAAGTGCATATGACTTAATAAGAATGTACAATAACGGCGAGAGTGAATGTCCTAGTGATAACGCAAAGGTTATTTATTGCTTGATTTTTAATGTAAAAATGAAATGTAAAACGTTCAAAGAACTTATGGATATGCTTGAGAAAATTGTAGCTGATTGTTGTTGAGGTTTTAGAAAATGGAACGAACTATGAATGATAAACTTATGGAAGCGGCACAAGTTCTTATTGAAAATGGAATGAGTGCAGATGATGCGTATGTTGCTTTGCAGGCGCAGTGTTATATCCTTTTGGATATTGAAATCGACGATTATCTCACAGATGAAGATTATAAAGAACTCGAAGATTTTGAAAAGAAACTGAGTGAGACAGAGGAGAAATGATTATGAACATCAATGAGATTCGTTACTTTGAACGCAAAATGACCGACAGCGCATTTAACGATGCTGTGAAGTACGATCCAGCGATTGCAGTTCGTGCAAAGCGAGCATGGGTTATGAAGATACAAGGGCTGATTTCGTTCCGGGAGTACATTTCTTGCTTGCAAGATATTACCGGCAACGCACGAATCTTTTGGAAGTATCAGTTTTGAGGTGACGATTATGTATATGCTTTTGGATATTTTTATGCAGAAAAAAGATATTCCTAGTGTCATTAACAAGCAAACGTTTGATACTTTTGAAGAAGCGAAAAATGATGCAATAAATCAAGCTGAAGCAGAGTTCCAGCATTATTATCAAGTAATGTATGGTGGACCTGGAAATGAACCGGAAATCACAGAGCTTAGTGATAGCATATATATCTCTTCGCCTAAAGAAAGCGAATGGTGGACGATTATTGAAGTTTGATAAAACAGTTCTTCTAGGAGGCAAATCAATATGAATGAAAAGCGATTTGAAATCGATACATCCATCGGAAAGATCGTTGCAGAGGGTTTTGTAGAGCCATATCCTGAGATCGTGATTTACCTTAAAAGAAATGATGGCGAAACAATCAACCTGTCTAGTATCAATTATGATAGTAGTGGTGATATTGAAAATTATCTTTGGATGGATGTGCTCAGTGACGAGTACACAGACTATAAGAGCTGGACGTCTGAAGATTTGACCGCAGATTTTTCTTAATGAACGAAAAGGAGTAAAACAAAATGACTACTAACAATTCTATGACCGTAATAACATCTAAGCCTTTTGGTGCACTGAATGTGGATGTGTACGAGGATAATAAGCACCAGTATTACATGACCCGTGAACAGATTGGTGCGGCGCTGGAATATACAGACCCTGTTCGCAATATTTCTAAGATTCATGACCGTAACGCAGATCGTCTTAATCCATTGAGCTCGGTGGTCAATTTGACCACTGAGGTCGGAAATCATACGCAGATGCGTCAAACTTATATGTATAATCTGCGTGGCGTAATGGAGATTTGCCGCTTTAGTCGTCAGCCAAAGGCAGATGCGTTCATGGATTTCTGCTGGGACATCATGGAATCCTTGATGCGTGGTGATACCGTTCTGGCTACGCCTCAGATGGATGCTGCACTGAGTAAGGAGTTCATTGATGTTAGACTTCATGCTTTGTTTGATAGTGTGAAGAACCTTCAGAGTGAACTTGATTCCACCCGTAAGGATCTCAGTGAACAGATTGAGGAGGCTCGTGCTACCAGTAATGAGGCACTGAATGTAATCAGCAGCGTATCTCAGTGCGTTCATCAGATTAAGGATAAGCAGATGGATAACGCGATTCGTGCTAAGAGCTACACTCCTCGCAATGTGTTTCAGGATGAAATGAGTAACTGGCGTAAAGATTTGTATAGCAAGATTGGTGTAATTGCAAATACCAAAGGTTACACGAATAAAGAAACGCTTCACAAGATCTATGAATATTTAAATCGTAATTATGGTTTCGTTTTGGAAGATGCTCGTGCAAAGTATATTAAGAGAACGAATCGTAGTGGGAAAATCTCTACGATTGACATTATTGAAGAGGACTCCACTTGGAAATCCGTTATGGGGTCAGTTGTTGCAGATATGTATGCAGCATCTATTGAGCGTCTGCACCAGAATCAGAATGAACTTCGTCCTGCTTTGAAGACCATTGAAGTAATTCCTGAAGTAAATGCGAACGATGCTCCCGTGGTTGAGGTGGAAGCCAAGGAAGTTGTTAATGAGAAGCCTAAGAAGCAGAGTGAGACAGCATTAAAACTGGTTCCAGTTGTTGAACCTTTGGCAAAGAAAATTGGAGACAATACAATTCATTATCATAAGACTTACCGTATGATTTATGACCAGATTGGTTATACAAAGATGGAAAGTATGTTGAAGGCATACAAACGTGCTCATGGCTGTATGCCCAAACCGAAGACTAAGGTTTTCCTGGAAAGTGATAATGCTATGCGGATGTTTAAGAAGGCTGTGAAGCAGTTGATGAAAGAACAGGAGAAGAAGTAAATGTATGTGATATCGAATGGTCATAACTATATTATGAAACGGAAAGGAGGTCGAATCTGTGCTACTTGTGATATCAATCTGGCATTACAGTTTGAATCTAAGGGACTGGCGATTTGTGAAATCAATAAGCTTCCCGCCGGGTATAAGAATGGACACTACACGCCAAAGTCTATGGACGAGGCCACCATTGTTGGTAAGAGTCCAAATATAGCAGCTCCGGCTGATAAGCCGAATACATACGCATTTCAGATGGAAGATTCTGAATGGCTTGCAAAACTTAAAAAGGATTTGGTTATTACGGATAGGACTATGTGCAATCTGAATGAAATGTATTCAAAAGTGTATGGTGACCTGACTGCTGCAGGCGACGAGATTGATGATCTGGAACACGCTATTGAGTTCAAGACTGTAAACGCAGCGCAAGGTTATCAGCTTATGGCAGAACTTAAAAGGGCTCGGCGGAAGCGTAGGGAAGCTAAGGACGCAAAGTTTTTGCTTGAAATCATTATGAATGAAGAAGATAAGGGCTGGGTAGATGGTAGGTTGGAAACTGCTATTGAACAACTTGGCAATCGTAAGTTTACTCCGAAGATTCGTAACGATTTGTTTGAAAAGAACTGAGGTACATATTATGAGAATTTATGTTTTACATGACTGTTATGAAGAAACGGAATTCTATGCAGAGGCAAATGTAATTGAGGTTTCTTCTGACGAAAAGAAGCTATATGAATTGATGAAGCTGGCTTATATGGAATGCAAAGAGAGCCATCCAGATGCAAGTGAAGAGTCCTATATTGATAGTTTTAGCGCTCTGGTAACAGAAGAGAGTGAAGGCTATTATTACAAGCATCAGTGGATGATTGATGAATTTGAGGTATAAGGTATGATGGTGTATGGAGATATAACGTGTAATCGCTGTGGTATTACATGGTATGGACCAAAATGTGGCAGACTTTATTGTGATAAATGTCGTAAAATTATTAGAAACGAGGCATCTATTAGGTGTAAAAATAAAAAGAAGCATAAGCCAACATTTGTTGAGATCACAAGATTAGCTGATGCAGAAGGATTGTCATATGGGAAATATTGTTTGAAATACGGAATCTAAAAGGAGATATAGTATATGGGAGCATTAGCACAGGAAGAGTATGAATCGGATTTTATAAGTATTGACGAATATTTAGATGAAGATGTTAATCAAGAAACAACTCAATATTCTAAAGGAAAAAATTACAACATCACTCGATATTCTGTGGCACGAAATGGTGAAGTTGAACCGATTCGTGACGTAAAAGATATTCAGGCTATTTCTGAATATTTCTATAATAAAAAGAAGTATAGAGATTGGTGCTTGTTTAATCTTGGTATTGCCACAGGATTTCGTGCGAGTGACCTTCTTCGATTTAGAGTTGAAGATGTATCGCACCTGGTTGATGGAAAACTTGTTGTTAATGAAACAGTCAATGTTCGCTTTAAGGAGAAAAAGACAGGAAAATATCGCGATGTTGTAATTGGGCAGAACACAATGCAGATTATAGCTGAATATATTCGGCTAACGAGGCCGTCGTATCATTCGTGGCTTTTCCCATCTCAGAAAGGAAGTAGCAAAAATTCATTAAGAACGAATGGGGGTATTTCTTCTTGGAAAGTTGGAGGGGGAAAATCAAATGCAGTGAAAGTTGTAAAATATGAAGCTGATCCAAAGAAGAAAGGTGACCCGATTGATGTTGATACGTTTGGACAGATTATGAGAAAAGCTCAAAAAGACTTAGGGCTTTCTTATAAACTTGGGACGCATAGTTGTCGAAAGACTTTTGGTTATCAATTCATGATGAATCATAAAGATGACCAGATGGCACTTGCGTGGTTGCAACATAGCCTGAATCACAGTAATCAGGCTATTACGCTTCACTACATTGGATTAAATGCAGACGTTGATAGAGAATATTATTCTAACATCGACTATGGCGTTGATTGTCATTGTTCAATTGTAGCAATGTGAGGTGTATGATGGCTGATACTTATATTAAAATCTGGGATACTTACGAGAGCTACTTTGAACCCCTTAGTGCTGCTGAGGTGGGGCGTCTGGTACTGGCGATGATGAAATATAAATCGTCTGGAACGGAACCTGAACTCATCGGAAATGAGCGGTACGTGTGGCCTGCTATCAAGAGAGATTTGATTAAAGATGCCGAATACATCGAAGGTAAGCGCATTTCTGGAAAAGCTGGCGGTGAAAGCAAGCGTAAGCAAAACGAAGCAAACGCAAGCAAAACAAAGCTAGAAAAAGAAAAAGAGAAAGAAAAAGATAAGATATCGTCTTCGTCTTGTGATGAGACGACAACGACGAAACCGATCGAGGATGTATTTCGAGAGAATATCGGGAAGCTCGGTGCTACTGGGCAGAAAGCTTTGGCAGAATATGTTGAGCGCATGGGTGACGAACTTGTACTTGCTGTGATTGGAAAGTGCTCTGATCTAGGCGGTAGCACATGGGCTTATGTGCGAAAGGCACTGGATGAAGCCGAATCTCTTGGCTGCAAGACTGTTGATGATTACCGTCGAGTGTGTCCGATAGGTGGCGGTCGTAATCTTAGAGTGAGTAGGGAGATGCCCAGCGATGGTGATTGGCTGAAAAATGCGACGCATAGACGTCCGCTAATAAAGAAAGATGCTTAAAAGTAATATTTTAGGAGGTTGTTATGGGTAATTGGTATAAAGTGTTTGTTAAAGTACAGGACAATCAACTTGAAGGATTCTCTGTTTTATATGAGACGGCAGTGACTTTGTTTTCGGAAAATAAATCTGAAGCAAAATCTTTGGCTGTTAAAAGCTTCAGTGAATACGATAATTTTGTTGTAAAAAACGTTATGGGTGTTGAGGTTGTAGGATAAATGACACAGATTGAACGAGTTTTAAGAGGTATTATACCTGAAAGTATTGAAGTTATATCGCTATTTTTAGGATATACACCAACAGACGAAGAGTTCACAAATATTCAATTACTTGAAGAATCTTTAGAAATGAGGTTGAAGAGTATGACAGATGATGAACTTTCGAGATGGGAAAAGTTTCTTGATTGGTATAATGATTGATAAAAGAGTGATTTTAGGAGCGTGATTATGTGAATGAAGATATCGTTTTGCGAGACGATGAAGCAAAGCAGTTTGTGTATAATCTGCATCATCCCAATGTTGCTAAAATAGTGGAAGAGAATAGACGACGGGATAAGGCACTTGATGAAGTGAACTATCAGGAAACAGATGATGGTTTTACGTTTGACATTGATAAAAGTAAATTGGAGGTTTAAATTATGGGACTGTTACTTGGCTTGGGTTTGCTTGGAGCGGCATTTGGCATTGATGCAGCAAAGCAAGCACCGTTTGATAGAGCGTATCGTCATCTGGAAAATGAGTGGGGAACTTGTACATCGGAAGAGAGTAAGCGATGTGATGCTCTGAAATATGCCGTACAGAACGGTTTGTGCTTCGAGAATGAAAAAAAGCCTGTGATTGAGTGGCAGAAGCTGAGGGATCTTCAGTGGAAATACCAGGTGGCTGGTATTTCTTGGCCGAGAGAATCCGCGATTCGAGATGTGTGTCGTCTAGCAGCTCGTGACCGTGGTTTTGAATACAAAGGATATCTGCGAAACACATTGACGTTTGGTTATATCACTGATCCGAAAAATATTTGCAAGCTTGGTATCGTAGATTGAAAGGAGATTTGAAAATGAATAACACTCGTAGAAAAGCTATTAAGCAAACCATTGACCGTTTTGATTCCATCCGTAAGAAGCTGGAAGAACTTGTGGCGGATGTCGAAAGCATAAAGTCCGATGTCGAGGATATCCAGTGGGAAGAAGAAGAGTATCGTGACAATATGCCTGAGAACCTGCAGGGCAGTGAACGATATGATAAAGCGGATAATGCTTGCACGAATTTGTCTGATGCTGTGGATGCTCTGGATGATATGATTGGTGCTCTGGATTTTGATTTTGGTGATGTGACTACATATCTGGAGGAAGCAATGGAATGATTAAGACCACAAACCCATTAAAGAGAAGTGCATGGGCTGTGTTCTTGTACAGGGGCAAGCAAGTTTGTTCGTATCTTTTGCGTAATAGCAATCTTGGGGACAAGGAACGCATGGTAGAACTGCTGGCACGAAGGTACATGACAGAGCCAGAAAATATTGTTGTCGATATTGAATTTAGAGATTGAGGTGATAAAGAATGACCGCGTTTATGATATTTGCTTTGAATGTTGCACTCATAATAACAATTGGCAATGATCCGTTTGCGCTTTGAAGGAGCAGTCGAGATGATTCGGGAAGAGTATAACATCTCAAAAGAAGGGATGAAACGATTGTTATATTTACTGAAACATCCGTCAGTAAATGAAGCAATAAAAATATATGCAAACCACCCAACAGAAGATTATGAGGTGGTTGAGTTTGAAGATCTTGATTTATCATTTATTGATAAAACCTAAATTCTTTGGAGGGAAAACGAAATGATTATTACGATGTATCGGAGAAAGTGGAAATTTTCAGTGATGAGTGCAGAAGATGCAGAAGACTTTATCCGACAGCCACATTTTGAACGGATTCGGTTTATCTCAATCACTGAAGCTAATGGTCATCATATTGATTTCCATAAGTGTGAGGGTAATATTACTTTTCTGCCGTTAAAGTTTGATGATTGCACTACTGATTTAGAAGGTACATGTATTACGGATATTCAAGCTAGGAATATTGTGAAATTTGTCTTGGATAACCACGAAGCAGATAAGACCGATTGGTTCTGCGTAAATTGTGCTGCTGGCGTATCGAGATCTGCAGCCGTGTGTGCTGCTATTATGAGAATTCTGTGTAATGACGATATGCCGGTATTCACCAACAGTCATTTTTGTCCAAATATGACAGTGTACCGTGAAGTGCTCAATGCTTGGATTGATTGCCTGTCTGATGAGAATGACAGCATTTCGACAGAGACATGGAACTCTGTAAATCAGGATATGTAATACAAATGAGTAAAATAAAATGGCAAACAAGAAAGAAAAAGAGCTTCGTGCAGGGGTTATAAGGGTAGTCAATTGGCTTGATAACAACTGGCATTTTATAAAAACGAATGATTTTGAAAGAGACAAAGAGGCCGTCAATTCAACCGTAGCTTATTATTCAGTGTGCCATACGATTGAGATGCTTGGTGGTGATTGGCAGCGTGACGAGAATGGAAAACATAAGGTATTTATCTGTGGTATCGGAGAAAAGGCAGAAGAGTAAAGGTGGTGAACAACGATGAAAATTGATTTGACTCTTAATGAGGCACGAGTAATCCAAGACGCTCTTGATGCGACAAGCCTGTGCAGGTCTGGATGCTATATGGGTTATAAGAGTGACGATGAGGATTTATGTTTCAGACTTAACAGGAACGGAAATTATCGCTGTAAGCTGATGCGTGAGATTGATTCTATCAATTGCAAGATTGAGGAAGTAATGAACAAGGGTTAATAAAATATTTGTCTGTAGTATCGGAAAAAGGGAGAAGAGTAATGATTGACTTGAAGGAATATGAACAAATGGTAGTTGCCGACAAAGCTGAAGATATTGCGGTTTGGATGAGAATGAACGACACTTTTCTGATTGAAAATGAAGTTATGTCGCATCCGTGCTCGGTGGCAGATCTACTAGACACAATGGCATATGTGCTTCGTGGTAGACAGTCATAAAATCCGGGTTCTTATGAAAATGTTGGAAATTACTTGACTATGATTGGTTGTGCTGTTAAACTTTGCATAACCACAGAATGCGCAAGCATGGAATGAGGTGGACTTATGAATTTACAAGGACTTGAAAATAAAAAATGGGACTTTAATAAACAAGAGAAACTAGCTATCTCTTGGCTATTAAAACATGGCTTTGAGGTGAAATTGAAAAAACAGTATACATCAAAGGATATTTATACGGTAACAAAAGATGGTATTTTAGATGAATTTATCTTTCCGAATAACCAGAAGAACATGAACGTTCGGGCTTTTATGGAAAGATATGAGAAAAATTTTGAAACAAAGAAAGAACTCATAAAATTAAGAGCAGAGGCATCGGCTAATGGTTTGATTAAAGAACGTAGTTGATGTGATGAAAGTTAAGTTCTAGGAGAGTTTCATATGATTGCTACAGAGTTAATTAAGATTTTGGAAAAGCTACCAAGTGATGTTTTTATCGAAACGGATAGCGGCTGGGAATGTGATGCAACAGAGGTAAATGCTGCTTATTATAGCAGTCAAAAAAATGTTTTGGTTTTAACATGGAAACCGCAAGGAAACTATAAATATTACGAGGAATCTCCAAAATGGGAGTGTGTGTTCTGCGATGTAGACAGTCGCTCCCCGGTAGTGCTGCATTCTGATTTTTGATAGAAGCTGAGATTTAAGGAGAGAGTAGTTATGAAAGTTGGAGACAAAGTTTACGCTGAAGATTGGTGCGAAGGCATTATCGATGAAATCGACGGAGATACTGCCATTGTTGAGTTCACTACTTTTTGCGGAGGCGGAAGACTTTCGTTTTCGTTGGAAGAGCTTCAGTTAGCTGAGTCTGATAAAAAAGCTAAGATTTAAGGAGGATTTAATATGAAGTTGGCCGAGCTGTTATCTGTTATGAGTAAAGATGAAGCGGTACTTGTCGCAAATGAAGGTCATGGCGTTTATGGACAGCATTTGATTTACAATAGTGTTTCAAAGATTTCGATGGAAGATGCTGACAAGTACGAAGTTCTGCGGATTGAGCACCCAATGGACAAGGCATATTTTATCGTGTATGTAAAATAACGATAAAACTAATCTTTTATAGGAGGCAGTCTTATGAAATTTATAGTGATTCCAGATTCCAAACGAGAATCTGCTCGACGATACATTAACAACAATCTCGGCCCTACTGAACTTCTTGCGCTTTGTGATGATATGTTTGATGTTATATGTCTCAAGAAAGATAAAAACGACGGAGTGTACAGCAGAACGCTTAACTTGCTGCAGTTGCAAGATGTTCCAGAGGCACTTCAATTTGAAGTCGTAGATGCAGCATATCAAACATTTGGGAAAGTGGCTTGTATGCTATTCAACAACGATGTAAAAAGATGTCTGTATGGGCCATACATTGCAGAGCATGATTTATAAAACCAATATTTTAGGAGTAATATTATGAAAACTTTTGATGTTTTAAAAGCTGGACAGACTATTGTGGCCGAAGACGGGGACACAATGAAAGTTATTGATTATGATTTTTATGGAACGGGGCAGAAGATCATGTGCTTCATGTCGGATTATTGTGTATATCCATCAACTGAGTTTAATGCAGGCGATTGGGAGATTGAAAGTTGAGAGGAGGTTTTATTTATCACTAATAAATTGTTAATAAATCGTGAGCAAAGCGTTGCTATTGTATGTATAATGTGCTTGCTGGCAGGGAATCTAGTAGCGAAAACGTTACCAAATGTTGGAGCTGAAAGCACGTATACATATTATAATGGTCAATTTACTTCAAATGTTGCACAAGCAACAAAAGAGGATGAAAACGATGAACTTACAATTTTTGTAAAGGAAATCGTTGAGACGAAGGTGGTGAACTTTAGCCAGGGTAAACATGAACTCACTGATGATGAGCGTGCCCTTGCAGAGCAGATTGTTGCTTGTGAAGCAGGTGCTGACAGTTTGGAAGGCCAGATGGCCGTTGCTCAATGTCTTTATGATTCCGCTGTACTTGATGGTCTAACCATCCAGCAGGTCTTTAAGAAGTATGGTTATAGTTCCTTATATAATAGAAAGGTTACGGCAGAGAATGAGCTGGCTGTCTCTATGGTGTTTGACTATGGTGCTAAAATTTCAGACAAACCTATTCAATGGTTTGTAACCCCGACTGCAGCTCCCGGCAGTTGGCACGAGCGTGGAGCAACCTTTGCTGGACAATTTGGCGCACATAGGTTCTATTATGATTCGAAGTTGGTTGTGGATGATGCTGAGTAAATGGCGTCATCTAAAATTTTGATAAATAATACAACAAAAAGATGTATAATATATTGACTAAAACAAAAGGCTGTGTATAATATATCTTGAAAGTTGTTTGTGTGAGCGGAAGGCGGTTATTCTTGATGAGCGATAGAAAGGTTTTGAAAGTTATACGGGTTGATGATTTTTTAAAGTACATAAGAAAAAAGCGAGTGTGGGTCTGCTTTGTTTGTAATGGTGTGGATATTCACATGATCTGCAAAAAGATTGACGACATTGGCGTAGAGACGGGGGGGATTGTTAATGGCGTGGGGTTCTTCGGAAATGAGAGTCACATCGAGTTGCGACAAAAATGCCATGAAGTAAGGAGAATTGAACTTAGGTCTGGCTGTGCAGAGAAAGCGTATGAGATGATCTTCGATAATAATATCAGTGTGTTCGTATCAGAGAATCCTGAGTTGTACGGGCACTAAAAATATTTTCAAAAACCTCTTGACTTCTGTGATTGTATCCTGTATAATGTAGCTATGGAACGGAGCTACATCATTGTAGAGGAGAATGACTATGGATAACAATATTGACCCAAAGGTCGGAGAGGTTTGGTTGGTTGATCTATCTAATGCGACAGGTCATCAGCAGCGCGGCATTCGACCGTTCGTTGTGACAAGTAACAACAAGCGTAACCTCTTCAGCCCAACAATCAAGGGGAATCCGTTATCTTCAAGAACATGCAAGCGTTCTCCGGTTCATGTTCTACTTTCAAAGGAAGACTGTGAGTTCCTAGAGGTTGATAGTATCGTTCTCTGCGAAGAGACTGATACACTTAACAAAGGACAGTTCATCAAGAAACTTGGTGTTTTGTCGGAGCGTCAGATGAATATGATTGCAATGGCAAGATGCAAAGATGAACCATTTTTGCTCGCAGCATTTCTGAGCGGCGTACAACATACTATGGAATTTCAGAATTTTGCCGCATTTGCTTGATTTGTTCTCAGGTTTAATGGTACACTACATAATAAGAAGGAGTGTGCCACTATGCTTACTGAAGAAAAAATCAAAGCTTTTGCCGAAAAGTATTCTGATAGAAGCGGTGAGTTTGTTATATCGACGCTTAACCATGTTATGGATTACGAGGCCGAGCGTGGGTATGAGTTGTTTGACTTCACAAAAGATGATTTTGTAAAGATGTTTGCTAAATACAATTGGGTGAACTCAAGTCGGTCGTTCAGAAATGTAAAGTCGATAATTACAGGGTACATCAAAAGTGAGGATCGAGCGAGTATGTATGACTTAGCTGAATTCTCGGAGAGCGATGTGAGTTCAGACAATATGTACGAGGACAAGTATTTTGCGTCAGTTGATGAGTTTGTTGATTTCTTGGACAAGTATGAAGAGCCATATCAGATTCGTATGAATGTGATTGCCGTGCTGTACTGGATTGGCCTTACTTCTGAAGAAGTTTCCAATCTGACGATTAACGATGTTGACTTTGAATCATGTACTGTTTTGAATAAGACCAGTGTTGACGCGAGACTGATGAATATCATCAAGCAGTGTTATGAAATGAAACAATATGATGCCCCCAATATGGGAGGATACAGAACGTTTTATGTCATAAATGGTGATTACATTCTTCGCAAAACAGAGGATAGAACTGGTGCAGACAGTGATTCAAGAATGTCTACGAATACGATTCATAGTTATTTCACGCGCTTGAATGATATTCTCGAAAGAAGATATCATTCAAAGGCTTTAGACCGAAGACATCTGACCAGAAACGGCGAGTATGTAAAGGTTTATAACTACTGCAAAACTCATCCAGAATTTAATCTTACAGAACTTAGTTTCGGAAATGGTAAAGATCCTCTTGCGGACATTATCGGAAGAAAGTGCAGCAAGGTTGCATACATTAGTTTCCGGCAAGGATACAAGGGCTGGATCGAATACTTCCACAAAAATTAAAAACAGGGGGCTTCGGCCCCTTGATTTTAACATTGTAACTATATAACACAGGATACTTATTAGAAAGGGAAATGTAGATGAGAACGCTTTTGCTGTTCCGTGGAGCACCAGGTTGTGGGAAGTCCACCTATATTAAAGAGCATAATCTTGAGCAGTACGTATTGAGTGCTGATACACTTCGCCTTATGTGCCAGAGCGCACAGGAAACACCTGCCGGGAAGATGGAGATTTCTCCGCAGAATGATGATGTTGTATGGGAGATGCTTTTTAAACTGCTTGAGGTGCGCATGAGTCATGGCGAGTTTACCGTGATTGATGCAACGAATTCCAAGACGGTCGAAATGAATCGTTATAAGAATCTTGCAAAACAGTATCGTTATCGAATGTATGTTATTGACATGACGGACCTTCCGATCGAGGAATGCAAACGAAGAAACGCTCAGAGAGAATGGCTGAAGCGAGTTCCTGAAGCGGCCATTGATAAGATGTACGCTCGGTTTGCTACTCAAAAAGTTCCTTCTGGCGTGAATGTCCTTCCTTCTACTACAGATGTGATGTCCGATTTGAACTACTGTCCGAATGACTTCAACCAGTGGAAGAAGATCCATGTCATCGGTGACATTCATGGCTGTTATACTTGTTTAAGTGAATACCTTGGTGAGATGAAGGACGACGAACTTTATATCTTCGTTGGTGATTATCTCGATCGTGGCATCGAGAACGTTGAGGTATTCAAGTTCTTGTGTGATGTTGTAAATAACAACCGCAAGAATGTGATCCTTTTGGAGGGGAATCACGAACGTTGGCTGAACAAGTGGGGGCATGATGAACCGGTTCAGAGTGAAGAGTTTGCAAACTACACTCGTCCGCAGCTCTTTAAAGCCGGTATTGACAAGAACACTGCTCGTAAGATCTATTCCAGAGTTGGCCAATGTGCTTACTTTGAGTATGATGGGAAGCGGTATTTCGTGAGCCACGGTGGTTTGAGTTATCTGCCTTATTTTCTTCCTTTTATATCTGCTGATCAGATGATTAAAGGTGTAGGTCGCTATCCTGATATGCTAACCGTGGCTGAGTCTTGGGAAAAATCGATGCCGGATAGCTACATTCAGATCTTCGGTCATCGAAATGTGCAGGATGTTCCTATTGATATGGGGCATCGGTGCTACAACCTCGAAGGAAAAATCGAGTTTGGTGGATATCTCCGTTGCGTGGAACTTGAACATGGTCAGTCAATCAAATGTGTAGAAACAAAGAATGATGTGTTCCGAAAAGAGGAGCCAAAGACTGAAACTGCCGTTGAAATGAAAACTGAGTTCGATAACGCAGAACTTGTCAGTAAGATGCGTCAAAGCAAATATGTGTTTGAGAAGCGATTCGGAGATATTTCTTCTTTCAACTTCTCTCGTGAAGCATTTTATAAGAAGCACTGGGATGAGGTTTCTACCAAAGCAAGGGGATTGTTCATTAACACAAAGACGAATAAGATTGTAGCTCGAAGCTATGATAAGTTCTTTGCGGTCGATGAGCGGAATGAAACGAGAATTGGAAACCTACAGAACACTTTGAAGTTCCCAGTGACTGCATATCTGAAGGAAAACGGATTTCTTGGAATTGTCTCGTATGATGCAGAACAGGATGGTCTGTTCATTGCAAGTAAATCCACTCCTGAAGGGCCTTTTGCAGATATGTTCCGAAAAATTCTCATGGATACGACTTCTGATGAAGACCGTAAGAATCTGAAGGAAGTTGCAAAAGAGAATGGTTCCATCATTTTTGAGGTGATTGATCCTGTAAATGACCCGCATATCATCGAATACAAGACACCACATATTGTTTTGCTGGATATTATTGCGAATGATATGAACTTCAGTGTGATGGATTACGATGATCTGAAGCGTGTTGCTGAAAAGTGTCATTTGCAGATTAAGGAGAAGGTTAAAATCTTTGAGAGCTGGAGTGAATTCTATCCTTGGTATGAAGAAGTCATGAATGAGAATTATCTGTACAATGGCATCGAGCATATTGAAGGCTTTGTTTTGAGAGATAACAACAATTTTATGTTTAAGCTGAAGCTTCCTTATTATAAGCACTGGAAGTTCTTGCGTGGTGTTATGCAGAGCGTTCAGAAGCGTGGCTATTATGAAAATACCGCAAAGTTGTTTACTGCTGAGGATAACCTGTTCTATGGTTGGATGCGTGAGCAACGAGAGAAAGACCAGGAATCTTTTTGCAAGAAGGGTATTATTCAGTTACGGAATGAATTCTATGAGAATCGGCACGAATAACTAAGATATTTTCTTCCTCCGAAAATGCCCTGTGTGTGGCTGACAGCCGGGAAAGACCGGCGATATAAGCCCAAATGATGGAATGTAGGCAGACATGGAGTTCTCAAACAACTCTGCGAAAGCGTATGGGTTCGAATCCCATTTTGGGCATATAAGCCACCGTGGTGAAATTGGCAGGCACGAGGGACTTAAAATCCCTTTCTGGCAACAGAGTACGGGTTCAAATCCCGTCGGTGGCATTTATATCCGGGTGTAGCTCAGTTGGAAGAGCGCGTGCTTTGGGAGCATGAGGCCGCAGGATCATGACCTGTCACTCGGACCAGCCCGAAAGGGCATGTAGAATTTTTCATTCACATTATTCCCGGCTCTCTGGAAACAGAGCAGTGTGGTGTAGCAAGCTGGGTAGATGATGCGCCATCGCCAAGCGGTAAGGCAGAGGACTTTGACTCCTCCATCACAGGTTCGACCCCTGTTGGCGCAATTTATGCGGATATGGTGGAATGGCAGACACGCCAGATTTAGGATCTGGTGCTTCGGCGTGTGGGTTCGATGCCCACTATCCGCACCACGGTCATGAATCGTTGTTGTTCATGGTTGAACTCCTTTGACCACTATTATTCCCAGCTCGCCAGTGATGGTGCAGTAGTGCTTTGTAAGCTGGGTTCTCATGCAGCGGTCGTACAACGGCTAGTATATCAGCCTTCCAAGCTGAGGATGAGGTTTCGACTACCTTTCGCTGCTCCAATTTCGTACGGGTAGGGATTTTAAGCGGTCAGTCCCGGCTGCGCCTGTGCGAAATACCACCCCAAAAGGGGCGAGATATAGGAAATGTGCATCGCTGTTATTCCTTCCTCGTCTATATGATATAGATGCAATAGTGTTTTATAAGGAAGGTGCCCAGTTGAATAGTTGCAGCTGTTTAACTGGTAATATGGGATAGTAGCTCAGTTGGTCAGAGCTGGCGGCTCATAACCGCTTGGTCGGGAGTTCAAATCTCTCCTGTCCCACCAGCCCGATAGGGTATACATAAAATCCGCTAGAAATTTTGTTTTATAAGCGAATGAATAATATGGCGTTGATACGTCTATTATTTTTCGCTCATTTTTAAAGTTTTAGCTATATAATACAGGATACTAAAAGGAGGAATGGGAACTGAAACATTACGGAGATATCACACAACTCCATGGTGACCAGATTGAACCTGTTGATTGTATCACTGGAGGTTCGCCCTGCCAAGACCTTTCAATTGCCGGTAAAAGAGCCGGTCTCGCAGGAGGTCGGTCTGGTCTGTTTATGGAAATGATTCGTGTGATTCGAGAAATGATGGAGGCTACAAATGGAGAATATCCAAAATTTGTTATCTGGGAGAATGTCAAAGGAGCATTTAGCTCAAATAAGGGAGAAGACTTCCGGTGCGTCTTGGAAGAATTTGCTCACCTTTCAGAGCCAGAAGTTTCAATTCCTCGACCTTCTGGGAAAGACGGAAAATGGTCAAAATCTGGCGCAATTTCCGGTAATGGATGGTCTATCGCGTGGAGATTGTTCAATGCTTGTGGTTGGGGCTTACCCCAGCGTCGAGAGAGAATCGCGCTTGTCATGGATCTTAGAGGGCAACGTGCCGCAGAAATATTATTTGAGCGCACGGGCGTGCCAGGGAATCCTGAACAGAGCATCTCGGCGTGGAAAGGCATTGCCCGACCTCCTGAAGAATGCGCTTCTGGAAATGATCGAGTGGTGGAGAATGAAAGAGCATACACTTTAAAAATCCGTTCAGGATGCGAAGGTGGCGGAAAGGGTGCTCTGGTACAGACCGAAAAGAGTGCAATGCTATCAACGCTACAGGATCAAACCTTAATTTGCTTGGCAGATAATGGATTTGATGGATACAATTCTTGTTTGACGGGATGTATTTCTTCGACTCTTGGAGTTAATTGCGGCACATCAGCAGGAAGAAACGGTGTTATCCAATTACATAATTTAAAACAAAATATTTCCACAGCGGTATTTGAAAGCCATAGTCAGGATGCTCGATACACTCAGCAAGGTAATACAAGCCCAGCTTGTACAGCTCAATGGGGTACTGGTGGTAATAATATGCCGCTTGTCGCTGAAAAGAAAGCCTTTGCTATGCAACGTATTGGTGAATATAAGGAAAGCGAACAGGCCAGCACAATGAAATCTCGTGATTATAAAGATGCAACTGATCTTGTAGTTGAAGAGAAAGAGGTGAAATGTGCTGGATTTCCACTTGGATTTAGACCAGAAAACACTCGTTGTTATGATGAATGTGCGACTACACTTTGTAATGGCACAAGACCAGGATGGACAACTGCGTGTGTTCTCAATTGGATTGTTCGCCGTTTGACTCCTGTTGAATGCGAACGGCTACAGGGTTTTCCTGATGGATGGACTGATATTGGGGAATGGACTGACGAGAATGGGAAGAAGCATAAACCCGCCGATTCTCCTCGGTATAAGGCTCTCGGTAATTCGATTGCACTTCCTCAGTGGTTCTGGATTGCACAGAAAATGAAACCATATCTTGGTGACGGTGCTACGCTTGGCAGTCTTTTCGATGGAATTGGTGGCTTTCCGCTTGTCTTTGAAAGTACGTATGGTGATGGTACTGCTATCTGGGCGAGCGAAGTGGATAGTTTTTGCATCGCAGTTACAAAGAAAAGATTCCCAGAAAATTAAAAGGAGATATTGATGCCAGAAAACAAAGGATATCTTACATCTGACCGATCTACGGCAGGCGACGAGCGATACACTCCGGTTTACGCAGTTGTTCCATTGCTTGAATTTGCCCCCCCATCGAGTAAAGCAGTGATTTGGTGTCCGTTTGATAAAGAATGGTCTGCTTTTGTGCAGGTGTTTAGAAATGCTGGGTACAAAGTAGAGTGTAGCCATATCGATAATGGGCAAGATTTCTTTACATATGAACCAGAACGTTGGGATGTTATGATTTCGAATCCTCCTTTTAGTAAGAAGGATGATGTGCTGCGTAGAGCATATGAACTTGAAAAACCGTTTGCTCTACTGCTTCCTGCAAATAGTATTCAGGGGAAAACACGATTTGACATTTTTAAAAATGATGTACAGATGTTGTGTTTTGATTCTCGAATCGGATTTATGGACCCTGAACACACAGACAGTCCTGTCGAGGGAGTGTCGTTTGGAAGTGCATACTTCTGTAGAAATTTTCTTCCAAGTAAGTTAGAACTGCGGAAGCTTGATAAGAAAATTTCATAAAAGGCTAATTCAAATAAGAGGTGACACGATGAACAGCAAAATTTCTATCAATGCAACCATCGACCCCGGTTCTTTGAGTATTCCGGCAAGTCCTATCTTCCAACAGGAAAAGAATACATATTTTTGTCCGTTTTGTGTGACGAAGCTGGAGAAGTTCGAGCGTGAATGTTCTGATTGTCATCGCAAGATGGATTGGAGTAGGTTCACTGAAAAGAAGGAGGAGGTGTTCACTTGAATATAGATTTCTTCCGACGGCGCAAGACTCAGCTTGAAGATACGCTTCTTTTGAAAAATCAGGCCGTCGATATGCTTGATTATCTAAAGACGCACTGCATCAACAATGACCAGTATTGTGTAATTCGGGATTATATTGAAGAAGCTGCGAAGATTCTGGAGAGCGATCTCGAATATGCAAATAACAAACTGCAGTCTGCATTTAGACCTAAGCATGGTCGGAACAACAGATTGACTCGTGCTCAATCTAAGATGTTCCGTGATAGGGAATATTAAAATGGGGTGATGCCGTATGAACACATGTAAGAAAATATGTAACTGGTGTGGTCGTGAAATCAAGCCGATAGGCAGCGAGCAGGGAATCAGTTTTGAACATCAATACTCTTACGGTAGCCAACTTGATGGTTCGCTTTTGAGTTTTGATCTGTGTCCTGAATGTTCAGAACGGCTCCCGGTAGTGCTCGGCGCGATGTTTTTACATAATCCCTTAAAGGACGATTTCTAACGGTAAAAGCCGTATGAAATATAAGCCATCAATAAGCCAGACGGAGGATAATACATAGAATGAATAGTGCATGAATTGATTTAAGACAGCATAAAGAAACATAAGTGATTGTTAATGAAACAAAATTACATAAAGGAGACTTGATATGGCAGATAGAATTTTTAATCTTCCTCAGACCCGTGGCTCTTTTGAGATGGCTGGTAAGGTCACCGGCACTCAGCGTAGCAACTTCTATAATGAGAAGGAGACAAAGAGTGGTGCTATGCGCCGTGTCTTGAGCTTTGGCGTTCAGACCTCTAACGAGAACACTTTCTATATTGATCTGGCTGGTATGCCTCGTGACAAGGTTTACTTCTTCCGACGTGCCGATAAGGACAAGGGCATTGAGAAGGACAAGAAGGAAGTCGCTTGGAAGGATCGCATGACCTATGTTGCACCGGAAGGCTATGACATGATTGGCGTTAAGGTCGGTGTTACCAAGAAGACGAATGAGTCCGGCAAGGTTGTCAACGATAACAAGACTCTGACTGACTTCGATGCAGCTAAAGAGATTTCTGAGAACCTGCATGACGGCGATAATGTGTATGTCCGTGGTAACATTGAGTACAGCACTTACAATGGTAAGCACCAGATTCGTTTTGTTCCTACTCAGGTGTCGCTGAGTTCTAAGGAAATCGACTTCGATGCAGAGGGTTTTGAGGAACTGGCTCTGTTCACTCAGACCATTGTGTACACTGGTTGCCGCAAGAGCGATGAGGGTGATGAAGTAGTTGTCGATGCGAAGATCGTAAACTATAACACCATCGAGGATGCAGAGTTCTTCATTGATTATAAGGCAAACGCTCAGAATAAGGTCCTGGCTGATTCTATTCGTAAGCGTCTGAAGCCTTATACTAGCTTCGAGTGTTTTGGTCCCATCGTTAATCAGCAGAAGGTTGAGGAAGTTGAGACTGAGAATATCTGGGGTGGCCCCAACAAGATGAAGCGCCAGAGCACCCCGGCGGTTCGCAAGCTGTATATTGAGGGTGTTAATCCTGATTCCTTTGATCCGAATCCTGGTGACAATGATGCGGAGCCCACTTACACTGAGGACAATATTTCCGAGGCACGGGCAAAGATTGTTGCCAACGTTCAGGCCAAGAAGGACTTCGACGGCAAGGCTGCTGAGAACGACACTTCTTGGTGGGGTGGTTCTAACAAGTCTACTGTAACTCCTGTAGACGAGGAAGAGGATGACTGGGGAGTGTAATTTTTAGTCTTAGCTAAGTAACGCAGGATACTAATAAAAGAAAAGATTTGGAGAGGAATTTACATATATGGCTATGATTCGTAAGGCATCTGCTGTTCGTAAGAAGCTTCATATGCTGATTTATGGCGAACAGGGAACTGGTAAGTCTCGTACTGCTATGCAGCTGTGCTATTTGAAAAATGCAGACGGTAAGCCGTTCCGTGTTCTGTATTTGGATACCGAGAATGGTTCTATTGATAATTACACCGAGGAGCTGGAAGCCAATGGTGTGAATCCTGATAATCTGCTGATTGTTTACACACAGTCTCTAGCAGAGGTTCAGGATTATATCAAGATGGTTACCAACGATGAGGATATTGAGGATGAGAATGGAGATGTTTATCTGGATGCAGATGGCAAGCCGTTCCGTGCAGACGCTCTGGTTGTTGACTCCGCTTCCATCCTCAAGATGACTGCTACCCAGGGCCTCACCGCCTTCTCGCAGAAGCGTGCCAAGGTTAAGGCTGCATCTCAGGGTCTGACCGGTGATGAAAAGGCAGTTAAGATTGAGGGTGCTGGCATGGAGCTCAAGGATTTCAATACTCTGAACTTCAAGGGTCAGTCTCTGATTTTGGATCTGAATGCATCTGGTGTGAACTACATCGTTGTTTGCCGAGAGAAGGACGAGAAGCATACTAAGGTTGTGAATGGTTCTATCGTAAGTGAGCCTACTGGTCGTAAGATTCCTGATGGGTTTGCTGGTCAGGAGTACAACGTTGATACTGAGTTCCGCCTGTATTTTCAGGATGGTCAGCAGCTCGCTTTCTTCGATAAGGATCGTACCGGTATGCATAAGGGCGGTGAGGTCGTTGAGGATCTGACCCTGCTTGAGTATCAGGATATTATTTCTAGTAGCGCAAAGAATCGGGAGAACGTCATCAAAAACGGCTTAAACGATGCTGTTAAGACTGAGGTTAAGCTGAGTATGCGTGACCTTGGTATCGAAAACGATGAGCCGGATGATGTTCCGGCAGATAAGAGTTCCGATAGTAAAGAGCCTTCTATGGATGACATCAAGGCAAAGCTGAATGACCTGATTGCTTCCGCTTCTCCTATGAAGAAGAGTGCCGCACAGAAGGCTGTTAAGGCGGCTGGCCTGTCTACCGCATTCCGTTCTATGACTGATATTGAGGAACTGAAGAAGGTTGCCGCAGTCATGGAGAAGGAACTGGCTTAATGGAACTAACCCGTAAATGCAAGATTTGCGGGAAGAATATTTTCATCGAGCGAGACCGTAGCACGTTTTTCTACGACAAGACGGGCTTTTGCCATAAAGATTGTTTTGTAGAAAAAAAGAAAAATCAAAAACGCCCTTGGACAGATGACCTGCTAAGGGCATTTTTTGACAAAGCAAAACCCGCTACGGATAAAAAGGTCGATGATCTTCTTTCCAAAAAGAGAGAACAAGACCACAATCGTGAGCTTGCACATATCAAACAGGAAGAAAAAAAGATTCTTTTCGACCATATTCGAGATACATACGCCCCGGCGGTTGTTCCGGGTAGCTTCTACTCGAAACTTACGCAGTTGATTTCCGGGAATTATTACAAATATAGAGGTTCGATTCCTCCGCTAGAACTTTACGATATGTGGGTTCTAGCGAAACCCCGACTAGATAAAATAATTGCCGAGAAAGAAGCAAAAGGTTTTGATATGAGTCAACGATGGAATTATGACTTGGCTGTTTTGCTGGCACAATATCCGAGTTATCTCGAACAAAAAGAGAGACAAGCTTCGATTCGTAGTGAATGCGAAAGTAAAACGAAGGAAAACCTGACGGAAACGGTACTGAAACGGATGAAAACAGTACCAAAACAGAGCAAAAACGAGAATGAAATTGATATAAATGCAATTCTCGATGAGATATAAAAGCACGAGGGAGGTGGATGAGTGGAACTCATTTCAAATATCCCGAACGAAATTCTATTTGTCGGCGCAATTTACAAGCATCCTGACTATTTGGTCGAGTATGGGCATTATGTCAAGAGCAAGTACGATTTTGCCGATGAAGCAACAAAATTTTTCTACGATGCAGCGTTAATTATTTACGAAACTCGGACTCAAGAATTCAATAAAACATCTGTTTTAACGTTTATGGCTGAAGATGAGTCCAGATTGTCCCAATACAAGCGGCTGAAGGGCTGGTCAACCATTGAATACTACATGAGCCTTGCAAATGACGATGACATCAAGGGATACTTCAATATCCTGAAAAAATATTCGCTACTTCGTGAATATCAGAGAAACGGATTTAACATTGAAGGAATTTTGAAGCATCGACAGTTTGAAATGTTTGGTGCTCAGGACATTTACAAATTGATTCGTGGCAAGGCCGACAAGATCAATACGGTTATCATCACAAACGATGATGCTGAGATCTTAAATAATGGTCTGCTGCCAATGGTTAATGAACGTCTGAGTGTTCCTGATATGGGCTTGCCGTTCCAGTATCCTATCATGAATGATTTGTTCCGAGGATTGAAGCTGGGCACTGTGATGTTCAATGGTATGCCATCTAACGCTGGCAAGACTAGATACATGATGGCGATTGTTGCATACGTCACATTGGTTCAGAAGCAAAAGGCACTTCTGCTGCTAAACGAGATGGATCTTGAATCCGTCCGGTACTGCTTACTGGTCACTGCTATCAATAATCCTGAGTTTCAAGAGCTGCATGGCCATCGTTTTCATAAGGATGAACGAGAAATCACACTTGGAATGTACCGTGATGTAAACGGGAACTTCATCTTCCGAAAACAAAATGAGGATGGAGAGTACATAGAAAGCATTGATGAGTTCACTGCTCGTGTCTACGAGGAGAGCGAAGAGTATCGCAATGTTCTCGATGTTTGCCAGTGGATCGAGAATGAATCACAGGGTTTGATTATCGCAAAGGATGTCTCTGCCGATTACAGTGATAAGTCCCTGCGATTTGAAATTCAGAAAGCAGCTCTCACTCAGGGAGTTAAGTATGTGTTCTACGATACTCTAAAGAACGACATTGCATCTATTGGTGAATGGGCAGCGTTCAAGGTCACGGCCACCGAGCTTGAAGAGATTGCGAAAAATCTGAAGATCTTTATCTACGGTAGCATCCAGTTGGCTGAAAATGCCCATGAGTATCTTCCTGATGAGCTGAATTCAAACAACATTGCTGAGTCAAAAATGATTAAGCATGTTGCTTGGACGATGGTTCTATTCAAGGAGATTCCAAAAGATAAGTTTGTGAAGTATCAATACATTTCTCATGACCCTGAGTGGGGCGGTGACTGTGCCCATCGGCTGAATCCAGATAAGCGGTATTACATTGGAAACATCGACAAGAACCGTTTTGGCGAAAAGAAGAAAATCATGTTTGAAGTGAATTTGAACCAGAATGTCTGGAAAGAGGTCGGTGTCTGCACCAGAAAGTAAGGAACTACAATGGTAAATATCGCAGATCTGAAAAATTACATTCTTGAAGAACAGCAGATTGAACCGATTCTGGAGAAACTTGGTTGTCATCATATTAGTCACAAAGCTGGATATTACCAGTGTGCGAATCCAGATGGCGACAATAGAACGGCACTCTGTATTTACGAGAATGAAAATCTTACTGCGGTAGATTACACACGAGACATTGCCAATGGAAAGACCAGCTATGATTTGATTTCTGTCGTCCAGTTTTTTCTGGAACTGTCTTTCCCAAAAGCCATTAAGCAAATCTGTGAATGGGTTGGGCTTGACTACTATCACAACTTTGAGGAAGACCTTCCTAAAAGTATGTTGATCTTAAAAGAACTCATCGCAATGCAAAATGAAGGTGAAGAACACGAGGACGACCGTCCGATAGTCCCCATCTCTGAAGCTATCCTCGGTTATTATAAGCCTCATGTAAACCAGATTTTTGCTAACGATGGGATATCTTACGAGACACAGCAAGAGTTCGAGATTGGCTTTGATGAGCTGACAAATAGAATCACGATTCCAATCAGAGACGAAATTGGTACTCTGGTTGGTGTAAAAGGAAGATATTTCGGTAAGCCGCCCGAAGGTGAATTGAAGTATCTGTATCTTGAGCCGTGTGCCAGAAACCGTATTCTGTATGGCCTGTACAAAACAGAGCCTTATATCAAGAATAAAGGTCTGGTATATGTTGGTGAGGCTGAAAAGTCTGTTATGCAGATGTGGAATATGGATGTCTTCAACTGTGTGGCGACTGGCGGTAAGAAGGTTTCACAAAATCAAATTGAAATTTTAACACGTCTTTGCGTTGATATTTGTTTTGTCTTTGATAAAGACGTTCAGATTAGTGAGCTTATGGTTCTCGCCAATCGATTTGTCGATGGCGTAAGTGTGTATGCTGTAGTAGATGATAAGGGGATTCTGGATGAAAAGGAAGCCCCGACTGACAATCCTGAAAAATTTAAGGCATTGATTGAGAATTGTGTTAGGAGAATTAAATGAATGTAAAACTCTGGAAGGGGAGTAGGAACGACCTATCAGATCCAATTGGAACGATTATGGAGAATAGAGGAGTCAAGGATTATAAGACCTACATGGATCTGGATGATTCTTGCTTGAATTCTCCGTGGGAACTGGACAACATGGAAGATGCTGTCAGGCTGTTGAACAAACATATCTGGAATAAGTCTATTATCTCTATCCTTGTAGACTGTGATGTGGATGGATTCACAAGTGCTGCAATGATGTTTCAGTATTTGAAGACGATTGGTTATTTTGGAAAAATCAATGTTCTGTATCATAGTGGCAAGGAACATGGACTCTCTAAAGAAATTGAGGTTCCACCTGAAACTACCTTGCTGATTATTCCTGATGCTGGCAGCAACGACGTTGAGCAGTGTAAGGAACTCCGTGAAAAGGGCATTGATATTTTAATTCTTGACCATCATATCTGTGATAGAGAAAACCCTTACGCAGTAATTGTCAACAACCAGAACGGTACATATCCTAATAAGGAATTATCTGGCGCTGGCGTGGTGTATAAGTTTCTTCAGGCTGTTGATGAATATAATTGGACTGATGTTGCAGACCGATATCTTGATCTGGTTGCTGTCGGAAACATTGGTGATGTCATGGATATGCACTCACACGAGACAAAACGTCTTTGCACGAAAGGTCTTGCACGAATTGTAAATCCGATGATTTGCGCTCTGATTGAGGCAAATAGTTTCAATATCAAGGGCGACCCGACTATCAATGATGTTCAGTTCTACATTGTTCCAATGATGAACGCATTGATTCGTGTTGGCGCATCTGAGCAAAAAAAGCGGATGTTCCGTGCGATGGTCGGTGAAGAACAGACATTCCAGTATACTCCGACTCGTGGTAAGAATGCTGGTGTCACGATTGATGAAACTCTGGCGCAGCATGTGGCTCGTGAGTGTTCCTCTTGCAAGTATCAGCAGAATAAAATCAAGGACAAGGCTGTTGGAGAGCTTCAGAAGTTAATTGAAAAGCACGGTGCAGACCAGAATAAGATTCTTTTCTGTAACTCTACAGGTATTCTTGATAACACTCTGACCGGTGTTGTAGCAATCAAGCTGGCTGAAATGTACGCAAAACCGTGTGTGTTGCTTCGTACTTTTACTGATGAACCGGACTATTATGGTGGTTCAATGAGAAATCCTGACGGTTCTCCGATTGAAAGCCTAAAGGAATTCTTGATGAGCACCGGAGATTTTGAATCGGTTCTTGGTCACGACAATGCTGCTGGTGTGAAAATCAAGAAAGAAAACGTGCCAAAGGCTATTGCAGACTGTGATGAACTGCTTAAAGATGTCACTATGAGTAAGGCAATCGTGGTTGACTTTGATTTTGATTACAATAAATTGAACGTTGCATTGCCGAAAACGATGTATGAGATGCACAAAATCTGGGCACAAGGAATTTCCGAGCCGTATTTCTACATTAAAAATATTCCGCTGATTCATAGTGGATGTGCTCCGATGGGCAAGAACGGCAATATGTGGAAGTATTCTGACGAAGAAAAAGGCATTGATTTTGTGTGTTTTAATGACAATGGCCGGATGATTGGCTGGATTAACAATGACTTCTATGGTGGTCAAGAAGAAAAATACATCAATGCTGTATGCCGGTTGTCTTTGAATCAGTATGGAAACAAGGTGACTCCGCAGGCACAGATTGTTGATTTTGAGGTGATTTGATATGGGAAATCTGAAGCGTGCTATTGCCATCGACTTTGATGGCACTCTCTGTGAGAATAATTATCCCGATATTGGTGAGCCAAACTGGAATGTCATTTATCAAGCAATTCAGGAACAGAAGCACGGTGCTGGTCTGATTCTCTGGACTTGCCGTGAAGGAAAGCTTTTGTATGATGCAATGGAGGCTTGCTTTGATTGGGGTATTCAGTTTGATGCAATCAATGAGAGTCTTCCTGAGTGGAAAGAGCATTTTGACACTGCTCCTAGAAAGGTTGGAGCTGATGAATATTGGGACGATAAAGCTAAAGTTGTAAAGAATGGAGAGTTGATTGATAATGAATAAAGTGGATAATTACGATTTGCCATTAAATTTGCTTGACAAAGCACATCAATCACTTGCACATACTATTGCAGATTTAGAACTACTTCGGGAAGGCACAGCATTTAATCAGATTTTAAATGATGGTGCTCATATTATTGAACCGGATGAATTGACTCATATTCTTGATAAATTTGCAGAGCAGCATCCAGATTGGGAGATTTGTATCGAAACTGACCACGGATCGGTTAGTGAGAAATTTAAGATGGATCATGTTTTCTATGAAGGTATGGGAGATATGATTGTTCTTGATTTTGAATGAAAAATGGAAAAACGACGATATAGATATTACAAAATTGATTACCGTACATATAATTATACGCTCAAGAAATATCACAACTTACACAGAGAAATCTACGCTGAAAATGCAAGAGATGCAGTTAAAATGCTAAAAAGCAAAGAGTGTAATCGTGAGTTTGAGATTGTTAAAGTCTACTTTGTTGATATTTTCGGTGATAGAAACGATAGGTTTTATCCACGAACTTATGTGATTGATAAAGAAGATTTTGAGTGAGGTGAGTATATGGTTTACATTACAGGCGATATTCATGGTGACTTTAATCGGTTTTTAGAATTGGAAAAGTTTTGCCATGAACACAATCTTGGAAAGAATGACTGGATTGTCTGCCTTGGCGATGTCGGTTTGAACTATTACGGCAAGGACGACCCTCGCGAATGGAGTATAAAAACTATCGCCGCAGATATTCCTGCAAATCTGTTTTGTATTCATGGCAACCACGAGCGCCGCCCGTCTCGTAAGGATGGTTATAGGACAAAGGAAATCAGTGGAGATATTTGTGGTAATGTGTGGTATGACCCACATTATCCAAATCAGTATTTTGCTATTGATGGCGAAGTCTATCAAATTCTTGCTGATAGGGAAGTATTAAACTGTCTTGTTTGCGGCGGAGCCTATTCTGTAGATAAATATTATCGGTTGGAACGTGGATGGAACTGGTGGCCGGATGAACAGCCTAATGAGAAGACTAAGAAAAAGATTTGGAATATTACACATGACCCTCAAATCGATGATATTGATGTTATGCTCACGCATACCTGTCCATTCCGGTTCATTCCAACTGAATTGTTTATCGGTGGTATTGATCAAAGCACAGTAGACCAGTCAACTGAAATATTCTTTGATAATATATACGAATGCTATCCTAACGATTGTAAACCATTCTGGTACTTCGGCCATTTTCATGGTAATAAATACACTAATGACTATGTGATGCTTTTTGATGACGTTATTAAATTTGGAGATAAGGTGAAGAGTGATGAGTGAATATCATGTGAGCTGTGGTATGTTTGGTATTTACGCAGGAACTATTAAAAAGAATGGAACTGAGTGGAAAGATAAAACTCGTGTCACAGATGAAGCTATCGAGGCAGTTCGTGATTGGCTTCTTTCTGAAGCTCAGTTCAACAATAGAACTTTTGGTGGATACACATGGACAACAAAGGACGGTAAGACTGTAACTTTGAGAGTGTCCATCGAAGATAAGGAGCAGACAGAATGATCAAAGATAAAAATTTACGAGTGCTTGATTATATTGATGGCAAGGAAATCCTCATTCAGATGGGTGAGGAAGGTTCTGAGCTGTCGAAAGCTGCAATAAAGTTTTATCGTGCAATCGATATGAAGAACCCAACGCCTGTAAGCATTAACGAGGCTTATGAAAACCTCGTAGAAGAATTCGGTGATGTGCTGAACTGTATCTACGCATACTATGATGATGACGAGGATTGCATCTTGGCGTTTACATCGAAAGCGAATGAGATTGCTAACGAGAAGCGCAAGCGTTGGATTAAGCGCTTGAAGGAACGCAATCAGTTTTAATGGTGAAAGGAGAATAGATGTCAGATAATTTTGTAAATCTTCATGTACATACAGCGCAGGGTTCGTTACTTGACTCTATTCTTACCGTCAAGGAACTTGTAGACTTTGCCAAAGAGAATGGTCAGAAGGCTATTGCTGTTACGGATCATGGCAAGATGCACTCTTTCGTTGACCAAGTTAAGGCTTGCAAAGCAGAAGGTATTAAGCCTATCATCGGCTGTGAAGTCTATGAAGTAGATAATCAGGCAGAGAAAGCCGATACAAAAGACTATAAACAACCTCGTTACCATCTTGTTTTACTAGCAAAGAACGAGACCGGTTTAAAAAATCTATTTAAGATCGTTTCAAATGCTTGCGTTGATGGTATGTATAAAAAGCCTCGAACTTCTTTGAATATTATTGAACAGAATGAGTGGGGTAAAGGTATCATCTGTCTTACAGCCTGTCAAGTTGGTCGAATGAGTAGATTACTTGTTGATGGCAACGAGACTGAAGCATGGCAGTTATGGAACAAACTGAAATGGATCTTTGATGACGTGTTTATGGAAGTTCAGTCTCATGATACGCCAGATCAGGCTGAAGCTAATGCCAAAATTGCAGCTTTTATCAAAAAGTACAATATTCCGTATACCATTACAACTGATGCTCATATGCTTTCCAAGGAAGATGTTGATGCACATTCAGTTTTTGTAGAAATTGGAGAAGGACGAGAAGTTGGAGAAAGTTATGTTGACTGCTATCTTCAGACCGAAGACGATGTGCTGAGAACACTTTCAAAGCAGTTTGATGAAGACTTCATCCGAGAAGGCTGCTCAATGTCTGTGAAGATTGCAGATATGATTGATAATATTGACATTGGCCTCGGTCAGCCGAATCAGATGCCCGAAGTGAAAATTGAAGGTGAATTTGATTCGCATCTGGATTACCTGCGTTACCTCGTTTATTCTACTTTTGATGAAAAATTCGGATGGATGAGTAAAGAAGAACAGCAAACCCGGCGGGATAGAATTGAGATGGAGCTTGACGTTCTTGAATACGTTGACTACATCGATTACTTCATTATGCTATATATGCTTTGCAAGGTGGCTGATGAACGAGGTATCCCTCGCGGCTATTCTCGTGGTTCTGGTGCAAACTGTCTATGTCTATTTATGTTAAACGTTACGCAGATTGATTCTGTTCGTTGGGATCTTGACTTCTCTCGTTTTGCAAATAAAGGTCGTAAGAGTCTCGCAGACTTCGACTTTGATATTAGCCGTCGTCGTCGCAAAGAACTTGTTTCTATTGCAGAAGAGCTTTTTGGAAAAGAGAGTGTAGCACCAATCGCAACTTTTAATTCTCTGTCTACAAAGGTTGCCATTAAGGATATTGGCAAGGTACTGAACGAAGATCCAGAAAGCCCATATTATATGCAGATTCCGTATGAATTGCGAAATGAAGTTGCTAAGTTGATTCCGACCGTGAAAACATTGGATGATCTCGGAGAAGAAGTTGAGAAGGAAGTTCTATTGAAGGACATTCTTGGAAAAAGCGAGCAGCTTTCTAATGTGTATGATAAGTTTCCTCTGTGGTTTAAGTACGTTATGCGACTTGAAGGTTTACCGAAGAGTATGGGTCGCCATGCTGCAGGAACTTTGATTACGCCTAAGCCTGTTATTGAATATTGTCCTCTCTGTATGGATAGAGAAGGTAATCAGATGTGTCAGCTTGAAATGCACAATGCAATGGACGACTTATCGTTGGTCAAGATGGATTTTCTTGGTCTTGAAAATTTGGACACGATTGATGACACATTAAAGATGGCCGGTCTAACTTGGAAGGATGTTGACATCAACCATCTCGACCTAAACGATAAGGCAGTCTACGACGCAGTTTATAAGTCTGGACACACAATTGGTATTTTTCAGATGGAGTCTGCTGAAGCTCGAAAGATGTGTGTTGAAGCAAAATGTGACAACGCCGAGGATATCATTGTTGTGAATGCAGCAAACCGCCCTGGTACTAAGGACAGCTTCCCGACGTATTGTTCCAATAAGCTTTACCCAGAAACTATCAAACTACTTCATCCTGATATCAAACAGCTTTTTGCCAAGACTCAGTACATTCTTCTTTATCAGGAACAGGCTCTGGCAGTATTTCGTTATGCAGGATTCCCTGAAACTGAGGTTGACAATGCTCGTCGTGCAATTGGTAAGAAAAAGAAAGATGTTATGGCATCCTTGGAGGTCCAGTTTAGAGATGGTCTTCACAAAAAAGGATGGAACGATTATCAGATCTCTGAGATGTGGGCATTGATCTTGAAACAGGCTTCTTATTCCTTCAACCGGGGCCACGCAGTTGCTTATGGACTTCTTTCTTACCTGACAGCATACCTGAAGACTCATTATACTGAGTATTTCATGGCTGCGTGTATGATTACTAAAGAAGATGATTCTGGCAAAATGGGTGTGTTCATCAATGAATGTGACCGTCTACATATTCGGGTCCTTCCTCCAAGTGTTAACAAGTCTGATATGGAATTTAAGGCCGATGCAGAAAAGCACACAATTCTGTTTGGCTTGAAAGCCATTAAAGGAATGGGTGAGAGTGTCGCATCAGGGGTGATTGCAGACCGTCCATATTCTGGATTGGCAGACTTTGTTCAGAGAGCAAACGGTGGCAAGATTGGCACTTCAAACGTTGTCAAGTTGATTAAGGCGGGAGCTATTCCAACAAAAGACAAGAGAAAAATCTTAATCACTTTTGCAAATATGGTTTTTGAGAACGAGTATAAAGAGAAAGGTTTCCACGAAATGGCATCTCTCCCCAAAATCTCTATTCTCAAAGATGAATACGGAATTGACACAGATTCTATTAAAGACAAACCTACCAGACTCGCCTTATATAATAAGGTAAGAAGGGAGCGCTGGGAAGCGGACTCATGGAATCGGAAGAAAGAAAAAGACAAAAAGCGGAATGCCTTTATGCAGGCGTTTGCTGAAAAGTATATGCAAGACGAGCACATGTGGGAATTTGAAACCCTTTCAATGTTCTTGACTAGCAATCCCATTAAGGATGCTTGCACCTATATTGATGCTGGTCTTGATACTGTAGAGGATGGCGGTAAGGCAACTGTTATTTGTGTCATCGTAGATATCCAAAAAAAGAAGGATAAACGTGGCAACCAGTTTGCATACCTACATGTTTACACGACAGGTGGTATTGTCGAAATGATTTGTTGGGCATCTCAGTATGCACGATATTCAAGTCTGATTTCAAAGGGTAGCGATCTTGCAATCCTTTGCAAGAGAAAAGAAAATTCGTACATTGTTGAGAAGATGAAGCCATACAAGCAGTGGCTGCGAGATAGAGAGATAGCGTAAGAGGGTTGTAAAGTGGCAGATAAGAAATTTAATGAAAATATGATCCGTTGTTACATCAGGATAAAACGAGTCTTTTATCCGAAAGATGGGAAGGAGGTTGAGCCCGGCGGCTTCGCCACTTTCTCTGCCGAGGTGGTAAAAATTAAGCAGGGGAACCCTATTATGAGTCGATATGGTGACCTCCGACTGAAAGGCAACGTTCCTAGCCTTGATATGGATAAGACTTATTCGTTCTGTGGTGAGTATGTTCACCATGAAAAGTTTGGGGACCAGTATAAAATCGTCTATATGAACGAGTTCCAAGAGATTACTGACCCAGAAGAACAGAAAAGCTTTCTCAATTTTATCTTGACAGAACATCAGTTTGAGATGCTTTACGAAGCATTTGATAATCCGTATGAGATCATCAAGAACGGTGATATCAAGTCTCTTTGCACTGTTAGTGGCATCACAGAAGGTCGAGCACAGAAAATTATCGATGCCTTTGAAAATAATATTGATAACAGCGAAGCATACACGAAGCTGATTGAATATGGTTTGACTCCCAGTGCTATCGGAAAACTTGTTCATCAATATCATGGCGCAGACACTCTGGTAAGAAAGATTGAAGAGAACCCTTATGTTTTGATTGACGATGTATATGGTATTGGCTGGAAGAAAGCTGACGCTCTTGCTTTGAATATGGGACTGAAGCCAAACTCTCAGTTCCGAATCGAAGCTTACGTCATGCATTTTCTTGCCGACCGTGCCGAAGAAGGCAATTCTATCATCCCGGCAAACCAGACAATCAATAGTTGCATTAAGGAACTTGGTTTGGATGAGGGTGACCAAGAGGTTATCAAGAGAGCACTTTTCCATCTGCACGATGTCCGCGAAACGCTTTGGTGGAGTGATGATCGTCAGGAATTTGCTTTGACAAGAGTGTGGAATCTGGAAAATAAGATTGCAAAGGAAATTAAGCGTCTGGCGGATGCACCTGTCGAGCCGATTGGTCGAAACATGGACGCTGCAATCGACGAAGCAGAACATGCTCTTGGCATCGAGTACACCGAGGAGCAGAGAGATGCTATTAAAAAGGTATGCTCTAGTAATGTCTGTATCTTGACAGGCTACGGAGGAACCGGTAAAAGTACCGTTGTCGCTGGTGTCCTAAAGGTTCTTCGTGGTAAGTCGTTTGCCCAGACTGCACTCTCTGGTCGTGCTGCTGCTCGTATGCAGGAGATTACTGGTCAGGACGGCAAGACAATTCACCGCCTCCTTGGTTACGACATTGAGAATGGTGGTTTTGCCCATAACAAAAACAATCCTTTAGAGGAGGATATCATCATTCTGGATGAAACCTCTATGGTTGGCGCTAAATTATTTTACGATTTGATTCAAGCAATCGAAAATGGTAAGCGATTTATCATGATTGGTGATGACGGCCAGCTTGAGAGTATTGGTATGTGCAACATCTTCAAGGATATGCTTGCCTCCAAGGTTGTTCCGGTTGCTCGCTTGACGAAGATTCACCGTCAGGCTGCTAAGTCAGCGATTATCACAGAGAGCATCAAGGTTCGTAATGCCACGCAGTTGGTTCCTTACGGTTGGGCTGGTAATGAGATTCGTGGCGAGCTGCGTGATTTGGAGCTTGATATCTATAAGGATGCAGGCGAGTCATTTAGCCATATCATCAATCAGTATCGTACCTTATATAATAAGGTAGGGAACGATAGTGCAAAGATTCAAATCGTACTTCCACAGAAGCTCCGTGGCAGCATCTGCACCTACGAGGTCAATAATGCCATTCAGGAAATTGTGAATCCGAGTCGTGGTCAGACCGAAGCGAAGATTTCTATCTATGGTGATGGCAAGGACAGAGTGTACACTCTGCGTGAGGGCGATCAGGTCATTATCAACAAGAATAACTATGAACTTCATACATACAATCTCAAGACAAAGAAAAAAGAAGAGAAGTGTCCGGTGTTTAACGGCAACCGTGGCATAATTCGAAAGATTGAAGGCAGTTTCATTCTGGTTGACTTTGACCAGTGGGGCACAATCTTCATCCCTCATTATTTTGGTGGGAACAACATCTGGGCAACGCTTGAACTCGCTTATGCTTTGAGTTGTCATAAACTGCAGGGCAGCGAAGCTCCGTATGTGATTGTCGGCATGGACAACTCTGCATACTTGATGTTGACGAGAGAATGGCTCTATACGGCCATTACTCGTGCCAAGAAGTATTGTGTGATTTGCGCTGAAACTCACGCTCTTGATCGGGCTGTAAAGACTTCGAGAGTTCCATATAAGCGGACGTTCCTGAAGGAATTTTTACGGAAAGAATTTTCAGAAAAGCATTGACAATTATATGAGTATCCTGTATAATATAGCTATAAAAAGTCTCTATCTCGGAGGCTTAAAATTCTCTCTTTAGCTATATAATACAGGATACGAGAAAGAAATGGCTTGCTCGTAATGGCAAGCCTTTCTTTATTCATTATAACCATATAACACAGGATACGCAAGGAGGCTTTATGACAGATAAAGAGCTCATAGGTAAGCTCGACGCGATGGTAAAGGCATTGCAGAGCACGAAGAAAAAGACAGACAAGACCCGCATTTTGCTGGATGTACGAAAGGATTTTAGGACTGAAGCTGACGAGTTGATGGCATTCTTCAAGTTCCTTCTCGACCCGTCAATCGTAACAGGACTTTCGGATGCAAAAATCAATAAGCAGGTGAATACCAAACCTGAGATTGATATCCAGTATCTCAGTTGTGGATACCTTTATATTATGGGTGCTGGTCACAACACTGGTTCTGACGCATCCATCGCAACAATCCAGAACTATTTACATAAAAATCCCGAGCACGAAGAGTTTCTAAAGCGGCTGTTTACCAAGAATCTTCCGCTTGGCGTTGAGGCAGCTACCATCAACAAGGTATACGGCGAGGAAATTATTCCTGTCTGGGAAGTCCAGCAGGGATATCCGATTGATAAGGTGAAGCTGAAGCCTAACGAAAAAATTTTTGCCTCTCGCAAACTCAATGGATGCCGTGGCACCTACATCAATGGTCAATTGATTTCCAGACAGGCGCAAGCGTTTACCGGGCTTGACCATATCATTAGAGATCTTGAAAATCTTTGGTACCTAGGATATGTATTCGACGGAGAACTGATTCGCAAGAATGTGGATGGACTATCGGATAATCAAAATTTTGTAACTGGCACAGGGATTTTAAACAGCGACACAGCAGATAAGAGTTGCATCAAATTCGTTGTTTTTGACATGGTTCCAGAAAATCAGTTTTTGACTGATAGCTGCACTGAACGATACGAAGTTCGCAAGAAGCGTCTCTTAGATTTAAAGGAAAGGCTTTGGAGAACCGGAACCGACAATATTGAAGTCGTTGAAATGGTTTACGAAGGAACTGACCATTCTAAGATTGATGAGTGGCTTGACTACGCTGTTCAGCATGATTGGGAAGGGCTTGTTATTAACCGAAATGTTCCATACCGCCGTAAACGTCACAATGGTTGCCTAAAAGTTAAGCGTTTCTACACGGTTGACCTTCGCATTACTGCAATCGAGGAAGGACAGAATCGGCTGGCTGGTACGATGGGCGCTCTGGTCGTTGATTATAAAGGTAACGAACTTCGAGTGGGTTCTGGCTTTGATGATTCCACGAGAGCTGCTGTGTGGGCAAATCCTGATGATTACATCGGCAAGATTGTGGAATGTAAGTACAAAGAGGTCACGATGGACAAAAAGACTGGCCTTGAGTCTCTGCAATTCCCGACATTTGTGCGATTCCGAAACGATAAGAATGAAGTGAGTTACGGCTAAGGAGAAGTTATGAATCTTTCCAAGAAGTCAATTAAACACATTCTTCGGATTCTGGATAACAAATGTGTCGAAATTTCTACAAAGGCATCTGCTTATAGTAGTGGTGGACGTAAAATTTTGACTCGTGATTTTGAGCCAAAGAAGTCACATGGAATGAATGGCTGGCAACGAATCATCTATGTACCGTCCGAAGGATATTTCTACGGAATTTATAATGGAAAATCGGAAGAAGATTGGGATATTCCAGATATCTGGTCTCCCGCACAGCTTGCTGATTTGTGAGGTATTTAAAATGCTACTTTTAACGCAAGGCGGAGAAATTATAAATCTTGACCGCATGGCAATCATTGATGCCGCAAACCTTAATGTTTACGCAAGGCAAGGTATGGGTGAACGCGGAATTGTTCTTGGTAGCTATAATACTGCGTCAAGATGCTACGAGATTATCGGAAATATTTTTGACTGCCATCGAATGAATGCCAAGGCGTATTCTATGCCGGAGGAATAAATGAACGACTTCCGAAAACTAGCTATCCAAAAGAAAGAACGACTTGAAGTTCAACTTACCGATGGCACAGAAGAACACAATATATTGTACATAATTACATCTCTAGCCACTATTAAAGGTGCTGAGATTTTTAAAAATTTTCGTTTGTATTCTGTAGGCTCCGCCGGGGAGCTCAACTTATTAGAGAAGCGAGACGGCGATCCCTACTTTGATAAGCTGAAAGGAACAGAATATGAGTAATTCGATGAATCGAGAAGACCGGCGCAGAGAGCAGCGTAAGGCACGAATCCTTGCCCGGAGAATCAAGAAGGCTGGTGGCCCTGACTTTCTGGCTGGAATGCCAGTAGAGGAATGGGAACCCAAGATTGGTGATGAGGTCACCATTAAGGTAAAGAGGATTCAGGGCAAGAAGGATTTCTTTAAGATGAGTCCTCAGTATCAGGACTTTATCAATAGCCTTGAAGACGGAAAACCTTACAAGATTACCAGTACCGGCATGAAGGGTCAGGTTTACGGCATTGACGCACATCCTTATTTCCAGATTTGGAAGGGTGATATGGAACCCTACAAGGAGTCCTAATGAGAATGTACTTCAGGACGGACTATTATGCAGATGTTGGCATAGATGAAGTCGTTCGGCTTCAAAGAGGAACTACATGCGAAGTAGTTTCAGAAACTGAATTTTTTTATTTTATCGTAACTGATAATGAATCATTCAGGAAAATGTTAAACATTGTCATGATTCCCAAAGAAGACCTTGAAGATGATGTATATGTCGTGACTGGTAAGAGCGAAAAACTTGAGGAAGGGGGTGGGGTGATATGATTGGTATTGACCATCGTGAGCAGGGTCGTAAGGAACGAGCCCTTGCAGAGTATTATAGGACCTTAGCTCGATATCCTGTCGAGTGTGGAGAGCCGATTACATATCAGTTGTCAGAAGAGCAGCTTAAACAGGTTCTCTGTGGAGAGGTTACTGTGGATGAGTTGATTGAAAGAGGTGAGGTAAATGAGAGACAGGATTAAGATGTGGATCGCTTTCATTAAGATTTTTAAGGATTATCTTATTGCGGTCGGAATCATGATTGTGTTGTGGCTGCTGTCTTGCCTTATCAAATATGGTATTTCAGTATCCAGTTTTCCAGATTGGTTTAAGTTTGCACTTCTAAAGTAAAGGAGGATTAAATGGTAACCGATATTCTTAACAGAGAAATTCATGTTGGCGACACAGTTCTTAGAGCTAGAACTCGAAAAGGTCGAGGAGTTCTTTGGAGTATTCATAAAGTTGTCGCCATTATGAATGTAATGATTAAAGTTCAAGATGGAAAGTACACTTTAAATGTTGCACCTAAAAATTGTATCGTAATTGGTGAGAATGACATTCCTGAAAACTGGCAGGACGAGTATTAAGGAGAGTTGAATGATTGTTGATTTGATCGCGTACACACAGCGAGTTGTTCCTACAAGTGATAAGAATCCTTTAGATATTGTGGAGGAAGCTGCGAGTATTTGTTACGATTCTTCAATGACTGACGATTATAAGATTGCCAAGGGATGTAAGGCAAGCGGTCACTATTCTGTGCTTGAGCACATCAATTTTACGTTTTACGTCAAAGATGTAAGCCGAGCACTTCTGGCGCAGATTAGTCGTCATCGACATATTAGCATGAGCTGCCGCAGCCAGCGTTATTGCAGTGAGGATGGATTCAAGTATGTGAATCCGTTTACCGGTGAAGATGCTGATATTTTCGATAATATGATGTCGGACATTGACACCGATTATCAGATTCTCAAGAAGTATCACAACGCCAAAAACGAAGACGCCCGTGCAGTTCTGCCAAATGCTTGCTGTACAGAATTCTACATCACGATGAACGCTCGTGCCCTAATTGAAATGAGTCATCTGCGGCTTTGCTCCAGGGCTCAAAAAGAAATCCGCGAGATGTTTACAGAAATGAAGAAGGAAGTTGCACAGGTTTGTCCTGAAGTAGCAAATTGGATGGTTCCTTCCTGCGAGGCTAATCCGAAGTATCCGTTCTGCCCAGAGGGTCGTGGTTGCTGTGGCCGTCACCCGAAGCTGGCAGATGTTTATAAGCCTATTGAAAAGAACAAGGAGGTTATTGATGGAAACACTTGACGAAATTAAGAAGAACGTCGAGCACCCGTCCCATTACGGCGGTGCAGACAATCCCTATGAGGCCATCAAAGTGCTGCGAGAGTGGCAGCTGGATAAAGATGCTTATCTTTGGAATGTTGGTAAATATCTGAGCCGGGCAGGACACAAAGATGGCAATTCTCAGCTTCAAGATTTGACGAAGGCACGTTGGTATTTGGACTATAAAATCCGGCTTTTAGAGGAACAGCAGAAGGTTGCTGAAAGTGTCGTAGATACGCTAAAGAAAGTTCCTAGTGAGGTCGCTGATAAGCTGACTACGATGCCAAAGAAGGACATTAACGATTATTTTTATGATCCAAATCTCGGCGGTGTCTGCCATGATTTGGTTTATCGTCCTGATGATTCATTTAAAGAAAAACTGGCAGAGCCGACGTGCAGTATTGAAACTGCTGTGGTTCCGAGCGCTCATAATGATACTATGTCTCCAAATAACAAAGGAGTTAATAAGGTTGACCATTCGATGCTGAACTCTAAAGTCTATGCCGATGATGTCAAGTTTTAAGAGGTTTACATAAATGAGATACAACTGGAAGTTACCTATTATCGTTATTTGTGTCGTGTTGATTTCCATTCTTGGCATGACCTTTATGGTGCAGGGGCCTAAGAACACGGCCATCTCTTATGAAGAGCAGATTCAGGAAGCTAAGTCTGGCATTGGAAATCAAGAGAAGCGCAGAGCTGATCTGATTCCAAATCTGGTTGAAACCGTCAAGGCTTATGACCAACATGAGTATCAGACTTTGATGGATGTTGTAAATGCTCGTGGCACTTCCGGCCAGACCGCTCAAGAGATTACAACTCAGATTGCAGCTATTGCGGAAGCATATCCTGAACTGAAGTCTAGCGACAACTACAAGGAGCTTATGAATGAGCTATCCGTCACTGAAAATTTGATTGCAAACTATCGTGGCGATTACAATCGTGTCGTGAAGGAATATAAGCAGAGCGTTCGTAAGTTTCCGAACTCCTTTCTGCTGGGTCTGACTGGATATGAGGTTCAGAATTATGAGTATCTGTCCTATGAGGGGAATGAGGCGGCACCGGCAGTCGGTAACCTTTTTGAAAATCGGTAATGCCGAAATTACTTATCGTGAATTGATCGTCAGTGTTGGTATTGTGTTCATTATGCTGATACTTGGTAGCGTTATCGCTGGAAATATCACCAGAGATTCACTTGAGCAGAAAAAAGAATATAATACAGCAATTTCGATTGAGTCCGAAAATATGTTCGATTATGGAATGAGAACCAACGTAGGTAATGCGTTTTGCCAAGGCGCACTAGAAGCAGTAGATACCGTAAGCGATCCACGTATCGACGGTCAGTGGATGTATATATATTGCGAAGAAAAGCATTACACGATGCATACACGAACTGTCACTACTACGGATAGCAAAGGCCATACAAAAACAAGAGTCGAAACGTACTGGACTTGGGATTATTACAGTTCAGAAGAACACAGCTCCAAAAATATAACGTTTCTGGGCAAAGAATTCAAGTATGGTGACATCAAAATGCCATCCAGCAAGTACCTGACAACTGTACAAGTCAGTTCTCATGTGAAATTCGAGTTTTATGTTAAAGATGTTCGTTATGATGGTACATTATACGCGAATTTGAGCGATAAAACTATACATAATGCACGGTTCATTAAAGATAAAAACATTGAAGAAACACGAGATTATATGATTTCTGCAGTTAGTACACGAGTGGTTTGGTTTTATGTATTCTGGATCGCATTGATTGTAGCTGTGGTAGGAGTTTTTTATGTGGCCGAAAATCGTTGGTTGGAAGATTAAGAGGTGATTGCATGGAATGTGTAATTAAACGCGATGGAACGAAAGTTCCTTTTGATAAGAGTAAGATTGTAAATGCGATTGAGAAGGCGATGACCTGTACGCCTGGTGGTATCGACGCTCGTGTATCCAATGCAATCGCTGACTATATTGCTGATATGCCTGACATCCTATCGGTTGAGCAGATTCAGGATATTGTGGTTGACAGTCTGAAAAATAGTCCTTTTGCAGATGTAGCAGAAGCGTATAGTCAGTGGCGTAAATATCGTCAAGAAATCCGAGAAAAGGAAAAGACTAATGCAAGCATTTTGGATATCATCGATATTCGGAACGATGCAATCAATCAGGAGAATAGTAATAAGAACCCTACTGTAAACAGCGTCCAGCGCGATTATATGGCTGGCGAGGTATCCAAAGAATTGACAGAGCGGCTGTTGCTTCCGAAAGATATTCTGGATGCGCATAAGGCTGGTATCATTCATGTACATGACACTGATTATTTCGTTCAGCACATGCATAATTGTGATCTGGTGAACCTTGAGGATATGCTGCAGAACGGTACTGTCATCTCCGGGACTGGAATTGATCGACCGCACAGCTTCTCCACAGCCTGTAATATCGCTACGCAGATCGTTGCTCAGGTGGCTTCTAACCAATACGGTGGACAGAGTATTACTTTATCTCATCTGGCTCCGTTTGTAGATGTTTCTCGTAAGAAAATCGAGAAGGAAGTCCATCAGGAGTTCTACGATATGGTCCAAAACAATGAGATTGATAAGATGCCAGAAAAGGAAACCATCAATCGCATTGTTGAAGAACGTTTACATAAAGAAATCGCTCGTGGTGTTCAAACTATCCAGTATCAGGTGATTACGTTGATGACAACCAATGGTCAGGCTCCTTTCATTACCGTATTCATGTATCTGGATGAAGTTCCTGAAGGACAGACTCGTGATGACTTGGCTGTTATCATTGAAGAAATGCTAAAACAGCGTATTCAGGGCGTTAAAAATGAAACCGGAGCATGGATTACTCCTGCGTTCCCGAAGCTGATTTACGTTCTCGATGAGGATAATATTTATCCTGATTCTAAATACTATTACCTGACGGAGCTGGCTGCTAAGTGTACTGCAAAGCGTATGGTTCCCGATTACATTTCCGCAAAGGTTATGAAGGAACTTAAAGGCGGTGTGTGGGTCAGCATGGGGTGTAGATCATTCCTAACGCCTGACCGGACCACTGAGAATGTGGCTAACGCAAAGAATTGGGTAAAGGGTCATAAATATTATGGTCGCTTCAATCAGGGTGTGGTCACCATCAATCTGGTGGACGTGGCTTGTAGCTCTGAAAAAGACAAAGATAAATTCTGGAAGATTTTTGATGAGCGTCTTGAATTGTGCCATCGAGCACTTCAGATTCGACATAAGCGTTTACTCGGAACTGTTTCTGACATGAGTCCTATTCATTGGCAGTATGGAGCACTAGCTCGTCTAAAGAAGGGCGAAAAGATTGACAAGCTACTCTTTGGCGGCTACTCCACCATCAGCTTGGGTTACGCCGGTCTGTATGAGTGCGTGAAGTATATGACTGGCAAGAGCCACACCGATTCTGAAGCAAAACCGTTCGCTCTTGAAATTATGCAGCACATGAATGATATGTGCGCAGAGTGGAAAAAGGCCGAGAACATGGATTACTCCCTCTACGGCACTCCGCTGGAATCCACCACCTACAAGTTTGCCAAGTGCCTGCAGAAGCGCTTTGGCATTATTCCTGAAGTAACTGATCATGAGTATATTACCAATTCTTACCATGTCAATGTTCGTGAACATATTGATGCATTCACAAAGCTGAAGTTTGAGAGTGAGTTCCAGAAGCTTTCTCCGGGCGGTGCCATTAGCTATGTTGAAGTTCCTAATATGCAGCAGAATATTCCTGCCGTAATTAGCGTTATGAAATTCATCTACGACAACATCATGTACGCCGAGTTAAACACCAAGTCCGACTACTGTCAGGTGTGCGGTTATGACGGCGAGATCAAGATCGTGGAGGACAACGGCAAGCTGGTGTGGGAGTGCCCGAATTGTGGCAATCGAGATCAGAATAAAATGAATGTCGCACGGCGTACTTGTGGGTACGTAGGAAGCCATTTTTGGAATCAGGGGCGCACTCAGGAAATTCGAGATCGAGTAGTTCATCTGAGTGACAACTAAATAAAGTATAAGTGGTGGGTCGGTGGGATTAAATATACATGGACAGACTTAGTAAGAAGTTGCAAGAAGAAAAGAAGAAAGAAACCAAGGTCACAAAATACTATCATTATAAAAACATGGACATTAAAACACCTTATTGGTTTCTATATCCGCTTCTTGTTGCTATATATTGGGGCGAAAAATTTCGCACTAAGGTCGAGAGGTTCCGTCGCAAAAAATTGAATAAGTGGAGCGATAAACGAACTGACCGTATCCTAAGATATGCGTTTCCAAAAGTGTGCAGCGTATGTACTTTGGACAATAGTTTTTATCTTACTTGCCGTGATAATGCATATCTTCTTCACTGGTCGGAATGGAGTAGACCATGGGACTGGTATTATTGCGATTTACACAACCTTGAAATTCTAAATTATCTTGCGTGGAATTTTGAAATGCCCGGATATGTGAAAACAACAAAGGAAGAAGAGGATTATCCAGATAACTGGATTACGGTTATATTCAAGAGGGAGCTGTTATGAATAAATTCGACAAAATGATTCAGAAGGCAAAGAAGGAAAAGAACAAGCCAAAGAAGAAGCCGAAAGGATATCGGTATCGAGATTATTATACTAAGCACCTAATTTTTGTTCCTTTGATGTATATCGTAGCTTGGTATAAAATGGTTAGAAATCAACTAACCAAATGGAGTTTTACGCGAACAGAAAAAATTATAAACCATGCACTTCCAAAAATTCTTCACGTAAACACATCCGATAACAGTCTTTATTTTACAGTAGATAAATACTTTTGGAGGTTCAGTTGGAAATGGTATTGTGGCATTTTTGACAAATACTATTGTTATAAGTACGACAATCGAATTTCGGAATATTTCAAAAACATGTTCGATTTGGATGGGTATACGAAGTCCATCGAGGAAAACGAGTACGATGATGAGATTACGTTCGTATTCAAAAAGGAGCTATAAAATGAAAATTTTTGAAAGAAGGTGATTGGAATAGAAGCGTGGAAGAATTTCTTTAAGGCGCTTGGTTCTTTTCTGGGAATCGTTCTGATTCTGGCAGCTACATATTTTACCTCGTGGATTATCACGATTGGTATTATTTGGCTGATTTTTAAGCTGCTGAATATCACTTTTACCGTTAAAGTGGCGACAGGCATCTGGCTGGCTCTAGTTTTTCTGGAACGATTCATTAAGGGTAGCCGAGGTAAGTAAATAAACAAGCAGGGTGGGTGTGGTGGCATGAAAACATGGATGTGGAACGTATACGTCAGTTGATTCTCGAAATTATTCGAGTCATACAACAAGCGAACAATATTAGTCAAAATGAAATGGAAGATATTATTTCTGATGTTGAGTTTGATTTTTATAACGGTCGATAAAGAAAGGAGTCTTATGGATTATTGGTCTGTTGAAGTAATGTACTACGATGATGGGAATCAGGCATTCAATACATATATGGTAAAGGCACAGGATCAAAATGATGCTATGAACAAGGCGCATCATCGCTTTGAAAAGGCTCATCCTAACATGAGCTGTATGATTCAGAGCATTGAAAAGGCAGGTGGCTGAGATGGACTTCAAATGTAAGTGTGGCAGTGAATCCTTCTTTATCCAGAGTAAAGGTAGCCAGATTGGTCTGTATTGCTCTGCTTGTGGTAAGTGGCAGAAATGGCTCACCAAGAATGAAGTGAAACAGTTTGAGTACGAGACGAATATGTTGGATTCGAAAGAAAACAATCCTGATGATGATTTTTATGAAAAATTCGCCTTAACTCCATGGGGCTGCCTACACTGTGCTTTTAGAGATTTTGGACTAGGTCTTCCTGAAATACATGGTAAGATGGCTGATGCCATTATGGAAGATTTCTTCGAGACTATGGAAAGGGCTGATATTATTGAGAAGAAGGAGTAAAGATGATTAAGTTCTTGAAACGTCTACTCCGTTGGTTCCTTCCAGAATGCAGTAGATGTGGCGGTGTTATGCTTTACGATAACACTCATAGCTGGCATGATAAATGGCACTTTGTATGTGATACATGTGGTAGAGAAAAGTGGGGTACATTATGAATGTTGAATCAAAATGTTACTTCGATATTGACCCCATATTTAACCCATCATATAAGGAAGTGCTTATTATTGAAACCGATAACTGGGCGTCTTGTGAGATTGTAAACGAAAATACTCATTATGAAGTGGAGAGCACAATAAGATACGAATGCTGCAATAATGAGCGGCTTGAAATAAAACATCTTGAGGCAAAGAAGATAAATGGAATTCCGTTGAAGAATCTTTGGATGGAAATGTATTCCAGAGAAGAATGGAGACTGTTATGAATTATGGCCAAACCTGTGTATACGGTGTAAGTCTATCATACATTATGGCTAACGGAGAACGCAATTTCTCATATTATGAGATCCCTGCTGACAGTGAGTATGAAGCAATCCAATATGTGCGCGGCCAATGGCACAGGGAGCATCTATTTGCTCCTTATGAGCCAGATGTAAGCGCTCGACTTTTGTACATTAACTATTGGAGCTATTTAAAGGCTTGATAAAAGTGCCGTTTTAGGAGGTGCCAATATGAAAAAGTGGACTAAAGACTTTCTTGAAGCTAATGGATATGAGCTGAGAAACGCATACATTAAAAATGTATCTTTTGGAATAAAAGATTACGGATTTCTTTCTCTTGCACTCACTTTAGAAGGTGATGGATGGGGAGTAAATTACATAGGCCCTTCTATCGGTAGAAGATTCTACATCAATGGAGAGCTTATTAAAGATGGGAATGCCGCAAATTTTGAAGGTTACGAAGGCGGAGCTGAAGCTATCGTAAGAATTTTAGATGTTGTTGATTGTTCTGAACTTGAATCACTAAAAGGAAAATATATCCGTGCAGCTATCAAAAGAGGAGAGTCTGTGAAAATCATCGGTAACATCATCAAAGATCAGTGGTTTGATTATGGTTCGTTCTTCGATGACTATAAGACAAAACAGGAGTGTGATAGGGATGACTCTTGAGCAAGCAATCGAGATTCTTGACCCAAAAAATCCCTATTACGAAGATTCATATACAGTCCACCGTGCTCGTTACATGGGAATGGAAGCACTTAAAATTCGAATGCCTAAAAAGGTTAAAAATGCACCATTATGTGAAATGGTCTTATGTCCAAGTTGTGGATATAGTTATCTATACAAGAAACTTGAAAAACTAAAACCTCCGTTTGATAATTTTTGTCCAGAATGCGGGCAAGCGTTGGATTGGAGTAGTCTTAACTGGCCGGACGATAAGTACGAATACGAAAAACTGCTCAACAAGATTAAGAAAAACAAGGATTGTAGCAAATAAAATTCCGCTTTTAACAGAAAGGAAAGGTATGTTTAAAACTTTCAAAAATACTGCCGTATGCGTACTTCTAGCAGCTATTATACTGACTGGATGCAGTACAAGCGTGAAAGACTCAGTAGGAAATGTAGCTGTAGAGAATGGCTGGTTCTATCGTATCAGTGATACCCATATGGTATACGATAAGGATACACACATTATGTATTACTTATTCTGTGGAAGTACAGGCAATCAAGGCTACGGCTATATGTCTCCTTATTATAATGAGCACGGTCAGATGTGCTACTACGTTAATGGTCAGGTTGTTCCAATCGAGGAGGTGTTAATCGATGCTGACTGAGATTGTTTGGCTTATGGTCAAGGCTTATATCATTTTGATTTTCACCGCTGCGGTAATTCGCTCTGAGCAGATTCTATATGACACCTCTACATATATTTTCCGAGGTGATAGGAAGAACGGAATGTATGGCTGTGTTGCACTGAATGTTTTTATCATCGTATGTGCAAGTATGTGGATGAGGTTTGTTTAAGATGAACTACGCTAAAATCGTTCCATGTGATATAGCGAATGGTGAAGGGGTGCGTGTCACACTTTTCGTGCAGGGTTGTACGCATCATTGCCCCAGCTGTCAGAACCCTACTACATGGGACCCGAATGGTGGTCAGCCATTCACAGATGAAACGCTTGATAAAATTGTAGATTTACTTCGACCTGATTATATTCAAGGGCTTACGCTCACTGGTGGAGATCCACTACTGCCAGAAAATAGAGAGGTTGTTAAGAAAATCGTCCATCGTGTATGGACTGAATTTTTGAGCAAAAAAGACGTCTGGCTCTGGACTGGATATAAGTGGGAAGAATTATGGGATCAGGATGGGCTCATAGCTGACATTCTTGCTGACATTAACGTCCTTGTAGATGGTCCTTTTATTGAAGCAGAAAAAGATATTTCACTTCCATACATGGGAAGCAAGAACCAACGAGTAATTGATATTAAATGGAGTCTTGGGTATAAAGAGCCAACCCTTTGGTGGACTCCAGAAAAGAAAGGAAAATAATATGGATTTAGGAAATTACGAAAAGTTCCCGGATTGCGATTCTTTTACTACTATTTACCATCCAAATATCAAGATCAATAAACTGCACGAAGATGCTCATCTGCCGACTTATGGTTCTAAAAATGCTGCTTGCGCAGACCTTTATGCCTATATCGGTTTTGATGACGCAACGATGGTAAACAAGAATGGTGATCGCTGCATTATGATTCAGCCGCATGAGACCGTTAAGGTACATACTGGTTTACGGATGGCTCCGCCGGAAGGTTGGTATGTCGCTATCTATGCTCGCAGCGGTTTGGCAACTAAGCTGGGACTTGCTCCTGCAAACAAAACTGGCATTTGCGATCAGGATTACCGTGGAGAGTATATTGTAGCACTACATAATCATTCTAATATCCCTCAAATGATTACTCACGGTGATCGCATTGCTCAGATGGCGATTGTTCCGTTCTGGCAGGCTGATTTTGAAGAAGTTTCTGAATTGGACGGAACTGAGCGCGGAGCCGGTGGGTTTGGAAGTACCGGAAAACAGTAATGGAGGAAACCATGGGAAAGACAATTGATACGTCCGAGCTTCTATATCGGATGGGCAAGTACGCAGAAATCGATGTTGGAAAAGAAGGACATGACGCGTTTATGCATTTCATGCTTCTTCTAACACGCACAATTGAGAAGATGCCGAATGCTGCATTGACTCATAAAAATCCGATTGATGATGAGATTATGGAAAATCAGTACAAGCTTGCGGACGCAATCTCACTGGTAACGGGTCGCACTCGAAACGACGGCTGGTATCCCACTTGGATTGGCATGACCATGAAGATTGTACGTCTGAAGAGCGGAGAATCAGTTGGATTCCGGTACATCAAAGACAACGAGGGACATGATTATCCGGGCGCAATGCACACATCCCATGTTGCCGATTATTATATTTCTGATGACAAAAAGAATTTGATTATTCAAACAGAAAACACTGTCTATAAATTTGAAAAAGTTGAGGAGGACTAAATTATGGCTAAGTATTTTTATGTGTATGACAATGGTGAAGAGACTACCGAATGTATCGTAAAAATGTTCAATGGTGACAACGGTGCTGTAATAGAGAAGGTGCTGTCAAAGGATAAGGCAGAAGGTTTCTGTGAGGGATTGATTCTTAATGATTTTAATCACAGTGATGAACTCGCAAATGCTGACATGAAAGAGGTTATCGCAAAGGCTGAGTTGGTCGAAAAGATGAATGCTTATCATCTGGCAAAAGACGCCTACAACGAGGCAAACAATGCACTGAAGATGGTTAAGGAGAAACTTGGACTGTAAGGAGAATACATAATGAAGTATTACGCTATTGAATCTCATTACGAGAAAGAAGCTCCATTTGGAATTGCATGGCAAGTAAAGCTGTTTAACGAGCACACGCTTTTAGAAGAGTACGACCACATCTTCTATAATGAGATTGTTGGCTACTGCAAATGTCTTGAGAATATGGGATTCACTGAAAAGGCAAAAGTGAAAAATGACATTCAAAAAGAGCCCAGTAAGTCTTGTAACGCTTTTAGTAAGACTACCATGACGAATAAGGAAATCAATGATTTTGTTAGAATGTGTATGGAGCCAATGATTGATGATTTAAGTAAAAACCTATTTGATTCAATTAACTTCTAAAAGGTAAATTTTACGGAGGATTTATGGAAGAAAATAAAATCGGTTTCCTGCAAGCGACAGACGGAATTTACAATGTAGATATTGGCGTAATAGTCTCAAACGGTGCCGTCGAACTTGCATATTATAGTGATGCTCCCGATATGGAATTAAGTTCTGCAACGCTCACAAAAGAGAAGACAAAGACTTTAATTTTGTATTTGATATCTGCACTTGAACAATTAGAGTAAATAGGTTTTATGGGTGGGTGGGTGGAATAAATAATATGAAACGAAACATCACAATAAATCAGACTTGCAACTGTAATGGTGACAACTGTACTCAAATTGGAATCATTCGCAACGATGAAGTATATGTCATGCAAACAAGTTCTCCGAAAAGAGAAGGCCCAGCGGAATTTACATGCAGTATGCCTGAGCCAAAACCTCATTTGAAGGATTTCCTTTATAAAATTGTAGAAAAACTAAATAGTCTTATTGGATGGATTATAGATACGTTTAACGATATTTGATTAAGGTGATTGTATGAAAGCGCATATTCGAAAAGAAAAGAAAACAACTTCATTAAACCTTGGTGAAGGAACGCTATTCACAAAGAAGGATAGCGAATATCATAAGGTCTGCGACACAGTAGAATGTGATGAGACGCATATAGACGATGATGTTATCAAGGTTGCTTTGTCTGAAGAAAATATGATTATTGGGTCGAACTTTTTTAATACACCGTTTGTGTTCAATACACCGTTTGTGTTCACAGATTGAGGTGGAATGCTATGATTATGATTATTCAACACAAAGGAACTCCAAAGAAAAAGAGATACGCTGCAAAATTTTCGTGCCAATGCGGATGTATATTTTGGGCTGATGACAAAGATATTAAATTTCCGAGTTATTCCGTTATACGAGAATACGCACCAGGCGTAAAACTAGCAAAATGTCCAGAATGTGGAGAACAAGTCGTTTCTTGTTTTCCAGCAGTTCCAAGAGAAAAGATTTTTGTGGATTGAGGCGCAGATATGCATAAGACTGATAGTTTGAAAAATCCGGTAATCGTATTTCCATGTAAGAACTGCGGTTGTACAACTAAGATTCGAGTAGCTTCTTTTGAAAATCCTGATTTGGATATTCCTGAGAATAATGTGATTGCGTGCTATAGATGTAGAGCGGAAGTTGCTGGATCTGAGTTTATTTCTTGGAAAGAAGCAACTAAAACTATTTTTACCGTGGAGGTGCCAGATGGCGATTAAAATTATTCAACATAAGCAAACTCCAAAAGAATTTGCATATCATTTTAAATGTGGTTGTGGTTGTGAATTTTGGTCTGATTCGGAAGGTGTTTTGGTTGCGAAGTCATTGGATGTGATTTTATTTTATCAAACACAATGTCCAGAATGCGGCAGTCGTGTAGAGAGCCACGATAAACCGGTTCTGCGAGAAGAAGTTTTTGACGATTAAAATGTATGTTTTAGAGTATGATGATGCTTATAAGAGAATATTTAGCATTTAAAAAAGAATACTGGAAAGCAGTTCATAGAGAGGCCATTCTTGTAGCCAAAGAATTCATCTATGATATCACCCATTGGCAGGATATTTTTTGTGATTGGGCAGAAAAGTTTTGTAAAAAGAGGAACACTATGAGTATTTGTAATCATTGCTTACATAAAGAGATATGTGCCTACCGAAAGAAAACAATCCGAAGTGGAACAAATCTTTGTGAAGATTTCCTTGGATGGATCAAAACTCAGGACGAGCGACCAAACGTGTATGATGATACATTCATGCTTGATCACATCGGACTTCCGTTTGTTGGATATTACACCAATTTCAAAAACAAGGAGAGGTTTACTAATATTGACACGTTACAAACGACTACTGAATATCCATCTTACTGGCTGAAAGGACTTGACTTATATGGACAATCAATGGTGGCTCGCAAAGAAGCGGAGAGCGTACTTCAAGCTGTTTCTGATGCAGACGAGAGTTGATTTCTTTGATGTGATTTGTAAAGCGTGCGAAAAGATTGAAGAGTGGTGTAATAGATGAGAAAGATGTCACTAAAAGAGATGAATAGAATGTACCATCTTCGAGAGCATGGCCGTTCTAAAAAGGTTCGTAAAAAGAATCACCATCGGGCGCAAAAATATCTTAATAGATTTGGTGTCATTCCTTACGATTACGAAAAATACATTTAAGAACTAGACTTTTATGAGGTAGATTGAATGGACGATAGATTTTCAATCGAAAAGAATCACTGGGAAATACAAAATCCAGAATGGGAAAGCTATTCTCATTTCATCTGCACTAAAGACCATTATTGGACTGGTGTACACGGTATCAGCAACTATTTTCTTCAATATAAGAATTTTAGCAGAAGTAAACCAGTCGAACGATTTTCTGTAGAATGGCCGAACTTCGTAGAGCACATGTGGTTTATCCATTGGCGTGGCCCATGGGATTATATTTTTGCTTCATATAAATTATCCGAAATCAAACGATTTTTAGAACTTGATATTGAAGTCATTAAAAAGAACCATTGGCCGGATGGCCGTTGCACTTGCTACAGTATTTATGACTACGTGACGAAAAAATGGTACTATTTTAAAATCGAAAATTTGGGAACATTTTATGGATGCACGTGGCCGTTGGGTGATGATACGTGGGAGGTGATTAGTTGTGACTAAACAAATAGGCTATTATAAATCTGACTGGTATATTATGGGCATTGATGGAAAATATAACAATGCCTGTATCTCGCATACAGAATCGCAGCTTCGATATACAGTTCCAAGGTCGCCAGAATGGACCATCAACGGATTGGGTTTTGCTTACCTTAGAGAACATGGATTTGAAGATTATCCTGAACTCTATGGTATTGTATTCTATGATATGGAGTGGTGGAGACGAAAACGCTATCCTGGTGACTTCTATGTAGAGATACCAATTTGCGATTTGTGTGCGGACACCTTTCATTTAAAATTTCGTTGCAAGGAATTTCGTGTACATCAATGGTCTAACTTGCGTAAAGAAACAAAATGGGTGAAAGGCAAAAGTAACCACACTATTTGTGAGCTCGCCCATAAATTACCGCATGAAGAGTTTATTGAGTATTTGAAAGATAATGGCATCTATATTATAAATGAAAGTGGTGTTGAACTTGGATGGTAATAACAAAAAACTAACTCTTGGAGAAAAGATCTTGTTTTTGACAGTCGGTGTACTCATTACTCTTATTGTTGGATATTTTGTATGGGCGATTGGCGACGGTATCTATCGTCATTATAATCCGATTGAGTGGACTGCCACTATTGAGGAACTGGAACCGGGCATCTACGGATATACATCTACTATGGTATCTAATGTTCCAGCAGAAAATTACGAGATGCTTACGGTTCTTTGCAATGGCACTTATATGAATATCAAAGGACATGTAAAAATTGTATATGATAGCAACGCTCCATATATCGAATATAAGTCAACCAATACTGTCAATGCTGACTCTGTAATAATTCATGTTCAAAAAGGACAGATTAAAAATAATGGAGTTAGTACAGTAACGAGGTGATTCTTATGGAAGAATTAGGGCTTTATAAAGACCAAACAGAATATTATAAAAGATCAATCGAAGATCTACTGTGCCATTATACTGATAGCTGTGGCATGTGTACGGCTAATTTAGATTGCAGTGAATGCGTTGTGAATGATTTTATCAATCAGTTACGAAATATTCTGTATAGTAGTAGTGAGTATAAAGGAGGTTCACAATGATTATTGATTGCAAATCTATTGCACAAGATATCAAGGATAAAATCAAGAATATTATCGCAGAAGCCGACTACGCTCCTATTTTATATATTTATCAAGTAGGGGACAACCCTGCATCCAACGCTTATATTCGCGGTAAACTGCGCGATTGCGAAGAGGTTGGAATCGAAGCGGAGCTTATCAAGCTGCCAGAAAATATTACTGAAGACGAATTAAACAATAAAATACTGGAAGATTATAACTGGGAAGATGTGGACGGTATCATCGTCCAGCTTCCACTGCCAAAACATATCAATCCCAAAAATATCTACATTCCAGACGCAGTTGATGTTGATGGTTTTAATACTACATCTCAATTTCAACCTTGCACTCCGCTGGGCGTTATGAAGATTTTCGACTCCATCGGTTACGATCTGGATGGCAAAAATGTGCTTGTGTGTGGTCAGTCTGATATCGTAGGTCGTCCGCTGGTCGATATGCTGATTAAACGGCACTGTAATGTGATCTCTGTTAATAGTACGGGCTCCGCCATGAAAGCCACTGCTTTCGAATTTGGAATGGTCGATGTGATCATCTCTGCAGTCGGAAAACGCGATTTAATTACACCTCTTGGCCTTAATCGAGTTGAGGTCTGCATCGATGTTGGTATCAACTATGACGAGAATGGTAAGCAGCACGGTGACTGTGCCGACGCTGTTTATGGGATGGAAGATATCAAGGTTACACCTCGTATCGGCGGTGTTGGGCTAATGACCAGGGCGATGCTTCTTTATAATGTATGCGTGGCAAAGTATGGAGAAGAGAAGATGGAGAAGGTGATTGAATGAAGGAAGTTCCCATCTGGGAAAAAGCCGCATTGACGATAGAAGAAGCTGCGGCCTATTCGAATATCGGCCAATGTAAATTGCGCGAACTTATCGCAATGCAAAATTGTCCTTTTGTAATGTTTGTAGGGAAAAAACAATTGGTAAAGCGAAAAGCATTTGAAAAATACATAGATCAAACGTATTCAATTTAAATAAAACTGGAAATTTAAGCCATGGTGTGATATAATCAAGGTGTCACATCGTGGCTCTTTATATAAAGTAAGGAGCCTATTATGGAACGACGCAAAGACAATAAAGGTAAAGTTCTTAAAGAAGGTGAGAGTCAAAGAAAAGACGGTACGTACCAATACCGCTGGACAGATCAACTTGGAAAAAGACACACAATATATGCCAAAGATTTAAAAACACTAAGAGAAAAGAAGAACAATTCAGAACTAAACAAATTTGAGACACAGTGCACAAAAACAGTTTTTGAACTTGTCAAGGATTATCTCAAATTAAAAGAAAGCGCAACGAAAATAAGCACGGCTTATGAATATGAGTCTAGGCTTAGAAAATTAGATACTTGTTTTATTGCCACTGTTAAATATACAGATGTGAAAAGATCGGATGCTATAAAATTAGCAAAAGAACTTTACGATGCAGGAAACTCGTATGGAACAATATCTAATTTCTTGTCAATGTTAAGACAGGCATATCAAATAGAATACGAAGACGGGACAATTGATAACAACCCATTTTGTTTCAAATTAAGCAGTGTTATTCCGAATCAAAAAAGAACAAAATACGCATTATCAGAAGAACAATATTCAAACATTCTGACTCTGTTGAATACATCCGGGAAAGCGTATAAAAAGCACTTGAATGAAATAATTGTTCTTTATGAAACAGGGATAAGAATTAGTGAATTGTGTGGGTTGACAATAACTGATGTTGATTTTAAGAATCGCAAGCTCCATATAAATCATCAGCTTCTTTGGGATAAAAGTAAAGGATATTATATACAAACGCCAAAAAGTCAACAAGGCATAAGAAATATTCCGTTGACAAAACAATGTGCTGAAGCGTTAAAAAATATAATACTCGAACAAAGTAAGCGTCAAACAGAAACTATGATAGATGGACATGTTGGATTCTTATTTCTTAAATCAGACGGTACTCCAAAACGAGGAAAAGACTTTACTTCGTATTTTGAAATAATAAACAAAAAATATCAAACATTGTATGAAGATGACTCATTTCATATCACCCCACACACTTTTAGACACACCTTCTGTTCTCGTATGATAAAATCTGGTCTTGACATTAAATCTGTCCAATATCTAATGGGACACGCAACTTCAAAGATGACGCTGGAGGTATACGCTCATGTGACTTCTGAAGACGCAGAGGAAGCCTTCTGGAAAGCGTTTCCACAGGTCGTGGGAGAATAAGAGATTTACACCAATCACTACACCAATTTTTCGAAAATTATATCAAAAGGCATGAACTTATATTACGATGATGTTTTTTGAAGATCTCAAATGTTTCGATATAACGTGATTTATAAAGATGTATAAAATTATATCAAACGTCTTGAAATCCGACAAAAAATATAGTATAATAAATCTAATTTTGAAAGCTCAAAATAGACAAAGCAGGAGGTCTTACCATGGCTTCAAAGATCAACAAAGGAGAAATCCTCGCCAAGTTTTTCGATGACGGGGAATATACCGCACTGTTTGCGGACGGCGCGGTGAGCGCTGCCTGCGGCTATGCGGCTGGCCAGCAGGCCTACGCCGTCTACCAGAACGGCGAGGCAGTCACCGTGAAGGACGTTGAGAAGAACATCAAGGTCCTCGAAATGGCTGCTCAGACGGGCTGCCCCGTGGTCACGTTCTACAACTCGGTCGGCGCAAAGCTGGCAGAGGGTCTGGACGTTCTGACCGCGACCGCCAAGCTGAACGCTGCCATCGCCAAGGTGTCCGGCGTCGTGCCCCAGGTGGCAGTCGTCACCGGCGTGTGCGGCGGTACCAGCGCCCTGAACGCTGCCAGCGCAGATGTCTGCGTCATGGCAAAGGACGCCGAGCTGTTCTTCACCGCGCCCTTCACCTCTGCCGCCAAGGGCGACAAGGTCGCAGATGCAGGCTCCGCTGAGGCTGCTGCCAAGGCTGGTGTTGCTGCCATCGTGGCCGAGAGCGCTGCCGAGGCTGCCGAGAAGGCTGCCCACATCGTGGGTCTGCTGCCCGCCAACAACCTGACCGGCCCCGCCATCTTCGAGTTCGAGCAGCCCACCGCGGTCCTGGCCGCTGGTGCCGCTCCGGAGAAGGCTGCTGCTGCCCTCATTGATAAGGACAGCGCCGTGGAGCTGTTTGCAGGCTTCGGCAAGAGCGTCTACACCGCATTTGCTACCATCGGCGGCAACGCGGTCGGCGTGGTGGCGACCGGTGAGCAGCTGTGCCACAACTGCGTGTCCAAGGCTTCCCGCTTCGTCCGCCTGTGCGACGCCTTCAGCGTCCCCGTGCTGACCATCGTGGACACCAAGGGCTTCGTTCCCAGCGCGACCGACGACATCGCCGGCGGCATCCGTGAGGCTGCCCGTCTGGCTGCCACCTATGCAGACGCCACCACCGCAAAGGTCGCTCTGCTGGCTGGCAAGGCTGTGGGCCCGGTCTACACCGCTCTGGCCAATGCCGACCTGAAGATCGCCGTCAACGGCTGCGTGGTCAGCGCTCTGGAGCCCAACGCTGCCGTCTCCGTTCTGTACAAGAGCGAGATCGACGCTTCCGACAACATCATCGCTGCGACCAACGCCAAGGCTGCTGCCTACACCGCCGAGGTGTGCAGTGCCGCCAATGCTGTGGCCTGCGGCGCTGCCGATATGACCTGCGACGCTGCCAACGCACGCGCAAGCGTTGTGGCTGCATTTGAGCTGCTGAGCACCAAGCGTGCTGCCCGCCTGCCCAAGAAGCACGGCAACATGGCTCTGTAAGCGTTCCGATCGTAAAACGTACATAGGATAAATGATTGATTCAGGAGGGTCCTTCCATGAAGTATTACAATATTACCGTCAATGGTGTTGCTTACAGCGTCTCCGTTGAGGAGACCGCCGCTGGCGCAGCTCCCGTTGCTGCTGCCGCTCCCGCTGCTCCCAAGGCTCCGGCTGCTCCTGCTGCCGCTCCCAAGGCTGCTGCTCCTGCCGGTGCTGCCGGTGCTGTCACCGTCAAGGCTCCCATGCCCGGCAACATCCTGGATGTCAAGGTCGCAGCCGGTGCATCCGTCAAGGCTGGCGACGTACTGGTCATCCTGGAGGCCATGAAGATGGAGAACGAGATCGTCGCTCCGCAGGACGGCACCGTTGCTTCCGTCAATGTCAACAAGGGCGACACCGTCAACTCCGGTGACGTTCTCGTCTCCATGAACTGAGAACGAAGGGAGAGGTGACAACCATGGCCAAAAAGCCGATCAAGATCACGGAAGTCGTCCTGCGCGATGCGCACCAGTCTCTGCTGGCCACCCGTATGACGATGGACGACATGCGTCCCATCCTGCCCGAAATGGATAAGATCCCGTATTTCTCTGTCGAGTGCTGGGGCGGCGCTACCTTCGATAGCTGCATCCGCTTCCTCGACGAGGACCCCTGGGAACGTCTGCGCATCCTGCGCAAGGAGCTGCCCCACCAGAAGCTGCAGATGCTGTTCCGCGGCCAGAACATGCTGGGCTACCGCCCCTATGCAGATGACGCCGTCGAGTACTTCGTGCAGAAGTCTGTTGCCAACGGCATCGACGTCATCCGCATCTTCGACGCACTGAACGACGCCCGCAACCTGCAGACCGCCATCAAGGCAGCCAACAAGGAAAAGGCACATGTGCAGGGCTGCATCAGCTACACCCTGAGCCCCGTGCACAACAACGAGTACTACGTCAAGTATGCCAAGACCCTGGAAGAGATGGGCGCAGACTCCATCTGCATCAAGGATATGGCTGGCCTGCTGACTCCGTACACCTGCTACGACCTGGTCAAGGAGCTGAAGAACACCCTGTCCATCCCGGTCGATATCCACAGCCACTACACCGCCGGTCTGGCTTCCATGTCCCTGCTGAAGGGCATCGAGGCCGGTGCCGACATCGTCGATACCGCCATGAGCCCCCTGAGCGGCGGCACCAGCCACATGGCGACCGAGAGCCTGGTCGCAGCTCTGCAGGGCACCGATTACGATACCGGTCTGGACCTGAAGCAGCTGAACGTCGTCCGCGCATACTTCGCAAAGCTGCGCGAGAAGTACATCGCCAACGGCCAGATCAGCCCGAAGTCTCTGGGCGTCGATGCCAACACCCTGCTGTATCAGGTGCCGGGCGGCATGTTCTCCAACATGCTCAAGCAGCTGAAGGATGCCGGCAAGGAAGACAAGCTGGACGAAGTGCTGGCTGAGATTCCCCGCGTTCGTGAGGACGCCGGTTATCCTCCGCTGGTCACCCCCACCAGCCAGATCGTTGGCACCCAGGCCGTCTTCAACGTCATCCTGGGCGAGCGCTACAAGATGGTCACCAAGGAGTTCAAGGGCCTGGTCCACGGCGACTACGGCAAGACTCCCGCTCCCATCAGCGCCGAGTTCACCAAGAAGATCCTGGGCGACGAAAAGCCCATCACCTGCCGCTTCGCCGACACCCTTGCTCCTGAGATGGACAAGCTGAAGACCGAAGCCGCCAAGTGGGCAACGCAGGAAGAGGATGTTCTGACCTACGCCATGTTCCCGCAGGTCGCACCCAAGTTCTTCGAGAAGCGCAATGCCAAGAAGCAGGGCGTGGACGCTGACCACGCAGACTACACCAACCAGTCTCATCCTGTCTAATGGAATCTCTCTGGCCCCTCGCAGTTTTGCGGGGGGCTTTTTGTGTCTGCGGAGCAGCGGTGCCGTTTGTGTGACTTTTTCGTGGCAAAAGCTGATTTTTTCGCCGCATTGCTTGCAAAAACGGGGCCAGCAGAGTAAAATGATAGCATATGTATCGTAACATGGGCGGGTGTGCCCAAAAGCGGATACATATACTGGAATTTGTCCGCAGAAAACCTATGTCAGAAGAGGAAATTTGACCATGATTTTAAGTATGACCGGTTTTGGCCGGGGCACAGCGGTGCGCAATGGCCGTGAGATCACGGTGGAGCTGCGCAGCGTCAACTCTCGGTACTTTGAGTATTCGTCCCGGATGCCCCGGACCTGCAGCTATATGGACAGCCGCCTGAAAAAGCAGCTGAACGAGCAGATCACCCGCGGCAAGGTGGAACTGAGCCTGACGGTGCAGAACGTGGACGCCGCCGACACCGTCGTCACCGTGAACCGGGAGCTGGCCAGAAGCTACCAGCAGGCCCTGCGGGACCTGTCCGAGGAGCTTTGCATCAAGAACGACACCTCCGCCAGCCTCATTGCCCGCTTCCCGGACGTCCTCGCCACCCGCCACGCGGATGTGGACGAGGAGCAGCTGTGGGAGGATGTCTCTGCCGTCACGGCGCAGGCGCTGGAAACGTTCGTGCAGATGCGCGCTGCCGAGGGTGCTAAGATGAAAGCCGACGTCGAGAGCCGCCTGTGCTTTCTGGAAGAGTGCGTCGGCAGGGTAGAGACGCTGAGCGCAGGCCGGGTGGAAGCCTACACCAACCGCCTGTATGAGAAGCTCAAGGTCATCCTGGAAGACCGGAACATCGACGATGCCCGCGTCCTGACCGAGGCCGCCATCTTCGGTGACAAGACCGCAGTGGACGAGGAGACCGTCCGCCTGCGCAGCCACATTGCCCAGTACCGCTCCATTCTGGAGCTGGATGAGCCGGTGGGCCGCAAGCTGGATTTCCTGACCCAGGAACTCAACCGCGAGACCAACACCATCGGTTCCAAGTGCCAGGATCTGGACATCACCCGCGTGGTGGTGGATATGAAGGCGGAGATCGAAAAGATCCGCGAACAGATCCAGAATCTGGAGTAACGTATTGATACATTCGGATCGGAGGAGAAGATGAAGCTCATCAACATCGGTTTTGGCAATCTGGTCAGCGCCGGGCGCGTGGTGGCCGTCGTCAGCCCGGACTCTGCGCCGGTCAAGCGTCTGGTCAAGGAAGCGCGGGAACGCGGGATGCTGATCGATGCGTCCTATGGGCGCAGCACCCGCGCGGTGCTCATCATGGACTCCGACCATGTCGTTCTGTCAGCCCTTCAGCCGGAAACGGTGGCCAGCCGCGCCGCCGGGCAGGCTGAGGGCAAAGGCTCAGAGGAGGAACAAAAATAAAGATGGAAAATGAAAAGTATCTGTTTGTGGTATCCGGTGCAGCGGGTACTGGCAAGGACAGCGTGGTCAATGCACTGCGCGCTGCGCACCCGGAGATCGAGAAGACCGTCTCCGCCACCACCCGTTCGCCCCGCCCCGGCGAGCAGGAGGGCGTGGATTACTACTACCGCAGCCAGGAGCAGTTCCAGCAGCTCATCGCAAACGACGAGGTCGTGGAATACAATTTCTACAACGGCAATTACTACGGCACTCTGAAAGAGGAGATCCACAGGCGGTTGGAAGCCGGCAAGCTGGTCGTGCTGGTCATTGATGTCCACGGCGCGGCCAACATCCGCCGGATGTTCCCCGGTGCCACCACCATCTTCCTGCTGCCGCCGTCGGTGGAGGAGCTGGAGCGCCGTCTGCGCGGCCGCGGCACCGAGACCGAGGAAAGCATCCGTGAGCGTCTGGCTACGGCCCGGAACGAGCTGGCCCAGCAGGACGACTTCACCCTGAAGCTGGTCAACAATGAGGTCGCCGCCTGCGCCGACGCGCTCTATCAGGTCATCTGCCAGCGGGCGGGCCTCGCACACTGAAACCAAACCCGGAGGAAGCTGAATGCCAAAAACGGTCGGAGTCGCCGTGAGCAACGCGACGTTCCACTTCGATAAACTGTATACCTACGCAGTCATGCCCGACCAGCAGGATGCCGTCCGGCTGGGCAGCATGGTGCTGGTGCCGTTCGGGCGGGGGAGCCGTGCCCGGATGGGCGTGGTGCTGGCCTGCGACGCCGAACCGGAGAACTCGAAGCTGAAATTCCTCTTCGATGTGGCCCCCGCTTCCGCCTGCCTGACGCCGGAACTGCTGCGGCTGGTGCATTTTTTGAAAGAACGCACCTTCTGCACCTACTATGAGGCCGTCAAGGCCGTCATCCCGTATGGGGCGCAGTACAAGCCCGCCGTGGCGGCGGACGGTGTGACGCCGGTGCTGCAAAAGCAGCTGGTCCGCCATACCGAGAACGCTTACAAGCTGGTGGGCACCCTGCCGCCCAAGCCGAAGCCGACGGCCAAGCAACTGGCGGCAGTGGCCCTGCTGGGCGGGGGAGAACGCACCCAGACCGAACTCGAAGAAAAGGGCATCAGCCGAGCTGTGCTGGACAATCTCTGCACCAAGGGTGTGCTGGAATGCAGCAAGGTGAACAAATCCATCGACCTGTATGCGAGCATCCCGCTGAAAAACGAACCCATCCTTCTGACGAGCGAACAGCAGGCTGCATACGATGCCCTGCTGCCGCACCTCGAAGATGCCGAACCCCATTCGGCGCTGCTCTACGGCGTGACCGGCAGCGGCAAAACGCTGGTCTTCCTCAAGCTCATCGAGCGGTGTTTGCAGCTGGGACGGCGGGCGCTGGTGCTTGTGCCGGAGATCAGCCTGACCCCCCAGATGATCCTGCGGCTGAAGAGCCAGTTCGGCAGGCGGGTGGCCGTGCAGCACTCGGCCCTCAACCACACGGAACGGCTGCTCCAGTGGCAGATGATCCAGGACGGCGGGGCCGACATCGTGGTGGGTACTCGCAGCGCCATCTTTTCGCCACTGGAAAACATCGGCCTCGTCATCATCGACGAGGAGCAGGAGCACACCTACCGTTCCGAATCCGCGCCCCGCTACGCCGCCCACGAGGTGGCCCGGCAGCGCGCGGCCGAGAATGGGGCACTGCTCCTGCTGGCCAGCGCGACCCCCAGCACCGAGAGCTACTTTGCAGCCCAGCATGGACGCACCCAGCTGGTGCGGCTGACCCAGCGGTACGGCGGCAACCCGCTGCCCCATGTCGAGATCGTCGATATGCGGGCCGAGCTGGCCTCCGGCAACCCGCGCGAGATCAGCCTGGCGCTCGAAGACGCCATCCGCCGCAATCTGGAAGCGGAAAAGCAGACCATCCTGCTGCTCAACCGCCGGGGCTACCAGACCATCGCCCAGTGTGAGGACTGCCGCGAGGTGCTCAAATGCGCAAAGTGCAGCGTCCCGATGGTCTACCACAAATCGGCGCACAAGCTGCTCTGCCACTACTGCGGCAGCCAGCTGGACCCGCCCCCGCAAAAATGCCCTGCCTGCGGTGGAACATTGCAGTACCGCGGCTTCGGCACCCAGAAGGCCGAGGAGGAGCTGGCAAAGCTCTTCCCGGAGGCGCGCATCCTGCGGATGGATCAGGACTCCACCGCTGCCAAGGATGCACACGAAAAGCTGCTGGCCCGGTTCGCCCGCCGCGAGTACGACATCATGGTGGGCACCCAGATGGTGGCCAAGGGGCTGGATTTCGAGGATGTGACCCTGGTGGGCGTCCTCGGCATCGACTCGCTCCTGTTCGCCCAGGGCTTCCGGGCGTATGAGACCGTGTTCAGCCTCATCACGCAGGTGGTGGGCCGGAGCGGCCGGGCCAAAGACCCCGGTTTTGCCATCATCCAGACCACCGACCCCGATAACCCGGTGCTCAACCTCGCTGCCGCGCAGGACTACGACGCCTTCTTTGAGCAGGAGATCGCTTACCGGAAGCTGGGGCTGTACCCGCCGTTCTGCGGGCTGTGCGTTGTGGGCTTTTCGGGCCTGAAGGAGAGCGAGGTGGCCCGCGCCGCCGCCCGGTTCGCGGCCCTGCTGGGCCGACAGGCGGCAAAACAGCCGGAGCTGCCTCTCCGGGTGCTCGGCCCCACCCCCGGCAATATCGAAAAGATCAACGGAAACTACCGCTACAAACTCACCGTCAAGTGCCGCAACGACCGCCGCTTCCGCGATCTGATGCGCGAAACGCTGGGCCTTTACGAGCAGGAAAAGCTGCCTGCCAAAGCCACCGTCGTCGTAGACCTGCACTCGGACGGAGATATCTGATACGAACAACTGATTTGGAGGTACCAACTATGGCTATCCGCAACATCGTGAAAGAGGGCGACCCCATCCTGAACAAGGTCTGCCGCCCGGTGACCAATTTTGATGACCGTCTGGCGACTCTGCTGGACGACATGCGCGAGACCATGATCGACGCCGACGGCGTGGGTCTGGCCGGCCCGCAGGTGGGGATGCTGCGCCGCCTGTTCGTCGTGTGGGATACCACCGACGCCCCGGAGGAGATCCCCGCAGATTACGAGTACAAGTTCATCGACTTCGTGAACCCGGAGATCCTCGCGGTGTCCGAGGATGAGGAGACCGCCTATGAGGGCTGCCTGTCCTTCCCCGGCCACAACGGCGCAGTGACCCGCCCGGCTGCTGTCAAAGTCCGCGCACAGGACCGCAACGGCAACTGGTTCGAGCTGGAGGCCGAGGGTCTGCTGGCCCGCTGCATCCAGCATGAGAACGACCATCTGGACGGCATCACCATCATGCAGTCCAGCGAGTATTTCTATGAGGACACCGAAGAGGGCAAAAAGGCTGCCCGCGAAGCGAAAGGAAACAAGTAATGCGCATTCTGTTCATGGGCACACCGGACATTGCCGCCGAGTGCCTGAAGGCTCTGTATGCCGCCGGGCATGACATCTGCGGCGTATACACCCGCCGCGACAAGCCGGTGGGCCGCAAGCAGGTGCTCACCGCACCCCCGGTCAAGGAAGTGGCGCTGGAGCACGGCACACCGGTCTTCCAGCCCCGCACCCTGCGGGACGGCGGCGAGGATGCCAACATCCAGGCGCTGGCCCCGGAGCTGATCGTGGTGGTGGCCTATGGGTGCATCCTGCCCGCCAGTGTGCTCCAGGCCCCCAGGTATGGCTGCATCAACCTGCATGTTTCGCTGCTGCCGAAGTACCGCGGCAGTGCCCCGGTGCAGTGGGCCGTCCTGAACGGCGACACAGAGACGGGCGTTTCCATCATGCAGATGGACGAAGGGCTGGACACCGGCGATGTTCTCGTCTGTGAGAAGATGGCCATCGGTCCCGAAGAGACCAGCGGCGAACTGTTCGACCGGGTGACGGCAGTCGGTGCCCGCGTCCTCTGCGAGACCATCCCGCAGATCGCGGCAGGCACCCTCCGGCCCCAGCCGCAGGATCACGCCCATGCGACCCTCGCGCCCATGCTCGACAAGGAGCTGGCCGAGTTCCGGCTCACCGACTCCGCCGCCCACATCCACGACTGGGTGCGCGGCATGAACCCATGGCCCATGGCCTGGTTCACCACCTCCGGCGGCAAAAAGGTCAAGGTGACCGAGTGCCGCGCGGTGCCTTCCCACGGCGAAGCGCCCGGCACGGTGCTGGCGACCCGGCCCCTGACCGTGGCCTGCGCCGAGGGTGCCATCCAGCTGCTGCATGTGGTGCCGGAGGGCAAGAAGCCCATGGACGGCACCTCGTTTGCAGCAGGTCTGCGGCTCAAAGCGGGGGACTGCCTGTGAGCGGGCCGAATCCCCGCGCGGCGGCAGTCTCGGCGCTGGTGAAGCAGGAGCAGGACGGCTTTTCCAACCTCGTCCTGGATGCCGAACTGAAGCGTCAGCAGCTCGAAGGCCGCGACAAAGCGTTTGCCAGCGCCATTTTTTACACGGTGCTGGAACATCGGGGCACACTGGACTACATGCTCGGCCAGTTCCTGCCCAAGGGCCTTGCCAAGCTGGACGCTCCCGTCCGGGAGATTTTACGCTCCGCTCTGGCCCAGGCCCGGTATATGCAGGTGCCCGCATCGGCGGCCGTCAATGAGGCGGTCAAGCTGACCCGCGCGTTCCGAAAATCCAGCGCAGCGGGGCTGGTCAATGCCGTGCTGCGCCGTGCCTGCACCTACGACCTGAGCACCGCCCGGTTCCGGAATGAGACCGAGCGGCTGATGGTGCTGGGCTCTGCCGGGAAAGATGTGGCGGACTTCCTCCGCATCCATTACCCGGACGAGGCGCTGGGCATCCTGACCTATGCGGCCGACGGCGGCAGGACCAGCCTGCGGGTCAACCCGCTCAAGGCCGATGCCGCCACCCTCTGCGAAAAGCTGGCGGCGCTGGGCGCAGCGGCCGAGCCGGGCCTTGTGCCGGGCAGTGTGCTGGCCGCATTTGAGGGAAGCCCTGCCGAGAACGCGTGGTTCCGGCAGGGGTACTACCACGTCGAAGGGCAGGCCAGCCAGTTGGCGGCGCTCTGCGTGGAGGCAAAGCCCGGCGAAACGGTGCTGGACCTCTGCGCGGCCCCCGGCGGCAAGACGCTCCTGCTGGCCGAGGAAATGCAGGGGACCGGCCGTCTCGTCAGCTGCGATGCAGCCGAGAACCGCGTCCGCCTCATCCGCACGGCAGTGGAGCGGATGGGCTTTGCCAATGTCGAAACCCTCTGCAACGATGCCACCCGGCAGAACCCCAGCCTGCCCCAGGCCGACCGCATCCTGGTGGACGCCCCCTGCAGCGGCCTGGGCATCCTGGCCAAAAAGCCGGATATCCGCTACAAAACGCTGGACAAGGCCCGCCACGATGAATTATTGGCCACCCAGTCGGCCATTCTGGACACAGCGGCCTCTCTGCTCAAGGCGGGCGGGCGGCTGGTCTACTCCACCTGCACCATCGACCCGGCCGAAAACGAAGAGCAGGTGGCGGCATTCCTTGCTCGTCACCCGGAATTTTCCGTCGTGACGTCCGAGGTGCCGTTCCCGGCCGGGATGACGGTGGGGGAGCACGGAGCCCTTTCGGTGCCTACCCGCACCGGGATGGACGGCTTTTTCCTCTGCGCGATGCAAAAAGCGCAATGAGGCGGCCGCCTGAATCGTATCAATAGGAGAACACCATGGAACAAAAACGCTGCATTTCCTCCCTGACGCTGGAACAGCTGGCCGCAGAGCTCAAGGCGCTGGGCCAGCCCGGTTTCCGGGCCAAGCAGATCTTCCACTGGGTCCACCAGAAGCTGGTCACGGAGTTTTCCGCCATGACCGACCAGCCCAAGACCCTGCTGGCGACGCTGGAGGAACATTTCTACATCGCGGCCCCGCAGATCGAGCGCCGCCAGGAGGCCAAGGACGGCACGGTCAAATACCTGCTGCGGATGGCCGACGGCAACTGCATCGAAACGGTCGTCATGCGCTACCACTACGGCAACACGGTCTGCGTCTCCACGCAGGTGGGCTGCCGGATGGGCTGCCGCTTCTGCGCGTCCACTCAGGCGGGCCGCGTCCGCAACCTGGAAGCCGGTGAGATCTGCTCCGAGATCTACACCGCGCAGAAGGACATCGGGGAGCGCATCTCCCACATCGTGCTCATGGGCATCGGCGAGCCGCTGGACAATTTCGACGAAGTGATGCGATTCCTTGAGAATATCACCTCGCCCGAAGGCGTCAACATCGGGATGCGGAACATCAGCCTTTCCACCTGCGGTCTGGTGCCGAAGATCGACCAGCTGGCCGAGAAAAAGCTGCAGCTCACCCTTTCCGTCTCGCTCCATGCGCCCAACAATGAGATCCGCAGCGGCATGATGCCCGTGAACGATGCCTACCCCGTGGAGCAGCTGATGCAGGCGGTCCGCCGCTATCAGGACACCACGGGCCGACGGGTCAGCTTCGAGTATTCGATGGTGCGCGGCGTCAACGATTCCGATGCCTGCGCAAAGCAGCTGGCAAACCTCATCCGGGGCATGGGCGCACATGTCAACCTCATCCCCATCAACCCGGTGGACGGCAGCCCCTACTCCGCCACCGATGCCGCCAACGTCCGCCGGTTCCAGCAGAAGCTGGAGAGCCTCGGCGTCAACGCCACGGTCCGCCGCCGTCTGGGCAGCGAGATCAGCGCCGCCTGCGGCCAGCTGCGCCGCGACGAGATGAACGGCAAAGCCTGACAAAAGGAGAATCCTATGAAACTTGCAGGAAAAACAGATGTCGGCCGCGTCCGTCAGGAGAACCAGGACGATTATCGGGCCGGGGAGCTGCCCGGCGGCGCGGTGTGGGCGCTGGTCTGCGACGGCATGGGCGGCGCGAAGGGCGGCCGCGAAGCCTCACAGGGGGCGTGCAATGTTATCGAGAATTTCTTTCAGGAGCAATACGCCCAGTGCGGGGCAGGGCAGGAGGAGCCGTTTCTGAAAAAAGCGCTCCTCTATGCCAACCGCTTCGTGTTCCAGAAGGCCGCGCATGAAGAAGCGCTGGCCGGCATGGGCACCACGGCAGTCTGCGCGCTGGTGCGCAGCGGCAATGTCTACCTCTGCCATGCGGGCGACTCCCGCGCCTACCTCATCCGGGATGGGAAGCTGACCCAGCTCACCCACGACCACTCCTACGTGCAGGAGCTCGTGGACTGCGGCACCATCACCGAGGAGGAAGCCGAGCATCACCCCCAGAAGAACATCATCACCAAAGCGCTGGGCGTGGATTACCGGCTGGAGCCGGAGTTCACCGCCGCGAAGCTCAAGCGGGAAGACCGGCTGCTGCTCTGCACCGACGGCCTGACCAACATGGTGCCGGTGGAGGAGATGGAAGAGCTGCTGGCGCAGGGTGCGTTCTACGACCTGCCCGACCGCCTCATCGAGGCAGCCAACGCCCACGGCGGCTCGGATAACATCACGGCGCTGCTGCTGGCCGTGGAGCCGACGGAGGTGGAGCATGGATAATCTGATCGGCAAGACCCTCGATGGCCTGTACACCGTCCGGGAGCTGATCGGCACCGGCGGCATGGCCAACGTCTACAAGGCGGTCGTGGGGCCGGGCGGGCCGGTGCCGGAGGGCACGGTCGTAGCCGTCAAGGTGCTGCGGCAGGAGCTCATGCACGACCCCGACCTCGTCCGCCGCTTCAAGAACGAATCCAAGGCCATCTCGCTGCTCAATCACCCCAACATTGTCAAGGTGTACGATGTCTCGGTCAGCGAGAAGCTGCAATATATCGTGATGGAATACGTGGACGGCATGACGCTGCGGGAGTACCTCAACGAGCGCGGCGGCAGGCTGACCAGCCGGGAAACGGTGCATTTCATCTCCCAGATCCTCAAAGCGCTGGACCATGCCCACCGCAACGGCGTGGTGCATCGGGACATCAAGCCCCAGAACATCATGCTGCTGGACAACGGCCAGCTGCGGATGATGGACTTCGGCATTGCCCGCATCTCCCGCGCCGAGAACCAGCTTTCCGGCGGCAAGGCGATGGGCAGCGTCCATTATATCAGCCCGGAACAGGCCAAGGGCGACGAGACCGATTTTACCAGCGACATCTATTCGGTGGGCGTCATGATGTACGAGATGCTTTCGGGGCATCTGCCGTTTGACGCCGACGATGTGGTGGAGGTGGCCATCAAGCAGATCACCGACAAGCCCAAGAGCCTGCAGGAGCTGGCCCCCACCGTGCCCCACGGCCTGGTGGAGATCACCGAACGCGCCATGGCAAAGCGGCCCGAAAACCGCTACGCCAGCGCCGCCGAGATGCTGGGGGCACTGAACGCCTACGTGGAAGACCCGTCCATCGTGTTCAATTACACCTATCTCCCCGATGAAATTCCTGAAAAGGTGGTGGAGCACCCCGTGAAAACCAAAAAAGAAGCCCCGGAACCGAAAAAGACCCGCAAAAGCAAAAAGAAAAAGCCCATCTTCCTGCCGGTGCTGTTCGGCATCACCGTTGCGTTCGCGCTGGCCTGCATGGCGCTGTGCTGGACCATCCTCAACGATTCCAGCACCCTGATGAGCGAAAAGGCCGACATCGTGCTGGCCGATTACAGCGGCATGACCCAGGATGAGGTGAACGCCCAGCCGCAGGTCTCCTCCGGCCAGATCACCGTCAACTGGGAGCAGTCGTACAGCAACGACTACGCGGCCGGTTATGTCTACCGGCAGTCGCCGGTGGCGGGCCGCACTGTCCGCGAGGGCCAGAGCGTGACCCTGACCATCAGCCTCGGCATCCAGTACGTCACCGTGCCGGATGTGACCAACTATCTGCAGGCCGATGGAGAACAGCAGCTCAAGAGCCTCGGCGTCTCGGTGCTGATCACCCAGGCCGTGGACGACACCGTGGCGGCAGGCTCCATCATCCGCACCGACCCTGCCGCCGGCAGCCAGGTGGCGGTGGGCTCCACCGTTGTGGTCTATGTGAGCCGCCCGCAGGTCAGCACCACGGCCAAGGTGCCGTCTCTGGTGGGCCTGTCCAACGTGAACGATGCCCGCACCCTGCTGGTGCAGAACAAGCTGGGCCTGGGCAGCACCACCGAGCAGTACAGCGACAAGCCTGCCGGTACCATCATCGGGCAGAACCCTGCCGCCGGTTCCACCGTCAAGGTGAACAGCCGCGTCAGCGTGACCGTCAGCGCAGGGCCCGAACCTGTGCCGGAGACCCCGGCCGAGGAGCCCGGCAGCACCTCGGAGAGCGGCAGTTCCAGCGCCAGCAGCTCCGGCGGCGACTGGTGGAGCGGCCTTGTGGGCGGTGGCTCTTCCTCCTCCAGCGACTCTTCCGGTTCCAGCTCCGGCACCGGCCTGAGCGACTGGTGGAGCGCGCTGCTGTCGTAACGGAGGAGCCATGAACGGTTATATTGTAAAAGGCATCGGCGGCTTCTACTACGTCCGGACCGAAGCGGGCATCATCGAGTGCAAGCCGCGCGGCATCTTCCGTAAACAGAAGATCACCCCCGTGGCGGGCGACGAGGTGGCGGTGGAGACCGAGAACGGCGCTTCCGTCATCGCGGAGATCGCGCCCCGCAAAAACGTCTTCGTCCGTCCGCCGGTGGCCAATCTGGATGTGCTGTTCCTCGTGGCCAGCACCACCCAGCCCACCCCCAGCACCCTCGTGCTGGATAAGCTGTCGGCCATCGCGGTGGACAAGGGCGTCCAGCCGGTCATCGTCTGCACCAAGGCAGACCTCGGCGAGGCGGAGTTCCTCCGCAAAGCATACGAGCGCTCGACTCTGCCCTTCATCGCCATCCACTACGACACCGGCGAGGGTCTGGACGAGGTAAAGCAGTGGATCGCCGGGCGGCTCTGCGCCTTCTGCGGCAACTCCGGCGTGGGCAAGTCCACGCTGCTGAACGCCCTGCTGCCGGAGGCCGAGCGGGAGACCAGCGCCATCAGCCAGAAGCTGGGCCGCGGCCGCCATACCACCCGCGAGGTGACCATTTTTGAGGCGTTCGGCGGCCGCATTGCCGACACGCCCGGCTTCGCCAGCCTGGAAGCCAACCGCGCCGGGTTCATCCCGAAGGAGAACCTGGAACATGCGTTCCCGGAGTTCGGGCCGTATCTTGGTGAATGCCAGTTCACGGGCTGCTCCCACCGCACGGAAAAGGGCTGCGCCGTCCGCGCGGCACTGGCCGAGGGCCGGCTCTCCCAGACCCGGTACGACAGCTACTGCGCCATGTACGACGAGGTCAAGGACGTCAAGGACTGGCAGCGGCCGAAGTTCTGACCGCTGTATTGCAAACCAGAGAAAGCTCCTCCGGCCGGGGGAGCTTTCTTCGAGTGAAGAGAGGAAACTTATGTCACGCTGTGTGATCGTATCTGCCTGCCCGGTCTCGCCGGAGCTGAAGCACCTGCTGCGGCCCGATGACCTCATCATCGCCTGCGACGCGGGCTACCGCAACTGTGCGCCGCTGGGCTGCAAACCGGACATCATCGTCGGCGACTTCGACACCGCACCCTGCCCGGAGCAGCAGGATGACGTCATCGTCCTGCCCCACGTCAAGGACGACACCGACACCGAATATGCGGCGAAGCTTGCCTCCGAAAAAGGCTGCTCCGAGGTGCTGCTGCTGGGCGCGCTGGGCGGCAGACGGCTGGAACACACCCTTGCGAACCTCTGCACCGGTCTGGGGCTGGAGCAGCGGGGCGTGCGCGCTACGCTGCAAGATGAGCGCAGCCGCATCACCTTCGTCCGCGCCGGCGAGGAGCGCACCTACCCGAAGGCGGAGTTCTTCTACGTTTCTGTCTTCCCACTGGAGGGCCGGGCGGAGGGCGTCTGCGAGCGCGGCTCCTACTATGAGCTGACGGATGCCGTCCTCACGGCAGGGTATCCGCTGGGCGTCAGCAACGAGTACGCTGAAGGCTCGGATTGCATTACCATCTCCACCCGCAAGGGGGCGCTGGTCGTGGTCGAGACCCTGCCGGATACGCCCATCCTGCGCTGAGCGATGCACGTTTTGCGCCGCTGCCGCTTATACTGTGGTATCACACAACGAAAGGCGGGAGTTGGATGCAGGTCGTCGTCATCAAAAGCCCGAAGTGTCTGCGCGGGATCCTGCGCCGGTTGTTCGGCATCAAAACCTGAAGAAACAACAAGACCCTCTGTGCCGTTCGCACAGGGGGCCTTGCGTTTTTATTCCTTTGTGGCATACGTCAGGTCGAGCACCGGGCCGAAGGGGTCAAAGATGAGGTTTTTGACGCCCGAAGCGATCAACAGACGCTTCTGCTGGGAAAAGAGGGGGACCACGACGCAGTCGCTGAGCAGCTGGCGTTCGCAGTCGCCCAGCAGGCGGCAGCGGGTGGAACCGTTGGCGTGGGTGCTGGCTTCCAGCTGGGTGGCATACAGGGCGTTGGAATAGCCGGTCAGCCCGCCGCCTGCGGGGGTAAACTGGGCCAGCGTATTGTACACGCTGCCGCTCTCAGCACTGACGGGGGCCAGCGCGATGGTATAATCTCCCTCGGCCAGGCGCTTGCGGAAGGTCTCCTCGTCCACCTCCTCGATGGAGAAGAAGAGGGAAAGCTCCTTCTGCCAGGCCCCGTTGATGGTCTCGGCGGCCTCGTTCAGGCCGCACCCGGCGGGGAGCATCAGGGTGATCTTATTGAAGTCGGAGTTCGCCATGCCCTGCCGCGCGGCAAGGTAGAGCGCCTTGACATCCACAGGAGCAGGGGAGACATCTCCCACGGTGTCGCGGTAGTTCATGCCGTCTACATTCAGCCCGGCGGGGATGAGGTTGTCCGCTGTGGCAAACAGCTCGGTGGAAGGCACCTCGGCGGCGTCCCGCGCCACTCCGGCCAGCGCCTGCCGCAGCTCGGTGGAGGAAAAGATCGTATTGCAGTTGAACAGCAGGCTCCAGGTGGTGTCGGAGTAGGAGATGGAGGACAGCGAGGTGGTGCTGCCGGTGGCGTCCACCGCTGCCGAGCACTTTTCACTGTTGATGAGTTCAATGGCTGACTGGTCGGCGTTGTTGGTGTTCTGGACCAGGCGCAGGCTGTCGATGCGGGTGCCGGAAGGCTCCCGCCGCAGGAACAGACCGCTGGACGTCCAGTTGTAGAGGTAGAACGGCCCGCTGGAAAGGGTGGTCTTGGCAGTGAGGCCGTAAGTGCCGCGGGTGGAGTTGAAAAACTCTTCGTCGCAGGGCATCGCGCCGGGCAGCGTCAGCTTGGAGAGAAAATTCTCGTCCGGGCTGCTCAGGCGGAACACCAGCGTCAGCGGCCCGCTGGCCGAAACACCGAGGGCGCTTTCCGGCAATTGCCCGGCCAATACTTCGGCGCTGTTCTCAAGGGCCGAAAACTCCACGGCGTAGGGGGAGTTCGTGGCAGCGCGGAACATCCGCCGGAAGGCGAAGACGAAATCCTCCGCCGTGATGGCATAGTCGGAAGCCGTGCCCTTGGCAACCGTGTAGGTCAGGCCGTCCTTCAGATAAAAGGTATAGGTCTTCCGGTCGGCGGAGACCTCCCACCGTTCGCATAGGGCAGGTTCCAGCTGGCCGTCCGGGTCTTTGCGGACAAGGCCGCTGTAAAGGTTCTCGCAGGCGATGACGTCCGACGCAGCCGAAGCCACCTGCGGGTCAAGATTCGCGGGGATGGTGTCCACGAACCAGGTAAAGCTGTTGGAGCCTGAACCGCAGCCGGTCAGGGTCAGGAACAAAAGGGCCGTCAGAACCGCGGCGGCCAGGCGGAAACGGTGTTTCAAAAAAAGCGCTCCTTGCAGATGATGATGGATACGTCCAGTATAACGGAAAGCGTCGAAAAAGACAATTATCTTTTTGTGAATTTCGATGACCTTTCGGTGCATTTTCGCGGTCTGTGCGGGTTGGGCGTTGCGTATTGTGCGGAAAAGGTGTAGAATGAAGAGCAGCAAGAGCTTGTTACAGAAACACTTTATAGAGGAGGTTCTGTTTTTATGCAGAAAGAACAGCAGCAGCTCGCAGAGCTGGTCAAGGGCAAAAAGGTCGCATTCATCGGCGCGGGCGTCAGCCACAAGACCCTGATCGAGGAGTTCGTGGGCCTGGGTGCGCATGTCACCCTCTGCGATAAAAAGAACAGCGTGGACGACTTTGGCAGCTACGCCGAGACCATCCGCCGCCTGGGCATCGACCTGAGCCTGGGCGAGCATTACATGGACGGCTTCCGGGGCCAGGACATCATCCTGCGCACCCCCGGCTTTGAATATTACCAGAAGCCGCTGCAGGACGCCATCGCCGCAGGTACGCTGGTCACGAGCGAGGTCGAGCTTTTCTTTGACTACTGCCCCTGTGAGATCGTGGGCGTGACCGGCTCGGACGGCAAGACCACCACCACCACCCTCATCTCCAAGTTCTACGAGGCTGCGGGCCGCAAGGTGCATCTGGGCGGCAACATCGGTGCAGCTCTGCTGCCCATGCTGCCGGACGTTGCCCCGGAGGATGTGGCGGTCGTGGAACTGTCCAGCTTCCAGCTCATCAGTATGCGCAAGAGCCCGAAGATCGCGGTCGTCACCAACGTGACCCCGAACCATCTGGACCACCACAAGGATATGCAGGAGTACATCGACGCCAAGCGGAACATCCTGCTCCATCAGGTGCCGCCCTGCCGCGAAGTGCTGGGCTATGAGAACGACATCACCCGCAGCATGGTGCCCGACTGCAAGGGCAAACAGGTCTGGTTCACCCGCCTGCACGACACCGACAACGGCGCGTTCCTGCGCGGGGACGGGATGCTCTGCATGGCCGAGGACGGCGTCGTGACCCCGTTCCTGGCCCAGAAGGACATCAAACTGCGCGGCCTGCACAACATCGAGAACCTGCTGGCCGCTGCCGCCGCCGTCTGGGGTGAAGTGCCCGTTGAGGCCATCCAGAAGGTGGGCAGCACCTTCACCGGCGTGGAGCACCGCATCGAGCCGGTCCGTGTGCTGGATGGCGTGACCTACTACAACGACTCCATCGGCACCAGCCCCACCCGCACCATCGCGGGCCTGCGCAGCTTTGACCAGAAGGTCATCCTCATTGCAGGCGGCTACGACAAGCACATCCCCTATGAGCCGCTGGCCCCGGAGGTCATCGCGCACGTCAAGAACCTTGTGCTGATGGGTGCCACCGGCCCCCGCATCGAGAAGGCCGTCTGCGAACATCCGGACTTTGCAGCTTCCGGTCTGACCATCCAGCATGCCGACACCATGCAGCATGCTGTCGAGCTGGCCCGCGCCGCCGCACAGCCCGGCGATATCATCATCCTGTCTCCGGCCAGCGCATCCTTCGACCTGTACCCCAACTTCGAGGTGCGCGGCCGCGAGTTCAAGAAGATCGTCAACGAGCTGAAATGATCCGGCAGGCCACGACACCCCGCGCAAAACTGCGCTTTTACAACGCCTGCCGGGGCAAACTCTGCCTGGGGGCCACGATGCCGCTGGCGCTGGAGCTGCTGGGCAAGAGCCAGCCGGGCCGCTTTTTTGCCGGGCCTACGCTGGCGCTGGACATCGGCGGCAGCACGGCCTGGATGGCAGGCCACGCCAACCCCGAAGAGCTGGCCGGATTCCTGACCTTCTGCGGGTGCGGCGCCGTTGTGCTGGACGAAGCCGAGGCGGCCCCGCCCGCCGGGTGGACCCGTGCAAGACCCCACACCATCTTCGGCCTGACGCCGGGGCGGCAGCTTCCGGAGCCAGAGGCCGACGAAGCGCTCTGGGCCTCGCTGACCTTTGACCGGGACCCTCCGGCCCGCCCGGTGGCAGAGGCGCTTTTTCCGGCCCGGCCTGCCCGGCGGGATGACTTTTACTCTGAGCTGTGCACCAAGCGCAGCCGGGGCAGGGCCCGCGTCTGGGCGCTGTGGCAGGGGGAGACGCTTGCCTGCACCGTCGGGGCCTATGCCCTTGCCAATGGTCAGGCCTACATGGCCTGCGGGGAAACGGCCGAACCGCTGCGGGGCCGGGGCATCGGCGGGCGGCTCATCGTCCGGCTGGCGAACGAACTCTCGGCAGAAGGCTTCCAGCCTGTTTTCCTCTGCGCCCCCGAACGGGTGCACTTCTATACCCGTCTCGGCTTCGAAAAACTGGGCGAGTATGCGCGCTATGAAGCGCCCGCAAAGTAAAATCGGCGGGGATATCTCCACGTAAAAAATAATAAGAAACCCAAAGGATCGAATATGTCAATGTTAAGCCATTTTTTTGATTTCAAACCCGAAGTCCTGGCTCTGGATGAACAGGCCATGGAACTCTGCCAGCCCTATTTCCGGCACATGGAGGAGATCCGCGACTTTAACCAGCTCAAGATGCTGAAAGCCTTTGCGGACACCCAGATGTCCTCCACCGATATGCTGGGCACCACCGGCTACGGCCTGTGGGATACCGGCCGCGCCAAGCTGGAGCAGATCTTTGCGGAAGTGATGGGGGCCGAGGATGCCCTCGTCCGCAGCCAGTTCCAGAGCGGCACCCATACGCTGGCCGTGGCCCTGTTCGGCCTGCTGCGGGCAGGGGACACCCTGCTGGCTGCCACCGGCCGCCCCTACGATACGCTGGAAGGTGTCATCGGTCTGGACGGCAAAGGCAAGGGCACCGGTACTCTGATGGACTACGGCGTGAAGTACGACGAAGCCCCGCTGAAAGCGGACTTCACCCCGGATTATGACCTCATCGCCCAAAAGGCACCGGGGGCCAAGGTCTGCCACATCCAGCGCAGCCGGGGCTATCTGCAGCGGAATGCGTTCGATCTGGCCACCATCCGGAAGATCGCCGACACCGCCCGCGCCGCCAATCCGGAGATCATCGTCTTTGTGGACAACTGCTACGGCGAGTTCACCCAGACGGAAGAACCCTGCCAGGCCGGTGCCGACCTCGTGGTGGGCAGTCTCATCAAGAACCCCGGCGGCGGCATCGCCCCCACCGGCGGCTACATCGCAGGCCGCAAAGACCTCGTGGAACTCTGCGCCTACCGCCTGAACGCACCCGGCCTCGGCAAGGAGCTGGGCTGCACGCTGGATACCCCCCGCGATCTGTATCTGGGCTTCTACTATGCGCCCGGCGTCGTGTGTGAGGCCATCAAGACGGCCATTTATGCGCAGTGCCTGCTGGAACTGGTGGGCAAGACGCCCATCCCGCGCTACTGCGAGGACCACAACGACATCGTGACCTGCTTCGACGCCGGTACGGCGGATGCCCTCATCGGGTTCTGCCGCGGTGTGCAGGCGGCCAGCCCGGTGGACAGCTATGCGGCCCCGGAACCTTCGCCGGAACCGGGCTATACCGATGAGGTCATCATGGCCAGCGGCAGCTTTACCCAGGGCAGCACCATCGAGCTTTCCTGCGACGGCCCGCTGCGGGAGCCCTACACCTGCTATCTGCAAGGCGGCCTGAACTTTGCAGCCAGCCGTGCCGGTGTGCTGCTGGCCGTGCAGAACGCTTACTTTGGAGAACGTTGACGTAACGATCCCAGCCTGCTTCGTTCCATGGGCGCAGCGGGCCGGGCGGTAAAAGAAGAAAGTGTGAAACCAATGAACAAGGTAACTCCCATTGACGCTGAAATGCTGGCACGTTTTGAGCAGGGCTATGCGGCCCGCCCGGAGCTGCAGGTGATGTCCAATGCCATCTCCCGCACGGCTCTGCCGGACGCCGCCTTTGTGCCCGCTGCCGCCGCCAGATTGCAGATGGATTTCTCCGTTCTGGTCCAGACCAGCAACATCACCAACCAGAAGCAGAGCGGCCGCTGCTGGATGTTCTCTACCCTGAACGTCCTGCGCGAGCGGGTCATCCGGCAGTGCAAACTGGAGGATTTCTCCATCTCGCCCACCTATCTGGCCTTCTACGACAAGCTGGAAAAGGCAAACCTCTTCTTTGAGAACATCCTTCACTTTGCCGCGCAGGAGCTGGACGACCGCGAGACCTTCACTCTGCTGGGAAACCCGCTGCCCGATGGCGGCCAGTGGGATATGGCGGTCAGCCTCATCAAAAAGTACGGCGTCGTGCCCTCTTGGGTGATGCCGGAGACGGTGCACTCCACCGGCACGGCCAAGTATCTGCCTATCCTGAACCGCAAGCTGCGCGAGGATGCGCTGGAGCTCCGCGCCCTGGTCCGCGAAGGCAAAGACCCCTCGGCCCGCCGTGAGGAGATGCTGGCAGAGATCTACAACGCTCTGCGCATCCTCTACGGCCAGCCGCCCAAGACCTTCGATTTCGAGTACACCGATACCGACAAGGTCTACCACTGTGACCGCGGCCTGACCCCGAAGCAGTTCCTCGACAAGTACGTCGGCAGCGACTTCGACGACTATGCCGTCATCATCGCTTCGCCCATCCATGCGGTCAACCGCACCTACTGCCAGCCGTTTATGGGGGATGTGGTCGAGGACGGCATGTTCTGGCTCAACCTCTCGCAGGAGGAACTGGAAGACCTGACCATCCGCCAGCTGCAGGCCGGGGAGGGCGTCATGTTCAGCTGTGACTGCCACCCGGACGGCGACCGCGCCAACGGCTACTGGGACCCCGACTGCTTCCAGTACGGAGAGGTGCTGGGCGGGCTGACCTTTGGCATGACCAAGTCGGAGCGTCTGCTCACCCGCGACAGCACCATGAACCACTGCATGATGTTCTGCGGCGTCAATCTGGACGAGAACGGCACCGCCAACCGCTGGAAGATCGAGAACAGCTGGGGTGAGGAGGCCGGCCAGAAGGGCTACTACATCGGCAGCGAGAAGTGGTTCCAGGCCAACGTCTATCAGGTCACCGTCCGCAAGAGCCTGCTGAGCGATGCCCAGCGCGCCCTGCTGGCGCAGGAACCTCTGCCCATGAAGCTGTGGGACCCGCTGGCATAAATCAATCTTTAACCGCAAAAAAATGCTCTGCCGGAAAAGGCAGAGCATTTTTTGTTCAGCCCGCGAGCAGGGGCAGCTTCAGCGTGAAGCAGCTGCCCTTGCCCACTTCGCTTTCCAGCAGGATCTCGCCATGATGTAAGCGGGCCAGCTCCTGCGCAATGGTCAGGCCGAGGCCGGTGGAGTCGTGCTTGGTGTTGGCCGTGGTGTGGAAGTAGCGGTCAAATACGGCGGCCTGGTCTTCCGGGGCAATGCCGCAGCCGGTGTCCTGCACACAGACGAGAGCAGAGCCCTCCGCCTCCCAGCTGTGGACGGTGATGGTGCCGCCCGAAGGGGTGTAGTGGATGGCGTTGGTCACGAGATTCTGCAAGATCTGCTGCAGCCGCACCGCGTCGCCCCAGACGGGCAGTTCGGCGTCGAATTGTGCGCAAAGGGCAACGCCTTTGTTCTCCGCTTCGCTCCGGCAGTTCTCGCAGACTGCCTGCGCGGCCTCGCTCAGGGAAACGCGGTCTTCGTTCAGCAGGACCTGTTTCTGTTCCAGCTTGGCCGCAAGGAAGAGATCTTCGGTCAGCCGCCGCAGAAAGCGCATCCGCTGCTGCAAAGCGGGCAGGAGGGCAGGCAGGGCCTCCGGGGCCGCTTCCAGCGTGTCCAGCCCGCTGGACACCGCGAACAGCGGGCTGCGCAGGTCGTGGAAGATGTTCAGCATCATGCTCTTGCGGGCCTCGGTCTCCTCGGTCAGGGCGCGGGTGCGGTCGGCCACGCGCTGGTCCAGCTCCCGCGCCAGCTGCTCGGTGCGGTCAAATTGCAGGGCGAACCGGCGGCAGACGAAGGTCATGCAGCCCAAGGTGAAGGGGATATCGTAGATGCGGGCACACCGCATCACATAGAAGCGGATGCTCTCCGAGAAAAAGGGAAGCTCCAGCCCCGGCAGAATGACCAGCACCCGCAGGCCGACCGTTGCCGCACAGGGGAAGAGGAGGAGCAGCACCGCGCGGTCTCCCCGCCAGTAGGCCGCGATGAGCAGCCCGATGCAGTAAGCCATGCCGCCCAGCAGCCCGATGGCCCGCACCGGCGGGCAGGTGCTGAGGGAGAGCAGAACATACCCGGCCGTCAGTGCCAGCGAGAGGGACTTCTGCTGTCGGGTCCTGGGGGCCATGCCGGTCAGCGCCGCACTGAGCCAGATGGGGGCCAGCACCGTGAGGGAAAAATACCCCCGCCGCAGAAACAGCACCATACCGCTGCCCCGCTCCGGCAAGCGGATGACCGTAGCCGCCCAGGCGATGAGGATGACGAGATAGAGCAGGAAATATCCCAGCTCCCGCTGCGGCTTGTAGCGGTGCAGTGCCAGCACGGTCGCCGCCAGCGTGCAGAAGACCGTGATGGCCATCCACTGCAAGGTCGTGCGGATGGTGCGCACATCGGAGCCTTCGTCCGGGAAGGCCCCGGCCCATTCCTGAAACAGGACTTCGGCATCCTGTCCGCTGGCGGCGGTGCCCGGTTCCAGCGGCGGAAGCTGGGCGTTGTACCAGATACCGGCCAGCGCGATGCCCAGCGCCAGCACCACCGCGCTCAGTGCAGTGAGAAGATGTTTGGTTTTCATAGTTGACCTCCCCCGAACGAACGGAACTTCCGGAAAAACAGTTGAGAAAGCCCGTAAAATAAGGTATACTAGCCCTAGTATAGCAAAGTTTTTCGAAAAAGGGGAGAGCAAACAGGAATGATCCGTGTGCTTCTGGTGGAGGACGATCCCGTGATCCGGGACACGACCCGTTACTTTTTGAACAGCCAGCAGAATTATGAAGTGGTCTGTGCGGAGACCGGCGGCGAGGCGCTGAGCCATGCCCGCGAGAACTTCGATGTCATCCTGATGGACATCCTTCTGCCGGACACCAACGGCATGGACCTGTGCCAGCGGCTGCGGAGCTGGCATCACTGCCCCATCATCTTTACGTCCTGTCTGGACGATACGGACACGGTGGTCCGGGCGCTGGAACTGGGCGGCGACGACTTTCTGGCCAAGCCTTACAACCACAAGGTGCTGTTGGCCCGCATCATGGCGAACATCCGCCGGGTGCAGATGGACGCCGCCGAGCCCAGCGTCAACGGCTACCACTGCGCGGCCTTTACGCTGGACTCCAACAGCCACTGCGTCGAGAAGGACGGCCGGAGCATCCATCTGGCCGACATGGAGTTCCGCATCCTCTCCCTTTTCGTCCGCTACCCTAACACGTTCTTCACGGCCAACGAGCTGTATCAGAAGATCTGGGGCAAGGAAAGCCTCGGCGACGTGCGCACGGTGCAGGTGCACATCCACAATCTGCGCAGCAAGATCGAGCCGGACCCGGCAAAGCCCATCTACCTGAAAAATGTCTGGGGGAAGGGGTATGTGTTCCGGCCGGATGGCCAGCCGGAGCTTTGACTCGCGCCCAAACCTGAAGGATCGTTAAGCGGAATGCGCCCATTGTTTAAGGAAACTTAAGCGGTGGGCGCATTTTTTTGCCTGAATTTGACCGTTATTTGACAAACGAAGTGCAAAATCGACGTTCCAAAGCAGAGAAACGGCGGAGATGCTTAACAAATCTTAAAAGACAGGGGCGAAACTTTGTGTTAAATTATTATCGAACGAAGTCTGCGCAGGCACACACTGCACAGACCGAAGAAGCATTGGAAGGCAAATGAAGAACACACGAAGAAAAGAAGAAAGGAACCCCGCAATGAACAAGATCTCGCGCAAAGGCTTTTTGAAGATCGCTGCCGCTGCTGCCATGTCCGGCGTCACGGCCGGTGCTCTGGCTGCCTGCAACTCTGCAAGCTCCTCCTCCACCGCCGCTTCTGCCGCATCCGGCACCTACATCCCCGGCACCTATGAGGGTACGGCAGAGGGCATCTCCTCGACCGTCAAGGTCACTATGACCTTCTCCGACAGCGCTGTCACCAACGTGGTCGTCGATACCTCCGGCGAGACCGCTTCCTATGGTGCCGCCGCAGCCGACCAGCTCAAGGAGCAGCTGCTTGCTGCCGGTTCTGCCGAGATCGACGGTGTGTCCGGTTCTACCGTGACCTCCGATGCCGTCATGAAGGCAGCCAAGAGCTGCTTTGCACAGGCCAAGGGCGAAGCCACCGTGTCCAGCGTTCAGCTGCCTACCGGCGACGAGACCGACTGGCTGGGCAAGGAGCCGGACATTGACGAGGCTGCCATCACCGAGACCGTGGACACCGACATCCTCATCGTCGGTGCCGGCAACGGCGGCATGTTTGCTGCTGCTTATGCAGCCGCAAACGGCCTGAACTTCCGCATCATCGAGCAGAATGCGGCCGTGCAGGATACCCGCCACTGGTACGGTGCCATTGATTCCGCTGCCGCCAAGGCTGCCGGTGCCCCTGCGACCGACAAGGCCAAGCTGCTGAGCGAGATCTCCCGCTATGCTTCCGGCAAGTGCGACCAGCGGGTCGTCAGGACCTGGATCAATGAGTCTGCTGCGATGCACGATTTTATGCGCAGCATTCTGGAAGACAAGTTCGGCTGGGAATGCGAGTTCACCTCCGGCGATGAGGCGGAATGGCCTGCCGAGAACGCCGAGCACAACACCGATTACCTCTACCCGGTGCAGGAGCACAACTACCGTGCCAGCGAGTCCGCTTCCGGCCTGCAGCGCAACGAGGCCCTGCAGCAGTACATCGAGGAGCTGGGCTACGGCATCGACTTCAAGACCAGCCTCGCCAAAATTGAAAAGGATTCCTCTGGCCGCATCACCGGCATCATCGCCCAGAGCACCGAGGACGACCATTTCATCCGCTACAACGCCAATCAGGGCGTTCTGCTGGCCTGCGGCGGCTTCCCCGGCAACCCCTACATGATGGAGCAGCTCGACCCGCTGGGCACCTCCGTCACCACCGCCTGCTCCTACTCTCCGTCCGATAAGGGCTACGGCATCCGTGCCGCCGTCTGGGCCGGTGCAAATCTGGACAAGGAAGCTGCCCCCATGCTGTTCGACCGCGGCATCGTGGCTCCCGGCGTGGATGGAGGCTATGTTGACAGTGAGAATGCGTTTGGCGGCAAGGCGTTCCCCGGCAAGATCAAGCAGTACAACCCCGGCACACAGCCGTTCCTGAAGGTCAACCGCAACGGTGAGCGCTTCGCCAACGAAAGCTGCCCCTACAACGACATCGTCTATGCCGCTGCCCACCAGCCGGGCCGTGTGTATGCCCAGATCTGCGACGCCAACATTCTGGAAGACGTCAAGCGCTTCCACACCATCGGCTGCTCCGCACAGACCCGCAACGCAGGCGAGGACTATATCAAGAAGCAGATGGAGAATGCAGAAACGGAAGGCTGCTTCTTCAAGGCCGACACCATCGAGGAGCTGGCCGACAAGCTGGGCTTCACCGGCGACGCCAAGGAGACCTTCCTCGCCACCGTCGAGCGCTACAATGCGCTGTACGATGCCCAGGAGGATACTGATTTCGGCAAGCCTGCATACCGCCTGAGCGCGATCCGCAAGGCTCCGTTCTATGGTTGCTGGCTGGGTGCCTCTCTGCTGACCACCGAGCAGGGCATTGCCATCAACGAGAAGGGTCAGGCTCTGGACAACGACAACCAGCCGATGCCCAGCCTGTACATCACCGGCGATATGTCCGGCAGCTTCTTTGCCAACAACTACCCCTGCCTGATGGCAGGCGTGGCCATGGGCCGCACCCTGACCTTCGCCATGAAGGCCGTCAAGCAGATGGCTGGTCTGGAGTAAGGCGGATTTCCCCGGAAATCAAATTCAAAAAAGCAGCGCCGCAGAAGGTTCGAATCCCTCTGCGGCGCTGTTTTTTCCCTCTATACACAAATCAAAAAGCCGGTCTGCCTCAGCACACGGCGCGGGAAACCGGGACGACCGGCTCCACAAGAGCGGGGTGCATCCCCTCGCGGTAGTCCAGGTCGCCCTGATCCAGACCGCGCAGCAATACTTCGGCGGTTGCAATGTTGGTGGCGATGGGTACACTGTGCATGTCACACAGGCGGAGCAGGTTCTGCTCGATGAAGTTACCGCTGTCCGTCTTGAGCGGGTCGCGGAAGAACAGCACCAGATCGACTTCGTCGCAGGCGACGCGCGCCGTGATCTGCTGGATGCCGCCCAGCCGCCCGGAGAGGTAGCAATGGACTGGCAGGCCAGTGGCCTGGTTCAGCATACGACCGGTGGTGCCGGTGGCGATGACCGTGTTGCGGGAAAGAATGCCGCTGTACGCGGTGCAGAACTGAAGCGCGAGTTCTTTGCGGGAATCATGTGCAAGGATTGCGATGGTCATAATTCACACTCTCCTTTGTCTCAATGTCTGGTTGCGGACGAACACTTTTTTGGATTGGATTCACTGAGCGTACAATTTCAAATTTGAAACATTCAACCCACAACATTTGTTCTAAACTTTCCACTATAATTGTACCGCGCCAAAATGGGCCTTGTCAAGAGAAAAATCGTCTTTTTCTACGATTTTCTACCCGGAAGTACGACTTTTATTTTGTGGAGAACGGCGAAAACTTGGATGCAACCATCGACAAAGACGAAAGACACATTCGGACCATCGAACGAAACTGTTTTTGATAAAAAAACAGTCCATAGAAGAAAACAAATGTATAAATGGGAGTTCAAAGCGGCCGGGAGAGCGTTCTTTTGTACAACCTCTCAGGCGCTTCGCGCCAGCTCCCCTGGTAGGGGAGCCCCTGGCGAGTCGGTGATGGTCGTACTGGACGAGCGAAGTTTTTCGCATTCGTAAACGACCGGGCTCCGCTGTTTCGATTCACGACTGCTTGCCCAGCGCCCTTTGTCAGGGCGCAGTTTCGCAGCTGCTATCAATGAGGACAGGGCCCGCCGCCTTGCGCCCCATTGGGCCCAAGCGAACAGCAGGGCTGACCCGGCCTGCCAAGGGCTCCCCTATCAGGGGAGCTGGCATTGCGAAGCAATGACTGAGAGGTTCTCACCGCACCTGCCCATCTCCATGGATGATGTACTTATAGCTGCACAGCTCCTGCAGCCCCATCGGGCCGCGGGCGTGGAGCTTCTGGGTGGAGATGCCCATTTCACAGCCCAGGCCGAACTCGCCGCCGTCGGTGAAGCGGGTGGAGCAGTTGACATAGACCGCTGCACTGTCCACGGCTGCTGTGAAGAGGGCGGCATGGGCCTCGTTCCGGGTCAGGATGGCCTCGCTGTGGCCGGTGGAGTGCTCGGCAATGTGACCGATGGCTTCTTCCACGCTGTCCACGACCTTGACGGCCAGAATGTAGTCGAGAAATTCGGTATCGAAATCCTTCGGCCCGGCGGGGGTGCCGTCAATGACAGCTGCCGCCCGCTCGTCCAGCCGCAGTTCGACCGGGTGCAGGCCCCGCGCCACGCGGGCCGGGCCAAGACGCCGGGCCAGCTTGGGCAGAAACTCCGCCGCAATGGCGGAATGCACAAGGCAGACTTCCTCGGCGTTGCAGACGCTGGGGCGGCTGGCCTTGGCGTTTTCGATGATGTTCAGCGCCTGAGCCTGGTCGGCGGAGTCATCGACGAAGACGTGGCAGATGCCGGTGCCGGTCTGGATGCAGGGAACTTTGGCATTCTCCACACAGGCCCGAATGAGCCCGGCCCCGCCGCGCGGAATGAGCAGGTCCACAAAACCAACGGCCGTCATCAGTGCGTTGGCGGAGGCGTGGGTGGTGTCCTCGATGAGGGAGACGGCGGCTTCCGGCAGACCGTTTTCCTTCAGGCCGCGGCGCAGGGCCTCCACGATGGCGTGGGCCGAACGCCAGGCCTCCCGGCCGCAGCGCAGGACGCAGACGTTGCCGCTCTTGATGGCGAGGGCGGCGGCGTCGCTGGTCACATTGGGGCGGCTCTCGTAGATGATGGCGATGACGCCCATGGGCACGGCGGTCTTTTCGATGACCAGACCGTTGGGCCGCTCAATGCGCTTGAGCACAGCACCCACCGGGTCGGGCAGGCTGGCCACTTCCAGAATGCCCCGCGCCATGGCACCGATGCGCTCCGGCGTCAGGGCCAGACGGTCGAGCATCACGTCGGAGATGTGCCCTCTGGCGGCGGCCATGTCCTCGGCGTTGGCGGCCAGAATGGCCTGCATCTGGTCGGGGTGGCACAGCCAGTCTGCCATGGCCCAGAGCGCCTGTTTGCGGGTCTGTTCATCCGCCAGTGCCAGTGCAGACTTCGCGGCGCGTGCAGCTTCCAGAATTTCCTGTGTCGTCATGGTTCAGCCCTCCTTCCGGCCTGCAAAGCGGGTGCCAACCGGTCTGCCCTCGGCAATGTCGTACAACAGCTCCGGGTGGGAGCCGTTGGCGATGACCATGTCTGCGCCAAGTTCCGTCACCAGCTGGGCGGCGCGGAGCTTGGTGGACATGCCGCCGGTCCCCAGCGATGAACCGACCCCGTCGGCCAGCGCCAGGATCTCCGGCGTGATGCGCTCCACCAGCGGGAGCAGCCTTGCCTCCGGGTGGGTGTGGGGGTTGGCGGTGTACAGGCCGTCGATGTCGCTCAGCAGCACCAGCAGGTCGGCGTGGATGCAGCGGCAGACGATGGCGGCCAGAGTGTCGTTGTCGCCGATGGAGGTGATCTCATCGGTGGCCACGGTGTCGTTTTCGTTGATGATGGGCAGGGCACCCAGCTCCAGCAGGCGGTTCAGGGTGTTTTCCACGTTCTGCCGCCGGCCGGCATCCTCAACGTCCACACCGGTCAGCAGCACCTGGGCCACGTTGTGGTTGTAAGCCGTGAACAGCCGGTCGTAGGTGTACATCAGCTCACACTGGCCCACGGAAGCGCAGGCCTGCTTGGTGGCCATATCTTTGGGGCGCTGGGGGAGCGAGAGCTTGCCCACGCCCATACCGATGGCACCAGAGGAGACGAGGATGACCTCGTGCCCGGCATTCTTCAGGTCGCTGAGTACCTTGACCAGATCTTCGGTGTGGCGGATGTTCAGCCGCCCGGTGGAGTGCGCCAGCGTGGAAGTGCCGACTTTGACGACGATTCGCATATCCTTAACCCTTTCCCATCTCTTTTGTCCGATCGTAAGCGGCAAGGACGGCGTCCATCACGGCACCGCGGAACCCCTGCTCTTCCAGCACACGGACGCCCTGAATGGTGCTGCCGCCGGGGCTGCACACGGCATCCTTCAGTTCGCCGGGATGTTTGCCGCTCTCCAGAACGAGCTTGGCGCTGCCCAGCACCATCTGGGCGGCATATTCCTGCGCCTTGGCGCGGGGCAGGCCGCAGGCCACGCCGCCGTCGGCCAGCGCCTCAATGAACTGGTACACCCAGGCCGGGCCGCAGCCGGAAACGCAGCTGGCCGCGTCGATCAGGGGTTCCGGCACCGGGTCAAGTCGCCCGGCGGGGGCCATCAGCTTGCAGAATTCAGCCTCTTCTTCGGCGGTGACGTGGCTGGAACAATACTGGATCATCCCTTCGCCCACGGAAGCCGGGGTGTTGGGCATGATGCGGATGACGGGGTAGTCCTCACCGGCCAGCTCCTGAATGCGGGAAATGGGCAGACCCGCCGCCATGCTGCACAGGACGAACCGGCCCGGCCGCTCGGCCAGCGTGAACTTCAGCGGGGTCAGCAGAGCCTCCATCATCTGCGGCTTGACAGCGAGGAAGATGAGGTCGCACCGGCCTGCCACCTCGTCGTTGATCGTGGTATTGCAGCCCAGTTCGGCGGCCAGTTTCTCCGCCTTGGCAGCGGTGCGGTTGGCCAGATACACGTTCTGCGGGTCTGCTGCCTTGCACACCGCGCGGGCAATGGCCCCGCCCATGTTGCCGCAGCCTAAAAATCCAATGGTCTTGAGCATAACAAAAACCTTCTTTCTTAAATTCCACCCGGCCTGCCCCCCGCATTGGGGCAGGGGAGATGCTGTTTCATCTCCGCCTCCATTGTAAGCAGACGGGGGCTGAAAATCAAGAGGGGAAGGGCCTGCTGAAAAAAGAATGTTTCAGAAAATGGGGCGTAAGGGACGCACAAACGGTGCAGAATTTCGCAATACGGAGCCGCAGCAACAGAAAGTTTAACCTGAATTTGGAATTTTTGCTTGCAAATCGTCCTCGGAAAGAGGTATATTATAAAAGGAAGTGTTCTTACTTCTCCGGCTGGGAGGCCGGCCACCACAAACAGCAGTGCGCGCGGCGTTGCTGGGAAAGGATGGAGCTTGTGTCACAGACGACAAAGAGGGCTCTGGAAGCATCGCTGAAAAAGCTGCTGCTCCAGAAACCCCTGAACAAGATCACGATCAACGATATCACGGAGGATTGCGGGGTCAACCGCATGACGTTCTACTACCACTTCAAGGATATCTACGACCTGGTGGACTGGATCATGGTCGAAGACGCCGCAAAGGCGCTGGAAAACAAGCCCACGTTCGATACCTGGACGGAGGCGTTTCTGGACCTCCTGCACCAGGTGCAGGAGAACAAGGTGCTGGTGATGAACGTCTACCGCTCGATCAGCCGGGAGCAGGTGGAACAGTACTTATATAAGCTGCTGGACCCCATGCTGCGGGAGTTCATGGAACGCGGGATGCAGGGGATCACCGTGCAGGATGACGATGTACAGTTCATCGTGGATTTCTACAAGTATGCGCTGGTGGGCATGGCGCTGGAATGGATCCGCAAGGATATGAAGGAGGACCCCGTCCGGATGACGGAACGGCTGAATATCCTGATCCGTGGCGATTTCCAGCGTGCGCTGAACCGGTTCCGCACCGACCGCAGCCTCTCGGAACTGGATGATTGATGAAAATTTAGACAGAAGAAGCATTGTGATGGGTTTTCCATCACGGTGCTTTTTCTGTTTATGGAACCTTTTTTGACAACATGGTACAGTACCATCAGCGCAAACTATAAGACGAAAGAAACCACAACAAACGGAGGGAATAACATGTATTATTCCAGTGGTAACTATGAAGCATTTGCGCGGCCGCGGAAACCAAAGGACGTAGACCGCAAGTCGGCCTACCTCGTCGGCACCGGGCTGGCTGCCCTCACAGCGGCCTGCTATCTGGTGCGGGATGGTCAGATGAAGGGCGAACATGTCCACCTCTTTGAAAAAGGGGCCATCCCCGGCGGCGCATGCGATGGTTATCAATACCCCGGCATCGGCTACGTGATGCGGGGCGGGCGCGAGATGGACGATCATTTCGAGGTCATGTGGGACCTGTTCCGCTCCATTCCGTCGATCGAGACCGAGGGCGTCAGTGTGCTGGATGAGTACTACTGGCTGAACAAAAAAGACCCGAACGTCTCACTCTGCCGTGCGACCGAACAACAGGGCCGGGATGCCCACACCGACGGCCGGTTCGGCCTGTCGGACAGGGGCTGCATGGAGATCCTGAAGCTCTTCTTCACCCCGGACGAGCAGCTGTACGACAAGCGGATCACCGACGTGTTCGACGCAGAAGTCCTCGGCTCGAATTTCTGGCTCTATTGGCGGACAATGTTCGCCTTTGAGAACTGGCACAGCGCATTGGAGATGAAGCTCTACCTCAAGCGCTACGTCCACCATGTGGGCGGACTGCCGGATCTCCGGGCGCTCCGGTTCACGAAGTACAATCAGTATGAGTCGATGATCCTGCCCATGATCCGCTATCTGGAGGGCTACGGGGTCCGGTTCCACTACAACACGAAGGTGACGAACATCGAGTTCGACTGTGCGGACGGCAAAAAGCAGGCCCGCACCATCTGCCTTCTGGTGGACGACCACGAGGAGCGGGTGGACCTGACCGAAAACGATCTGGTCTTCATCACCAACGGCGGCTGTGTCGAGAACAGCTCCATCGGTGCGCAGGACCAGCCCGCTGCGCTGGACACGGTGCTCCACCCCGGCAATGGCTGGGATCTGTGGAAGAAGATCGCCGCGCAGGACCCCGCCTTCGGCCACCCGGAGAAATTCTGCTCCGACCCGGAGCAGACCAACTGGATGAGCGCCACCGTGACCACGCTGGACGAGCGGATCGTGCCCTACATCCAGAACATCTGCAAGCGGGACCCCTTCAGCGGCGGGGTCGTCACCGGCGGCATCGTGACCGTCCGGGACTCCAACTGGCTGCTGAGCTGGACCTTCAACCGCCAGCCGCAGTTCCGGAATCAGCCCAAAGGCCAGCTCGTGGGCTGGCTCTACGGCCTGTTCAGCGACACGCCCGGCAACTACGTGAAGAAGCCCATGCGGGACTGCACCGGCAAGGAGATCTGCATGGAGTGGCTGTATCACCTCGGTGTGCCGGAACCGGAGATCGAAGATCTGGCCGAGCACAGCGCCAACACGGTGCCCGTCATGATGCCGTACATCACGGCCTTCTTCATGCCCCGCGCAGCAGGCGACCGGCCCGCTGTGGTGCCGGAGGGCGCGGTGAACTTCGCGTTTCTGGGGCAGTTCGCAGAGACCCCGCGTGACACCATCTTCACCACCGAATACTCCATGCGCACCGGCATGGAGGCGGTGTATACCCTGCTGGACATCGACCGGGGCGTACCGGAGGTCTGGGGCAGCACCTACGACGTCCGCGATCTGCTGAACGCAGCCGTGCAGCTGCGGGATGGACGCCCGCTGAGCGACCTCAAGATGCGATGGATCGAGCGGTTCGCGCTCGGCAAAGTCATCGACAGGGTGCAGGAGACCGACCTCGGCCGCCTGCTGCAAGAATATAAGATCATCTGAACGCCGGGTCCTGATCCCGGCGGGGGAGGAGGCTCCCCACATCAGACAACGCATGGGAGGAAATTGGAATGAATACCACATTTGATTCTCTGACTCATAAGATGCAGCGCGCCGCACTGGGCAAGACGGCGGATATCGTGCTGTCCCACGTCAACAAGGACCGCGAAAAGGCCATGACCCAGCTGGTGGATGTCGCCAAGACCTTCTATGGCGATTCCTTCAGCGAGGAAACGTATCATCATGCCCGCCAGACTCTCTCGAACCCGGACAGCAAGTGGTCCAGGCTCATCAACTGTATGCTGGACCAGCTGGACCCCAATGTGGCCCGCACCACGGCCCTGAACCTGGGTTACGAGGCCTTCTTCCGCGGCACCAAGACCATCCGCGAGAACCGCGTCAAGTACCAGTGCAACATCCCCTGGCTGATCCTGTTCGACCCCACCTCCGCCTGCAACATGCACTGCGTGGGCTGCTGGGCCGGCGAGTACGGCCACAAGAACAACCTGAGCATTGATGATATGGACAAGATCGTCTCTCAGGGCAAGGAGCTGGGCGTGTACCTCTACATGCTCACCGGCGGCGAGCCGCTGGTCCGCAAGGCCGACATCCTGAAGCTGGCCGAAAAGCACAACGATGTGCAGTTCGCCATCTACACCAACTCCACCTTGATCGACGACGCCTTCTGCAAGGAGGTCGTCCGTCTGGGCAACATCGCCTTCATGCTGTCCATCGAGGGCACCCCGGAGACCAACGATGCCCGCCGCGGCAGCGGCCATTACGCCGCCGTCATGCACGCCATGGACCTGCTCAAGCAGTACGGCATCCTGTTCGGTACCTCCATCTGCTACACCAGCGCCAACATCGAGGCCGTCACCAGCGATGACTTCATGCGCTTCCTGTGCGACAAGGGTGCGCACTTCGGCTTCTATTTCCACTACATGCCCGTCGGCAACGAGGCAGCCCCCGAACTGATGCCCACCCCGGAGCAGCGCAAGTACATGATCGACCGCATCCGCTATCTGCGCAGCGAGGCGTGTGACATCCCGTTCTACCCGATGGACTTCCAGAACGACGGCGAGTTCGTCGGCGGCTGCATTGCAGGCGGCCGCAACTACTTCCACATCAACTCGGCCGGTGATGCGGAACCCTGCGTCTTCATCCACTATTCCAATGCCAACATCCACGACAGCAGCATTCTGGAGATTCTTCAGAGCCCGCTGTTCATGGCATACCACAACGGCCAGCCCTTCAACAAGAACCACCTGCGTCCCTGCCCCATGCTGGAGAACCCCGAACTGCTGCGGAAGATGGTCCACGAGACCGGCGCCCACAGCACCGACCTCCAGAGCCCGGAGACGGTGGATCACCTGTGCGACAAGTGCAAGGCCTACGCTGACAACTGGCAGCCTATGGCCGACGAGATCTGGTCCCACACCAAGATCCGCGAGAGCCGCTACGAGAATTATAAGGACTGGAAGCCCGGCCAGCAGTAAGCACACAGAAGCGCTGGGTCTGCATCGGGTGCAGCCGTCCTGAACCAAAACCTCCCGCTTTCCGGAGCGCTGCGACAGCGCCGGGAAGCGGGAGGTTTTTTGCGCGATAAAATGGCCCCATCTCCCGCAGGAGACAGGGCCGGGACATTCGATATAGAGGACGGAACTTATTCGTCGTCGGGATCGCCGAAGTTGTCGTGGTAGGTCGTGACCAGTTCCATCTCCTCGTTGCGGCGCAGGCCGTGGAAGACGAACTTCTTGAGCACATCGTAGATGACTGCGAAGAGCGGCACACCGATGATCATGCCAACAAAACCCCACAGGCCGCCGAACAGCAGGATGGCGAACAGCACCCAGAAGCTGGAAAGGCCGGTGGTGTTGCCCAGGATCTTCGGCCCGATGATGTTGCCGTCCACCTGCTGCAGGACCAGAACGAACAGGACGAACCAGAGCGCCTTGATGGGGTTCTGGATGAGGATGAGCAAGGTGGCCGGGATGGCACCGATGAAAGGCCCGAAGAAGGGGATAACGTTGGTCACACCGATGATGACCGAGACCAGCAGCGCACTGGGGAACTTGAAGATGAGGCAGGCGATGTAGCACAGCACACCGATGATGGCGGAATCCAGGATCTTGCCGTTGATGAAGCCGCCGAACATCCGGTCAGCGTAACGGATCTCCTCCATGATGAGGTTGGCCCAACGGGGCTTGACCAGACTATAAAGGATGAGCTTGCCCTGCTGCCCGAATTTCTTCCGGCTGGCCAGCAGATACACCGAAACGATGAGGCCGATGATGATGTTCTTCAGGAAGGTCACGAAGCTCATCACGCCCAGCGCTGCACCGCTCAGGAGGCTCTGCATGGAGGGGACCAGCTTCGTCCGGACGATGTTGTCCAGCGTGTCCTGCAGGTTGTCATAGGATGTCTCGATGAAATCCAGCAGCTTCTGGTTGCTGGCGATGATCTCCTGATGGGAAGCCCAGTCCACGAAGTCGTTCAGGTTGTTCCGCGCCGTGTAGTACAGCGTCGTCACGCTGGTGATGAGCTGCGGCACGATCATCATGATCAGCGCATACACCACCAGGATGCCGAACAGCAGCGAAATGGTGACCGCCAGCATGTTGGCCGCAGTTCCCATCTTTTCGGGCAGAAGGCGGCGGAGAAAATTCTCCACGCAGTTGCACACCGGCTTGAGCAGATAGGCGATGACCGCGCCGTAGATGAACGGCATCAGGATGCCCGTCAGCTTCGAGATCGCATCCCCGAAGCCCTGAAAGCGGTAGATCAGGAAGAAGAAGAGGATGCTCAGTGATATGGCACCGAATCCCGCGAGCATCCCATACAGGTAGGGTTTGATGTGTGGCTTTTTGTCCATCATGTTTCCGTAGACTCCATTCCTGCCGCGGGCAGCAGGAACGCCCGCAGCATTGTTTAGCGCTTGTTGCTCCTGCGCCAGATGTGCAGTTTTTCAGCTTCGGCGATCAGTTCATCCCGGAAATCGGGGTGTGCAACGCTGATCAATGCTTCAGCCTTTTCCCAGCTGGTCAGGCCCTTCAGGTTCACACAGCCGTACTCGGTGCACAGATAGTGGATATTGGCACGGGTATCGGTGATGATGCTGCCGGTCTCCAGCGTGGGGCGGATGCGGCTCTCGACCTTGCCGGTCTTCTTATTCATAAAGGTAGAGGACAGGCAGATGAAGCTCTTGCCGCCGTTGGAAAGGTATGCGCCCAGAACGAAGTCCAGCTGACCGCCTGCACCGGAGATGTGCTTGATACCGGCACTCTCGGCGTTGACCTGACCGAACAGGTCGATATCGACAGCATTGTTGATAGAGATGAAGTTGTCGATGGCCGAGATGCTGCGGATGTCGTTGGTGTACTCCACGGGGGCTGCCATGCACTCCGGGTTGTTGTCGAGGTAATCGTACATCTTCTGGGTGCCGGCACCGAAGGCGTAGACCTGACGGCCCTTGTCCAGATTCTTGTGGCGGCCGGTGATCTTGCCGGCTTTGGCGATGTCCACAAAGGCATCGACGTACATTTCAGTATGGACGCCCAGATCCTTCAGGTCGCTCTGCGCGATTAGGTTGCCGATGGCGTTGGGCATTCCGCCGATGCCCAGCTGCAGGCAGGCACCGTTCGGGATCTGCGGGACGATGAGGTTCGCCACGGCGAGGTCCACCTCAGTGGCCGCACCGGGTGCAGCCATCTGACCCATCGGCGGGTTGGTGCCCTCCACGACACCGGCCACCTGAGAGATGTGCACCCAGTTCTCGGTGCCGCCCAGGCAGCGGGGCATGTTGGTGTTGACCTCGACGATGATCTTTTTGGCCTTTTCGCAGACGGCGCCCAGATGAGAAGCACAGGGGCCGAAGTTGAAGTAGCCATGCTCGTCCATGGGCGTGACCTGGAACACTGCCACATCCACGGGGTCCTTGCTGTCGCGGTAGTAACGGGGCAGCTCCGAATAGCGGATGGGGGAGTAGAAGGAGAAGCCCTGCGCAATGGCCTTGCGCTCAATGCCGCCCATGTGCCAGCTGTTCCAGGTCATGTGGGCAGCCGGGTCGTCGATCTGGAAGATCTCCGGCACCCACATCAGGATGCCGCCGCGGAAATTGACGTTCTCCAGCTCCGGCAGACGCTTTGCGATGGCAGCATCGACTGCCACCGGGGTGTTCACAGCCCAGCCGTAGTCCACCCAATCGCCGCTCTTGACCAAAGCAGCGGCCTGATCGGAAGTCATCTTTTTCTGCGCATACAGTTCCGTATAATCCATTATAAACCATCCTCTCCTATAATAACATAAAGGAATTGTAAATTCTTACAACCCGATAACTTAGTTATAACATTAACAAAGGAAGGAATCAATACTTTCGGAGCAAATCGGGGCAAAAAAGTGGCTGGATGGCAATGTGACTAAAATTCTTAGCGATTCAACCGAATTCTTTGGTCTGATAAAAACAAAATTTTTCGAAAAAGGACTTGATAAAATTTTGACGATGTGGTTTACTTATAGCGTAGCAGGGCGGTGTGGAGCAGTGCGTCATGAATCGTTAAAAAAATAGCGATGAGACGCGGCGCCGCAAACAACGTCTTGCAACCCGAACTGGAAAGTGCTATCATGGCAGGACCGAGCGCGCTTTTCATACCAGCGCGCACCAAGGAGGACACGATGGCAACAGCAGTTTATCCCGGATCGTTCGATCCGGTCACCAAAGGGCACCTGGACATCATCAAGCGTGCCGCAAAGATCAACGATCACCTGATCGTCGCCGTGCTCATCAACAGCGCCAAGCACCCTCTGTTCACCGTAGAAGAGCGGGTGGCCCTGCTGCAGGAGTGCTGCAAGGGCATCCCGAACGTCACGGTGGAGAGCTTTGACGGCCTGACCGTGGAGTTCGCCAAAAAGCGCCACGCTTCGGTCATGGTGCGGGGTCTGCGGGCGGTCACGGATTTCGAAAACGAGATCCAGCTGGCGCAGACGAACCATGCACTGATGCCCGGCATCGAGACGATGTTCCTGGCGACCAGCATCAAATGGAGCTACCTTTCCTCGACGATCGTGAAAGAGGCTGCCCGCTACGGCAGCAATATCTCCAAGTTCGTCACGCCCAATGTGGAAGCCGCCGTCGAACAGAAGATGGCCGCGCTCCGGGCGAAAGGGGAGCAGCCCTGAATCCGTTTCTCATGTGCAAACGCCGCAGGCGTTTCTATAAAATTGGTTCCTAAAACCCACCAATATACACACAAATCAGGAGGCTATTAACATGAAGAAAGTTGTTATCGCATCTGCATGCCGTACCGCCATCGGCAAGTTCGGCGGCACTCTTGCCAACGTCCCCGCTGCTGAGCTGGGCTCCATCGTCATCAAGGAGGCACTGGAGCGCGCACACGTCGCACCGGAGCAGGTCGATCATGTTTACATGGGCTGCGTCATTCAGGCTGGTCTGGGCCAGAACGTCGCGCGTCAGGCTTCCCTGAAGGCAGGCCTGCCCATCGAGACCCCCGCTGTCACCGTCAACGTGGTCTGCGGCTCCGGTCTGAACTGCGTCAATATGGCTGCGCAGATGATCGAGGCTGGCGATGCCGACATCGTCGTTGCAGGCGGCATGGAGAACATGGACATGGCTCCCTTCGCTATGATGAAGGGCCGCTACGGCTACCGCATGGGCGCTCCCATGGGCAAGAGCGAGCTGGTCGATACCATGGTCAACGATGCTCTGTGGGATGCCACCGGCTTCAACAAGCACATGGGCATGACTGCTGAGAACGTCTGCACCAACGAGACCTATCAGAAGAAGTACGGCTACAACCCCATCACCCGCGAGCAGCTGGATGAGTTCTCTTACAACAGCCAGGTCAAGGCAGACAAGGCCATCAAGGACGGTGCCTTCAAGGACGAGATCGTTCCCGTTGTCATCAAGGGCAAGAAGGGCGACACCGTGTTCGATACCGATGAAGGCCCCCGTCTGACCCCGGTCGAGAAGCTGGGCACCCTGAAGCCCGCCTTCACCAAGGACGGCATCGTGACCGCCGGCAACTCTTCCGCCATCAACGACGGCGCTGCTGCTCTGGTCGTGATGAGCGAGGAGAAGGCCAAGGAGCTGGGCGTCACCCCGCTGGCAACCTGGGTCGCTGGCGCTCTGGCTGGTGTTGAGCCCGAAGTCATGGGTCTGGGCCCCATCGCTGCAACCAAGAAGGTCATGGCAAAGACCGGCCTGTCCGTTGCCGATATGGACCTGATCGAGGCAAACGAGGCCTTCGCAGCACAGTCTGTGGCCGTCAGCCAGGCTCTGAACTTTGATATGAACAAGGTCAACGTCAACGGCGGCGCAATCGCTCTGGGCCACCCGGTCGGCGCTTCCGGCGCTCGTATCCTGGTCACCCTGCTGTATGCAATGAAGCACCGTGGTGCCCACAAGGGTCTGGCTACCCTGTGCATCGGCGGCGGCATGGGCTGCGCTACCATCGTCGAAATGGACTAAACGCTGGAGGCACTCCAGATATCAGGATCGCCCGCGCAGGCGGACTTCTCCTGCGCGGGGCTGTTCTGAAACGAAGAATAAGACTTTGAATGGAGGTCTTCACAATGGCATTTGTTAAAACCGAAGTGCAGGGTGCTGTCGAGATCATCACCATCGACCGCCCCAAGGCACTGAACGCACTGAACCCTGAAGTTCTGGCAGACCTGAAGGCAGCGTTTGAGGCTGTCGATCAGGACGCCATCCGCTGCATCGTTCTGACCGGCGAAGGCGACAAGAGCTTCGTGGCCGGTGCAGACATCGGTTCCATGAGCACCATGACCAAGGCAGAGGGCGAGGCCTTCGGCAAGCTGGGCAATGATGTCTTCCTGATGATCGAGCATTTCCCCATCCCTGTGATCGCAGCCGTCAACGGCTTCGCACTGGGCGGCGGCAATGAGCTGGCCATGAGCTGCGACATCCGCATCTGCTCGGACAACGCCGTCTTCGGCCAGCCGGAAGTCGGTCTGGGCATCACGCCGGGCTTCGGCGGCACCCAGCGTCTGGCACGTCTCGTCGGCATGGGCATGGCAAAGCAGCTGGTCTATTCGGCCCTGAACATCAAGGCCGATGAGGCTTACCGCATTGGCCTGGTCAACGCCGTGTATCCCCAGGCTGAGCTGATGGAGAACGTCCTGAAGCTGGCCAACAAGATCGCAAAGAACGCCCCCATTGCAGTGCGCAACTGCAAGAAGGCCATCAACGACGGCATCAGCCTTCCCATTGAGAAGGCAGTCGAGGTCGAGGAAAAGCTGTTCGGCGACTGCTTCGAGACCCACGACCAGAAGGAAGGCATGGCCTGCTTCCTGTCCCGTGAGAAACCGAAGCCCAAGGCTGTTTTCACCAACAACTGAGAAGTACATTTGAATTTGTAATCTGAACCCTTCTGCATCCCGGTTCCTACCGGAGAGGGAACCGGGGAGCAGGGGGATATGAATAAAGGAGAGATATCCTATGAAGATCGGTGTTATTGGCGCTGGCACGATGGGCCAGGGCATTGCAAAGGCATTCGCTCAGGTCGAGGGCAACAGCGTTGCTCTGTGCGACATCAAGCAGGAGTGGGCCGAGAAGGGCCTGGCAAAGATCAAGGCTGGCTATGACAAGCTGGTCGCAAAGGGCAAGATCCCCCAGGAGAAGGCGGACGCGATCGTCGCCGCTATCACGCCGGGCCTGAAGGAAGACCTGTGTGCAGACTGCGACCTGGTCGTCGAGGCTGCATTCGAGGACATGAAGGTCAAGCAGACCACCTTTGGTGAGCTGGATAAGATCTGCAAGCCGGAGTGCATCTTTGCTTCCAACACCTCTTCTCTGTCCATCACCGAGATCGGCAAGGGCCTGAGCCGCCCGCTGGTCGGCATGCACTTCTTCAACCCCGCCGACCGCATGAAGCTGATCGAGGTCATCGCAGGCTGCAACACTCCTGCTGAGACCGTTGAGAAGATCAAGGAGATCTCGGTCGCCATCGGCAAGAACCCCGTTCAGGTCAACGAGGCAGCCGGCTTCGTCGTCAACCGCATCCTGATCCCCATGATCAACGAAGCAGCCTTCATCAAGATGGAGGGCGTTTCCGACATCGCTGGCATCGACACTGCCATGAAGCTGGGTGCAAACCACCCCATGGGACCCCTGGAGCTGGGCGACTTCATCGGCCTGGATATCTGCCTGGCCATCATGGACGTCCTGTACCACGAGACCGGCGACAGCAAGTATCGTGCCTGCCCGCTGATCCGTAAGATGGTCCGCGGCGGCAACCTGGGCTGCAAGACTGGCAAGGGCTTCTACGTTTACAACGCAGACCGCACCAAGACCCCGGTCGATCAGCTGTAATTTCTGAAAACATTTCTCCCGGCTGCGGGGAAAGCGGCCGGGAGGAATTTGTTTGCAAACCGGGTTCGCCGCAACAAGCGCCCGGCCTATGAAAAATTAGACCCGTTAGGAGGATATAGCGATGGATTTTACTCTGTCCAAGCAGCAGCAGATGGTGCAGAAAATGTACCGCGAGTTTGCTGAAAACGAAGTCAAGCCTCTGGCTAAGAAAGTTGATGCAGAAGAGTACTTCCCCAAAGAGACCGTCGAAAAGATGGGCAAGCTGGGCATGATGGGTATTTACTTCCCCACCTCTGTCGGCGGTGCAGGCGGCGACGTGCTGTCCTACGTCATGGCAGTGGAAGAGCTGAGCAAGGTCTGCGGCACCACCGGTGTCATCGTCTCTGCTCACACCAGCCTGTGTGCTGCTCCCATTTATGAGAACGGTACCCCGGAGCAGAAGGCAAAGTATCTGCCCAAGCTGTGCAGCGGCGAGTGGCTGGGTGCATTCGGCCTGACCGAGCCGGGTGCCGGCACCGATGCACAGGGCCAGCAGACCATTGCAAAGGAAGAGGATGACTGCTGGGTGCTGAACGGCTCCAAGATCTTCATCACCAATGCAGGGTTCGCCGATGTCTTCATCGTCATCGCAGTCACCGACCATGTGCTGGACAAGAAGGGCCGTCCCACCAAGCTGTGCTCCGCTTTCATCGTCGAGCGCACCGATCCGGGCTTCTCGGTCGGCAAGGCTGAGGATAAGATGGGCATCCGCGGTTCCTCTACCTGCGAGCTGATCTTCGAGGACTGCCGCATCCCGAAGGATCGTATGCTGGGTGTGCGCGGCAAGGGCTTCCAGCTGGCAATGGCCACTCTGGACGGCGGCCGTATCGGCATCGCTTCCCAGGCTCTGGGCATCGCCGAGGGCGCTCTGGATGAGACCGTTGCTTACGTCAAGGAGCGCAAGCAGTTCGGCCGCCCCATCGCTGCATTCCAGAACACCCAGTTCGAGCTGGCTGAGATGAAGGCCCGCGTCGAGGCTGCCAAGTATCTGGTCTATGCCGCTGCTCTGAAGAAGCAGCAGGCTATGGACGGCGCAAAGGTCCGTTACAGCGTGGAAGCTGCTCAGGCCAAGCTGATCGCCGCCCGCACCGCAAGCGACGTGACCCGCCGCTGCCTGCAGCTGTTCGGTGGTTACGGCTACACCCGTGACTATCCCATTGAGCGCATGATGCGTGATGCCAAGATCACCGAGATCTACGAGGGCACCAGCGAAGTGCAGATGATGGTCATTTCCGGCGCGCTGCTGAAGTAAGGGAGGTAAGATTTACAATGAAAGCAATCGTTTGTGTAAAGCAGGTTCCTGATACCTCCGGTAAGGTGTCCGTCAAGCCGGATGGCACCCTGGACCGTGCCTCTATGGCAACCATTACCAACCCCGATGACCTGAACGCTCTGGAGGCTGCTCTGAAGCTCAAGGACGCCACCGGCTGCGAAGTCGTTGTCGTCACCATGGGCCCGCCGCCGGCCGAAGGGATGCTGCGTGAGCTGCTGGCCCGCGGTGCCGATAAGGCTGTTCTGGTCTCCGGCCGTGAGTTCGGCGGTTCCGATACCTTCGCGACCAGCCAGATCCTGGCCGCTGCCGTCAACAAGATCGGCGTTGGCCCGGAGGATGTCGTCTTCTGCGGCCGTCAGGCAATTGATGGTGATACCGCACAGGTCGGCCCCCAGATCGCTGAAAAGCTGCATCTGCCCCAGGTCACCTACGTTGCCGACATCCAGAAGGATGGCAACACCCTGACCGTGAAGCGTATGCTGGAAGACGGCTACATGATGGTCAAGGTCCAGACTCCCTGCCTGCTGACCTGCATCAAGGAGCTGAACGAGCCCCGTTACATGAGCGTCAACGGCATCTTCACCTGCTACGACAAGCCCATGGAAGTGTTTGATTACAACGCTCTGAAGGATGATCCGCTGATCGAGGTCGATACCATCGGCCTGAAGGGTTCTCCGACGAACGTCTTTAAGTCCTTCACTCCTCCGCAGAAGGGCGCAGGCACCATGCTGACGGGCGACGACACCGCCGCACAGCTGGCTGGTATCCTGGCCAAGAAGCACCTGATCTGATGAAAGGAGCATAGGATTACAATGGCTGATTTTAACGATTACAAGGGCGTTTGGGTCTTCTGCGAGCAGCGCCAGGGCAAACTGATGTCCACCGATTTCGAGCTGGTCAGCGAGGCTCGCAAGCTGGCTGACGAGCTGGGCTGCGAGGTCACCGGCCTGCTGCTGGGCGACAACGTGGAAGGCATCGCCAAAGAGCTGGGCGGCTATGGTGCCGATCAGGTCATGGTCTGCGACAGCCCGCTGCTGAAGGACTACACCACCGACGCATACGCCAAGGTCGTCTGCGATATGGTCAATGTGTACAAGCCTGAGGTCCTGCTGATCGGCGCGACCAACATTGGCCGCGACCTGGGCCCCCGCTGCGCAGCCCGCCTGCACACCGGCCTGACCGCAGATGCGACCCATCTGGACATCGACACTGCAAAGTACATCGATTTCCTGAAGGAGAGCTCCACCATCGACCTGTCCAAGCAGAAGTTCGATATGGAAGACCGCAACCTGAAGATGACCCGTCCCGCATTCGGCGGCCATCTGATGGCTACCATCATCTGCCCTCGTTTCCGTCCGCAGATGTCCACCGTCCGTCCCGGCGTCATGAAGAAGGCTCCCTTCGATCAGGCCAAGGCCGATGCCTGCCAGATCGTGAAGCCCGCCTTTGAGCTGGCTGCTTCCGACATCAAGACCGAGGTCCTGAGCGTCGAGAAGGCTGCTGAGAAGCTGGTCGATCTGATCGGTGCCGACGTCATCGTCTCGGTCGGCCGCGGCATCAGCAAGGATGTCAACAAGGGCATCGAGCTGGCCGAGCAGCTGGCAGCTGCACTGGGCGGCGGCGTAGTCGGCGCATCCCGTGCCGTCACCGATGCAGGCTGGATGACCGCTGACCATCAGGTCGGTCAGACCGGAAAGACCGTCCACCCCAAGATCTACGTTGCTCTGGGTATTTCCGGTGCCATCCAGCACACTGCTGGTATGCAGGATTCCGAGTGCATCATCGCCGTCAACAAGAACGAGTCTGCTCCCATCTTCGGTGTGGCAGATTACGGCATCGTCGGCGATCTGTTCAAGGTCGTGCCGGAGCTCATCAAGCAGGTCGAGGCAGCCAAGGCCGCTGAATAATTTGATCTTCTGAGATCCTGATTTGTGGAACACCGCCGCACAGTGGAAACGCTGTGCGGCGGTGTTTTTTGCGCATATCTGCCCGCCGCAGCGCATACAGTCTGGTATGTGCTATGCCAAACGGACAGGAAAGGAGCGCACAGGATGGAACTGAAGGTCTTTCGGGATGCGCTGCCCGCTGCGGGTGCGAACTGCACCGTCAAGGCGGAGCTCCCGCTGGAAACGGAGATCCTGATCTCCGATTATCTTCCGCCGGTGTTCAAGCTGGTCAAATGCTTTGCGAAACCGGTGGTGCTGCAAAAGCAGCTGCAGCCCGGCAAACTGACGCTGGAAGGCTATCTGCGCTGCATCGTGTATTACCAGGGCGAGGATGACGCGGGCCTCTGCCAGACGGAGCAGAAGCTGCCCTTCAACAAGGTGCTGGAACTGCCGGAGTTTGCCTTTACTGCATGGACGGCTCAGGTGGAGGGCCAGACCGAATACCTGAACTGCCGCTCGGTCACGCCCCGCCGCATCGAGGTGCGGGGAGCCTTTGGTCTGGTGGCGTCGGTCTACACCCAGCAGAAGACCGAGGTGCTCACGGCGCTGGCCGACGGCGGCATCGAGCAGCAGCTGACCACACTGGAGGGCGTCCGCCGCGCGGCCGTGCTCGACAAGCTCATCACGGTGGAAGGTGAGCTGGCCTTTCCGTCGCCGCCTGCCGCCATCCTGGACATTGCCGGGACAGCCTCCCTCCACGACCTCAAGGTCCTGAATGCCAAGGCTGTGGCCAAGGGGACCCTGCACGTTCTCTGCGCCTGGCGGGCAGAAGGGGAAAGCGCCCTGCAGAGCCAGAGCCTGGACCTTCCCTTCAATCAGGTGTTGGATGTGGAGGGCCTCAGCGAAGACTGCCGCTGCCTCTGCGTGGCCGAGCCGGTCGGGTTCACGGCCACACAGGGGGAGGGGGAAGCCCCCGGTTCCCTCAGCGCCACCGTGATGCTGCGTCTGCGGGCGTGGCGGCCCTACCAGCTGCAATGTGTGGCCGATGCCTTCTCGACGCAGTTTGAGACGGAGCCTGTGATGCAGAATCTCCGCACCGAAGCGCTACTCTGCGCCCTGAACGAGACGGCCACCCTGACCGGGTCCGGCCCGCTGCCGGATGCCGGGGCAAAGATCCTGGCCTGCTTTGCGGCCATCGGCCCGGCGCAGCTGCTCTGGCAGGAAACTGGCTGGGTGGTGGCGGCGCGGGTTCTTGTGACGGCGTTTGGCGAGAACAGCCTTGCTGAGCTGGAAAGCTACGAAAAGCCGCTGGAGCTGGCCCTGCCCATCCCGGCCGAAGCCGCCGAGACCGCAGCGCTCTATCCGGAGTGCTGGCTCAGCGTCGAAGACCTGCAATGCAGCTGCACGGGCGGTGCGCTGGATGTCTCGGTGACGGTCCGGGTGGAGGGTGCCATCCTCAGCCGCAGGCAGGCTTCCTGCGTGGGCAGCATTGCGCTGGGGGAGAAGCTGGCCCCTGCCGACCCGGAGATCTCCCTCCGCATCTATTACGCACAGGCCGGGGAAGCACTGTTTGCCATTGCAAAACGCTACCATGTTTCGCCGGGGCAGATGCTTGCCGCAAACGACCTCGCTGAGGGCACAGCGGCCATCGAAAAAGCACAGCGGCTTCTGATTCCCGGTGCATGACCATAAAAATGTCCGCACTTGTATCTCATGCGCGGACATTTTTGCTGGTAAAGTATGACTTATGAACAAAAAGTGAACAAAAAGACAACAAGCCCTCTCCCAATTCGACACAGGCTTTGTTATAATAATTTTTGTCGTTTGAAAACCGGTTTGTTCAAAGGAGAAGTTTATGATCAAAAATATTGAGTTGGAGAAGGCGGCTTACGACTTCAAAGCCAAGATGCCCCTTCGCCAGGCGATCCCGCTGGGCCTGCAGCATGTGTTCGCCATGTTCGTCGGCAACCTGACCCCGCTGCTCATCATCACGAGCGCCTGCGGTCTGGCGGGCGGCGAGTTCGCTGACCTGCAGATCAGCCTGCTGCAGAACGCCATGTTCGTGGCCGGCATCGTCACGCTGGTGCAACTGTTTTCCATCGGCCCGGTCGGCGGTCAGGTCCCCATCATCATGGGCACCAGCTCCGGCTTCCTGGGCGTGTTCAACAGCGTCGCGGCTTCCATGGGCGGCGGTGTGCTGGCCTATGGTGCCATCATGGGTGCGTCCATCCTGGGCGGCCTGTTCGAAACCGTGCTGGGCTTCTTCCTCAAGCCCCTGCGCAAGTTCTTCCCCTCGGTGGTCACGGGCACGGTCGTGCTGTCCATCGGTCTGTCGCTGATCTCGGTCGGTGTCAACTCCTTCGGCGGCGGCAACGCAGCCAAGGACTTCGGCTCCATGGAGAACCTGCTGCTGGCCGTCTTCGTGCTGGTGGTCATCCTGTTCTTCAAGCACTGGACCAATGGCTTTTTGAGCTCTTCCTCTATCCTCATCGGTATCGTGGCCGGTTACATTGCCGCCTTCATCATGGGCTTTATCCTGCCCACCACCGGTGTCACCGCCGACGGTGTGGAGTTCACCAAGGCATGGGTCCTGAATTGGAATAAGGTCGCACAGGCCAGCTGGTTCGCCATCCCCAAGCTCGTCCCGGTCAAGATCATCTTCGATATGCGCGCCATCCTGCCGGTGCTCATCATGTTCATCGTCACGGCCGTTGAGACCGTCGGCGACATCTCCGGCGTGATGGAGGGCGGCATGGGCCGCGAGGCGACCGATAAGGAGCTGTCCGGCGGCGTCATCTGCGACGGTCTGGGTTCCTCCTTTGCCGCCTGCTTCGGCGTCCTGCCCAACACTTCCTTCAGCCAGAACGTTGGTCTGGTGGCCATGACCAAGGTCGTCAACCGCGGTGCACTGGCGACCGGTGCCATCTTCCTGATCCTCTGCGGCCTCATCCCCAAGCTGGGCGCACTGGTCTCCATCATGCCCCAGGCCGTTCTGGGCGGTGCAGCCGTCATGATGTTCTCTTCCATCGTGGTGTCTGGCATCCAGCTCATCACCAAGGAAAAGATGACTCCGCGCACCCTGACCATCGTTTCGGTGGCGCTGGGCGTGGGCTACGGCATGGGTGCCAACGCCAGCATTCTGGCCCATACGCCCCAGCTGTTCCAGCTGATCTGCGGCGAGTCCGGCATCGTCCCCGCAGCCTTCGTGGCCATCGTGCTCAACGTTCTGCTGCCCAAGGACGAAGAGAACGCCTGAGCTTCCTCTTCAGATCAAAAACTGTTTTAGTTCCCGCAGGGCCTCCGGCGTGTCCGCGTCCAGAAGCTCTGCACGGTCTGCGGTGAACACATTGCAGACCCGCTCCGGGTAACGCCGGAGCAGCACACTGCCGCCTTTGCCTTCGGGCAGGGTGCGCAGGGCGGAAAAATAACCGCATCCAAACAGAACGGGGCTTCCGACAAGCGGTTCCGGGTCGTTTTCGGCCTGGAACGCCAGCCGGAAGATTGCCCGCTCTGTTTCTTTTTGTGTCCGGGTGTCGGCCACAAAGGCACACACCAGCGCCTCGACCGTCTCCCGCCGCAGCAGGGGCTGGTCGCCGGGCAGGAAGATGCAGCCCGCAAGGCCGGGCTGCAGAGTGAGCAGTGCTTCCAGCCCCAGCCGGACGGTGTCGTTCCGGCCCGGCAGTGCGTGGCGCAGGCAGGCCACCCCCAGCGTTTGGCAGAGCGTTTCCACCTCTGCCGACCGCGTCACGACGATGCGGCAGGCCAGCTGTGGAGTATCGGTGGCGTCCAGTGCCCGGCAGAGCAGCGGCCGCCCGCCGAAATCGGCCAGCAGCTTGTTGGAGCCAAACCGCCGGGCCAGCCCGGACGCCATGATGACACACCCGATCGGGCGAGAAGTTTCAGACATATAGATCCCTCCGCGTTGACGATTCCGCTTCTCCCCTGGGAGCACGGCGGCAGCGCAGGGCGGACGGAACCGATAATTCTAGTGGTATTATAGCGAAAAATGTGTTAAAATAAAAGCAAACAGCAAAAAAGAGAGGTACTGCGTATGATGACGATCCGGGAATACAAACGAGCGGAAAGTCTTGAAGAAGCCTGGCAGCTCAACCAGAAAAAGAACAATCGGGTCATCGGCGGCATGATCTGGCTCAAGATGGAAAAGATCAATGTCGGCACTGCCATTGATCTGTCCGGTCTGGGGCTGGATACCATCGAGGAGACGGAGGAGCAGTTCTCCATCGGAGCCATGGTCACCCTGCGGCAGCTGGAGCTGGACGCCGGGCTGGCCGCATATACGAACGGAGCAGTGCGGGAGTCCGTGCGGCATATCGTGGGTGTGCAGCTGCGCAACCTTGCCACCGTGGGCGGCAGCATTTACAGCCGCTTCGGGTTCTCGGATGTGCTGACCCTGTTCCTGGCACTGAACGCCTCGGTGGAGCTGTACAAGGGCGGCATCGTGCCGCTGGCCGAGTACGCCACCCGCCCCTACGACCGGGACCTCCTCGTGCGGGTGATCGTGCCGAAGGAACCGGCTGCGTTCTGCTACCAGTCGGTGCGGAACAGCCAGACCGATTTCCCGGTGCTGACCTGCGCCGCCGCCAAAACGGCCGAGGGCTATCGCTTCGCCATCGGTGCCCGGCCGGGCAAGGCAGTGCGGTTTGACCTGACGCCCAACGCGGCCGAGACGCCGGAGCTGCTGGCAGACCGCTTTGCCGCAGAAGTGCGGGCAGCGATCAAGACCGAGAGCAATCTGCGCGGCAGCGCCGAATACCGCAACCATCTGGCCGGAGTTCTGGTCAAGCGTGCGGTCTGCCAGCTGGAAGGGTAACGGAAAGGAGACCACGATGCAAATCACCATCATTCTGAACGGAACCAGAGTTTCCGCCGAGGCCGCCCCGGATACTCTGCTCATTGACTTTGTCCGCAGCCACGGCTGCTACAGCGTCAAGCGCGGCTGCGAGACCGCCAACTGCGGCCTGTGCACCGTCTTTCTGGACGACAAGCCGGTGCTGTCCTGCTCGGTGCTGGCAGCCCGTGCCGACGGCCACCGCGTCACCACGCTGGAGGGCCTGCAGGACGAAGCCGCAGAGTTCGGCGCGTTCATCGCGGATCAGGGAGCGGAGCAGTGCGGCTTCTGCAACCCCGGCTTCATCATGAACGCCCTGGCCCTTTTCCGCGAGAAGGAGTACCCCACCGAGGACGAGATCAAAGAATACCTTGCGGGCAATCTCTGCCGCTGTTCCGGCTACGAGGGCCAGCTGCGGGGCATTCAGGCATTTCTCGCATGGAAACGATCGAAGGAGGCCGCCGAATGAAAAACGTCAACAAACCGTTCCGGAAAAAGGACGCGATGCAGCTCGTGACCGGTAAGCCAGTGTACATGGACGATCTCGCTCCTGCCGACTGCCTCATCGTCAAGCTGCTGCGCTCGCCCCACCCCAACGCCATCGTCAAGACCATCAACACCACGGTGGCCAAAAAGGTGCCCGGTATCGAGGCCATCTTTACCTGGGAGGATGTGGACCAGAACGCCCGCCGCTACACCCAGGCCGGCCAGACCTACCCGGAGGCCAGCCCCTACGACCGTCTGGTCATCGACCGGCACGTCCGCTTTGTGGGCGATGTCGTGGCCATCGTGGCCGGTGCAGATGACAAATGCGTCGAGAAGGCGATGAAGCTCATCAAGGTGGAGTATGAGGTGCTGGAACCAGTGCTGGATTTCCACACTGCCAAGGACAACCCCATCCTCGTCCATCCGGAGGACAACTGGGAGAGCCTGTGCCCCGTGGGTGCGGACAACAAGCGCAATCTCTGCGCCCACGATGAGTGCGGCAGCGGCGATATCGACGCCGTGCTGGCCGACTGCGACGTGGTCATCGACCATGTGTATCACACCAAGGCCTGCCAGCAGGCGATGATGGAGACTTTCCGCACCTGCTGCTATATGGACCTCTACGGCCGTCTGAACATCCTCAGCTCGACCCAGATCGTCTTCCATACCCGCCGCAACGTGGCCAACGCGCTCCACATCCCCAAATCCATGATTCGCGTCATCAAGCCCCGCATCGGCGGCGGCTTTGGTGCCAAACAGACGGCGGTCTCGGCCATCTACCCGGCCTTCGTCACCTGGAAGACCAAAAAGCCCAGCAAGCTCATCTTCACCCGCGAGGAGAGCCAGACCGCTTCCTCGCCCCGCCACGAGATGGAGATGCACGTTCGCCTCGGTGCCACCAAAGAGGGCCTTGTGCGCGGCATCGACCTGTACACTCTCTCGAACACAGGCGCTTACGGCGAGCACGGCCCCACGACGGTGGGCCTGTCGGGTCATAAATCCATCCCGCTGTACGGCAAGGCCGAGGCCTTCCGTTTCGTCAGCGATGTGGTGTACACCAACCACATGTCCGCCGGTGCCTACCGCGGCTACGGCGCAACGCAGGGCCTGTTTGCCGTGGAGTCTGCCGTCAACGAGCTGGCGGCAAAACTCCACATGGACCCGTTCAAGATCCGCGAGATGAACATCGTCCGGGAAGGCGATGTCATGCCCGCCTACTACGGCGCAGTGAACACCAGCTGTGCGCTGGACCGCTGCCTGAAAAAAGTCCACGACATGATCGACTGGGACAACAAGTATCCCGTCCGCGACCTCGGCAACGGCAAGGTCCGCGCCGTCGGCATGGGCATGGCGATGCAGGGGTCCGGCATTTCGGGCATGGACGTCGGCAGCGCGACCCTCAAGGTCAACGATGACGGCTTCTATTCGCTGATCATCGGTGCGGCGGATATGGGCACCGGCTGCGACACCACCCTGGCGCAGATCGCCGCCGAAGTGCTGGACTGCGAGCTGGACGACATCATGGTTTTCGGTGCCGACACCGACGTCTCGCCCTACGACTCTGGCTCCTATGCGTCCAGCACTACCTACGTCACCGGCAAGGCCGTCGAAAAGTGTGCGCTGAAGCTGCGGGCACAGATCTGCAAGCTGGGCGCGGAGCTGCTCCACTGCGAGGAGAGCGAAGTGGTCTTTGACGGCAAGACCCTCTCTGTGGACGCCGACCCGACGAAAAAGGTCTCTCTGAGCGAGGTGGCATTCGCCTCTCAGTTCGGCCACATGGTGCCGCTGGAAGTCACCGAGACCCACACGTCGCCCCTGTCGCCTCCGCCGTACATGGTGGGTGCGGCCGAGATCGAGCTGGACAAAGAGACCGGCGAAGTCAAGGTCGTGGATTATGCCGCCTGCGTGGACTGCGGCACCCCCATCAACCCCAATCTGACCCGTGTGCAGGCCGAAGGCGGCCTGCTGCAGGGCATCGGCATGGCGCTGACCGAGAACATCACCTACGACAGCAGAGGCTGGCCGATGGAAAACTCGTTCATGCAGTATAAGATCCCCGCCCGTGTGGACATCGGCCGCATCCGGGTGGAATTTGAGAGCAGCTACGAGCCCAACGGCCCGTTTGGTGCCAAGTCCATCGGTGAGGTGGTCATCAACACGCCGCTGCCTGCCATTGCGGATGCAGTGTACAACGCCATCGGCACCCGCTTCTATGAGCTGCCCATTACCCCGGAACAGATCGCCATGGCCGTGGAGGAAACCCGCTGAATGCTGTCCGAAGCACAGTTCCCATTTCTGGCTGAAAAGGGCCATGTCGTCTCGCTGGTGGGCGGCGGCGGAAAAACGACGCTGCTCTATCAACTGTCGGCCCACTGCGCCCGCAAGGGCTGGCGGGTGCTGGCCGCGACCACGACCCACATCCGGCAGCCGGACCACAACATGGCCCATACAGAAGCCGAATGCAGCGCTCTCTGGGCTGCGGGGGAGTATGCCGTTCTGGGCACACCGGACGGCTGCGGCAAGCTGACCGCCCCGCCGCCGGACCTGCTGCACCGCTGGATGCCGCAGGCCGACGCCGTTTTTCTGGAAGCCGACGGCGCGAAACGGATGCCCTGCAAGGCCCCGGCGTCGCGGGAACCGGTGCTGCTGCCGGAATGTGACACCGTGCTGGCCGTAGCCGGGCTTTTAGCTCTGGGCCGCCCTTTGCGGGAGGTCTGCTTCCGGCTGGACGAAGCCTGCGCACTGCTGCACACCGCACCGGACGCCCCCCTGACGCCGGAGCTTCTGGCCGCACTGCTGGCCAGCGAAGCCGGTGGGCGGAAGCTGGTGGGAGAACGGGCGTTTTATGCAGTGCTCAACCAGGCGGACGACCCCGCCCGGCGGGCGCTGGGTGAGAAGACCCGGACCATCCTGTGGGAACGATATCATGTGCAAAGCGTTTTGACGCATTTTACAAAAGGAGAACGAGCCGAATGAGCGAAGAAAAGATCGTGTTCTGTACAGGCGGCGGCTGCACCGCCAAACTCGGCGCGGGGGTGCTGAGCCGCATTCTGGAAAAACTGCCGCGCGGCGAGCAGGACCCAAACCTGCTGGTCGGCTATGACAGCAAGGACGACGCGGCGGTCTACCGCATCACCGATGACCTTGCGCTGGTGCAGACGGTGGATTTTTTTCCGCCCATGGTCGATGACCCCTATACCTTTGGGCAGATCGCCGCAGCCAACGCCCTCAGCGATGTTTATGCGATGGGCGGCGAGGTGAAGACGGCCCTGAATCTGGTCTGCTTCCCGGAGAGCATGGACCTGAACGTCCTGGGCGAGATCCTGCGCGGCGGTGCCGAAAAGGTGGCCGAAGCGGGGGGCATCCTCGCGGGCGGGCACTCCATCGCGGACACCGGCGTCAAATACGGCCTCTCGGTGACGGGCCTTGTGGACCCGCACCGCCTGACCGCCAACGACACCGGCCGCCCCGGCGATCAGCTCATCCTGACCAAGGCGCTGGGCGTTGGGCTCATCTGCACGGCCAACCGTGTGGGCGAAGCCGCGCCGGAGCAGATGGAAGCCGCCATCCGCTCCATGACGACGCTGAACAAAACAGCGGCAGAGATTGCGCGGAAGTATGAGGTCCACGCTGCAACGGATGTGACGGGCTTCAGCTTCCTCGGCCACCTGCACGAGATGATGGGCGGGCGGCTCTCCTGCGTCGTGGATGCCAGAGCTGTGCCGGTGCTGCCCGGCGCATGGGAGGCGGCGGACGCCTGCCTGTACACCGCTGCAGGGCAGCGCAACCGCAATCATACCGGCCCGTTCGTCCGGTTTGAGAACGTGCCTTTCCCGATGGAAGAGATCCTGTTCGACCCGCAGACGTCCGGCGGGCTGCTGCTGGCGGCGGCCCCGCAGAAGGCGGAGGCGCTGGCGCAGGAACTGTGTGCGGCGGGCCTGCCTGCCGCCATCGTGGGCGAGATCCGGGACGCACAGCCCACGGAGATCACAGTGAAGTATTGAAAGGATAGAACGATGATGTTGAACGTAGATGCACGCGGGGATGCCTGCCCGCTTCCCGTTGTCAAGGCAAAAAAGGCCATCGCTGCGCTGAACGGTGCAGGCGAGGTGGAGGTTTTGGTGGACAATGAGATCGCCGTCCAGAACCTGACCAAGATGGCGCAGCAGAAGGGCTATGGCTCCAGCGCGGAGAAGCTGGCCGAGCGGGAGTACCGCGTCCGGTTCACGGTGGGCGATGCCTCCGCTGCGGCCGAAGAGCCTGCCGTCTGCACACCCGATGCCCGCACCGATACCGTGGTGGCCATCGCAGCGGATACGATGGGCGAGGGGGCCGAGGAGCTGGGCAGGACCCTGCTCAAGGCGTTCGTCTTCTCGCTGACCCAGCAGGAGAAGTTGCCCAGGACCATTTTGTTTTATAACGGCGGCGCGCACCTGACCTGCGAAGGTTCCCCGATGCTGGAAGACCTCAAGGTGCTGGAAGCCGAGGGCGTGGAGATCCTGACCTGCGGCACCTGCCTGAATTTCTACGGTCTGACCGAGAAACTGCGCATCGGCACCGTGACGAATATGTACGTCATTGCGGAAAAAATGCTGAACGCCGGGAACGTGGTCAAGCCGTGATCTACCTCGATCATGCCGCCACCACACTGCAAAAGCCGCCGGTGGTGGGGCAGGCGATGCTTGCGGCTTTGCAAACGGCGGGCAACCCCGGACGCGGGGCGCATGAACCGACCCTTCACGCGGCCCGCATCGTTTACGACACGCGCACGGCGCTGGCAGAGCTCTTCCACGCAGAGGACCCGGCCTGCATCGCTTTTGCGGCCAACGCCACCCAGGCGCTCAACACCGCCATCGGCGGGCTGCTTTCGCCCGGCGACCATGTCATTGCAACGGTCTGCGAGCACAATTCGGTGCTGCGGCCCCTCTACCGCCTGCGGGAACAGGGGGTACAGCTCAGCTTTGTGGGTGTGGACGACCGCGCCGTTCTGCGGTATGAGCAGTTCGAGCAGCTGGTCCGGCCCAACACCAGAGCGATCGTCGTCACCGGGGCATCGAATGTGACCGGCCATGCCACCGATCTGCCCCTTGTGGCGCGGGTGGCAAAAAAGCACGGCCTTCTGTTGATCGTGGACGCTGCCCAGACGGCGGGGAGCCTGCCCATCGACGTGCAGGCCCTCGGCATGGATGTGCTCTGCTTCACCGGGCACAAGGGGCTGATGGGCCCGCAGGGCACCGGCGGGCTGTATGTCCGGCCGGGGCTGCGGGTCGCGCCGCTTGTTGTGGGCGGCAGCGGGGTGCACAGCTTTGCCGAAGCCCACCCTGCAGAGATGCCCACGGCGCTGGAAGCTGGTACGCTGAATGTCCCCGGCCTTGCCGGGCTGGGGGCCGGGGTGCGCTGGCTGCTGGAACAGGGGGTCGAGGCGCTGCATACCAGAGAAATGGCGCTGACCCGGTCGTTCTGGGAGGGCGTCCGGGAGGTCCCCGGTGTCGTTCTGTACGGAACGCTGACAGCCCCCCGTGCGCCGATCGTCTCGCTGAACCTTGCCGGAGAGGACTCCGCCCGTGTGGCGGATGCGCTCTGGGAGGAATACGGCATCTGTGTGCGGGCCGGTGCTCACTGTGCCCCGCAGATGCACCGGGCGCTGGGCACCGTGGAGCAGGGCGTGGTGCGGTTCAGCTTTTCGCACCAGAACACCGAAGCCGAGGTGCGATGCGCCGTAAAGGCGGTCCGTGCGCTGGCATTGGAGGAATAAGATGCGAGCAAAACGACCGTATATCGTGCTTTCGTTCCGCGCTACGGTGGATGCCATGGCGTGGGAAAAGCGCTGCCTTGCCGAGCACATCCCCGGCCGGCTCATTCCGCTGCCGCGGGAGCTTTCCGCTGGGTGCGGTCTGGCGTGGCGGATGCTGCCGGAGGACTGGCAGTGCTGGCGGGAGCGCTTTGACCCTACCGCCTACGATGCCGTTGCGCAGGTGGAACAATGACTTGAAAAAAAGGAGACCCTTGCATGGAACCCCGAACTTTTTGTGATGCTTTGAACCGTGAGGCGGGCGATTACCTATTGGCTACGGTGCTGGAGGGCGCGGCGCAAGGGGCGCAGCTGCTGTTGTGCGGCGGTGTGCCCGTCTGGCCGGAACATCCGGCGGCGTGTCTGGAAGCACAGCTGCCTGCGCTGCAGCAGGTGACTGCCAGCGGAGTGCAGACATTTGGGGCGCTTCGTGTTTTTGCCGAGCGATTCGGTGCAGCCCCGCGTCTGGTGGTCTGCGGCGGCGGTCATGTGGGGGCATCGGTGGTGCGGCTGGCAAAGCTGCTGGGTCTGCCTGTCTGCGCCTTAGAGGACCGCCCGGAATTTGCCGGGCAGCTGCGGCAGGCCGGGGCCGACCCGGTGCTCTGCCTGCCCTTTGAAGAGGGCCTTACAGCAGTCTCCGGCGGAGCAGAGTGCTATTTTGTGGTCGTTACCCGCGCCCACAGCTGCGATGTCCAGTGTCTGACGGCCATTCTGCAAAAGCCCGCCGCCTATGTCGGCATGATGGGCAGCCGGGGCCGCGCGGCTCTGGTGCGCCGTCAGCTGACCGAAGCCGGGCTGGACCCGGCGCGGGTGGAGCAGCTCCGTGCGCCCATCGGTCTGGCCATTGGGGCCAAAACGGCGGAGGAGATCGCGCTTTCCATCCTCGCGCAGATCGTGCAGGTCAAGAGTGCCCGCTCGCTGACCGAGGGCTTCCCGCCCGCCATTCTGGAAGCATTCCGGGCGCTGCAAACGCCTGCAGTGCTGGCGACCATCGTGTCCCGCCACGGCTCCACGCCGCGGGAAGTCGGCTCCAAAATGCTGGTCCTGCCGGAGGGCAGGGCCGTAGGCAGCGTGGGCGGCGGCATCATGGAATACCGCATCCAGCAGCTGGCCGGGAAGATGCTGGCCGGGGCGGCAGCGCCCGCCCAATTGGCCGATCTCACCACCGACGGCACAGGCGATGATGCAGCCATTGCGGCCTGCGGCGGCTCCATGCAGGTCTTTTTACAGCGGATCGAACCGGAGGAATGAACGATGAAACAGGAAAAACGGATCGTGGTGCGGGGCGGCGGAGACCTTGCCACCGGCACCATCCACCGGCTCTGGTCTGCCGGGCTGCGGGTGCTGGTGCTGGAAGCAGAGCACCCCGCCGCCATCCGCCGTCAGGTGTCCCTGTGCGAGGCGGTCTATGAGGGCGAGACCACCGTGGAGGGCCTGCGGGCCGTGCGGGTGGCTTCGCTGGCCGAGGCAGACGCCGTCTGGGCACAGAACGCCGTCCCGGTTTTGGTGGACCCGAAGGGCAGCTGCCTGGCTGCGGCAAAGCCTGCCGTGCTGGTGGATGCCATCATTGCCAAGAAAAATCTCGGAACCACGCGGGATATGGCTCCGCTGACCATTGCCCTCGGCCCCGGCTTTGTGGCCGGGCAGGATGTGGACGTGGTGGTGGAGACCAAGCGCGGCCACAAACTGGGCCGCATCATCCGGGCAGGCTCTGCTGCGCCGAACTCCGGTGTGCCGGGCGTCATCGGCGGCTATGGGGCCGAGCGGGTCATCCATTCGCCCGCCGCCGGTGTGTTCCGGAATCGCCGCGCCATCGCAGATTTTGTGGAGGCTGGCGAGACCATCGCTCTGCTCGAAACGCCGGAAGGGGAGACCGTCCCCGTCACGACGCAGATCTCCGGCATCCTGCGGGGTCTTCTGCGGGATGGCTACCCGGTGCCGAAGGGCTTCAAGGTGGCCGATGTAGACCCTCGCCGCGAGGAGCTGGAAAACTGCTTCCTCATCTCCGACAAGGCCCGCTGCATCGCGGGCAGTGTGCTGGAGCTGGTGGCTGCTGAGCTTTGGAAATAACGAAAGAACGAGCAAAAGAAAAACCGCCGCCTTCCGGTCTTCCCGGAACAGCGGCGGTTTTTGCTTGCAGGGGTCAGTTCGTCTCTTCGGTGAGCTTGGTGATGAGCATCTGGTAGATCTCGTTGCCCTTGAGGATGAACTGCTTTTTCACGAGGTCAGCGCTGAGCCGGTCGGGTGTGCCGATGTTCAGGCAGAACAACTCCTGATCCAGCGCTTTGATGGTACAGCGGATGGAGCAGTGCCCATCCGGCTTTTCGGTGATGCGGGCCGCATACTGTGCCTCCTTGCGGGCCCAGGTCTGGCTGCGCAGCACGGCGGCTACGGCGCGCTCCCGCACACTGCGGGGCAGGTCGTAGGCCAGCTCCTGTGCGACCTTGCGCCCTTTTTCGGTGATGGTGTAGCGCCCATCGGCCAGCGTGACCAGCTTTTGCTGGGTGATGTCATCCAGGCAGGAGCCGATCTCAAAATAATTGACCAGCGCTTCCTCCATCAGGGCGTTTTCAATCTCCGTGCGGGTGATCGGCCCGGCATTCTTCACGAGATAACACAGCAGCAACCGGATCTCGGTGCTGTCGGTCAGCCCGCCGGGGCGGACACCGGCGGTAAAAGCATCGTTAGCGGCCATCGTTCTGCACATCCCCCTCAAGTTTCAGATTGCGGAAAATCATCTTCTTTTTATAGTATAAAGGGTTTTACGCCGGATTGCAAGCCGCAACCGAAAAATCGGTCTCGATCCGCTTGGGGCTGTCGGGCGTGGAGTAGAGCCAGTGGTCCAGGTGGCCTTCGGTGATGAAATAATGCAGCTCGAACCGGTGGCTCTGGCCGAGGCTGTGGTTTACGATGACGAGTTTGATCTTCATTTTTTCCGGCAGGATGTTCTTGATGTAAACACTCACAGCCTGGCCGGGGTGAAGATCCTGGCAGCTCTCGGCCAGCCCGGCCAGATTCGGCGCGATCTCGATGAAGGTTCCGTATTCTTCCACGCTGCGCACGATGCCCACCACCGTTTCGCCCACGGTAAAACCGGCGGCGTTCTCGGCCCAGGTGCCCAGCAGCTCCCGGATGGTCAGGACGAACCGCCCCTGCACATCCCGGCTCTTGATAACGCACAGGATCTGCTGCCCCACGCTGACCCGGTCGGCGGGGGAGGAGATGCGGCTGACCGACATGCAGTCGATGGGGAGCAGGGCGCTGATGCCGCATCCTACGTCGCAGAAAGCTCCGAACGGTTCGATGTGGGTCACGGTGCAGGGCAGGATGTCGCCGGGGCGGAGGGTGTCGAGGTAGTCTGCCTTGCACATCCGCTGCGCCTCGGCGCGGGAGAGCCGGTAGCAGGGCTGGCCGGCCTCATCGGTGCCCAACTCTTCGATGACGAAACAGGTGGGCCGCCCCACCCGCGTGAGCACGGCAATGTCCCGCACACTGCCCGTCTCGGCTCCGTCGGCACACTGCTCAAAGGGCATCACGGCCCGCACCCCGCCCAGTTCGAACCGCAGCTGGCGGGCCGTGTCGAATGCCAGTGCGGTGCTCTGCAAAATTTCGCGGCTGGCCATGGCCGCCCGCAGCTCCGCAGCCGAAAGCCGGTCTGCACTGCGGTAATTTCCTTCGGTACGATAAGTCTGCATCATTCTTCATTCCTCTTTCTGTGCTGTTTTTGTCTTGCGCACCCGCCGTTTTGCCCGGCGGCAGTAAAACCATATGCGCTGACAATTGCATTTTATACGAGTTTGGATTATACTATATCTGTATGCGGCGGCCGATGCAAAATCGGCGCGGGCCGCGATACGGGCCTGTGCCGGAGGGCACAGGCAGGAGGGAGAGCTGTTCATGGATATCGCAGTTGGAGATACCATCCTCACCCGCAAAAAGCACCCCTGCGGAGCGTCCAGCTTCGAGGTGCTGCGGGTGGGCATGGATTTCAAGATCCGCTGCACGGGCTGCGGCCGAGAGGTCATGCTGCCCCGCGCAAAGATCGAAAAAAACATCAAAAAGGTCCAGAAGCCCGGTGCCGCCGAGTGACGAACCGCCACATCCCATGAGAACGATAAGGAGAACTGCACAAGTATGTCAAAACTGTTTTCTCAGATGGATGCGGTCTGCCACCGGTTCGAGGAGCTTTCGGTCCGCCTGAACCAGCCCGAAACAGCGGCGGACCCGGCACTGTTTCGCCGCCTGATGCAGGAATACCATGAGGCCGAGCCAGTGGTGCAGGCCTATCAGGCCCTGACAACGGCGCAGGATCATCTTGCTCAGGCAAAAGCCCTGCTCGAAGGGGAGACCCTCGACCCGGACTTTAAGGAAATGGTACAACAGGAGATCGGCGAAAAAAGTCAGGATGTGGAAAAACTGGAAAATTCTCTCAAAATCCTGCTCCTGCCCAAGGATGTGAACGATGGCAAAAGCGTCATCGTGGAGATCCGCGGCGGGGCAGGCGGCGAGGAAGCTGCCCTGTTTGCCCACAGCCTGATGCGGATGTACACGATGTATGTGCAGAGCCGTGGGTGGGAGCTGGAAGTGCTCAACCTCAACGAGACGGAGCTTGGCGGCGTGAAGGAAGCCATCTTCGCGGTGAACGGCGCAGGGGCATACAACCGCCTCAAGTACGAGAGCGGCGTCCACCGGGTGCAGCGGGTACCGGAAACGGAGACGCAGGGCCGCATCCATACCTCCACGGCCACGGTGGCCGTGATGCCGCAGGCGGAAGAGGTGGACTTTGCGCTGGACCCGAAAGACCTCCGCATCGACACCTTCCGCTCCTCCGGCGCGGGCGGTCAGCACATCAACAAGACGTCCAGCGCCATCCGGGTGACGCACCTGCCCACCGGCATGGTGGTCGAATGCCAGAACGAGCGCAGCCAGTTCCAGAACAAGGATAAGGCGTTGGAGATCCTCCGCAGCCGCCTGTTGGCCCAGAAGCAGAAGGAACAGCAGGATGCCATCAATGCCGATCGTCAGGGCCAGGTGGGCACCGGAGACCGCAGCGAGAAGATCCGCACCTACAACTTCCCGCAGGACCGCTGCACCGACCACCGCATCGGCCTGACCGTGCACAATCTGGATAAGATTTTAGACGGCAATCTGGACGAGATCATTGATGCGCTGGCGACCCATGAGCAGGCCGAAAAGCTCCGCCAGCTCAACACACAAAGCGACAAATAATGCACCTGAAATGGTGTAAAGAATATATACTTTACAGATAGAAAGAACGATGATTCGCATGGAAATGAAAACTGAGATACTACCCGCCAAGGGCGAGGGCATCGCGAAAGCGGCTGCGCTGCTGCGGCGCGGCGAGCTGGTGGCCCTGCCCACGGAGACGGTCTACGGCATCGCAGCCGATGCCCGCAATGGGGAAGCTGTGGCAAAAATCTTTGTGGCCAAGGGCCGCCCGCAGGATAACCCCCTGATCGTCCACATCACCGGCCCGGAGATGCTGCCCGGCCTCGTCAGCGAGGTGCCGGAGCGGGCACAGCTGCTCATGGCGGCGTTCTGCCCCGGCCCGCTGACCATCATCATGCCGCGCGGCCCGGAGGTGGCGGCGGAGTGCTGCGCCGGTTTGGACACCGTCGGCATCCGGATGCCCAGCCACCCCGTGGCCCGTGCGGTCATCGAGGCCAGCGGCTGCGCCTTTGCGGCCCCTTCGGCCAACCTGTCCGGCAAACCCAGCCCAACCAACGCACAGGACGTCTTCACCGATATGAACGGCCGTTTGCCCCTGATTCTGGACGGCGGCGAGTGCGACTGGGGCGTGGAGTCCACGGTCGTGTCGGTCGTGGGCGATAAGCCCACCCTCTTCCGCCCCGGCCACATTACATTGGAAGACCTGGAACGCGCCCTCGGCGAAGAGGTCGAAGTCTCCAAGGCCATCCTCGAAAAGCTCCCGGAGGGCGCGGTCGTCCGCAGCCCCGGCATGAAGTATAAGCACTACGCCCCCAAGGCGGATGTCACCCTGCTGGACGGCACCTTTGAGCAGTTCAAGGCTTACGTGGAGGCCCACATGGACCAGAATCCCAGCTGCCTCTGCTTCACGGGCGAGGCCGAAAAACTCGGTGTGCCCTGTGTGGAGTATGGCCGCGAGGGCGATGGTGCCGACCAGGCAAAGCACATCTTCCGCAGCCTCCGCGCACTGGATGAGCAGGGCGACGGCGTCGTCTATGCTCGCTGCCCGCAGAAAGACGGCCTGTCCATGGCGGTGTACAACCGCCTCATCCGGGCGGCGGCTTTCCGGGTGATCGCGCTATGATCACGCTTGGCATCACGGGCCGCAGCGGCTGCGGAAAATCCACCGTGACCGCGGTATTCTCGGCCCATGGGGTCCCGTTGGCCGACGCAGACCAGATCTCGCGGGAGATGCTGCTGCCGTCTTCGCCGCTGCTGCCGGTGCTGGCCCGGCGGTTCGGGGCAGACATCCTCCGGGCGGACGGCTCGCTGGACCGCCGCCTGCTGGCAGACCGTGCGTTCGCATCGCCGGATGGCAAAGCGGCGCTGGACGCCATCACCCACCCGGAGATCGTCCGCCGCATCCGGCTGGCAAAACACGCTGCCGAAGAGGCGGGGGCTTCGCTCTTTGTGCTGGATGGTGCGGTCATCGTCGGGACAGAGGCCGAAGCCGAGTGCGACCGTCTGGCTGTGGTGACGGCTCCATTTGAAACGAGCGTGGCCCGCATCGCAAAGCGGGACGGCATCGCGCCCGAAATGGCAGCGCGCCGCCTGAACGCCCAAACGCCCGAAGAAGCCCTGCTGGCCCGCGCCGATTACGTTCTGCGCAACGACGCAGACCTTGCCGCACTGGAAGCAGCTGCGAACGCGCTTTGCGAGCAGCTGCTGGCGGAAGGCGGCACGAAAGGTGGTGCGCGACCCTCGGTTTGAATGCGAAGAGATTTTTGAACGGCCTCGTTCTGGTGTTTCTGGTGACGCTGGGCATCCTCTGCCTGCCGCCGGTGCGGACGCGGGTGGAAAAAACGCTCTATCCCTGCAAATATTCCGCCCTTGTGGAGCAGTACGCTGCCGAGTACGACCTCGACCCGCTGCTGGTCTACTCCTTCGTCCGGACGGAGAGCGGCTTTGACCCGGATGCTACATCCAGCGTCGAGGCCCGCGGCCTGATGCAGATGACCGAGGAAACCTTCCTCTGGCTGCGCAGCAAGATCGCGGAAGGGGAAAACGTCACCTTCGGGGATCTGTATGACCCCGCTGTCAGCCTGCGGTTCGGCTGCTACTACCTCCATCTCTGCATGGAGCGCTACGGCGGCGATGTCGCCACAGCGGCTGCGGCCTACCACAGCGGCTGGGGCACGGTGGATGCGCTGCTGCAAAAGGAAGAACACTCCGCCGACGGCATCACGCTGCAGGGCTTTCCCTACAACCAGATGCACCACTACGTGGAAAAGATCACCGCCTGCTATGCAGTGTATCAGAATCTGTATGGCACTTGATCCGCTTGAACCGGGCCTCCCGGTTTGAAATATTTAGGAATATAGAAACAGAAAGGCAGGAGAAATTCTATGGCAGAAAAAACTCCGACCCAGCAGCTGGCCGAAAAGCTGCTCTATAAGCCTGCTTACGTCGCCGACAAGGATGCAGACGTCAAGCAGAAGGCACACGCTTTTGCCGAGGGCTACAAGAAGTTCCTCGACAACGGCAAGACCGAGCGCGAAGTCGCCGCCGAGAGCGAGCAGATGCTCAAGGATGCCGGCTACGTGGAGTTCGACCCCAAAAAGACCTACCAGCCCGGCGATAAGGTCTACTTTGTCCAGTTCAAGAAGGCTGTCGTGGCTTCCACCATCGGCACCCGCAGCTTTGAGGACGGCTTCCGTCTGGTCATCGCGCATACCGACAGCCCCCGTCTGGACCTGCGCCCGACCCCGCTGTATGAGTCCGACCACCTGAGCTACTTCAAGACTCACTACTACGGCGGCATCCGCAAGTATCAGTGGGGCACCATGCCGCTGTCTATCCACGGCGTCTTCACCCGCGACGACGGCACCACCGTCACCGTCCGCGTCGGCGAGGACGAGGGCGATCCCGTCTTCTGCATCACCGACCTGCTGCCCCATCTGAGCGCCGAGCAGAACACCCGCACCCTGAAGGACGGCATCAAGGCTGAGGAGCTGAACATCCTCATCGGTTCCGATGCTGTGGAGGATGAGGACGTCAAGGAAGCCGTCAAGCTGAACACCATGATCCTCCTCCACGAGAAGTACGGCATCACCGAGAAGGAGTTCATGCGGGCCGAGATCGAGATCACCCCGGCTTACAAGTGCCGTGACGTCGGTTTTGACCGCTCCATGGTGGGCGGCTACGGCCACGATGACCGTGTGGACGCTTACCCCGCACTGATGGCTGAGATCGAGACCAAGGCCCCGGCCTACACCACTGTCTGTGTCCTCACCGATAAGGAAGAGATCGGGTCCGACGGTGTGACCGGTATGCAGAGCATGTATGCTTTCCACTTCATGCAGGAGCTGTGCCGCACTGCCGGTCAGGACGACATCCTGGCCTTCCGCAACAGCGTCTGCCTGTCCGCAGACGTCACCGCTGCCTACGACCCGTCTTGGGCCAGCGCCTTCGAGCCGATGAACGGCACCTATGCAGGCCGTGGCGTGGCGATCTTCAAGTACACCGGCGGCGGCAGCAAGGGTTCCGCAAGCGATGCCTGCGCAGAGCTGGTCAGCGATGTTACCCGGATGCTCGACAAGGGCAACGTGGCATGGCAGATCGGTGAGCTGGGCCGTCTGGACCTGGGCGGCGGCGGCACCATTGCCAAGTATGTGGCCAACCGCGGCATCCCCGTGCTGGACATCGGTGTGCCCGTGCTGTCCATGCACTCTCCCTTCGAGGTCATCCACAAGAGTGACCTGTACATGGCATATCGCGCCTTCAGCCTCTTCAACAACGCACAGTAAGCGCCATTGAAAAACCAGTGCCCCGGCAGGTTTTGTGCCCGCCGGGGCATTTTTGCGCTTTTTTGAGGAAAATACTTGACCTTCCACCGACTTTATGGTGTAGTGTAAGGGCGGAGGTGAAGCAAATGAACATCAAACAGGCTTCGGAACAGAGCGGGGTCTCCAGCCCCAACATCCGCTTTTACGAAAAAGAAGGGCTGCTGACGCCTGCCCGCAACCGGAGCAATGCCTACCGGGATTATACCGACGAAGATGTCCGGACTCTGAAACTGATCCGGATGCTTCGGATGCTGGATCTGCCGCTGCCCACCATTCAAAGCGTTCTCCGTGGAGAACAGCCGCTGGCCGAAGCAATCCAGGCACAGCAGGCAGTGCTGGAACAACAGGCCTTCCGGCTGGCGGGTGCGATCCGCTTTTGCGCGGAGCTGACCCGGCAGGCACCCCGGATGGAGCAGCTGGATGTGGACGACTGCCTGAAACGGATGCAGGACCCGCAGGAGCCGGGCGGATTCTTCACCGGCTGGCTCAAGGATTACCGCACGGTGGCAGAAAACGAACAGAAAAAGCGTTTTTATATCGTATCGGAGCAGTCCATCAACACCCCGGAGGACTTTGCAGAAGCGTTGCAGCGCTATGCCGAAGCGCAGGGAAGCCCCCTGCGCATTACAAAAGGCGGGATGTATCCGGAGTTTGAGTGGAACGGCATCCGCTACAAAGCATGGCGGGGGCAGGGCCGCTATTGCGATTCCATCTGCTGCGAAGCGGTCTTCCCGGAGTCGCTTCAAACGGGGCTGCCGCCCAGACGGGAGCGCCTGCTTCGATGGCTTTGGCGGCTGCTCCCTGCGGCGGTGGCCGCTATGGTGTTGGCAGCACTTGCTCTACGCGGCAGAATGTGAACCCCTGATCCCGATACCACTGGATGATGTCCGGCAGGGCCTCGGCGGTGGTGTGGGTGGTGGCGGAATCGTGCATCAGAACGATGCACTGGGTCTGTTCACCGGTCTCCCGTACCACATTGCGGTAGATGGTGGATGCGCTGGGTTTGCCGCCCACAGCATCCTCGGCGCAGACGTTCCAATCCACAGAGGTGAAGCCTTTTTCAGCGGCCTGCGCTTTCAGTTCGCTCATGATGCCTTTGCCGCCGTAGCGTCGGCTGACGGTGTTGGTGCTCCCGCCCGGAAAGCGCAGATAGCGGATGCTCTCGGTATAGACGTAGGGCGCGATGCGCTCCTTCAGCAGGGCAAGGTCCTGCCAGTAGGCGTCCGGGCTCCGGTAGATGTCGCTGTACTCGTGCGAGGCAGAGTGGAATGCGATCTGGTGCCCGGCGGCTTCTGCCTCAGCGAGAAGCGGCAGATACTTCTCGTTGTACCCGGTCGCCACCACAAAAAAGGTGGCCCGGACTCCGGCGGCGTTCAGCGCGGCCAGAACGTCCGGCGTCGTCTTGCTGGGGCCGTCGTCGAAGGTCAGGCAGACCCATTTGTCCGGTGGTGCGGGCGGCGTTTCCGGCACCGACCCGGCCGGCACTTCGCTTGCGGCAGGGGAGATGAAACCTTCGTCCGGGATGGGCGTCAGGTCATTTTCCCGGCACCCGATGACCGGCGCAGAAGCATAGAAACTCCCAAGCCCAAAACCTAAGCCCAGCCCCAGAAATAGAAGGATCGCGCCCTGTAATAAAAACTTTTTCTGCACCTTCACACCAAAAACCTCCTCATGCTGTGAATTTATGAAAAAGCGTCTCCGTACAAGATATGAGAGCCGAAAAATTCTATGAAAAACGCTTGACTTTCCCAGGAGATTATGGTACTATACTTGAGCAGTCCGCACCACGGTTTCACACCTCAGAGATCGGAGATTGCACCAAAACAGTATGCGAAGGTGGCGGAACTGGCAGACGCGCACGTTTGAGGTGCGTGTGGTTTATCCTTGGGGGTTCAAATCCCCTCCTTCGCACCATGACGAATGTTCTTACAGCATTTAGCTGTTAAAGAGCATTCGTCATTTTTT